>NZ_CP072888.1:0-632500 GCF_019175485.1 Enterococcus raffinosus
TTGACCTCATTGGACAATTTCTGGCAGGAATTGAAGGACAGCTATAAAAATGACCTCAATCCTGCCAGTTATGATGCCTGGGTAGGCACAGCTAAACCCTTAGCTTTAACAAATAATCAACTAACAATTGAAGTTACTAGTGATCTACATAAGCGTTATTGGGAAAAACATTTAGCCGCGAAAATCGTCGAAATTGGGTTTAAAGTGACAGGGGATGAAATAATGCCTTTGTTTGTTACACCAGATGAAGCACCGCCCGTCAGCATTGTGGAAAAAGAGGAGACACCCAAGTTAGATACAACAAAGCGTGCCATGCTTAATCCAAAATACACCTTTGACACCTTTGTCATCGGAAAGGGAAACCAAATGGCTCATGCAGCGGCCTTGGTTGTAGCAGAAGAACCTGGTTCTATCTATAATCCGCTCTTTTTCTATGGTGGCGTTGGTTTAGGTAAAACACATTTGATGCATGCCATCGGGCACCAGATGTTAGCAATCAATCCCGACGCAAAAGTAAAATACGTTTCTAGTGAAACTTTTGCTAATGACTTTATCAATTCCATAAAAAATAAAACGTCGGAAGAATTTAGACAAGAATATCGAAAAGTAGATTTGCTATTAGTAGATGATATTCAATTCTTTGCGGATAAAGAGGCGACACAAGAGGAGTTTTTCCATACTTTTGAGAACCTATATAATGACAACAAACAAATCGTTCTAACTAGTGATCGTCTGCCCAATGAGATCCCTAAATTACAAGAACGTTTAGTGTCGCGTTTTGCTTGGGGGTTATCGGTGGATATTACTCCGCCAGACTTGGAGACACGTACTGCAATTTTGAGGAAAAAAGCTCAAGCGGAAAACCTTGAAATTCCAGATGATACCTTGAGTTACATTGCCGGACAAATTGATTCAAATATCCGTGAACTGGAAGGAGCATTGGTTCGTGTTCAAGCTTTTGCAACAATGAATAGCGCAGATATTACTACCAGTATCGCAGCAGATGCTTTAAAAAGTTTGAAAGGCACAAGCAATGCACAACTTTCTATCGGAAAGATCCAAGACGAAGTGGCTAAATTCTATCATATCCAAGTAAAAGACTTGAAAGGGAAAAAACGTGTGAAAGCAATTGTAGTTCCCCGACAAATTGCTATGTACTTAGCTAGAGAAATGACTGAAAGTTCGTTACCAAAAATTGGCGCAGAATTTGGCGGAAAAGATCATACAACCGTGATCCATGCCCATGAAAAAATCAGCCAATTGATGAAAAATGACAGCAGTATCCAACAAGAAATAGCAGAGATCAAAAATCTCCTTCTTGGCTAACCTGTGGAAAGAACGAAAAAGAGAAGTTTGTTTTTCCACACCTTATCCACAAGTGGAAAAATTGAATTACCAAGCTTTTTTCTTTGTTTTCCACATGATTAACAAGACCTACTACTTTTATTACTTAATTAACTAAAATAAATAAAAGAATAAACCACCGACTAAAACCAAAAGCGTCTTCTTTAGAAGATCGATATCCTGTAAAATAAATTTATCGAAAAAAATAAAAAAGGAGTTCTATCATGAAATTTACGATTAATCGCGCTCGCTTTATTCAAGAATTACAAACCGTGCAACGGGCCATTTCCACTAAAACAACCATTCCTATCTTAACTGGCGTAAAAATAGAATTAAACAATGAAGGATTGAATTTAACTGGGAGTAATGCGGATATCTCGATTGAAACTTTCCTAGCTACTGATGATGAAAAGGCAGAGCTGCAAATTGCGGAATTAGGAACAATTGTTTTACAGGCTCGCTTTTTTAGCGAGATTATTCGTCGATTGCCTGAAAAAACATTTACTTTAGAAGTCCAAGACAATTATCAAGTGCTAATCACATCTGGAGCTGCTCATTTCACTGTCAATGGATTAGATGCTGACAATTATCCACATCTTCCTGTCGTAGAAGAACAAAATCAATTAAAATTACCTGTCCACATGTTGACAAAATTAATTGGTGAAACTGTTTTTTCTGTTTCTCAGCATGAAAGTCGCCCAATTTTAACTGGCGTACATTTCACCATGTCTAATGGCCAATTATTAGCTGTTGCTACGGATTCTCACCGTTTGAGTCAGCGTGTTGTCCCTGTGGAAAATGCAAATAAAGATTTTGATATTGTTATTCCTGGTAAAAGTTTAGTTGAATTGTCCCGTTCGTTATCGGATGAAGAAGCAGAAGTTGAAATCAGTATTATGGAAAACCAAGTATTGTTCAAAACACCGACAATGTATTTCTATTCTCGACTACTAGAGGGAAATTATCCTGATACAAATCGTTTAATCCCAACGAGCTTCAATACAGAGATCACATTCTCTGTGCCAACATTTTTAGCGGCTATCGAACGGGCATCATTACTTTCTCATGAAGGACGTAATAATATTGTACGATTGGCAATTGCGGATAATTCAGTAGTTCTTTATGGAAATTCTCCAGAAATCGGTAAAGTGGAAGAAGAGTTGGTTTACGAAAAGGTAAGTGGAGACCCCTTGGAAATCTCGTTTAATCCTGATTATATGAAAGATGCTTTGCGTGCTTTTGGTGATATGAGTATTAAGATTCAATTTATTTCAGCCATTCGTCCATTTACTTTGGAACCGAGTGAAGGGGATGTTTCCTTTATTCAATTAATCACTCCAGTAAGAACAAACTAGAAAAAAATAGTGAGTTTCACAAATTTTTTGAAAAATATGAAAAAAACATGTAAAAAACAGAACTCCAGTAAAAGGTCTTAAAATCGATTTTAAGACCTTTTACTTTTTTTTGAGTGAATTAATTAAAACAGCATAAAACTTCTTAAAACGAAAAATACAACGAGTTAATTTGTTTTATCTATTAAAAAAGGGTATAATAAAGAGGTGTTTCTAGCATGAAAATGAGGGATGAATGTGAAACAAAAAATTTTTTTAGAAACAGAGTTCATGACACTTGGTCAGTTATTGAAAGAGATCAATCTTATCTCTAGTGGTGGACAAGCCAAGTGGTTTCTAGCGGAAGAAACAGTATTTGTAGATGGTGAGTTGGAAAACCGCCGCGGCCGAAAGCTCTATCCAGGAATGATGATTGAAATTCCTGAGGTAGGAACTTTTTTTATGGTCAAAAATAAGGAAGAACAAGATGCGGCTGAATAAGCTTGAGTTAAGAAATTATAGAAACTATCAAGAACTTGTCTTGGAATTTCCCAACCGTTTGAATGTCTTTCTAGGAGAGAATGCGCAAGGAAAAACCAATCTTTTGGAAAGTATTTATGTTTTAGCATTGACCCGCAGTCATCGAACCAGCAGCGAACAAGAACTAATTGGTTGGCAGGATGACTTTGCTCAGATTAAAGGACGGATTGAACGAGGAACTAGCGGTTTAGAATTAGAATTATTGCTGACCAAAAAAGGCCGTAAATCGAAAGTCAATCACATTGAACAAAAAAAATTGAGCAGTTACATAGGTCAATTAAATGTCATTTTATTTGCACCAGAGGATCTTTCTTTAGTGAAGGGGAGTCCGCAAATCAGAAGACGATTTATTGATATGGAGTTAGGCCAAATTAATCCAGTCTATCTCTATGATTTGGCTCAATATCAGCAGACGCTAAAGCAGCGTAATCTTTACTTAAAACAATTATCTGAAAAGAAACAGACCGATGAAATATATCTGGATATCTTAACAGAACAATTAGTTGATTTTGGCAGTAAAGTTTTAGCGAATCGTTTGCAATTTGTCAAAAAACTAGAATATTGGTCTAACGATCTTCACAGCAAGATTACAAATCAAAAAGAAAACCTTGCGATAGAGTACGATGCTAGTATTTCGTTAAAAAGTGCAGACGTTGAAGAGATACGAAAGGTGTTTCTAGATGAGCTGCAGAAAAATCGTAAGCGAGAAATCTTTAAAGGGAATACATTTTTAGGGCCTCATCGAGATGACTTGATATTCAAGGTTAATCAGCAAAATGTACAGACTTATGGCTCACAGGGACAGCAACGTACTACGGCATTAAGTGTCAAATTGGCTGAGATCGATTTGATGAAAGAAGAAACAGGAGAATATCCGATTTTACTATTAGATGACGTCATGAGTGAACTGGATGATAGTCGCCAGATACATTTGTTAGAGACAATTGAAAACAAAGTACAAACGTTTTTAACAACGACGACGTTGAATCATGTTAAAGGAAAAATGACGGTTCATCCGGATATTTTTTATGTCCATCAAGGACAGATAGAAAGGAAAGAAACGTAGATGACAGAAGAGGAAAAGAGTTTACTAGAACGTGCGCAAGAGTACGATGCCAGTCAGATCCAGGTACTGGAAGGGTTAGAAGCCGTTCGGAAACGCCCAGGAATGTATATTGGCTCGACAAGCACGGAAGGGTTGCATCACCTGGTATGGGAGATTGTAGATAATTCCATTGATGAAGCGTTAGCTGGCTTTGCGTCACATATTCATGTGGTGATTGAAGAAGATAATAGTATCACTGTCAGTGACGATGGTCGTGGGATTCCAGTAGATATTCAAGCAAAAACTGGACGTCCAGCTGTTGAAACAGTTTATACCATCCTGCACGCAGGCGGTAAATTTGGCGGTGGCGGATACAAGGTATCTGGAGGGCTTCACGGTGTAGGAGCTTCCGTTGTTAATGCTTTGTCTACAAGCTTAGATGTACGTGTCTTCAAAAACGGTAAAATCTATTTCCAAGAATACCGTCGAGGTGCGGTTGTAGATGATCTTAAAGTGATAGGAGAAACCGAAAAGCATGGAACAACGGTTCACTTTATCCCAGATCCTGAGATTTTTACTGAATCAACGATTTTCAATTTTGATAAATTGGCAACACGTGTACGAGAGTTAGCTTTCTTAAATCGCGGATTAAAAATTTCAATTGAAGATAAACGTGAAGAAACGCCTGTTTTACGCGAATATCATTATGAGGGCGGAATCAAGAGCTACGTTGAGCATTTAAATCACAGTAAAGCTGTAATTTTCGATGAGCCTGTTTATGTAGAAGGCGAGCAGCAAGATATTACGGTTGAAGTTGCGATGCAGTATACAGATGGCTATCACACCAATATCTTAAGTTTCGCTAATAACATCCATACCTATGAAGGTGGTACGCATGAGTTTGGATTCAAAACCGCTCTGACAAGAGTAATAAATGATTATGCTCGTAAACAAAAAATAATGAAAGACAATGACGAAAATCTTTCTGGTGAAGATGTCCGTGAGGGATTAACAGCTGTAATCTCTATTAAACATCCAGAACCACAGTTCGAAGGGCAAACAAAAACAAAACTTGGTAATTCTGAGGTTCGAACAGTTACTGATCGCTTGTTCTCAGAGAATTTTATGAAGTTCTTGATGGAAAATCCATCTGTTGGGCGACGAATTGTGGAAAAAGGCATGTTAGCTGCTAAAGCACGTCTAGCTGCTAAGCGGGCTCGTGAAGTAACACGCCGAAAAGGTGCATTGGAAATAAGTAATTTACCAGGTAAATTAGCCGATTGTTCAAGTAATGATCCAGAAAAATGCGAATTGTTCATTGTCGAAGGGGACTCCGCTGGTGGTTCTGCGAAGCAAGGACGCAGTCGAGAATTTCAAGCAATTTTACCAATTCGCGGGAAAATTTTGAATGTTGAAAAAGCATCAATGGATAAAATTTTAGCGAATGAAGAAATCCGTTCGTTGTTTACAGCAATGGGTACTGGATTTGGCGCAGATTTTGATGTTTCAAAAGCTCGCTATCACAAATTAGTTATTATGACCGATGCCGATGTCGACGGTGCACATATTCGAACACTGCTATTAACTTTGTTCTATCGTTATATGCGTCCGATCGTGGAAGCTGGCTACGTTTATATTGCTCAGCCGCCATTGTATGGGATTAAGCAAGGTAAAAATATCACGTATATTCAACCAGGCAAAAATGCCGAAGAAGAATTGGTCCAAAAAATATCAGAATTACCTGCGACACCAAAACCAAACGTTCAACGTTACAAAGGTTTAGGTGAAATGGATGATCATCAACTATGGGAAACAACAATGGATCCAGAAAATCGACTGATGTTGCAGGTCAGTGTCGATGACGCGATCGAGGCCGATCAAGTTTTTGAAATGCTGATGGGAGATCGAGTAGAACCACGTCGCGCGTTTATCGAAGAAAATGCGCATTATGTTAAAAACTTGGATATTTAGTAAGGAGGATCAATTTGGAAGATCGCAGAGAAAATATACAAGCCGTCAATCTAACCAGTGAAATGAAAGACTCCTTCATTGATTATGCAATGAGTGTTATTGTAGCTCGGGCTTTACCAGATGTACGGGATGGATTGAAACCCGTTCATCGTCGAATTTTATATGGAATGAATGAATTAGGGGTTACACCAGATAAACCCCATAAAAAATCTGCTCGTATCGTTGGGGATGTAATGGGTAAGTATCATCCGCACGGCGATAGTGCGATTTATGAATCAATGGTGCGGATGGCTCAAAGTTTCAGCTACCGCAATATGTTAGTCGATGGTCATGGAAACTTTGGTTCTGTCGATGGTGACGGCGCTGCAGCAATGCGTTATACTGAAGCACGTTTAAGCAAGATTGCGATGGAAATGTTACGAGATATCAATAAGGATACTGTTGATTTTCAAGGAAACTATGATGATAGTGAGCAAGAACCGATCGTTTTACCAGCACGTTTCCCGAACTTACTAGTCAACGGAGCAACTGGTATCGCAGTAGGGATGGCAACAAATATTCCACCTCATAATTTGCGAGAAGTCACAGCAGGCATCGAGTTATTAATGGAAAATCCTGAAGCAACCACGCAAGAGTTGATGGAATGCATCCCAGGGCCAGATTTTCCAACGGGCGGCTTGGTTATGGGGAAATCAGGTATTCGTCGTGCTTATGAAACGGGTAAAGGATCGATCACGGTACGCGCGAAAATCGAAATTGAAGAACAAAAGAACGGCAAAGAACGTATTATTGTAACCGAGTTACCATACATGGTTAATAAGGCAAAACTGATTGAACGTATTTCTGAACTGCACCGGGATAAACGGATAGAAGGAATCACTGATCTGCGTGATGAATCTTCTCGTGAGGGGATGCGTATCATTATTGAAGTTCGACGAGATGTTAGTGCTTCTGTTATTTTGAATAACTTATACAAAATGACTTCTTTGCAAACATCGTTCAGCTTCAACATGTTAGCAATTGAAAAAGGTGTTCCAAGAATACTGAACTTGAAACAGATCTTGGAAAATTATATCGAACATCAAAAAAATGTAATCACTCGTAGAACTATTTTTGATAAGAAAAAAGCTGAAGCACGTGCACACATTTTAGAAGGACTGCGAATTGCGTTAGATCACATTGATGAAATCATTGCGACTATCCGAAACTCAGCGTCAGATGATATTGCAAAAGCCACTTTAATTGAACGCTTTGAGTTATCTGATCGTCAAGCACAAGCAATCTTAGACATGCGTCTGCGCCGTTTAACAGGCTTAGAACGTGAGAAAATCGAAAATGAATATCAAGAGCTGCTGAAGACAATCAGCGACTTAGAAGACATTCTAGCGCGTCCTGAACGTGTAGAAGAAATTATACGTACTGAATTAGCAGAAGTTGCTGCTAAATTTGGTGATGATCGTCGAACGGAGTTATTAGTCGGTGAAGTTTTAAGTTTAGAAGATGAGGACTTGATCGAAGAAGAGGATGTTGTTATCACTCTAACCAATAATGGGTACATTAAACGAGTGGCTTCGACAGAGTTCCGTGCACAACGTCGTGGCGGGCGTGGTGTTCAAGGAATGGGAATTCACGATGATGATTTTGTAAAAACTTTGATTTCTTGTTCGACGCACGATACCTTACTATTCTTTACTAATAGTGGACGAGTATACCGTGCGAAAGGCTATGAAGTTCCTGAATATGGTCGTACTGCAAAAGGTATTCCAATTATCAACTTGTTAGGAATTGATTCAAATGAAACCATTCAAGCTGTGATCTCGGTTAATGGGCAAGCAGAGGACGGTCACTTCCTATTCTTCGTAACGAGAAAAGGGACCGTTAAGCGGACGACTGTCACAGCCTTTTCAAATATTCGTGCTAATGGCCTAATTGCAATTGGATTACGCGAAGGTGATGAATTGGTAAATGTGATGTCAACTGAAGGTGATGAAACCATTATTATTGGTACTCACGATGGCTACTCAGTAACATTTAAAGAAGAAGCTGTTCGCGATATGGGACGTACAGCAAGTGGTGTTCGTGGCATTCGCTTACGCGATGAGGATTATGTGATTGGCTCCGCTGTATTGAAAGAGGAGCAAGAAGTTCTGGTCATCACTGAAAAAGGATATGGTAAACGAACAAAGGCTACAGAGTATCCAGTTAAAGGCCGTGGTGGTAAAGGAATCAAAACAGCGAATGTAAAAGATAAAAATGGACCATTAGCTGGGTTAACTACTGTAAACGGCAATGAAGATATTTTACTGATCACTGACAAAGGGGTCATTATTCGCTTCAATGTCGGCGGTGTTTCACAAACAGGTCGAGCTACTCTAGGTGTACGTCTGATGAAGATGGAAGAAAATACGAAAGTTGTGACTATGGCAATCGTTGATACAGAGGACGAAGAAGCTGATGATGTAGAAACGACGAATAATATTGAAACATCTGAGGATATTACAAAGGATACAGAAGAATAAATTTTTAAAGACTGAGAGCAATCTCAGTCTTTTTTCGTAACTTTAGATAAAGAAAGATTTGATTTTTGTAGGACGATTATGTATAATGAATATTTGTGAGTAGTCTATATATTTTTAGATCGCTCTCCTTGCTCTTAAGAAACTTAAGAGCCTTATAGTCCATAGGGAGGTGAAAATCAATGAGTCAAAACACGAAGTATGAAATCACATACATCATTCGTCCGAACATTGATGAAGAAGCAAAAACTGCTTTAGTAGAACGTTTCGATACAATCTTGAAAGATAATGGAGCAGAAATTATCGATTCAAAAGATTGGGAAAAACGCCGTTTCGCTTACGAAATGAACGGATTCCGTGAAGGCATCTACCATATCGTCAATGCAACTG
The DNA here is from genome assembly GCF_019175485.1 of Enterococcus raffinosus. Classification (NCBI taxonomy): domain Bacteria; kingdom Bacillati; phylum Bacillota; class Bacilli; order Lactobacillales; family Enterococcaceae; genus Enterococcus; species Enterococcus raffinosus. Next base: position 9,138 of record NZ_CP072888.1, read on the forward strand.
CGCCAACAACAGCTAGTGCAGTTAACGAATTCGATCGTCTTGCAAAAATCAACGACGATATTATTCGTCACATGATCGTTAAGATTGAAGAATAATTGTTTCACGTGAAACAATTGACGAGAAGGGAGCTGGCTTTACTTTGATTAATAATGTTGTACTAGTTGGTCGTTTAACAAAGGATCCTGATTTACGCTATACAGCAAATGGGACAGGTGTTGCAACGTTTACTTTAGCGGTGAATCGTAATTTTACGAATCAAAGCGGTAATCGTGAAGCAGACTTTATCAACTGTGTGATTTGGCGGAAATCAGCTGAAACTTTAGCTAATTATGCGCGTAAGGGAACTCTTTTAGGTGTGACTGGCCGTATCCAAACACGAAATTATGAAAATCAGCAAGGACAACGGGTCTATGTGACAGAAGTTGTTGCTGAAAATTTCCAATTACTGGAATCTCGTACTGCAAGTGAACAACGTCAGCAGAATCCAAGTTCTGATGACAGCTTCCAAGGCGGGGGAAATAATTTTAACAACAATTATAATCAATCCTCTCAGTCAGCTAAGAACACTATGCCTGACTTCGATAGAGATTCAGATCCATTTAGTGGGTCCTCCATCGACATTTCAGATGATGATTTACCATTCTAATAATTGAATAGGAGGGAAACGGAATGGCACAACAAAGAAGAGGTCGCAAACGTCGTAAAGTAGACTATATTGCTGCTAATCATATCGAATATATCGATTATAAAGATATCGAATTACTAAAACGTTTCATTAGCGAACGTGGTAAAATTTTACCTCGTCGTGTAACTGGAACAAGCGCTAAAAACCAACGTAAATTAACGATCGCTATTAAACGCGCACGTATTATGGGCTTATTAGCATTCGTTTCTGAAGACTAAATTGTTATTTAAAAAGAAACTTCATTATTGGGGTTTCTTTTTTTTGTTTCACGTGAAACATTCTAGAAAGTCGCTTGCTAAAGGATAGTGTGATAAAATTACACTAGTTGAAACCAAGCTATAGCTATTTGAACTTTATTGAGATAGAAAGTTACTCGATAAATTAAATAGAAAATAGCTGCAAACGAATAAATTGGGAGAATATAGATGAAAAAGAATCCTAGTGTTAAATGGTCCTTCGTCTTTCTCTGTTTACTGATGATTCAATTAATTGCAATCTTCGTGCTCCCCTTCACTTTTATAACGGCAGGAATTGTGATAATAATCGATCTTTTGTTATGGATTTATACAATCATTTTGCGTAATCGTATTGAGGTAACAAATCAACAAACAATTCAATATGCTTCTCGCCATGCTGAAGAAGCATTAGATTATGTTTCCGAGGATATGCCAGTAGGGATTATTACTTGGGATGAAAGCAATATGTTTACTTGGACAAATCCAGCAATAACAGAAAGTGTTCAGCAATTAACAAAAGCTGATCAACAGGATATGATTAATGAATTGCTTCAACGTGCAGAAAAAGGAAAAAGTATTTATAAGATAGGAAATATTCTTTATCATTTTGATCTGAATAAAGAAAAACGCGTTGTCTATTTAATAGACGTTACAAAGGAATATGTATTAGAGAATAAAGAAAAGTTGCAACAGGCAGTGGTTGGCATCCTTTCAGTAGATAATTATGATGATGTAATTGACCGTCGAGACGACAAAGAAATATCCAACTTGAATTCGTTTATTACAACAATTATTTCTGATTGGATGGACTCCTATCGAATTTTTTATAAGCGGGTAAATGCGGAACGTTTTTTCTTTTTTGCACGGTACGATGATTTGGAAAAGATGATAGAAAATAATTTTGATCTGTTAGAACATATTCGTGTCTCTGCTGAAAAACAAGACATGCTGATTACAATAAGTATGGGAATTAGTTACGGGACGGAAACTTTAGAAGTAATTGGCGATGAAGCGCAAAATAATTTGGATATCGCATTGGTAAGAGGCGGCGATCAAGTAGTTGTAAAGAATGCAGCGGAGGATCAAAAACCGATTTTTTATGGCGGAAATTCTGCTAGCGCCGCTAAACGAACAAGGGTGCGATCTAGAGCTATGTCGACAGCTTTAAAAAATGTATTTAATCAAACAGGAAATGTTTTTGTAATGGGGCATCGTTTTCCTGATATGGATGCGATTGGTTCTGCTTTCGGTGTGGCTTGTTTGGCACGATATCACGATAAAAAAGTGCAGATTGTAATTAATGAAGAAGAGACCATTCCTGATGTGGAACGATGTCTGGAAGAGATTCATAAAAATGGGGAGTTAGAGGATCTTTTAATATCACCAGATTCAGCAAAAAAACAACGTAAACCAGGAGATTTATTGGTCATGGTTGACTATCATCGCCCATCGTTATCGATTGATCAGGAATTGTATGACCAATTTGAGAACATTGTGATTATTGACCATCATCGCAGAGGGGAAGAGTTCCCTGAGAAATCTTTATTAACCTACATTGAGTCTTCAGCATCCTCAGCATCTGAATTGGTCACAGAGTTGATTCAATTCGAAAGTAATGAACGGCAAAAAATGAGCAAAATGACCGCAACCTTATTACTTGCTGGGATTACGGTAGACACTAAAAACTTTGCCGTGAGGACGACTGCTAGAACATTTGATGTGGCTAGTTATTTAAAGACTTGTGGAGCAGATGCTTCTTTAGTACAATACTTATTGAGTACTGATATTCAATCTTATTTGGAAATTAGTAAATTAGTCGGTGAAAGTGATTATGTCAGAGATGATATCGTCGTTGCTACGGGAACTGACAATCAAGAGTACGACAGTGTAACGGCTGCTAAAACAGCGGATACGCTGTTATCGATGGTAGACATCAATGCGGCTTTTGTAATTATCAAACGAACGGATGGTGTAATAGCTATCAGTGCGCGTAGTTCCGGGACGATTAATGTCCAGACAGTAATGGAAGCTTTAGGCGGCGGCGGTCATTTTACAAATGCGGCCACGCAGCTGGACGGCAGTACCATTGCAGAAGCAAAGAAACAATTACTTGATGCCATTAATAAACAGTTGACGGAGGGGACAGAAGAATGAAAGTAATTTTTTTACAAGATGTTAAAGGTAAAGGAAAAAAGGGCGATATTAAAGAAGTCCCAACAGGTTATGCACAAAATTATTTACTAAAAAATAAATTAGCGAAAGAAGCAACCAAAAGCAGTATTTCTGAATTAAGCGGGCAAAAGAAAGCACAAGATAAGAAAGCGGCTGAGGTATTGGCAGAAGCTAAAAAACTAGCAGATTTTTTGGCAAAAGAAGACACTGTAGTAGAGATCAAAGCAAAAGGCGGCGAAGATGGCCGACTATTTGGCTCCATTCCTTCTAAACAAATTGCCGAAGGGTTAAAAAAGCAATATGATTTAAAAATCGACAAACGCAAAATTGAGCTAGAAAATCCGATTCGTACCTTAGGGTATACTAAGGTTCCAGTAAAGCTTCACACAGAGGTTGAAGGAATCATTAAGGTACATGTGATTGAAGAATAATTTTTTAAACGAATAATTACAAGAGAGTATGAGCGTTCTTGAAATTAAGAGAATTGCTTATACTCTTTGTTGTATTTAACGGGCAGATTTTGTAAAATAGATGGACGAAGAGGAGCGTAAAAAGACATGAGCGAAATGTTACAAGATCGTGTGCCACCCCAGAGCATTGAAGCCGAACAAGCAACTTTAGGCTCTATTTTTTTGGAGACTGATGCTTTGATCACGGCCATGGAGTACATAGTTCCAGAAGATTTTTATCGTCGCGGGCATCAACTGATTTTTCGTGGAATGATTCAGCTGAATGATCGTAATGAAGCGATTGATGTAGTGACGGTGAAGGAATTACTGGAACAGCAAAATCAGCTGGAAGACGCTGGTGGTTTAAGCTACCTATCCGAACTTGCTTTGAGCGTTCCGACGGCGGCTAACGTAGGGTATTATGCAAAAATTGTAGAAGAGAAGTCTTTGCTGCGAAATCTTATCCAAACGGCTACAAATATTGTAACCCAAGGTTTTGAGCAAGGAGACGACGTACAGACGATTTTAGACGCTGCCGAACGGAATATCATGGAAGTGTCCGAACGTCGCAATAAGAGCGGTTTTTTGACCATCAGCGAGGTCCTGAATACCGCCATTGAAAATATCGACCAATTAGCTAGAAACGACGAAGAAATCACAGGATTGCCAACAGGATATGCAGCTTTAGATAAAATGACTGCCGGATTACAAGCGGAGGAATTGATTATCTTAGCAGCTCGTCCCGCAGTGGGTAAGACGGCTTTCGCTTTGAATATTGCTCAGAATGTTGGAACAAAGACAGATAAATCCGTTGCTATTTTTAGTTTGGAAATGGGTGCGGAGTCACTGGTTAATCGGATGCTTTGTGCAGAAGGGTCGATTGAAGCCAGTCATTTAAGAACGGGACAGCTATCTGAAGAAGAATGGCAGAACCTGATCGTTGCAATGGGAAGTCTTTCTCGAGCCAATATTTTTATTGATGACACACCAGGAATTAAGGTTTCTGAGATCCGAGCGAAATGTCACAAGCTGGCAAAAGAAAAAGGCAATCTTGGTCTGATTCTGATTGACTATTTGCAATTGATCGAAGGAACTGGACGAGAGAATCGCCAACAAGAAGTATCAGAGATTTCGCGGCAATTGAAGAAGCTGGCAAAAGAATTAAAAGTACCGATCATTGCTTTATCACAGCTTTCTCGTGGCGTTGAACAGCGTCAGGACAAACGACCAGTACTGAGTGATATTCGTGAATCTGGATCAATCGAGCAGGATGCTGACATCGTAGCCTTTTTATACCGTGATGATTACTATGAACGTGAAGGAGAAGAGGATGAAGAGTCAGCGGCAAACCGAAATGTCATTGAAGTTATCATCGAGAAAAACCGGAGTGGTGCTCGAGGAACGGTTGAATTGCTCTTCATCAAGCAATACAATAAATTTTCATCTTTATCACCAAGAGAAGAATTTTGACGCATGTCTTAAACTTGCGTCTTTTTTTGTCTTTTTTTAGGATTTCAAAAATAATGTTCGTGATTTGCTTGGATTTTGAAATCTTCATATTTTAATATTCGAATTTTCATTGAAGTATTGTGCTATTCTTGATACAATGATGCAGGATTAAATAAAATTAAACGAGGTGTTCAGATGTCATCTGTAGTAGTTGTAGGGACGCAGTGGGGCGATGAAGGTAAAGGAAAGATCACGGATTTTTTGAGTGAGAATGCAGAAGTCATTGCTCGTTACCAAGGTGGAGACAATGCAGGTCATACAATCAAATTTGACAATGAAACATATAAATTGCACTTGATTCCTTCTGGTATTTTTTATAAAGAAAAAACCAGTGTCATCGGAAATGGTGTGGTAGTCAATCCGAAGTCATTAGTAACGGAATTAGCTTATTTACATGAACGTGGAATAACAACAGACAATTTACGAATTTCTGATCGTGCCCATGTTATCTTGCCTTACCATATCAAATTGGATCAATTACAAGAAGACGCTAAAGGTGAAAATAAAATCGGTACAACAATCAAAGGGATTGGACCGGCTTACATGGACAAGGCAGCTCGTGTGGGGATCCGGGTAGCGGACCTTTTAGACAAAGAAATTTTTGAAGACCGCTTAAAAATCAATCTGGAAGAAAAGAACCGTCAATTTGTTAAGATGTTTGATGACGAAGCGATGAGTTTTGATGATATTTTTGAGGAATACTATGAGTATGGTCAACAAATTAAACAATACGTAACAGATACATCGGTTATCCTGAACGATGCGCTTGATCAAGGTAAACGGGTGTTATTTGAGGGTGCCCAAGGCGTTATGCTGGATATCGATCAAGGAACCTATCCATTTGTTACTTCTTCGAACCCAGTTGCCGGTGGGGTAACTATCGGTAGTGGTGTAGGACCTGCTAAAATCGACAAAGTTGTCGGTGTTTGTAAAGCCTATACTTCACGCGTAGGTGATGGACCTTTCCCAACTGAATTGTTTGATGAAGTTGGAGATCAGATTCGTGAAGTCGGTCGTGAATATGGAACGACTACTGGTCGTCCACGTCGTGTGGGCTGGTTTGACTCGGTTGTGATGCGTCATTCAAAACGTGTTTCTGGGATTACGAATCTTTCTTTAAACTCGATTGATGTCTTGAGCGGTCTGGATACAGTGAAAATTTGTACAGCGTATGAGCTGGACGGAGAACTAATTTACCATTATCCAGCAAGCCTAAAAGAATTAAATCGTTGTAAGCCCGTTTATGAAGAACTACCTGGTTGGAGCGAAGATATTACAGGCTGCCGTGATTTAGCTGATCTACCGGAAAATGCGCGTAATTATGTACGTCGCGTTTCTGAACTTGTGGGTGTGCGTATCTCGACCTTCTCCGTTGGACCAGATCGTACACAAACCAATATTATGGAGAGTGTTTGGGCTCAAATCTAACATATTATGAGACAAGCAACCAATTATCTAGTAGAATAGATTTACTAATAAGCGGGTGTTTGGAGGATTTTAAAATGTATCAGATTCTGACAGATTCATGTTGCGATGTGCCTTATGAATTACTAGATGAAAACAACGTTGATTTTATTTCGATGTACGTCACGATAGATGGGACAGAATTCGCCGATGATTTAGGGCGCAGTTTTAAAATTGATGATTTTTATCAACAAATCAAAGAAGGTGCGATGCCAACGACATCGCAGGTTAACGTTGGCCGTTATGTGGAATTTTTCCGCAGTTATGCTGAAAAAAATATTCCAATTTTGTATATCTGTTTTTCTTCTGGAATGAGCGGCTCTTATCAAAGCGCTATTCAGGCAGTGGAACTGTTGAAGGAAGACTTACCAGAAGCAGAGGTCTATGTAGTAGATTCCTTAGCTGCTAGCGGTGGCGAAGGATTGATGGTCTATGAAGCGGCTAAAAAGCAGCAGGCTGGGATGCCATTAGAAGAACTATATCATTGGCTAGAAGAAAATAAACTGACGTATCATCATTGGGTGACCGTCGATGATTTGAATCACCTGCAACGTGGCGGACGTATTTCTAAAACAAGTGCAGCGATTGGCGGTTTAATGAACATCAAACCAATTATCACAGTGGATGTTGATGGCAAGTTGCAAAATGTTGAAAAAGTTCGTGGACGTAAAAAAGCGTTGCAGCTAGTAGCTGATAAAATCAGTGAAGCAACAACAGATCCAGCAAATCAAACAATTTTTATCACAACGAGTGCCGATCAGGAAGGTGCAGAAGAAGTGAAGCGTCATTTAGAAGAAAGTATTCAGCCAAAAGAGGTCCGAATCTTTCCACTAGGAACGACGATCGCCAGTCATACTGGTTTGGGCTGTATCGCGGTCTTTACTCGTGGAGACAAACGAAATTAATAAAAAAGTGAGGAGATCTTTTTGATTTCCTCACTTTTTTATTGTTCATTTTGTTGACTAAACCCGCGAATCAATTCAATCAATTGCCCACGAATGGTTGAATCCAACACTTGATCCCGCTGGACAAGTGAGATTATAAACGTAGGCTGAGGCTGATCAGTGATTGGAATCATGACTAAATTATCTTCAGGCAAGATGGCTAGTTCAGCTAAAAATCCGATGCCGATTTGTTCACGAATCATCCCTTTTAAAATATTCAAGTTACTATTTTGATAAATAATTTGTGGGTCAAAATGAGCCTGCTGCGCCATTTTTTTAAAGGCGGTTGGATGAACATAGTGTTCATTTAATAATACAAAGGGTTCCTCTTTTAATTCAGAAAAAGCGATCTCTTTGCGTTTGGCTAATGGATGATGGGGACTAACGACAATCATGAATCTTTTTTCGATCAATATTTCACTAGTTAACTCATCATCTCGAATAGGTTGTGTTGACCCCAGCAGGGCAAGATCGATTTTGCCACGACGTAATAGGCTGTAAAGATCTCTTGAACCGCCATCCACTAAGTGAATATGACGCATCAAATTATTCTTAAAAAGATAAGAAGAAAGCTTAGGAAAGTAAAAATTTCCGATAATAGGCGGCAGCCCGAAGTCTAAAGTTTCCTCTTTTAAGCGGTCAATTTCAGTTACTGCGATAGTAACCTCTTTTAAAATGTTTGAAATATGACGAGAAAGGACGATCCCGGCTTGAGTGATGATCAATTGCTTGTGAGATTGATCTCGATAAACCAGTTCTGTTCCTAGTTCATCCTCTAATCTTTTTACTGCATAGGTAATGGTTGGCTGGCTCACATGGAAGGCGTTGGCGACCTTTGTAAAGCTCTTTTCTCGTACTAAACGTTGGAAATATTCTAAGTCTTTAAAGTTCATAATAATCTCCTCTTGTGAAATTAGATTATCATATAAATAAAATTTATCCTAAGCTTTTGTTTTGACTATAGTTGGCGAATGCGTGTAATGTGCTAACTGTAATCAATAAGGAGGAGAAAAGTATGAAAGGAATCGAAATTTTAAATAACCCATTTTTAAATAAAGGAACCGCATTTACAAAAGAAGAAAGAAAACAATATGGTTTAACAGGCATGTTGCCATCCAAAGTGCAAACCTTGGAAGAACAAGCGAATCAAGCTTACGGTCAATACCAGAGCAAAACAACGAACTTAGAAAAACGTCTCTTTTTGATGGAAATTTTTAATACGAACCGTACACTATTTTATAAGTTAATGGGACAACACGTCGTTGAATTTATGCCAATTGTTTATGATCCAACTGTGGCGGATTCAATTGAACAATACAATGAACTCTTTGTTGAACCACAAAATGCCGCATTCATCTCAATTGATGATCCAGAAAGCATCAAAGAAAGCTTGAAGAATGCAGCTGCTGGCCGTGATATTCGCTTAATCGTTGTTACAGATGCTGAAGGAATCTTAGGTATCGGTGACTGGGGTGTTAACGGAGTAGACATCGCGATTGGCAAATTGATGGTTTACACTGCAGCCGCAGGAATCAATCCAGCACAAGTCTTGCCTGTATCCATTGATGCTGGAACGAATAACCAAGAATTACTAAATGATCCATTGTACTTAGGGAACAAACATGAACGTGTTTATGGGGATAAATATTACGAAGTGATCGATCAATTTGTCGAAGCTGTAGAAGAACTATTCCCTGAGGTATTACTTCACTGGGAAGACTTCGGTCGTTCAAATGCAGCGAACATCTTGGAAAAATACCAAGACAAAATCACGACCTTCAATGATGACATCCAAGGAACTGGGATTGTTGTGTTAGCAGGTGTTCTAGGTGCGTTGAACATCTCCCAAGAAGATTTAACCAAACAAACCGTAATGACTTTTGGTGCTGGAACTGCTGGTGTTGGAATTGCGAACCAATTGCTAGATGAAATGAAACGCCAAGGCTTGTCTGAAGAAGAAGCTCGGAAACACTTCTATATGGTTGATAAACAAGGTGTTTTATTTGAAGATACGGAAGATTTAACTCCAGGTCAAAAAGACTTTGTCCGTCAACGCAGTGAATTTTCAAATGCGGATGAATTGACGAACTTAACGGCGGCTGTTAAAGCGATCCATCCAACAATTATTATCGGTACTTCCACTCAACCAGGTGCCTTTACCGAAGAAATTGTCCGAGATTTAGCTGCTCATACAGAGCGTCCGATTATTTTCCCATTATCTAATCCAACGAAATTAGCCGAAGCAACGGCGGAAGACCTAATCAAATGGACAGATGGTAAAGCTCTGATCGGAACAGGGATTCCAGCAGATGACGTCAAATATAATGGTGTCACTTATCAAATCGGTCAAGCCAACAATGCACTGATGTACCCTGGTTTAGGACTTGGAATTATTGCTTCAACTGCGAAACGTGTGAATGGTGAAATGCTCTCCCAAGCGAGTCATGCACTAGGAGGAATCGTTGATACAAGCAAACCAGGAGCTGCTGTGTTACCACCTGTATCAAAATTAACTGAATTCTCTCAAACAATCGCTGAAGTAGTTGTGAAAAGCGTAGTTGATCAAAACTTAAACAAAGAAGAAATCAAAGACATCAAACAGGCTGTTGAAGAGATGAAATGGTATCCAGAATACCAACCGCTTGATGTTGATTAAATCATATATACAGTAAAAAAAGTCTTTACTTATGAAAAAGGGGGAAGAAAAGATGATTTTCTTTCAATCAATCCAAAGTGTTTTAAGCATCATTATTATGATTGCTTTAGGATATATCTTGAAAGGTCAGGGTTGGTTTGATGATAGCTTTGGAAAAAGTATTTCATCATTAATCACACGTGTGGCTTTACCAGCCTCCATCTTTGTATCCGTATTAAAAAATTTAACAAAAGAGAGCTTGTTCCAACTATCGGGTAGTTTAATCTACCCAGTTGGGGCAGTCATTATCTCTTATATCTTAGCTTATGCGTTAGTGAAAATTTTAAAGATTCGTCCGGGACGTCGTGGGATATTCATGAATGCGGTCGTCAATGCGAATACGATCTTCATTGGGTTACCTTTAAATATTGCTTTGTTCGGTGAAAAATCATTGCCTTACTTCTTGGTTTATTATGTGACAAACACCGTTTCTACTTGGGCGTTTGGGGTATTCTTAATCTCTAATGATGACCCAACGAAAGTAAAAGGCGAAAATAAAGCGAAATTAAACTGGAAGAAACTGTTGCCACCACCATTACTTGGATTTATTGTCGCCATCATCTTCTTGTTGGTAGGCATTCCAGTACCAAGCTTTATCAATGCGACACTTGGCTATGTAGGTAGTATTGTAACGCCATTGTCCTTGCTTTATATTGGGATTGTTTTGTATGACGCTGGCTTGAAGAGTATTCGTTTTGATCGCGATACGATCGTAGCGTTATTAGGACGTTTCGTCTTGGCACCAGCAGTTTTAGTTGCTTTGATTGCTCTGGGATCAAATGCTTTTGGCGCAAGCTTAGCACCTTTATTGAAACAAACATTGATTGTACAATCTGCGACACCAATGTTAGCTGTTTTGCCAATCTTAGCAAATGAAGCTCATGGGGATGTCAAATACGCAACCAACTTGGTTACAACAAGTACCGTATTATTTGTGATTGTCGTTCCGATCTTGATGGAACTTGTACAATTTATTTAATAGAAAAAACCTTCGCGAGAAAAAATCGCGAAGGCTTTTTTTTAATACAATTTGCTTAATTGCTTTTGAACTTCTGGGTTTTCCAGAAATTCATCATAGGTTGTTTCCGCACGATCCACAACACCATTTTCAGAAATAGCGATGATACGGTTGGCAATCGTTTGGATAAACTGATGGTCGTGAGAAGCAAATAGTAGTGATCCTTTGTAAGCGATCAGCCCATCGTTCAATGCTGAAATCGATTCTAAGTCTAGGTGATTGGTTGGATCATCCATGACTAAGACGTTTGATTTTGACAGCATTAGCTTCGATAACATGCAGCGAACTTTTTCACCACCGGACAAGACATTGACAGGCTTCATTACTTCGTCACCTGAGAATAGCATGCGCCCTAAGAAACTGCGTAAGAAGGTATTATCGTCCTCTTCTTTGCTGGCGTATTGGCGTAGCCAATCAAGAATCGGCATGTCACTGTCGAATTCTTTTGTCGTATCTTTTGGCAAGTAAGCCTGGCTAGTTGTTACACCCCAACGAATCGTTCCTGTATCAGGCTTAAGATCTCCCATGATGACTTTGAACAAGGTCGTTGTGATTAAGTCATTTTCAGCGATGAAGGCAACCTTATCATCACGATTCAAGGTAAAGGAGATATTGTCTAAAATTTTCTTGCCATCAATCGTTACACTGACATTGTCTACCTGTAGTAAATCATTCCCGATTTCTCGTTCAGGTTTGAATTGTACGAAAGGATACCGACGTGAAGAAGGCTGGATATCGTCTAATGTGATTTTATCCAACATCTTTTTACGAGAAGTTGCTTGCTTAGATTTTGACGCATTAGCGCTGAAGCGAGCGATAAATTCTTGTAATTCTTTGATTTGTTCTTCTTTTTTCGCATTTTGTTGAGATTGTAATTTTGCTGCTAACTGGCTTGATTCTAACCAGAAATCGTAGTTTCCGACATATAATTTGATTTTACCGAAGTCTAAATCGGCCATGTGCGTACACACTTTGTTTAAGAAGTGGCGGTCATGGGAGACGACGATTACGGTATTTTCAAAGTTAATCAAGAATTCTTCTAACCAGTTGATGGATTGGATATCTAGTCCGTTCGTTGGTTCATCTAGTAATAGAACGTCAGGCTTTCCAAAAAGGGATTGTGCCAAAAGGACTTTGATCTTTTGCCCAGCAGTCAGTTCACTCATTTTTTGCTGATGCAATTCTTCAGGAATGTTTAATCCCTGTAATAAAACAGCGGCTTCTGGTTCAGCCTCCCAACCATCAAGTTCTGCAAATTCACCTTCTAGTTCTGCTGCGCGAATACCATCTTCGTCAGAAAAATCTTCCTTCATATAAATGGCGTCTTTTTCTTGCATGACTTGGTATAGGCGTTCGTGTCCCATAATGACTGTTTCTAGAACAGTATATTCTTCGAAATCAAAATGGTTCTGTTTTAAAACAGCCATCCGTTCATTTGGTCCTAGGGTAACAGAGCCGGTAGAAGGCTGAATATCGCCTGCTAAAATCTTAAGAAAGGTTGATTTTCCGGCACCATTGGCACCAATCAACCCGTAACAATTGCCGGGAGTGAATTTAATATTTACGTCATCAAATAGTTTACGATCAGGAAACTGTAAACTAACGTCACTTACTGTAATCAATGATTTTCCTCGCTTTATCAGTATTGGCGCAAGGCCTCTTTGCATTATATCGGGGAACATCTGAAGTTTCAAGTCAACCGTTAAGAATTTACTTGGGAATTAAAATAGGATAGACTTGGCAATGAAGGGATGTGTCAGTATGATCGGGATCATTATCGCGACCCACGACCATTTAGCGGACAGTCTGTTAAAGACAGCGGAGTCCATTCTAGGTGAGCAAAGCTGTGTGGAGACTTTAAATATCGAACCAGGGGCTACAGGGCTGCAAGAAAATATTGAGGACTATGCTAAAGAATTATTAACGAAAGTGGATGAACTTGTTTGGCTGGTGGATATGTTTGGCGGTACACCCTTTCGCTATGCCAGCTTCTGTGTGATGAGTGATTCACGTCAGTCTCTAGTGACGGGAGTGAATTTACCAATGGTCCTGCAGGCGTTGGTCAATCGAGAATTGCCAGCAGATGAACTGACCAAGCAATTAGAAAAAGAAGCAAAACAAACGATTCGCAGAATGTAAAAAAGGTTGTGCCAAAAATTTAGGCACAACCTTTTTTGTCTATTACTAGTCTGCTTTTCCAAAAAGGATCACACAAACAATATTCATTTGGTCTATTTTAGGATTTCACGCAATGTTGGCATATCGTGTACTTGATATTTTTCTTTGAAGGCATTGATTTGTTCGGCAGAGAATTTTTCTGGTTCAAGCTCTAATGCTTCCACTGGTAAAGGACGTTCATCCTTGATTTTAACATCAATAACAACGGGACGCTTGCTTGCTTTGGCCGCGGTGAAGGCGGGTTCTAATTGGCTATATTCAGTGATGGTAAACCCATCAGCGCCAAGTGCTTCCCCAACTTTACCAAAGTCAGCTCCTTCTAAGAAAACACCAAATTTTTGTTGTTCAGTATCTTCTTGTTCAGCTTCAATAAAACCAAAAGCATTATTTGAGAAGACCACGTTGATAATTGGTAAGTTGTATTTTACCTGAGTAATGATATCCTGCATCTGCATCGCAAAGCCACCATCACCGCTGAAGGTAAAGACTTGCTTCTCTGGATAAGTTAATTGTGCGGCAATTCCGCCTGGAACACCATTTCCCATTGTTGCGAACCAACCGGAAGTTGTAAATTGCTGTTCGCCATTCATTTCTAAGTGACGGATAGCGTTCAACGTAACATTTCCGACATCGGCAACATAGACGGCATCTTCTTCGGCAATTCGATTTACTTCCTTAAAGACAGGTTCTGCACGTAGGGGCATTGATTCATCATTATAGAAGCTCTTACGCCAAGCATGCCAGTTGCGAATGTTTTCTTGATTGGCTTTAAGCCATGCATCCGCTGGACGTGCGTTTCCTAGTTCGACCCAACGACGTAAAGCAGTCGCACCGTCACCTAAAACCGATTGATCGACTTGGTGACGACGACCAAATTTCGCCGCATCAATGTCGACTTGGATAAATTTCGCATCTGGGTTAAAGAAGTAACGGCCAAATGGAAAATCGCTGCCGACAAATACGATTAAATCGGCGTCAGCTAAAGCCTCATTTGCAGGTTTTGTTGCAACACGCGCCGCAAAGCCTAAGAAGTTTTCATAAAGATCAGGGACAATTCCTTTTGCCAAGACCGCTGCTGCAACAGGCATTGAGAAATGGTCAGCAAATGCTTTGATTGCATCAAAGCCACCGCGCACGCCTTGTCCAATATAAAGAACAGGTTGTTTCGCTGCTTCAATCAATGGTAAGGCTGCTTTGAGATCTGCTTCGTCGGGAAGTAGCACACCTGTTTTATGATTTTTGGCTGTTGCGATTTCTGTTTCTTCAATTTCTGCAAAACCAAGGTCAACAGGGATAGTAACAACTGCTACGCCTTTTTGTTGGTAAGCCGCTTTAATCGCTTCATCAATCACATGAGGCAAACTTTCCGCTGTCATCACCGTCCGATTGTAGACACTAACATCTGCAAACATCGGATTTTCATTTAATTCTTGGAAAGCATTATAGTTCATAGCAGTAGAGGCGACTTGTCCCAATAAAGCCAAAACAGGAACATGATCCATTTGCGCGTCATAAAGACCGTTGATCAAATGACTGGCACCAGGACCAGCAGAACCAAAGACAGCACCGACTTTACCAGTTAGTTTTGCATCAGCTGCGGCAGCGAGAGCGCCCGCTTCTTCGTGACGTACTTGAATATATTTAACGGATTCGCGTTCATGATACAAGGCATCCATTGTTGAGTTGAATGATCCACCGGGAATACCATAGATATGATCGATTCCCCAAGCTTCTAACACGTTGACCATTGCAACTCCTGCGTTAATTTTTGACATTTTTTTCACTCACTTTCTTTTTGTAAGTTTCCTACCCAAAAAGTATAACGCGTCTTAAAAAAACCAGCAAAGAAAGTGTCTCAAAAGAAGTTTACAGGCTCGCCTAAAACATGATAAAGTAATTTTGAACAAACGTTTTCAGGATACCCATTCATTTTAGGCAGATAAATTTTTTTCATCTCTTGAGGACAGATTCTTGAAATGGGTGCTACTAAAAGAAGAAAGAATAATTGTTGAAAGTAGGAGGTTCACATGGTTGAGTGGATATTAAGCTTAGCAGTATGGCAGCAAGCGTTAGTTGGGACGCTATTTACTTGGGGAATGACTGCTTTAGGTGCCGCATTGGTTTTTTTCTTTAAAAATATCAATCGAAATGTATTGAATCTGATGCTGGGCTTTGCCTCAGGCGTGATGATTGCGGCGAGTTTTTGGTCTTTATTAGATCCGGCTATAGAAGCTGCCAAGGAAAATGGCTCGATTCCTTGGCTAGTGGTTAGTCTTGGTTTTGGTTTGGGCGGAGTGTTTCTCTATCTTGCGGACAAAACAATCCCGCATATGCATTTTGGACCAAACAAAGAAAAAGAGGGCTTTCCTAGTCATTTAAAGCGAACAATTTTATTAGTATTTTCGATTACTTTGCACAATATCCCAGAAGGATTAGCTGTTGGAGTTGCATTTGGTGCTGCTAATGAAGCCGCCAATCCAACTGTGGCAGTCTTGGCAGCAATATCAGTATCATTAGGTATTGGGATACAAAACTTTCCAGAAGGAGCGGCGGTGTCGATTCCTTTACGTCAGGAAGGGTTAAGTCGGACCAAATCATTTCTTTACGGCCAAGCTTCAGGGTTAGTCGAACCGATCGCCGCCGTAATTGGTGCATTACTAGTGACAAGTGTTGAGCCACTATTGCCCTATGCACTATCTTTCGCTGCTGGAGCCATGATCTATGTCGTAGTAGAAGAGTTGATCCCAGAAGCACAAGCAACAACGGATAGTAAACATCATTATGGTGTGTTTGGTGCGATGTCTGGATTTATTATTATGATGATTTTAGATGTAGCGTTAGGGTAATACAAAAAAGATCGTCGAAAGCTTAGCTTTCGACGATTTCTGTTTTTTTAATATGTCCGTCCACGACGTTTTGTCAACCAGTTGACTAATAAGTAAGCAATCGCTAAAGGAATGGCGATTCTAAAGAATAAGCCAATTAATCCAGAAAGGATTGGACCAACGATACTTAAAATCAAACTAGCAACTAAGAAAAAGCCGACAACAGCTAAAATTCGTACAACCATAGGGTATTCTTTCATCATTTTAAATTCCTTCTTTCCATTTGTTTTAACTTAAATACAGTTTAGCAAACTATTTTCTCACTTACGTCCAACTTAAGACGTATTTATTGGCAAACGAGGCTCTTTTTTGGTTAAATAGGAGTCGAAGAAACTAATTTTTAGTAAGTATTGAATGGAGTTAAGAAAAATGCCAAAATCTCGAATTGAAGCTTTTACAGATGCGGTCATTGCTATTATTATGACTTTGCTGGTTTTAGAATTACATGAACCAAATGGACCGACTTGGTCTGCCTTTCTACATATGGAGCATAAATTTATTGTGTATCTGATCAGTTTTGTTAGTTTAGCGATTTATTGGAACAACCATCATCACCTTTTTCAATTAGTGCATAAAGTAGATGGCTGGGTTCTTTGGGCAAATAACTTTTTGATTTTGATGATGACCTTATTTCCCTATGTGACTGCTTGGGTCGGGGATTATCCTTTTTCATGGGCACCACAGGCGTTGTATGGTTTTGTCACGTTAGGTACTGATTTTGCCTATTACTTGTTAGTGCGAGCACTTGTAAGAGCAAATGGAAAAGATTCTAAGATTGGACAACTATTTAAACATTATCCGAAATTGTATTTATCTATAGGTTTAGCAATTGTGGCACTGATCCTAGGGAAATTGATTGCTCCAATTGCAGTATTGATTGTCAATGTCCTGATTTTATTAATGTGGTTCATTCCAGAAAAATCGATCGAAAAAACATTGTAAAAAGCGTATTCCTCAAAAAAGGTCTACTTTGAAAGAGATGCTTCTCAACACCTGTGACTATGTATGAAAAGTTGCAGGTGTTTTTTGTTATCCCAGGTTACTTTGTATAAGTAAGGGGAGACGAAAGCAACAGACCTACGCGTAGGTCATTTGAGAAGGGCAGAATTTAAGTGTGTAAATCACCATCTCGTGAACGGATGTCTGGATCGTCCTTGTTGCGATTCTTCCTTCGACGAAGCCAAGCAAAGAAGCCTTTTTGCGTAGCGTGTTGTTTTGGAACTACCGCAGGCGTGGCTAAAGTGGGTGAAGTTTCACTTACAGAATTCGTTTCTACTGACGGAATCGTCTTTTTTCCGATTTGTGGTGCAGGTATGATTAATGAAGGCGAGACGTTTTTCGTTTCTGCTGGTCCTTCGAGTTTTTCAGCAAGGGCAGTTCGGGATGCATCGAATAAATAGTTATAGCTGTTTTCGGTTTTAACAGCTGGAATTTTGGTTTCTTTCTCAATCTTTGGAAAAGGAACCATTTTTTCTTTATCGCAAGGGATTTCTTCTTTGGACTCCTTTTCTTTATCGAAAATCTCGGTTTCTGTGGTGGTGATGATCTTTGCGGTGACCACTTTATCAAATAGTTTTACGCCATTTTCTTCAAAAATATCCAACGTGGTTAAGAGTTCGCAAGCTTCTTTGATGACGGGTATTGGCAGATCATTCTTTAGATTGCTATATTTCCAGTCGTGTGTTTTTCCTAGACCATTGGTAAAGGTCGCGACTAAATCTTGTTGCATATCCTTCTTTTCCTTTCTTAAATATTTTGTGTAGATTCTTTTTCATCAAGGTTCATTCGTTTCATCAGGACGGACTTTGGCAATCAAGGAACGGACAAGGGACACGGCTTTTTCACCAAAGTTACGGATAGGGAAGGTTCTCAGTTTTAATGCTTGCCATTCAGGTGCCATGAAGTAATCCTGAAAATAATAAAAGAAGCGCTTCATGGTGCGAGTGGCTTTGGTGTTCATAAAAATCTCACGGACAAGATCCTTCAGAATGAAGGCAAACTCCTCCGCACCTAGCTGGTGCCGTACTTTTAAAGTGAGAATGTATTTGATCGTTAAACTGATGTTTTGTGTACTGTAGTAATAGTCTTTGATGCGTTTTTCTAAGGTTGTTGATTTTAAGTTGAACAATTGGCGGTACGAAAGAACTTGTTCATTCATGGGATCTCCTCCTTATTTTTGGTTCACAAAGAGAGAAGGGAATTTCCTTTCTCACATGGTTTATTCAAAAAAATATTCGGCCGATGACTATAAGATAGAGCATTTCAAAAATAAAAGCGAACCGCAAAATCGAACAAGCCCCCTCAATTTCGAAGGTTTGAAACGAAGAATTAGGCTTTGTAGAATGTAAATATGCTAAGTTGAGGGGTAAATGGCGATTTTACGGTTTGAAAAAGGAAAGTGAATTGTATTATAATTAAGAGTTTCATTAAAATATACCTTCTGGTCTAGATAAACGTATTTTTGTCTCTTTAAGTAAAAGAATCCAGTTCCATTTATCGAAAATCCTATGGTAAACTATTTTGAGAATATCTATTGTCAATTTGAGGTGCGGTGCCTCTTATTTTTCAATGAATGAAGGAGAGTTCAAGGAGGGTATCTATGCTAGAAGCGATTATTTTCGATATGGATGGTGTATTAGTAGATTCAGAATATACGTATTTCCAAAGTAAATCACAGATCTTAAAAGAGTCCGGGCACGAAGTAGAAGAAAGCTATCATTTTCAGTTCATGGGAACGACTAGTGAGTATATGTGGGAACAAATGAAGCAAGAATTTTCACTGCCTTTATCTGTAGCAGCGTATGTTCAGCGTATGACTGATTTGCGCCAAGCAATGATTAAACGCGATGGAATCAAGGTAATACCTCACGTACAGGAGTTCGTGAAGCGATTGTATGATGGCGGCTTAACATTAGCTGTAGCGTCATCCTCATCGTTAGCAGAGATCAAGGTAAATTTGGCGGAAATTGGCTTGTCTGAGTATTTTTCAGAAGTCGTTAGTACAGAAGAGGTAACCCATTCAAAACCAGCCCCAGATGTTTATCTAGCTGCGGCAGAGCGAATAGGTATAAAGCCTGAAAATTGTTTAGGCATTGAAGACACGAAAAATGGTGCCGGAGCGGTTCATAATGCAGGAATGGTCTGTATAGGTTTTGCCAATCCGGCTTTTCCAAAGCAAGATTTGGCCTTTGCGGATGTCGTGGTTTCGACCTTTGCTGATTTGGACGTGGACGCTATGACTCAAATTTATCAAGAAGTGAGGGATCAGCGTGCCTAAAGCAGCGATTTCCAGTAAAGCCTTTTTGATTGAGGGTGGGTGTAATGCCTGTGGTCTACAAAATACAGAGACCTTCACGATTCATTTTGAAGATCAACGATCCGCTGTATTAGATCAGTTTGATGTTCCCTCACTAGTCCAAGCAATCGCCCAAAAAAATGGTTGGCGGGAGACAGCTATTCCAATCGGAATCGGAGAAGAAGAGATTGTTTTGAAAAAGGATAATGATGTGATCAAACCGAAATATCTAGGGGACCAAATAATTTATCAAGCAGGCAATCAGCGAATTCAAACAAAGCAACAGTATGATGACAATAAGGAATTATTTGAACAGGTAAACAATATTTTGGTTCAGCTGTTTAGAATCGCTCCCTATGAGATACGCTTAGCAGTAGAATAAGCCAGATTTCTTAAAAAAAAATAGAATACTCAAGAAATAAAAATCTGACAGCTAATGTGTCAGATTTTTTTCTGTAAAAAACAGTAAAGTCTAGCTTACATAAAAAACAGACAAATAATGAGACTCTTGCTAAAATGAGTAGAGAACGAGAGTACCAAGTTGCATAATGTGTGATCAAAAACAGAAACGTTAACGTGATTTTTCACCTTTATTTAAGGGTTTTTAGTTTTTGATCAATTTTTTTTGTGAAAGAAAGTATTTGTAAGCACCAAGTTGCATAAAGAACACCGAATTAATTGGGAACAAAGAAGGTAGAAATGTAAGCGTTTTTCATATAAATTGAAGAGGTAAAGAGGGATGACAATGAATTTAGAAGAACGGACAAATCAGATTTTTGTTGAATTAGTTAACAACCCACAAATTACTAGTAAGGCGTTATGTGAGAAGTTTGATTTGACGCGAGGGCAATTGAATTATGCGTTGAAAAAAATCAATGATTCCTTATTAGAAGAAAAACTGAGCGAAATCAAACGAACAAAAAATGGTCATTTTCTCATCGCAAATGAGATTCTTTCAAATTATAAGGGTGGTGATGAGCAGCTAGGGGAAACAGTGGAAAGTTATGTATTCTCCGGCAAAGAGCGAGCAGCCATAATTGAATTGATGCTATTGAGTAAAGAGGATTATTTATCACTAAATCATTTTATTGATGAATTGAAGGTCAGTCGGAATACCGTGCTGCGAGATTTGAAGGCGGTCGACCAAGAATTGCAGCAACATCAATTAACGTTGAAGTATACCAGGCAAAAAGGTTACTTCATTCAAGGAGATGAATGGAATAAGCGGAATGTTTTATCCGACTTGTTGAATAATTTAGCAGTGATGTACAACGGAATCAACTTCATCATCCAATTTGCTAATATTGATCCGCAACAGATCGACATTTTCCGCAAACGAGTAGAGTTGGTGGAGGAAGAGCTAGAGGTACAATTCACGGATGAACGACTAAAAACCTTGCCGCTATTGATTATTCTAATGATCCGACGGGCGCAAAAAGGGAAACTGATCTCCTATAGCTTTAAAGTGAATTATCGAGAACTGGCAGATACAAAGGAATATTTAGCGGCGGATCGGGTCATTTGGGATGTTGATGGTTTAAGTGAGAATGAACGAGTTTATGTAACGATGCTGCTGTTGACCACTAACCTTTCTCGGGGCGACATTTTATCAGTAAAAGAGATCAACAAGATGAAGGAAGCTTTGGAAAAAGTGATTGCCAATTTTGAACGAATTGCCAGTGTCAATTTAGAAGAGAAGGAAAAGCTTTTAGAACGTTTGCTAGTCCATATGAGGCCAGCCTACTATCGAATCAAATATCACTTGAATCTGCAGACTCGTTTTTATCAGGAAAACAAAGACGCCAATTTATTTTCACTCTTTTATTTAGTCAAAGAAGCGAGTGGTCCGTTGGAAACCTATTTTGGGCAATCAGTACCGGATGCGGAATTGTTTTTTATTTCACTGTTTATCGGAAGTCATATTGTTGAAAGCACAGAAATTGTCCATCCAGAAAATCGTAAACGGGCAATCATTGTCTGTCCCAATGGTATCTCAATCGCTGTTTTATTGGAGAACACATTGAAGAACCTGTTGCCTGAAATTGACTTTATTATGTCAATGTCTGCGCGGGAATTCTATCGAAAGGACTACGATGTCGATTTTATTTTCTCGGCGGTACCGTTAAAAACGGAGAAGAAGGTATTTGTAGTCAATAACTTTCTCTCAGAGCAGGAAAAACGCCAACTAAGGGAAAGAGTTCTGCGATCTACGGCAATCATCCAGACAGAAATTGTTACTCCAGAGAAAATTTTAGCAGTGGTAAAAAAACACGCCAAGGTCCTAGATGAAGCAAGTCTTTATGAAGAATTACTCAGTTTGTTTGCTCCTAAGGAATCGAAAATTTTAGCAAAGAAACGACCGCATTTGATTGATCTTTTAAAAGGGGAAACGATCCAGATCTTTGAAGAAGAGATCAGCTGGTCGGAGGTTTTAGAAGCATTAGCTCGTCCTTTAGAACGGCAGCAGGTGATCACGACAGAGTACATCAACGCATTGAAAAAAGAAATGCCGACATTGCCAGCATACACCGTCTTACGCCATAAAATTGCGTTGCCCCATACTGTGAGTGAGGCTGGAGCAATCGGCGTAGGTATTAGTCTAGGACTCGTGAGAAAAGGAATTCCGACAGAGGATGGCAGAAAAATCCATACGGTCATCTTGTTGGGATCTAATGATAAAGAAGAACATTTAGATTTGATTTTTGAAATGATGAGTTTAGCTGGAGCGAACGAGTTAACACAATTAGAAAAAGCAACTACGAAGGAAGAGATTCGGGAGGCGTTGATTCGTTTCAACGATGAGTATTGGAGGGCAAAATAATGACAGAAACGACACTAAGTTCTTACGTAAAGGAACCACTAGTTTTTGCGCAAGAAAATTTTTCTAACCAGGCAGAATTATTTGAGCAGGTAGCTCAGAAGGCTTTGGATCTAGGCTGGGTAAGGGATGATTTCCTAGAACGGATCAGAAAACGAGAAGAGACATTTCCCACAGGCATTCAATTGATGAACTTCGGGGCAGCGATTCCCCATACAGACGCTGAGTGTGTATTGGAAGAATTCGTAGCGGTGATTACGCTTCAAGAGCCGGTTGTTTTTTACAGTATGGAAGACAACAGTACCCAAGTAAAGGCTCAAATTGTCTTTGTTCTAGGATTGAATCAGCCCCATGCCCAGCTGAAAATGCTGCAATCGTTGATGGGATTATTGCAAAATGAAACGGTTTTATCAGAACTTTTATTAGCCACCACAGAAAATGAGTTAATCAGCACGATTAAAAAAAATCAATTGTAGAAAAAAGGAGAGAAACATTATGAAAACAATTCGAGTATTAGTAGCTTGTGGAGCAGGGATCGCAACATCAACAGTCGTTATGAAAAAGGTAGAGGATTTATTTGCCAGAAATGATATGCCGGTGGAAATCACACAGATCAAGATTGCAGAAGCAGCTGGAAAGCAAGATGAAGCAGACATGTTGATTTCAACGACCATGTTGCCGACTCAATACAAAATTCCTGCGATCTCAGCAATGGCCTTTTTGACGGGTATCGGAACCGAAAAAGTTGAGAATCAAATCATCGAAGCAGCAAAGGGTATTCAATAATTTTTTAACTACATGTATGTTCGTTCCGCGTTTTGCGGATCAATAGGATTTTGCAATTTGCGGAAAGGACGTATGTGGTAAGACGCTGATTTATTTTTAGTTTAAAAATAAATACATTTAAACAAATTAGGAGGAATGAATGAAATGGATAGCTTAATGGATGTGGTGCAGAGTATTTTAGGTGCTGGCCCGAGTGTCATGCTCCCTATTATCATTTTCATTGTCGGAATTATTTTTAGGGTTCCAGTGAAAAAAGCAATTATTTCCGGAATTACAGTTGGTATCGGAATGATCGGGATCAACTTGGTTATCACGGTATTGACCACAAATGTAGGCCCAGCAGCACAAGCGATGGTCGAGCGGTTCGGTCTGAACTTGACGATCATTGATGCTGGCTGGCCAGCAGTCTCAGCCGGGACATGGGCGCAACCAATCGCGGCTGTGATGATTCCAGTGATCTTGATCGTAAATTTAATTATGTTGGCATTAAATCGAACGAAAACACTGAATATTGACATCTGGAACTACTGGCATGTTAGTTCTGTGGCAGCAACTGGTTATATTGTAACAAAAAGTTTTTTCTTTGGCATCCTGTGCGGGATTTTGTTTACAATTATTATTCAAATCATTGCAGACAAGACAGCACCTAAAGTTCAAGAATATTATGGCTTAGAAGGAATCAGCATCACCACAGGTTCGGCTCAAGGTTATGCAGTTTTAGCTTTACCGGTCGGCTGGCTGGTGGATAAGATTCCTGGTATCAATAAATTAGATGTGAAACCTGAAACAATTCAAAAACGTTTTGGGATTTTCGGTGAACCGATGATCATGGGGATCATTATCGGGATGTTCCTAGGCTTGCTGGGAGGCTATGACTTTATCGGCATCCTGCAAATCGGAATGAATATGGGCGGTGTCATGTTCTTGATGCCACGTATGGTAAAAATCTTGATGGAGGGATTGATCCCGATTCAAGAAGGTGCGCAAAAATTACTGCAAAGCCGTTATGGAGATCGCGAAATTTATTTAGGAATGGATGCTGCATTAGCAACAGGTTCACCAGCGGCATTGTCCACCGGTCTTTTGATGGTGCCGATCACCTTGTTCTTAGCAGTAATCTTACCAGGAAACCGCGTGTTGCCTTTTGGAGATTTGGCAACCATTCCTTTCTTTGCAGCCTTGGTTGTTCCTAGTCGCAAGGGAAATATTTTACACTCCGTGATTTCATTGACGGTGGTCATGGCAGTAGCGTTATTGATGGCGACAAACTTCGCACCAGTTATTACCGAAATGGCGCAAGGTATCGTGAAATTCCCAGACGGGGCAGCAGAAATCACGAACTTAGATACTGGTGGGAACTTTTTAAAATGGATCTTCTTGAAATTCTCAGAATTAGTTGCACAAGTAATGTAGGAGGCTTATATCAATGAGTAAAACAATGAAGGGTGTTTCCAAACAGGCACCTGGCTATGACCAAATGGAATTTATTGACTTAGCAGTACCTGAAGCAACAGAGGATAAGGTATTGATTAAAGTAGCTTACACGGGTATCTGTGGGTCAGACATTCATACCTTTAAAGGCGAATATAAGAATCCTACCACGCCTGTCGTACTGGGACACGAATTTTCTGGTCAAGTGGTTGAAGTAGGAGAAAAAGTTACTAAGATCAAAGTAGGCGATCGCGTGACTAGTGAGACGACCTTTTATGTCTGCGGTGAATGCGATTACTGTAAGGAAAAGCAATACAACTTATGTCCGCATCGCAAGGGAATTGGCACGCAGCAAAATGGCTCTATGGCCAATTATGTAGTGGCACGTGAGGAAAGTATTCATTTATTGCCGGATCATTTGAGTTATGAAGGCGCGGCGATGAGTGAACCACTGGCCTGCTGCGTACATGCGATGTATCAAAAGAGTCATTTAGAACTGAAAGATACGATCATTATCATGGGACCTGGTCCTATTGGCTTGTTCTTGTTACAGATTGCCAAAGAAATTGGGGCATTCGTTATTATGACCGGGATCACAAAAGACGCGCACCGTTTAGAATTAGCGAAAAAGCTTGGGGCGGATGTCATCGTGGATACGATGAAAGAAGATCTGGCTAAGATCGTTAAAGAAGTGACGAATGACTATGGAGTGGATAAGGTTTATGACGCCTCTGGCGCAGTACCTGCGGTGAATGCCAGTCTACCATTGATCCGAAAACAAGGGCAATTCATTCAAGTTGGTCTATTCGCGAACAAAATGGTGGATCTGGATACGGAATCCATTATCCAACGAGAGATTGAATACATTGGCAGTCGTTCGCAAAACCCATATGATTGGCCAATTGCGATTCATTTATTGGCGAAGGGCGCGATTAATATCGAAGAGATGATCACGAAAAAATATCCCCTGACAGATTGGCGTGAAGCCTTTGATAAAGTGATGGAGGGCAACGAGATCAAAGTGATGATCGAATCGAATCCAGGAGAATTTTAATAAAATGAAGGAAGTTGTACTGATGTTTCAGTGCAACTTTTTTGTTATTTTAAAATTCTTTCGAAAAGAAACCGTTTACTATTTTTCTTGTTCAGGCTAGACTAAAGGAAAAAATGGCAGACAGGAGGGAAACAGATGGACCTTGATAATCGGAGTGTACAGGTCTTACAAACCGTCGCTTCTACAGTAAAAATTTCTTCCAAAGAAATCATGGAAAAATACCGACTTACTCGCAATCAGTTAGATTACGCACTGAAAAAAATAAATGACTATCTGGAAGAGAATAGCTATCGAAAAATTATTCGATCACGCAATGGGAGTTTTGTCGTTGATACAAAGGTGGTGGATGACTTTTCGGGAATCATGAATAGCGAAAGCCAATTACAGGCGGATGAAAATAGTTTTCTGGATGAGGATCATCGATTACTAGTTATTTTATTATTGATTTTTTCCGCAGACTATCTCTCGCTTTATCACTTTTCGGAAAGTTTAGAGGTGAGTAAAAATACGATTGTCTCGGACATCAAGAAACTCAAGAAACAGCTGAGCAGACATAAGCTGACCATCGATTATTCTAGAAAGGGTGGATATTATTTTCGAGGGGATGAGGAAGCGATCCGTGGATTGATTCTTGTTGTAACGGATCAAGTGATGGAGTCCATTTACAATCGCCTTATTTTTGAAAAATACTTGGCTATTCAGGTAACGGAAATTGAGGCCCAGAGAAGAATGTTGCGCTTGGTGGAGGAAGAATTGCAAGTTCAATATACCGATAATAGAATTCAGACAGCTCCTTATTTCTTAGTCTTGCTGGATCGTCGAGTAAAGAACGAGCATCTTATTGAGCAGCGTTTTGGCTTGCTGGCAAAAGAAATTATGGATACCAACGAATATGCGGCAATCGTAAAAGTATTGGCTGGACAAAGCATGCTCCCAAAATCCTATACGGAACATCTGTATCTGTGTCTTTATATCCTATCCTTAAAAATTACTGATTTAAGCAATATCTTTTCACTTAATAAAGTGGAGCTGCGAAAACACATCGAATTGTTTATTGCTCAGCTAGAAAAAAATACAATCATTCAACTGAATGACAAAGCCCAATTAATTGAGAATTTAGCGTTGCATTTAACCCCCGCCTATTATCGCATTCGCTATGGTTTGACTTCCGATTATACGCTTACGGATATCGTTAAGAATCAATTGGATCCGCTGTTCTTTATTGTGAAATCATCGATTGCGCCCTTAGAAGAATTTTTTGAAGAACGAATTCCCAACGATGAAATATATCTGATCACTATGTTCATTGGAGCATATATGCAAAAGGAAAAACCAATCAATCTTGATAATACGATTGTTAAAGCTGCGGTAGTTTGTCCAAACGGCATCATTAGTTCAAAGCTGCTGGAAAAAACGTTAGATAACTGGTTTCCGATGATTCATTTTGTCAGCTCTTTTTCGATTCGTGAATTTTACGAAAAAGAGGAGTGCTTAGAGGTTCAATTGATCTTCTCAACTACGCCATTAACCACAGAGTTCCCAGTGATCGTTGTAGGAAATGATCTTTCAGCAATGAACAAAACGTTAATCGTCAATGAAGTCATCCAGCTGATTTATAAAATTGATAGTTATAAATTACAGCCGGATCACATCCTGTCCATCGTCAGAAAACACCTTCCTATGGATGATGAGACAGAAGGAAAGATTCGTAAAGAGTTAATGATCTCCTACAATTCGATTTTCCAAATTCAAGATCAAGAAATCTTGACGAATGAAACGAAGTTGAATTTAAGTGACCTGATTACGAAGGAAAGTATTGTCATCTTACCGAATAAACTAACTTGGCTGGAAATACTGCAGGCAGCCACACAAAATTTGATTGCTCGTGGAATCGTTGAGCCGAGCTACTTAAGCCATCTTGAGGAACAGTTTCCGGAGGTCACTCCCAGTATTGTCTTAGGAAATCAGATCGTGATTCCCCATACCATTCCTGAAAATGGGGCTCGTGAATTGGGAATGTGTTTAGCCAAAATCCCACAGGGTTTCTCCAGTCAAGGACAGTGCTACCGATATGTAGTAGTTATTTCAGCGATTGACAAAAAAATGCATATCCAACCAATGATGCAGCTATTGAAAATCGCAAGCGATCCAAAAACGATTCAACGAATGGATCAGGCGCAAGATAAAGACGCGCTTTTGGCGATTATCCAAGATTTCAAAAAATAGTGAAAAATGACTCCCCGTTCTTTTTGAGAGCGGGGATTTTTGTATGATTGAGCAGTTTAGCTAATAAATGACAGAGAAAACACTTGTGAAATCAATGTTTTCAGCAAGTCATACAAATATTACGGAATAGGTTCAGTAAAAAATGAGTTCAAAAGAAATTCAAAAGAAAGCGTTTCCGTGCTATCTTTTGGTTAAGCAAGAAGCAAAAAAAAAGAATAGGAGGGATCTAGTGATCAAACGAGAGTTGCTTTTTAGCAAAATGAAGCCACAAGATTACGAAGAGATGATTTCATTCTTGGGTGGGAAAATGGAAGAGCTGGGTTATGTAAAAAATACTTATGTTCCAGCGGTACTGGAAAGAGAGAAGGGCTTTCCTACGGGATTGCAGATGGGCGATTATGGGATCGCAATTCCCCATACGGATCGTGAGCATGTATACCAATCCGCTTTAGCAATCGCGACTTTAGCAGAACCAATCGAGGTTTGCTCAATGATCAATCCAGAAGAAAAAGTCTGTGTATCATTGGTCATTTTAATGGCGGTGGAGGACCCAGATGGTCAAGTCAAGATGCTTAGCAAGCTGATGGGACTTTTCCAAGACGTAGAAACCTTAAAGCGGTTAGAGCGGGCGTCATCTGTGGAAGAGATGTATAACATCGTGGCAAAAATGGAATTAGAAATCGCATAAAGCGAAAATAAAAGGAGGAGCAACAATGAAAAGATACAATGTATTGTCTGTGTGTGGATCAGGAACGGTGACATCATCAATGGTGGCGGAAAAATTAAGAGAGACGTTGGAAGAAAAAGGCTATATCGTTGATACAACAGAGGCAAATCCGAATGAAGCGTTGTCTCTAGCAAAGACTGGGAAGTTTGATTTTATTACTTATACAAGTCCTTTACCAGATGGAGACTACGGAATTCCAGTAGTAAATGCAATTGGCTTTTTAACCGGGTTTGGGGAAGAAGAATTTTTAGAAGAAGTAGACGGTGTTTTATTAGCCTTAGAGAACTAAAATTTAAAGAACAGGTTGTTTTTGGTTTCTTGCGAAGAAGCGATACACAGGTATTGGTTTAATTGAATTTCGGCATATTGAAAATTAAATACATTAAATTGAAAAAGGATGCCAGTTTGCCAGTTTTACTTCTTGCTTTAGCAAGTTAGTAAAATGGTATGCGCAATGACAATTAGATTCATTTTTCTTAATTTTGGAAAAATGATTTCCTAAATGGGAATTAGCCTTGTAAAAAAGTGCTAGCTAAAAGTTGTTTGGCTTGAAAATCAGACTTAATTTTCGATACGAAAATTAAATACATTAAATTGAAAAAGGAGTAATGAGATGTTAGAAACATTAAAAAGCGTTTTTGATACGTTTGGATCGGCTGTATTTGTTCCAGTGATGATTTTTGTTGTTGCTAAAGTATTGAAAGTGAAGACGCAAAAGGCATTTTTATCTGGATTATATGCAGGTGTTGGGCTGATGGGCTTTACTTTGATTTTGAACTCATACACCCCAATTATTTCGAAAGTCGTTCAACAAATGGTCGATCAAACAGGAATCAATCTTCCAGCATTCGATGTGGGCTGGCAGGCAACGGCGTTGGTGGCTTATTCAACAGAAGCGGGTATGATCTATCTAGTGATCGCTTTAGTTTTACAGACGGTACTTTTTTTAGTGAAGTGGACCAACGTATTCCAGCCTTCTGATTTATGGAATAACTATTCTTATATGGTTTGGGGCTCGATGGTGTATTTAGCTACAAAAAATATGATCTTAGCAGTTGTCTTAATGTGTTTATTGAATATGTACAGCCTATTATTATCGGAAATGTTAGCCAGAAGATGGTCAAGCTATTATCACTATCCAAATTGCACGATCATTGCTATGCATAATATCGAGCCGGGAATCTTTGCTCTCTTGATGGACCCGATTTGGAATATGATTGGCTTGCATAAAGTACGCTTGAATCCTCAAGGCCTGCAGAAGAAGTTAGGGTTTCTTGGCGAACCAATCTCGTTAGGATTGTTCTTAGGTCTATTTTTAGGGATTTTAGGAAATATCAGCAATTTGGCAGAGCTATCTGCTTGGGGACAGATCACAGAAGTAGCGATCGCGACAAGTGCGGTGATGGCGATCTTCCCGAAAGTAGCGGGAATCTTCTCACAAGCCTTCAACCCGATCTCACAAGCAGCGAGTAAAAATGTTCGCGGCAATAACGAGGGACGCGAATGGTATCTTGGCGTAAATGATGCGACAGGCTATGGTGAACCAGCAACGTTGATCTCAGGAATTCTTTTGATCCCAATTATGGTATTCATCGCAATGATTTTACCAGGTAACCAAACATTGCCAGTAGTTGATTTATTGGCTATTCCGTATATGGTACAAGCTTTAGTATGTTTATCAAACGGAAATATCGCCAAAACACTGATCAATGGAGTGATTTGGTTCAGCCTAGGATTGTACATGTGCTCTTACACTGCGCCAATGTTTACTGAGATTGCACAAACGGTAGGGGTTACTTTACCAGCCGGCGCATTGATGGTAACCAGTTTCAATATTTTAGGAAAACCAATTTTTGGACTAATTTTCTTAGCCTTTTTAAGTCAGAATCCATTGTGGATTGGCTTGACGATCGTCGCATACTTTGTTGTTTACTTCTTATTCCGTAAAAATAAAGAAGCCTTTTATGGATATGTTGAACGAGCTGCAGCGAAAAACAGCGGTGAAATTCCAGAAGCCAAAACAAAGGTAGCTTAGTAGAGAAGGATGAAAGAAAAGATGACAGAAAAGATGAAAGCAAGTGTATTAATAAAACCCGGTGTTTTGGAAGTTCAAGAGGTAGAGATTCCTGATATCGGTGAAGAGGAAGTATTAGTAAAAGTCGCTTACGCGGGGATCTGCGGCTCAGATGTGCCCCGCGCAAACTTAGAAGATGGTGCAAGAATGTATCCGCTCATTTTAGGACATGAATTCAGTGGAACAGTTGATCGGGTAGGATCACAAGTCACTAAAGTTCAAGTCGGAGACAAGATCGCTGTTGCACCATTGATCCCGGACCCTAATTCTGAATATACAAAAGAAGGCTCCTATGGTCTCAGTGATAATTATAACATAATCGGTACAGGCAGTAATGGAGCTTTTGCTGAATACGTGAAGGTTCCCGAAGCACACTGCGTGGTAATGCCGGAAGATTTGGATTTGTTGTCAGCGGCAGGGGTAGAGCCGGCGACAATTAGCTGGCATGCAATGCAGCGGGCGAACATGAAGGTTGGTGATACAGTAGCAGTTCTTGGCTGTGGACCGATCGGACAATTTGCGATTCAAATCGCGAAAATATTCGGAGCAAAAAAAGTCATTGCCGTCGATATTTTTGATGAAAAATTGGCATTAGCAAAACAACTCGGAGCAGATGTAACAATCAACAGCAAAGAGCAGGATCTAGAAGAAGCTATCAAGGCAGAAACAGGCTTAGGCGTCCATGTTGTGATCGAAACGGCGGGTAGTAAATTCACTCAGAAGCAGGCCTTATTGATTACACGTAAACATGGGACGGTAGTATTGGTAGGCATCTCCCATCAGGATCTGCCCTTGTCTGAACATGAGGCAGAACGCATTATGCGTGCAGAGCTGACAATTACAGGCTCATGGAATTCCTATACCGCGCCTTATCCTGGACGTGCATGGGAAGCGACATTAGAAGAAATGTCCAAACGCAGAATCAAATTCAAAGAAATGGTGAGTGATGAGATCACGTTAACGGATTTACCAGATGTGCTGCCTAAAATGTTTAAGCGTGAGCTTGCTTATAACAAAATCGTTGTTGCAGTCAATCCAGAGTAAAAGGGGACCGAATCAATGTTAGAACAATTAAAAGAAGAAGTATTTCAAGCGAATCTAGCCTTACCTAAACAGGGGTTAATTAAATATACCTGGGGAAATGTCAGTGCCTATGATCCTGAAACAAGCTATTTTGTCATTAAGCCTAGCGGTGTCAGTTATGAAGAAATGAAGGCGTCGGATATGGTAGTCGTTGATTTAGAAAATAGGGTAATCGAGGGAGAACTGAATCCATCATCAGATACGCCAACTCATGCAGTATTGTATAAGGCATTTCCAGAAATTGGCGGAATCGTTCATACGCATTCGACTTGGGCAGCAGCTTGGGCACAATCAGGTTTGGATGTTCCAGCGATGGGGACGACTCATGCGGATACCTTTTATGGCTCTGTTCCATGTGCGCGCTTCTTGACCAAAAATGAAATCGATGAAGGCTATGAGCATGAGACGGGGAATGTCATTGTCGAGACCTTTAAGCAGCGCGAAATCAAGCCTTTGGAAGTTCCAGGAGTACTGCTCCATGGACATGGCCCATTTACTTGGGGAAAAGATGCTCATAGTGCAGTTATGAATGCTGTGGTTTTGGAGGAGGTATGCAAGATGAATTTATTGACTCGTCAATTAAATTCTTTTGCAGAAGAACTGCCACAACGTGTTTTGGATAAACACTATTTACGTAAGCACGGGGCGAATGCCTATTATGGACAGAACTAACGAATAACGAGAAAGGAGGATGACGATGATTAGCGATTTATTTGTTTTGATTGGATTGGCATTCTTTATCAAAATCTTTTTTGATGGCGCAAAAAGGCTGGTTATTGGAGCCAATGGAGATGTTGTTAAAAGTAAAACGTACTGGATCCATGGCGGCTTGGGGATAGCTTTTCTGATCGTTGCGCGACTAATTACGCTCCTCCTTTAACCTTGTAATAACGGAGGGTGATGGAATGAAGATTCATGAAATCAGTCAAGCACCATTTATTCGAGAAATGTGCGAAGCGACTCATCAGCTATGGGCATATGGATGGGCCGAACGAAATGGCGGAAATATTAGTTACCGTCTGCCACTGGAGGAGGTACAGTATTATCTCAATGTCCATCAGGTAAAAAAGACCATTGCGTTAGATTTTACTGTAAAGAGTTTAGCAGGAGAGATTTTTCTAGTTTCCGGTTCAGGCAAGTATTTCAAAAATGTCCAAAAGAATCCGGCGGATAGTTTAGCGATTATTCGAATTACTGCCGAAGGTGACAAATATGATTTGCTGTGGGGATTAGAAGGAGACGATTTACCTACGAGTGAGTTAGCATCGCACCTGCAATGTCATGCGGTACGTCTGGCACAAGATCCAGAGCATCGGGTAATCCTGCACACGCATGCAACTGCGATATCGGCAATGACCTTTATCCATGAGCTAGATGAAAAGAAATTTACTAAAACGCTCTGGCAGATGATTACAGAATGTATTGTTGTCTTTCCTGATGGTGTATCGGTTCTTCCATGGATGATTGCAGGGACAAATCAATTAGGGACAGCCTCCGCTGAAAAAATGCGAGAGTCACGAATCGTTATTTGGCCCCACCATGGAATTATGAGCGCAGGACAAACCATGGATGATGCCTTTGGTCTAGTTGAAACAGCAGAAAAGGCCGCTCAAATTTATTTACAGATTTGCTCCACCAGACAGGATATTAAGCAACAGATTACTGATCAGCAGCTTATCGACCTAGCGGCAAAGTTTCACGTGAAACCTAAAGCAGGGATATTGTCGGAAGAAGGTCAGCAAAATGACTAATGTAGTGGTGATTGGTGATCCATTTGTTTCGGCAGATAACTTAGCTAAAGCAGCAGAGGAATTGAAGCTTGATCCACCAATCAATATTCAAAAATTCGAATGGCAAGCAGAAAAAACTCGATCGGAATTTCGTGAGGTAATTAAGGTTTTAGAGCAAGACGGACCTAACAATTTTGAGTGGTCATCGGAATTATTGTCCGCAGTATCCAACGCCGAGTATTTGTTAGTACATCTAGCGCCTGTTTCAAGAAACTTATTAGCTCATGGAAATAAGCTTAAACTTATCGGCACCTGTCGCGGCGGATTAGAGCATATTGATTTAGAGGCAGTGAAAGAGCTGGATGGTCTATCGGTGATTAATGTCATTCGTAATGCAGAACCTGTCGCTGATTTTACCATTGGTTTAATGTATGCTACCGTTCGCAACATTGCTGCATCTGCGATCCAAGTGAGGAAGGGCAATTGGCCGCAAAATTTTTCGAACGACGCCTACAAAACCTCTTTCTCGAACCTAAAGGTCGGTCTGGTTGGATTGGGGCATATTGGAAGGATTGTGGCAAAACGATTAACTGCCCTCGGACTAGAGGTTAGCGCCTATGATGCTTTTACCGATCAGAAAACTTTAGATCAAGAAGGCTACCAAGTGAAGCTAAAGGGACTAGAGGAAATTTTTAGCGATTCGGATGTGGTATCCCTGCATTTAAGAGTTGTTCCAGAGACGAAAAATATCATTGACCATACGTTATTAAAACGGATGAAGCCGAATGCCTATTTGATCAATACAGCGCGA
Organism: Enterococcus raffinosus; assembly: GCF_019175485.1. Taxonomy (NCBI): domain Bacteria; kingdom Bacillati; phylum Bacillota; class Bacilli; order Lactobacillales; family Enterococcaceae; genus Enterococcus; species Enterococcus raffinosus. The sequence goes on from NZ_CP072888.1 coordinate 43,408, forward strand.
CCAGATATCATTAATCGAAAAGATTTGCTCGAGTGTTTAACAAATAAAACGATCGCCGGTGCAGGGATAGATGTTCTATGGGAGGAGCCAATTACGCCTAATGACCCTTTACTGAAATTGGACAATGTGGTGATTACCTCACATATTGCGGGGGATACGATTGATGCGATTGAACGTTCCCCACAATTGCTGCAAAAAGAAATGAATAGCATACTAGAAAAAGCTTAAGTAGAATCGTCTACTTAAGCTTTTTTGTTCACTTTTCACAAATTAGTGCACTTTTTTTTTCTGACTGAAAAAAAAGAGCGTATTAATCATTTTCAATAAGCGTTCTATACTTGGCGTGTAATTAAGAGGAGGGAACGTAAATGTCAGATTGGTTAGACGTTGCAGGAAAAAAAGTGATTGTAACAGGAGGGTCTTCAGGTATTGGTGCAAGCATCATTGATGAATTATTAGAGCAAGGAGTAGTAGTAGCAAACTTTGATCTTCAGCCTGGAAAGGTCGTTCATGAAAATCTTTACTACTTTCAGACTGATATCTCAGACCGACAGCAAGTAGAGGAAAATGTTACGAAAGTGATTGAAGAATTTGGTCAGATTGACGGCTTAGTCAATAATGCGGGAATTAATGTTCCGCGTCTATTAGTGGATGAGGAAAACCCTCATGGTCAATTTGAGTTATCCGATGAGGTATTTGACAAGATGATGGCAATTAATCAAAAGGGATTATTCCTTATGACACAGGCAGTGGCAAGAACAATGATGCCAAGGCATGAAGGTGTCATTATCAATATGTCTTCAGAATGTGGACTAGAGGGATCAGAAGGCCAAAGTCCTTATGCAGCAACGAAAGCAGCCGTCAATAGCTTTACACGGTCTTGGTCTAAGGAGTTAGGCAAGCAGGGCATTCGCGTAGTAGGAATCGCCCCTGGAATTATGGAAGAAACTGGTTTGCGAACGGAGGCTTATGAGACTGCGTTAGCTTACACACGGGGGATTACGGTTGAAGAGCTTCGTAAAAACTATGATAAAACAACGACAATCCCCTTGGGGCGCAGCGGGAAGCTCAGTGAAGTCGCTGATCTAGTATGCTATTATTTATCTAATCGGTCTAGCTATATTACAGGCGTTACGACCAACGTTGCCGGAGGAAAAACACGAGGCTAAAAGAAGGTGGGGTAATAAGATGGCATTAATCAATCGCTGGTATCAATTATTACAGCATTTTATTACTCATGATCGGCTGAGTTTGAATGAATTGCAGAAAATAACCGATACAAGTGCACAAACCACCAAAAAAGCGATTCAATTATTGAATGATCAAATGGAACAAATTGCGGTGATTGAGGAAAAAGACACGAGCTACTCGTTAAAAGTGATGGATTCGCAACAGTTTTCGGAAATCATGAACGGTAGCTTAAAGCAGCAAACAGATTTCAATTCTAGCACAAAGCGGATTGCCGTCTTAATCGATTGTTTCATGAAGCAAGAGGGTTACATCGTCATTGATGATTTATCAGAAGTGTTAGGAGTCAGTCGTTCAACGGTTAATAAGGATTTACGAAACTTAAAACAGTTGATGACCAGATATCAAATTTCTTTGATTGGTACACCCAATAAAGGCTTGAAGATCGCAGGTACAGAATCCCAATTGCGGCTGCTCTACCTGCACCATGCCTATGATTATTTGGAACAGCCTCCGTTAACAGAGGATTTACTGCAGTCCATTGACGAAATCGCACTAAGTAAAAAATTAGATTTTCGGACATTAGGCTTATTACAAAAGACGATCAATTTAACAATTCAACGGATTCGATCCGGGAAGCCATTGGTACAGGCAGTTGCTTATTATGTTAATTATTTTTCTGACGACAGTTTATTGGAAGAATTATTTGTTAATTTGGCAACCGATTATCATTTGACGATCAGTAAATTTGATTTTGATTTTCTCTGCTTTCCCTTAAATATTTTCAACAATAATTTGGTTCCAGAGGATCAAGCAGATACACCAGAAGTAAAAACCTTATTTGATTACATGATGAATCAAATCAATGAAGCCGTGATCATCAATTTAGATCAAGAAGAGTTGTTTCGAAATATGCGTGCTCATTTTATGTTTTTGATTAATCGCCTTATTTTTCAAGTTGAAACTTATGATATCTTTCGTGAAGAGTTTAAACAAAAACATGCTTTTGCCCATGAGCTAGCGGAAATAGGAATCGCTGCATTAGCCAATTATCTACAGAAACCTTTTCAGAGAGCCGAACTTTCATACTTAGCGATCTATTTTGAATTGGCGTTGAAACTAGATACTCAACCTAAAATGAAAGAGATCGCCGTAGTCTGCAACACTGGTAAAGGAACGGCTTTAATGATCAAGCGTCAGCTGGCAACCGTTTTAGGACCGAATATTCGAATCGCTCATTATTCAGAGGAAGAATATGAGACAAAGGACTTGGATCGCTATTTCGCAGTATTTACCACAGTGCCCTTGAAGCATACGAAGACAACAACAGCCATCATAAAACTGACTGATTTGTTTAATGAGAACTGGTTATTGAGTGAATGGAAACGAATTGTTGCTTCCAAGGCAGCAACTTTTGAGCATATTCAGTTTTCTTTTGAACAATTGGATAAGCAGTTGGCTTATGAAGAGAATTTGATCCTTTTATTGGAAAAGCTGCGAGTCCAACAATTAATCGATGATTCTTTTAGAGACTACATTTTGACGAAGGCTCAAGAAGAGTCAGCAATCATCGATAATGGCATTGCCTTTCCTCATGGAATTAATCGGCAGAGTGAGGAAATTCTTGTGACGATCGGAATTTATCCAGATGGGTGTTCTACAGAAGATATTGAGTTGATTTTTATGGTAGCGATTCCAGAAAATCTGACTTTAGCAGTGGAGGAAGAGCTGTTAAGTTTTTATGACACGATTTTTGTTATCTCCTCCAGTGAAACGTTAAGAGAACAGGTGAAGCAGATTCAAACTAAAGAAGAATATCGTCAGTTATTGGTAAATGGATAAGAAGAATCTCATATATCAGGAAGGAGCCATATATGAATATTTTTGTTTTAGGAGCAATCGCAATTATTGCATACATTCTCCAAATTTTTCTAGGGATGAAACAAATCAAGAATTTTAATTCTGTCTATATTCGAATGAAGCGAAAAGGGAAGGTTGCGATTGGACGACGCCCTGGGAAAATCGCTTCGGGAACGATCTTGTTGTTAGGCGTTGACCAAAGAGGAACGATTCAAGAAGCTGAGATGATGCAAGGGACTTCAATCCTAGCACGCTTCAAGCCGCGTCCACAATTTGTTGGTATCGATATTCATCAATTGACCGATTCTCCTGTGCTGATCAAGGAGAATAAATTGACCCGTCAAGCGGCGGCTAATGCACAAAAAATTTATTTAGAAGTGGAAAGAGGCAATCATCAAGAGAAAGCCCCCGTATCACCGATTTTCAATGTAGGAAATCAATTATCTCTAATGAAGCTTTCGATCCAAGAGAAATTCAGGAAAAGCAACTCACAAATATAAGAAGGAGTGTTAATGATGGATTATATTACAAAATTTGCGGAAGGCTTTATGAGTCTCTTTCAAACAGGCGCTGAAACATTTATTAGTTGGATGACAGGGATCGTTCCGGTGGTTCTAATGTTGATGGTAGCAATGAATACACTGATTGCTTTTCTAGGAGAAGAGCGCGTAACAAAGGTTGCGAAAGTATCTTCTAAAAACCCATTCACACGGTACCTTGTATTGCCTTTCGTTTCTGCATTTATGTTAGGAAATCCAATGTCCTTTACGATGGCGCGCTTTTTGCCAGAGTTTTATAAGCCAAGCTATTATGCGTCAAACGCTCAATTTTGTCATACCAGTAACGGTGTTTTTCCTCACATCAATCCAGGAGAATTGTTCGTATGGATGGGGATCGCACAAGGAATCACGCAATTAGGTCTCAATTCAATGGAATTAGCGATTCGTTATATGTTTGTTGGTCTAGTCATGAACTTTATCGGCGGCTGGACGACAGACTTCACTACTGCCTTTGTCTGCAAACAGCAAGGAATTAACCTGAGCAAAGAAGTCGATGAAGTTGCAGTAGCAGAATAGGCTAGCATAGTGGAAAGATATACGTGATGAGCATCAGATTTATTTTTCAATAAGAAAAATAAATACTTTGAAACGAATTAGGATGTCAGTTCCACTTTTAGCAGTATATGAAATGACCCCAGTATAATGGAATGATATACGTGATGAGCATCAGATTTATTTTTCGTTAAGAAAAATAATTACTTTGAAACGAATTAGGAGGAGCGAAAATGGCTTATAATAGTATTAAAATTGTAAAAGGTTCAGGGGGATATGGTGGTCCGTTAGTTATTACACCGACGGATGAGAAACATAAATTTGTCTATGTGACTGGTGGTGGAGATAAACCGGATATTGTTGATAAAATCGAAGAATTATCTGGAATGGAATCGGTAAATGGGTTTAAGACATCTATTCCTGATAATGAGATCGCTTTAGCAATTATTGATTGTGGTGGAACTTTACGTTGCGGAATTTATCCTAAAAAGAATATCCCGACAGTCAATATCGTCCCAACTGGAAAGAGCGGTCCGTTGGCACAATACATTCATGAGGATATTTATGTATCCGCAGTTGGGAAAAATCAGATCATGCTAGCAGAGGGATCAGAAGCGGCTGATAAGCCTGCCTTCGTTACGGAAGAAAAACCAGAGCGTGAATTCAAATATTCAACGGATAAGAAAATTACGGAACAAAAGGCGGAACAAAAAAGTTTTATCGCTAAAATCGGAATGGGTGCCGGAAAAGTGGTAGCGACCTTCAATCAATCGGCCCGTGAAGGTGTGCAGACGATGATCAATACGGTCATTCCTTTCATGGCTTTTGTATCTTTATTGATTGGGATTATTCAAGGTTCAGGAATAGGGACAGTATTTGCGAACCTGATGAAACCTTTAGCTGGAAATGTCATTGGCCTGATCATTATTGGCTTCATCTGCTCACTACCGTTTTTATCGCCATTATTAGGACCTGGAGCGGTGATCAGTCAGATCTTGGGAACCTTGATCGGGGTAGAAATAGGCAAGGGGAATATCCCACCGCAATTAGCCTTACCTGCTTTATTTGCTATTAATACGCAAAATGCGTGTGATTTTATTCCGGTGGGCTTGGGCTTGGAAGAGGCGGAAGCAGAAACGGTTGAAGTTGGCGTACCCTCTGTTTTGTATTCACGTTTTCTAAATGGTGTCCCACGAGTGGTTGTTGCTTGGTTAGCAAGCTTTGGTTTATACAGTTAAAAATGTTTGGAGAGATGAAAGATGATTTTTGAGACGCAAGTGACGAATATTGGACCTGAGGCAGAGATGTTTCAACAAGAAAAGATGCTGATTTTTTTCGGCAATGATGCGCCGGAGACATTAGCGGATTATTGCTACAACATCCAATTGACCCCCTCTACGGATGAGATTACAACGGGAATGCATTTTTTCTTTGATAATCAATCCTATAGAATTACGGCAGTTGGAGAGGTAGTGAAAAAGAATCTCGATGATTTAGGGCATATTACCTTGCGCTTCGATGGTTCGGAAACAGCGGAGCTCCCAGGCACGCTTTATGTGGAAGATAAAGAAATGCCAACGATCTCTGTTGGGACAAAGATTGCGATTAGTTAAGAACATTCATCTAAGAGTTGCATTTACCCAGTTTAAATGTACACTTTTAGATGAGTGTTTTTTTTCGTCAGACAGGTCTTTTATAGATTGATCAGGAGTATAAAAGCATAAGTAGCATCCGTGTTGCTGCAATGAATTGTGCTGTGGTGAAAAGCTGGATCATTTAGAAAAATCCCCCTTAAAACGAGGAACAAACTCGTTTTTTTGTGGTGAAGAGAATTTCTAATAAAGAGAAGGCTGTCGGTAAACTAGGGAGACGAAGGAATGGATAATTTTAATGAATGAGGCGATAATATGAAAGTCACACCGAGGGAAACGGTGGCGTATCAAGAGCACTTTTTAATGGATACGCAAAAGATCAAACAATATGTAGTGGAAAAATTAGGGGCATTTCCACCAGAAGCACCATTAACCGTCACTGAAATTGGGGATGGGAACATCAATTATGTTTTTCGAGTCGTGAATGAGGCAACCCAGGAAAGTTTGATTATTAAACAAGCAGACGTATTGCTGCGCTCTTCTGGACGACCTTTGGCAATTGATCGTAATCGCATCGAAGCAGAAATTTTACGTTTGCAAAATGAATTAGCGCCGCAGTTTGTACCAGAGGTTTATTATTATGATCAAAAGATGTATGCTTTGACGATGGAAGATGTTTCAGAGTATCAGAACATGCGCTATGAACTGATTGCTAAGAAAACTTTTCCTAAGTTTAGTGAAGAGATTGCGGAGTATCTTGCGCGAACCTTGCTTTTAACAAGTGATCTTGTTTTGGATCGGGGAGAGAAAAAGCAGCGTGTTAAAGCATTTATCAATCCAGAAATGTGTGACATCAGCGAGGATTTGGTATTCACGGAACCTTATGATGATTACAAGCAACGGAATATCGTAACTTCTGGAAATGAACAGTTTGTGAGAGAAAATCTTTATGAGAATGTGCCCCTTCAAGTAGAAGTCGCGATTCTGCGAAATAATTTTATGAACAACGCCCAATCACTGCTGCATGGCGATCTTCATACAGGTTCAATTTTCATCAATCAAAGAGGCTTGAAGGTGATTGATCCTGAGTTTGCCTTTTATGGTCCAGCGGGGTATGACATAGGAAATGTCTTGGCGCATCTCTATTTTCCGATGGTCAAAAATCTATTTGATGAAACTGTGGATCAAGATTTCCATCAATGGAGTATGGCGACTATTGAAGCCGTTTATGATCAAGTTTTTACGAAATTATCCGTTGCTTACGATGAAGCGGTATCCTTTTCTCTATATCGTCATCATGCCTTTAAGGATACGATGCTGCAAGAAATTATGTCAGACGCGGTGGGGTATGCCGGTACAGAGATTATTCGCAGAGTGGTAGGCGATTCTAAGGTGAAGGAATTGTCTCTGATTGATTTCGAGAAAAAAATTGTCGCAGAGCAAATGCTGCTGAAATTAGGCATTCAAATGGTCATTAATCGTCAGCACATCACTAGCGGCAGACAGCTAGTAGATGGAATCGATGAATTAACGGCCAGCACTATAGATTAGAAGGTGAAGAGGTTGGAAAGACAAGATTATACGATGCCAACGCTATTACAATATGAGAATGTTGCGTGGTATGAAAACGGAAAGGTGCGCATTTTGGATCGTCGGATCTATCCGACTCGAATAGCGTTCGTTGAATGTGAGACCCATCAAGCAGTGGCGCAAGCCATCACAGACATGGTTACACAAAGCGCAGGACCTTATACTGCGGCAGGGATGGGAATGGCGTTAGCCGCTGAGGAAAGTAAGGCTTTAGAGCCAAAAGATCAGATCGCCTATCTAAAAAAAGCCTCACATACGATCGCCAATGCCCGTCCAACGACTGCGAATCGTATGACATTGATCACTGAAAAGTGTGTGGAAGTCGCAGAGGACGCATTGGAAAAAGGGATGGATCCGACAGAAGCGATTAAACAAAATACGATCGATTCGTTAAATCGTCGCTACTATACAATGGATCAAGTAGCAAAATATCTGATTGAAAAAATTCCAGACAACGGAACTGTTTTGACCCAATGTTTTGGTGAAACGATTATTGGGATGCTTCTGCGAGAAGCGCTCGAGCAGAAAAAAACGCTGCGATTCTTCTGTGCGGAAACGCGACCCTACTTACAAGGCGCACGTCTAACCGCCAGCTGCTGTGCAGAAATGGGCTTTGACACGACGGTTGTTTCCGATAACATGATTGCTTATTTAATGGAGCATGAGACGATTGATTTATTCACTTCAGCCGCAGATACAATTGCGCAAGATGGTTATATCGCCAATAAAGTCGGAACCTATCAAATAGCGATTTTAGCCCAACGTTTTGGCGTTCCGTATTTTGTTACGGGCATTCCAGATACGGATAAGAAGAGTCACGAAAGTATCAAGATTGAGATGCGCGATCCAGAACAAGTGATGGAACTAAATGGAATCAAGCATACCTTGACCGGAGTCAAAGCGATCTATCCATCCTTTGATATCACACCACCAGAATTGATCGGAGCAATTGTTACGGATCGTGGAATATTTTCTCCCTATGATTTGAAACGCTATTTAACTGAACAGCCGGAAAATAATTTTTATTGATTGGAGTAGAAAATGAGACATCTAAAAGAACGTGCGTTAATCGTCGAATACGGAAAAAAACTTATTACCGAAAAGCTAACCACAGGAACAGGCGGCAATATCAGCATTTACTTACCTGAAGAGGAAGTGATGCTGATTAGTCCAAGCGGCATTCCTTATTTTGAAACAAAGCCGGAGGATATTGTTTTGATGGATTTGCAGGGCAATATAGTAGAAGGTGAGCGAAAGCCATCAAGCGAATACGATCTGCACAGTATTTTTTACGCAAATCGTCCAGATGTCCGATCGGTTGTCCATACGCATTCAGAATACGCAACAACCTTTGCCTGTCTACAGCAAGAAATTGAGCCACTGCACTATATTATTGGCTCAGTTGGTGAAAAAGTTCGCTGTTGCGAATACAAAACCTTTGGTACACGGGAATTAGCCGAAGAAGCGTTTCGTTTTATCCATGAAGATAATGGTATTTTGCTAGGGAATCATGGAGTTTTGACGATTGGATCAGATTTAGCGAGTGCTTTTGGAGTCGCTAAGGATATTGAATTCTTGGCTAAGCTTGATTATCGAGCACGCTGTATAGGTACGCCAAAGCTATTGAATCAAGAACAAATGAAAGAGGTCTTAGAGAAATTTGAGACTTATGGACAGCAATAATAAACAGCAACTTTAGTGAGAGCTAAAGTTGCTGTTTTTGTTTTTTCTCTTAATGAAGAAAAAGGAAAAAGGTGGGAGATTTTATAGCTCGTGAATTCACAAACAGATAGTACATTTCTTTTTATTAATTGGTCTATTATCTAATTTTTAATTGCATTACAGATTTTAAACACATAATAAAGCACGGTTTATTGTGAAATACTAAGCAATGAGATTTCGTTCTCTCATTTAAATAGAATTATTCAAAAAAAGAGAGATTTTAATATTTGTTATTTAAAGAATGTGCAATTTCAAAAAAGTTGATTTGTTTAGCTTTTTTAAATAATAATAATTCTTCTTAAAATATTGATATATCACGTTTTTTACGGTTTATCATTCTGACGTGACATATGTTCCAAATGATAAAAAATGATAGTTTGTGAAAAGAAAGCGTTGACACGCATTAATACGGTGTTATACTAAAGGTGTCTTAAGGCATATGTCAAAGGCTTTGTCATATGTCAAAAAAGTATGGAGGGGTAATAATGACACTTTATGGGAAGCTTTTGGAAAGAGAAAAAAATGGTGCGCCAATCAAGGTTGGGGTAATTGGTGCAGGTCAAATGGGTTTTGGGATGATTGCTCAGATTTCGACGATTCCAGGGATGGCAGTAACAGGCATCAGTGATATCAACAAAGACGCTGCACAGCGAGCAGCAGATGCGTACAATGCAAGCGCAGAGAAAAAGGTAGATATTCTAGTCAGCTCAGATTTTAAAGAAATCATTCATTCGGATAAGGTAGAAGTTATTGTTGATGCGACTGGAGTACCTGAAGTAGGTGCACAAATTTCGTTAGAAACATTGTTAGCGAAAAAACACATTGTCTTATTGAATGTGGAAGTTGACATTACAATCGGACCACTGATGAAGAAAATGTACGATTCAGCGAACCTGGTTTACACAGGGTCAGATGGTGACGAACCAGCTGCGACGACAGAATTATTTGAATTCGCGAAAAGTATGGGAATGGAAGTCTTAGTCGCAGGTAAAGGAAAGAACAACAAGTTGAAGGTCGGCGCGAATCCAGATACTGCTCAAGCAGAAGCGGATTCAAAACAAATGTCTAGTCATATGCTGGCTGCTTTCCAAGATGGTACAAAGACCATGGCTGAAATGAACTTATTATCAAATGCCATCGGCTTTATTCCTGATAAAGTAGGAATGCATGGAATTAGCGGAGACGTTGATTCAGTCGTTAAAGATTTAGACTTAAAAGAAAACGGTGGGGTTTTAGATAAGTATGGTGTAGTAGAATACGTGGATGGCTTAGCACCAGGTGTCTTCGTAATCGTTAAAGGACAGAATGATGGTGCTCGTCATGAATTAAGCTACTTAATGAAGAAGGGTGATCGTGACCATCACATTTTATATCGTCCATATCACTTAGCAAGCCTAGAAACACCGATCACGATTGCAAAAGCAGTATTAAATCATGATCATGCGATCGTTCCATTAGGCGCTCCTATTTCTGAAACCGTTGCAGTAGCGAAGAAGGATATTAAAGCTGGAGAAAAAATCGACGGGATCGGCGGCTATTGTGTACGCGGAGTGTTAGAAACACATGCAGATCTAGTGAAGAACAACAATGTACCAATAGGGTTAGTTGGCGGATCATCTGTGGCAAAACGCGACATTAAGGATGGTACTTTCTTAACTTATGATGATATTGAAATTGATGAGTCAACAACGGTTTATCGTTTACGTAAATTACAAGATTCGACGTTTGGTGAGTAAGGCAAATTGAAGCAGATGGGGTTTCCCTCATCTGCTTTTGGAGAGGATGTAGCTTATGAGCGGCCTAGTTATTGTGTTGATCATTTTAATGCTTAGTCAAAGTCTTTTAAGTCTTGTTCAGGTGAAATACTATCAGAGCTTCATCAAAAAAATCACCACTGAACAAGCAGGAACCGAGTATGAATTTTATACCGAGGTTGTTAAGGGAAAAGTACTGCGGACAATTGTTGCAGTCGTTGTCGATGTGGAGGGGAAGGTTATTCAATGCTACATCTGTAAGGGCTTGACGATTTTTGCACGATTTAAAGAAGAGCATTCCTACAGAGGGGAGCAATTAGTGAATTATCGGACTGCTGCACAGGAAAAGAAGGCGCCTCAAATTGAAAAGGCATTAGCACAAATCTACACACGCAAATTGGAAGCGGTTACCTAGAAGGAGGATTTTATAATGAAATATATCGAATGGGCAGGAAAAAACTTTATTGGTATGTTTGAAGCCGGCGGCGAACAATTCATGGGATACATGACTGGTATCGTACCATTATTGATTGTACTTTTAACTTTTACTTATTCAGTTATTGCATTTATCGGAGAAGAACGTGTTGATAGAGCCATCCGCTATTGTTCGAAATACATGATTTTACGGTACTCATTGATGCCGATTTTAGCAGTATTAATGTTGACCAATCCAATGGCCTATACATTTGGAAAATTCGTTAAAGAGGAAGAGAAACCCGCGTTTTATGATGCTGCGGTATCGTTTGTTCACCCGGTTACGGGACTATTCCCATATGCGAATGCTGGAGAGCTGTTCGTTTATTTAGGAATTGCCAATGGTGTGACGAAAGCTGGATTTAGTCAATCAAGTCTGGCTGTCCGCTATTTCTTAGTAGGGATTGTGGTGATTTTGATCCGCGGAATCGTAACGGAACGTTTAACGAAATTCATGATGGCTAGAGAAGCGAAGAAAGCTGCAGCATAAAGGAGGAATCGTAATGTACAAAACAGTATTTGTAAAACCTGGAAATAAAGGCTGGGGAGTAGGCTGGACGCTAACTCCAACAGATCAAAAAAATAAAATTGTCTCTGTAACAGGCGGTGGGATTCATCCGGTTGCGCAGCAAATCGCTGATTTGACTGGTGGGATTGCCTGTGATGGTTTTAAGAATCAAATTCCTGAAGAAGAAACCTTATGTGCTGTTATTGACTGCGGTGGGACTGCGCGAATCGGCGTTTACCCAATGAAACGCATTCCAACAGTGGATGTATTGCCGTCTTCTCCATCAGGCCCGTTATCAAAACATATTACGGAAGATATTTTTGTTTCAGGTGTTCGACCAGAGGATGTTTCTCTTGTAGAAGATGCAAATTTAGAAGATCGTCAAATGGCAGCAGTCAATCATGGTCATGCGGAAGATGCTGAATCCGCTGCAGCTACTGAAAAAATAATTACTGAGGGTCGAGAGTCTGAAGAAGAGTTCAGAGAAAGATATTCAAAGATTAAAGAAGAACATAAAGTAGAGCAAGCGAAGAAAGACAGCTTCCTCGTTCGTTTCTCTCGTGGAATTGGTGGCGTGATGAGTACCTTTTATCAATCAGGTCGTGACGCGTTAGATATGTTGTTGAAGAATATTATTCCATTTATGGCATTTATCAGTATGATCGTGGGAATTATCAATTATACTGGTATTGGTGACTGGTTAGCGAAGGTACTTTCACCGTTAGCAGGTTCGTTACCAGGGATGATTGTTTTGGCTTTGATTTGTAGTATTCCAATCTTGTCTCCAATCTTGGGGCCAGGTGCTGTAATTTCTCAGGTTATCGGGGTATTGATCGGAACACAAATCGCTAATGGATCCATTCCAGTGCAATATGCTTTACCCGCGTTGTTCGCGATTAACGCACATGTTGGTTGTGACTTCATTCCGGTTGGCTTATCACTAGGAGAAGCTAAACCAGAAACTGTCGCGATTGGAGTACCTGCGATTTTATACGGCCGGATGTTGACAGGTTTTACAGCGGTAATTTTGGCTTGGTTGGCTAGTTTCGGAATGTATTAAAAATTGTTTGAATGGAGCGTATGGATTGATGGTAAAATCAAAAATTATTGAAATTGGCAGTATGGTGCCAGCATTTGAAGAAGAACGATTGATTATTTTGTTTGGCCCCTCTGCGACCGCAGAGCTGAGAGATATTTGTGTGATTCATGAGTTTGAAGATCGCCCTAAAGATGCGTTAAAAGTAGGCGGCAAAATCAAGTTCGGCGATCAAGAGTTTACGATTGAAGAAGTGGGTTCGCAAGCAAATGCAAATTTTGAAGAATTAGGACATATTTCGATTTATTTTCGTAACGCGATCGGGGAAATCTTACCAGGAGCAATCATTGTTAGTCCGGGTACCTTTCCTGCCTTTGAAGTCGGTGGCGTAATCGAGATTCTTTAAAACAAAAGTCGAGGATGTGCTTACACTAAAGCACATCCTCATTTGTGGTTTTACGGCTAAGAGGTGTTAGTCAGCAGAGGATTGTGTGGGAAAAGAAATGAATTTTTTGCGACAGGAAAATTCTTTTGTTATCAATGTTAGCTGCGAAAAAAAGAATTGTCCCCACTAGTTCTACGGATATTCTGGTAGAATCAAACCGTATGGTGAATGAAAATAAAAAGTTGTTCAGAGGATGGGATCACAATGGCTATAAAACATAATCGAGATATCGTAAAAGTAGCTACGATGTATTACAAAAAGAGTTTGAAACAGTCGGAGATCGCCAAACGTCTGGGAATCTCTCGTTCACTGGTTTCAAAATATTTGAATGACGCAAAAAATGAAGGGATTGTTGATATTTTTATTAAGAGTGAGAGTGCCTATTCGATTGAATTGGAATTGGCTCTTGAAGAAACATTCGGGTTGAAAAAAGCCGCAGTGCTGGATACCAGCAGCTTGCGAAAGGATGAAGTGGAACGCTTACTCGTTCAAACAGCGATTACCGCCTTTCAAAAAGAAATCGCAAAAGCCAAAACGATCGGACTCTCATGGGGAAAAATGCTGCGAGGCATTGTTGATGAATACCCTTATGAGAATCATGCGGATGCGACCATCATTCCATTGATTGGTGGTTTAGGCTCTGAGATGGTAGATGTCCACTCCAATCAATTGGCTTACGATTTATCCAAAAAGTTGCGTGCTAAATGTAAATATTTATATGCACCAGCATTAGTGGACAATGCGTTTATCAAAAAAAGTTTGATTGAAAATGATGGTATCCATGATGTGCTGGAGGCTGGGAAAAATGTTGATTTCGCTTTAGTTGGAATTGCGAGTCCTTTTTCTAAAAACAATACAATGACAGAGATTGGCTATGTGGACCAACAGGACATTGATGAGTTGGAGAAGCTAGATGTGATTGGCGACGTTAATTCGAAGTTTATTGATCAGGCGGGACGGGAAGTCGCTTGTGAAATCAACGAGAATGTCATTGGATTAGGTGTTGAGGACGTACGAAAAATTGCTAATGTCGCGGTTGCCTGCTACGAGGACAGTAAAAAAGATGTACTGTATGTAGGCACAAAGACCAAAATTTTTACTCATATTACCGTAACAGATAGTCTTGCGGAATACTTATTGGAACAAGCAAAAAACGAGACACATTGAGGTCTCGTTTTTTTCGTAAAAAGCCCATTTTTCTAAGGGACATATTTTTGGATGAACTCCGTGACTTTTTCCTGGTACATGCTGGGATTACTGCTTAATGCTTCGGCATGTTTGGCACCGTGAACGACATACTGTTCTTTTGGTCCTTTCGTCGCTTTGTAGACTTCATCCAGCATGAAATATGGAACGAAATCGTCCTTATCACCATGAATAAAAAGCATTGGCCGAGTATTCTTTTTCAATTGCTTAATTGTATCTGCTTCACCAAAAAAGTAGCCGGCACGTACTTTTGTGACCAAACTAGTCACTGGAATTAAAGGAAAGGCCGGCAGGTTGAACATTTCCTTCAATTGATAGCCTAATTCACCTTTCACCGAGCTGTACCCACAATCCTCAACGAATGCTTTGACGTTATCCGGTAATTTTTCTCCGCTGGTCATCATGACGGTTGCAGCGCCCATGCTGACTCCGTGAAGAACGATTTCTGACTGAGGATCTTTTTTAATAATCCGATTGATCCACTGGAGATAATCCTTTCGTTCATCCCAGCCGAATCCAATGTAATCCCCTTCGCTTTTGCCATGTCCACGAGCATCAGGCATTAACACATTATAACCAAGGTCATGATAGATTTTCGCGTATTGCGGCATATCTGTAGCTTGTCCCATATATCCGTGGGCAATAATCGCTGTTTTGTGTTGCTCTTTTTTCGCAGGTAGATAGTAAGCCGATAATTTCAAGCCATCGTTTGAGGTAAGCTGCCAATCGCTGCGGTTGTTTTTATCATTGAACCAGTCTTCCGCACGAATTCGTTCTGCTGATTTTTTCTCCGACCCACTGGCTAGAAAATCTTTTTTCGCTGGAACAACGGCATAAGAATAAAAATAATTCCCTGCTGCAATGAGCACTATTACTAGGATTAGGATGAGTCCTAAAATGATTTTCGTTGATTTATTCATTTGTTTCCTCTCTTCTTGTGGTAAGCTGATAAACACTGTCTAGCAAACCAAGAATATATTATTGTGTAGACTACTTGTTAAATTGAATATGATGGATCTGATACCTGATGAAGATACCATAAGCAGTATAAGAAAAATTCAAGTCCATAGCAAGTTGCTGAGAGGTGTATTTACAGAAGCAACTATCCATGAGAAAATGTAGCAGAGTTTGAAACAGGAGAAATCAGATGAAAAATAAAAAAATCACGATTAAAGATGTTGCTAAACAGTCTGGGGTATCAATCGCAACAGTCTCTCAGATCCTAAATGGCAACGAACAAAAATTCAGCCCCAAAACCGTCGAAAAAGTGCTGGCAGCAAAAGCGGAGCTGAATTATGAACCAGACTATTTCGCACGCCGCATGATCATGAAAAAAAGCAAAACGATCGGTGTGTTAATTCCAGATATCACGAATCCTTTTTTCGGAACGCTGGTTCGCGGAATCGAAGGTATTTTGTATCGCGAAAATTTTGTGACGATGCTTTGTAATGCTGATCTGGATACAAAAAAAGAAACCGATTATTTAGAGGAGCTGAGTCGTCGAGGCGTTGATGGGTTTATCATTGCTAGTTCGGCGATCTCCAATCAAGCGATCAATGAAACCTTACGGAAAAAGAATCTGCCGTATATCGTGCTGGATCAAAAGAAAGCAGAGGGCTTCAGTGATGCGGTCTTGACGGATGATTTTTCAGGAGGGAAAATTGCCGGCGAGCATTTGCAGCAATTAGGGCACGAAAAGGTAGCCATTGTCTTACCTGAAGATGCAACCGAGAATATCAGCACACGACTGGCGGGCTTTCAGGAGATTTATCCTGATGCCGTTCGAATCCACGGAGAATTGTCAAAAACTGGCGGCCGTCAAGCAGCTAAAGAAATCGTTAAAATCGATGTGACTGGAATCTTTGCGATTAATGATGAGATTGCTTTTGGTTTGTATCTAGGTCTGGCAGAGCTTAAGAAAAAAATTCCGCAAGACTACAGTGTGATCGGCTATGACAATATCGATATGAGCGAGTATGTGACGCCGCAGCTAACAACAATTGCTCAACCAATCTATGAGTTGGGGCAAACAACAGCGGAATTATTGCTGGAAAGAATCGAGCAGCCGTCGAAAGATTGGGAAGAAAAAACATTGCCTGTTCAATTAATTCAACGTTTTTCAACTGCACACTTGAAATAGCTTTCAAGCTGTGCTATATTTTTGGTGTCGAATTAAAACGTTTTAATAAAACGTTTTAATTTAAACTTAAATGAGCGATTCAGAAGAAAAAGAAATGGAGTGAATAAAATGAATACGATTACAGTCATTGGAAGTATCAACCTTGATCGCACGATTCGGGTGAAACAAATGCCGAAGCCAGGTGAAACCATGCATACGAAAGAAATCTTTTCTGCTGGTGGAGGAAAAGGAGCCAATCAAGCCGTTGCGGCAAAACGTTCTGAAGCAGTGACTAATTTCATTGGTGCAATTGGTAACGATGAATCAGGCGAAATGATGCGGGAGCTTTTATCAGAAGAAGGAATTAATCTCTCTGGAGTTCAAACCTTAGAAAAACAGGCGACAGGTCAAGCCTATATCATTGTTGATGACCAAGGAGAAAATAGTATCATGATCCATTCTGGGGCCAACAATGCCTTCACCCCGCAACAAGTAAAAGAGCATGCAGAGGTAATCAAAGCTAGTGATTTTGTTGTTGCTCAATTTGAAAGCACTTTAGAAAGTACGATCGAAGCCTTTTCCATCGCTCGTGAAGCAGGTGTGAAAACGATACTGAATCCAGCTCCTGCTTTAGAAAATGTGCCTGAAGAACTATTAAGAGTGACCGATATGATCATCCCAAATGAAACGGAAACTGAAATTTTGACAGGTATCCAAGTGACCGATGAAGCCAGCTTGAAAGCAGCAGCGGAACATTTGCATCAACTGGGCATCGAAGCAGTGATTATCACCATTGGAAGCAAAGGAGCTTTTTATGATGTACAAGGACGCAGCGGCATTGTACCTGCCTTCAAGGTAAACGCAGTCGACACTACTGCGGCTGGAGATACCTTCATTGGCGCTATGAGCAGTGTATTAGAAAAAGATTTCAGCAATTTAGAAGAAGCGATCAAATATGGAAACAAAGCCTCTTCCGTGACTGTCCAACGTTTTGGGGCACAACCATCTATTCCCTACAAAAATGAATTGAAGTAAAGAAAGGATCTTTATCATGAAAAAAAGTAAAGTCATCAACTCAGATATTTCACGCGTTATCGCTCAAATGGGGCATTTTGACCAACTAAGCATCGGGGATGCTGGAATGCCGGTTCCAATGACCACTGAAAAAATTGATTTGGCTGTCGATAACGGAATCCCTAGCTTTATGGATGTGTTGAACAATGTATTAGAAGAATTAGCGGTTCAGCGAATTTATTTGGCGGAAGAAATCAAAACAGAAAATCCTGAAATGTTGAAAAAAATTCAAGAACGTTTACCTGAAACGCCTGTAACGTTTATTCCTCATACGGAAATGAAAGCAGCGCTGCATGACAGTCGAGCATTTATTCGGACAGGGGAAATGACGCCATACGCCAACATTTTATTGGAAAGCGGCGTTGTCTTTTAAGCAGCGCTACAAGGAGGAAATACGATGAATACAACAGCGATCTTGATTGGACTAGGACCGTTACTTGGTTGGGGGCTATACCCAACCATCGCGTCAAAAATTGGCGGACGGCCAGTAAATCAAATACTTGGATCAACTCTAGGGACTTTGATCTTTGCGTTAATTTTTGCAGTAGTTAATGGAATGGGGCTTCCAACAGGAATGGATCTGGTCTTCTCTATTCTTTCGGGTGTGGGCTGGGCCATCGCTCAAATCATTACCTTTCAATCGTTTACTTTAGTCGGCTCCTCGCGGGCGATGCCGATCACAACAGCTTTTCAGTTATTTGGTGCTTCCTTGTGGGGTGTCTTTGCCTTAGGTGATTGGCCAGGAGTCGGTGCGAAACTATTAGGCGGGTTGGCTTTGGTACTGATTATCTTGGGTGCTTGGATGACCGTGTGGACAGAAGAAAAAACACAGGAAAAGGCCAGCATTTTGAAAAAAGCAGTGCTATTATTAGCGGTCGGTGAAATCGGCTATTGGGCTTATTCAGCTGCACCGCAGGCAACGAGTATTGATGGTATGCACGCATTCTTGCCGCAGGCGATTGGTATGCTTTTAGTTGCGCTTGTTTACTCCGTGATTTTAAGCGTGAAGGACAAAGAAAAATCTGCCTTGGCAGAAGCCGTATCCTACAAGCATATTTTTTCTGGCTTTTTCTTCGCTTTTGCCGCACTGACTTACTTGATTTCTGCTCAACCAGATATGAACGGGTTGGCAACAGGATTCATCTTGTCTCAAACTTCAGTTGTATTAGCAACCTTAACCGGTATCTGGTTCTTGGGACAGAAGAAAACAAAAAAAGAAATGACGATTACAATCATCGGCTTGGTATTGATTTTAGCTGCCGCTGCGATGACCGTAATGATCTAAAGCTGTCGATTTTCGACAGCTTTTTTTGAGCTTCGTATCCATGAGTTGGCTTCGCCTTTCTTATTGGAGGTAAATCAAAGTAAAAATTCGTGCGGTAATGCTATAATCGAAACGAGAAAAGAGACTATCGTTTTTTTAAAATAGAAAGAAGGAAGAAGCATGAAGCTGACCGTTTCATTAGATATTTTGGAGGAGGCCTTTTATTACGTGTCGCCGGTTAAACCAGTCTCCACAGTTCCGCTGGTCTACGCAACATTTTTAGTGGAAAAGACAGAAGTGGCTTATACCACTGACAATGAAGCGAAGTTCGCGCGAAAAATCGAGCGCGTCTTCAAAGCCGCTTTTCACGAGATTGTCCAAGCAAATCAAGCGTATCGTGAGATTCTTGATCAAGACAAGCTTTTGTCCTTTGATGAGCACTTAAAAAAGCAAAGGCAATTAATTGAATCAATAAAAGAAGCCATTCAGAAGTATCCTGAATTGACGCTGATTCGTCTGGAGCTTACAGGCAGCTGGCCGGTTTTCCAAACGGAAGCTGGGCGTCTGGATTTAACGGAATAAGCGTGATAGTTTAGGATTTTGATGACAGATGGTACAGTTAAGCTGAAAGGGTGAATTAAATGGATATGACGTATTTTGAAGGACAAGCAGTATTTTTAGAGGATTATAAAAAGGTCGCAAAGGCAGCGACGATCAATCAGCAGCAAGTGATCGATCAAGTCATGGAGCAATTGAACAAACCGACACCAGATGATAAATTGTTTTATATTCTACCTGGCGAAGAGACAGCCAACGGTCTGGCGGTTAGATTTCCTTTCCGTAAAGAGCTGATCGCGATGGATAATGAAGCGACCGTCTCTACTCAATTCTTCTATGAAGGATCACCATATGAATATGAAGTGGTTGAAGAGGAACAATTGTAATCGTTGAGACTTTCAAGTGTAAAAAGCTTGAAGGTCTTTTTTTACTTGCTTTAAAAAAAGAAGCTGGTATGATGGATATAATATGGTTTGTTATTTTTTAGCAAGAATGGGAGGTGATGGTCTTGCATGATTTACAAGCAGCAGGGCTATTTCCTGCAAGCGATGATTTTAAACTGAAAGGGAGTTAATACATTGTTCATTCTTGAAAAGAAAGCGGAACCAACGCAGCAAATATGGAATCACATCAAACGCCAATACCAAGGCGAAAAAGTAGCGGTTGTAGGAATAGAGAAACAATTGCCGCAAACTTTTTTACGTAATAAACAAGTTATTTTTTATGAGAGCTTAACTGGAAAAGCTTTACTGGACGAAGGAAAAAATTTTTTAGAGAAGTTCTCGAAAGACTATACAGCTTTTGTTTTCTATTTGGCTTGTTCTTCAGAAATAGCGGAGCAGCTGATTGAAGCGGGTCGGAACCTAGGTGTTCGAGTAACGGTGACAGTAGAAGAAAAGGCAGCTTAGTAATTAGACATGTGGAAAGAAGTCATTCAACAAAAGACGGTCCATAATAGGATTTTACGGAATGGCTTGCGTTTGCTGCATCAATACTCTTGGCGCCAAAGCAAGGATAAAAAAGCTTTATTAGAATTTTCAGAACAACTGCAGAACGTGATGCAATTACATTTAGAAACTCAGAATTTAGTCGTAGGGGTTCCTGGGTTTGGAAAAGAAGTCACTCTTTTGGAACTAGATGAACTGAATTTTGTGCCTCATTATAAAATAGAACAAGTTGTGGAATCTACCGAAGGGTATTTTATCAAGCTAAAATTAATTAAAACCATTTAAAAGAAGTCGCACAGATGTGCGGCTCTTTTTTTCTAAAATCGTCTCAATAGCGGTATGGCAAAACTCAGAATTTCCACTTTAATGTGGAAAATAAAAATTTTAACCAATTAAGAAAACGCTTTATAGTTGGACTATAGAAAGAAGAGGAGGGAGTTTCTTGGGAGAAGCAAAAATTGGAACGGAAATGGAATCGATGGCGATTATTTTGCATGCCGGAAATGCGAAAAGTGATTCATATGAAGCATTGCAAGCAGTAAAACAAGGCGACTTTCAGACATTCGAAGAAAAATATCAATCGGCAAAGAGCGAAATCAAGCTGGCACATAAAGCCCATGCAGAGATGCTACGCAAGCTTTCTGCGGAAGAGCGTATGGATGAAATTGATTTGCTGCTTGTTCACGCCGAAGGGCATTTAACATCGACAGCGATCGCAGTCGATATGATCGGTGAGTTTGGTGAGCTATATAAATGGAAGGAGACGATGTAATGGATAAAAATTTTTTATGGGGTGGCGCAACAGCTTCTTATCAGTGTGAAGGTGCTTGGAATGTAGACGATAAAGCAGAATCAATGTGGGATCGCTATTTACATGAGAACGATTTGGAGAACGGCGATGTCGCTAGTGATCATTACCATCATTTTGAAGAAGATATTCGGATGATGAAGGAAGGCGGACAGAATTCTTATCGTTTTTCTCTTTCTTGGCCGCGAATCATCAAAAACAAAGAAGGGGACATCAATGAAAAAGGAATCGCCTTTTATCAACGCCTGCTAGATGCTTGTCATAAGTATGATATTGAGCCTTTCGTAACGATTTATCATTGGGACTTGCCGCAATATTGGGAAGAAGAAGGTGGCTGGCTGAATGCCCAAGTCGCTTATGCTTTTGAACATTTAGCAAAGGTCTGCTTCGAGCATTTTGGTGAGAAGGTTCGGAATTGGACGACCTTTAACGAACCTAAATGGTTTATTGCCAACGGCTACTTCATCGGGAATTATCCGCCAGGCCTGCAGGATGTTCAGAAGACGATGATTGGTGCTTATAATGTAATGTTAGCGAGTGCTTTAGGTGTACGAGCGTTTAGAGCAGGAAATTATCAAGGACAGATAGGAATTGTTCACAGCTATACCCCAGTTAATGGTGTAGATGATACGATCGAAACTCGGATCGCTATGCGCTATGCCGATAATTATTGCAATAATTGGATTTTAGATACCGCAGCTTTAGGTGAATTTCCAATTGATCTAGTAGCGAAATTAGCTCAGGATTATGATATCAGCTTTATGAAAACAGAAGAGTTGAAAATCATGAAAGAAAATACCGTTGATTTTATTGGACTAAATTATTACGCTCGGACCTTGGTGAAACCCTATACTGGTGGCGAAACACAACTTGTCTTCAACCATTCAGGGAAAAAAGGTGAAAGCAAAGTAGTGATCAAAGGCTGGTTTGAACAAGTCAAAGATCCAAATAGTGAGTTTACTGCTTGGGATACGGAAATCTATCCAAAAGGGCTGCAGGATGGCTTGATCGAAGCTTGGGATCGCTATCACCTGCCGATCTATGTAACAGAAAATGGTGTGGGTGTCCGAGAAGATGTGACGGTAGAGCAGGTGAATGATGACTATCGCATTTCCTTCATGAATGACCACATCAATGCGATTATGAACGCGATGGATCGCGGCGTAGATATTCGCGGCTACTATGCTTGGGCTTCATTTGACTTATATTCATGGAAAAATGGCGTGGAGAAACGTTATGGATTAGTAGCGGTTGACTTTGAAAAGGATCAGATCAGAAAACCAAAAGCGTCTTACTATTGGTTCAAAGAAATCATTGAAAGCCAAGGACAAAAAATTCAAAGAAGAGCCTTCGACTAAAAAGGAACGATCGCTTTTCTAATAAGAAGAGGAGAGAAATAAAATGAAAAAAATCATGCTGGTATGCAATGCTGGAATGTCAACAGGGATGTTAGCGAAGAAAATCGAAGCCGCTTCTGACCACACACTAGAAGTCAGCGCCTATAGTGAATCAGAATATCAAGATTATCTGCAAGGGGTGGATCTAGTCTTGATTGGTCCGCAAATTCGTTTCTTAAAACCTCAGATCGAAGCAGCTGTGGACGTGCCAGTAGAAGCCATTTCGCCAATGAAATACGGTATTATGGATGGCAAGGGTGTTTATGAGGATATCAAAAAACTGATTGGAGGATAAGAAGTCATGGGATTTAGTACATTTAGCGATACGATGGATAAATACATCTCACCTTTGGCAAATAAACTGAGTCAGCAGCGTCATTTAAAAGCGACGCGTGATGCCTTTATGTCTATGCTGCCAATAACATTGTTTGGTTCGATTCCAATTATTTTGAATGCACCGCCTGTGACAGAAGATACGAAAAATGGTTTTTTGTTAGCTTGGGCAAGCTTCGCGGAAAAGAACAGTCTGGTTTTAAATTGGATCAGCGGGGTAACCCTGAGCGCCATGGCCTTATTCATCTGTGTAGGGGTAACTTACTTCTTGTGTCGCCATTATAAAGAAGATGTCTTACGTCCAATGATGTTTTCACTTGTCGGTTTTCTAATGCTTGTCTTAACACCGCTAAAAATGGGTTGGGATGGGAAGGAAGTTGAGATCAGCTTTTTAGATGGACGGGGAATCTTACTGTCACTTTTTGTCGCAATCGTTACGGTGGAAGGGTACCATTGGATGCGTAAAAGAAATATTGGTCGGATCAAGATGCCCGATAGCGTACCGGCCTCTCTTTCAGAGACCTTTGCTGCTTTAGTGCCGGGCTTGATTTTGATGACGTTCTTTTCAGTGATCTTTATCATTTTCCATGCGTTTGATACAACAGCCGTTCAGTTCCTTTACAATATTATGGCGCCAAGCTTCAAGGCAGCTGACAGCTTACCATTTACGATTATCAGTGTCTTCTTGATCCATTTGTTCTGGTTCTTTGGGATTCATGATGCTGCCTTAGCAGGGATTCTTGGACCGATTCGTGATGGGAATCTATCGATCAATGCTGCGGAAAAAATGGCAGGCAGTGATTTGAGCAATATTTTCACGACACCATTCTGGACCTATTTCGTTATTATCGGGGGATCTGGTTCCGTGTTGGCTTTAGCTTTCTTAATGATGCGCTCGAAATCGAAGCAGTTGAGCACTGTTGGGAAAATCGGTTTGATTCCATCTTTCTTCGGTATCTCTGAACCAATGATTTTTGGAACACCCTTAATGCTAAATCCGATTTTTTTCTTTCCTTTCATCTTTACTTCCGTCTTTAACGCGATTGTTACGTATCTGTGTATGTCATGGGGAATTGTCGGAAAAACCTTCGCTGTCTTTTCTTGGCAGATGCCGTCACCAATCGGCGCATTTCTATCCACAATGGATTGGCGGGCAGTTGTCTTAGTCTTAATTTTGATCATTCTTGATGGTGTGATGTATTATCCGTTCTTGAAAGTTTATGAGAAAAACCTTGTTCAGTTAGAAAAAGATAGCGATACAGAATCGGCATAATGTTATAATAAAGCGTAGAAGTTTAATAACTTCTATGCTTTTGTTGGGATACAAATCAGTTATTTATTATAGGAGGGATCATTGTGAATATTTCTCAAAGACAAGAAAAAATTCTAGAGAAATTATCCCTAAACCAGCAGCCTTTTACCGCTGGCCAACTGTCAAAAGAGCTGGGAGTTTCGTCGAAAACGATTCGAAATGACATTCAGCAGTTAAACCAGCTTTCTGAACAACCCATGATCCTATCGAAGGCGGGAACAGGGTTCTATATAAATCCTGAAAATAACTACCTTCAGCAGCTGACGTCTAATAAGCAGTCGACGAATTTGACCTTTGATTTACTCATGCGGTTATTAGACCAAAAAGCTTGTGACTTTTACGAACTGGCGGATGAATTCTTCATTAGTGAATCCACCCTTGATCGAATGGTCAAAGAGCTTAATAGATTGATTGCGAAAAGGGATCAGCGCTTGATAATTAAACGAAAACAAAATCGACTTTTGATTGAAGGGGATGAGGCGGCTAAACGTCGTGTGTTTACGTTGTTTTTAAATCAGGAGATTGAGACCAATAAATTAAGCTTAGACAATTATTCGGATTATTTTGAACAGCTTGATCTAGCGAAATTAACTAAGGTGGTCGTAAATGTTCATCAAAAGGAAGGCTTTTTCGTCAATGATTTCTCAACGATTTCATTTATTTTGCATATCGCAGTATTGTTGGAAAGAGTCAGCAAAAAGAGCTACTTGAATCCTTCTCAGGCATCTTTAAAAGAGACTAAGAGTCGTCAAATGACTCTGGCGATGGTTAAGGAATTAGAAAGTAATTTTGAGGTTAAGATTCCAGAGGAAGAATACGCGTATATCTATCGCTTATATTCTGGTTCGCTGGTTTCTGATGAGGACCTAGCCGATAAAAAACTAAAGCAGGCGATTGAAGGCGTCTTAACAAATATCGACTCGATTTTTTTCATTGATTTTACGCAGGATAAGAAAATCACGGATTATTTACTGACCCATGTGTCGGCATTGTATAAGCGCGCTACTCATAAACAATATTTGGTGAATCCCTTACTTGAAGAAATCAAAAGCAAGTTTCCTTTTGTTTATAATGTCAGTGTCTATGCCTCTGGGTTATCTTCAAGAGAAGCTGAGCATTCAATTTCCAGAAGATGAAGTGGCGTACCTATCCTTGCATTTTCTTTCAGCATTAGAAAATATTCGCGCCCATAAAAAGAAACGTGTGTTGCTCATCTCTCCTTATGGTGTGGGAAATCAGAGAATTGTCAGAAACCAATTGAATAAGATCCAGGAGTTCGAGATCGAACTATTCGTTGCGGAATCTATATTCGCAGTGACCAACGAGATGACAGAAGAGAAATCATTGATTTTAACGACAGAGAAGTTGAATCTAACGACAACCGTTCCGGTTTATCAGTATGATTCATTTTTGACAAATGCTGATTTAAAGAAGATTCAGAACCTATTGATCGAAGAAAATCAGTCACCTTCCGTTTTGACGACCTTTTTGAAGGAAGAGCTGTTCTTTCCCCAAGAAACGTTCACAGACAGAGATGAAGTGATCCGATTTCTTTGTCAGGAATTGTATAAAAAAGGTTATTGTGAAAAGAACTATGTGGAGAAGGTGCTGCAACGAGAAGCATTGTCCAGTACCGCCTTTGGTGATTTTTACGCGTTGCCTCATGCCATCAAACGTGAGGCAAAACAAAATGCGGTAGCCATTTGTTCACTAGAAAAACCGCTGCAATGGAAAGAAAAAAAGGTTAGATTGGTTCTCCTGCTTGCCTTGAAGGAAGAACGTGATAACTCCTTTGAACAGCTATTTGAAGAACTTGTACAGATGCTAAATGATGCATCGCGAGTAAAGAAGCTTTCAAGGCAAACAAGTTTTCAAGAATTTATGGCGATCTGCCAGAATTAAGGAAAATAAAACAACCGTCAAAATCCTGTGAGGGATCTTGGCGGTTGTTTTGAATGCTTAAAAAATTAGCCCTGTAATAATGGCGCTTAAGAAGCTGACTAGGCTGGCACTCAATAAGATTTTTAACCCGTGTTTGGCAACTAGATTGCCTTTTTCTTCGTTGAGTCCCTTCATCGCACCAGAAATGATTCCGATGGAAGAGAAGTTGGCGAAAGATACTAAGAAAACGGAAAGGATGGCTGTAGTACGCGCAGAGAACGTCCAGTCGCCCTTCGCTAATTCTGTCATCGCGACAAATTCGTTTGTAACGAGTTTAGTTGCCATCAGGCTTCCTGCATCAACGGCTTCTTTCCAAGGAATCCCAGTAATAAACGCTAAAGGCGCAAACACAAAGCCTAGAATTTCCTGGAAGGTTAGACCGGTAATCTTAGCGAAAATGAAATTAATCATTGCGATCAAGGCCACAAAGCCGATCAGCATCGCAGCAACAGTGACTGCTACATGAAAACCGTCTAATATATATTCCCCTAACATTTGAAAGAATGTCTGCTCTTTATCCTCTTCGATGACTAGCTCATCATTTTCCAGTTGATAGGGATTGATGATTGAGGCAATGATAAAACCGCCAAATAAATTTAATACAAGCGCCGTAATTACATATCGCGGCTGGATCAAGGCCATGTAAGAGCCGACGATGGACATAGAAACGGTAGACATGGCAGAGATGCTCATGGAAGTTAATCGTTGCTCAGATAAGGTAGGCAACTCTTTTTTGATAGAGATGAACACTTCTGATTGCCCTAGGATCGCAGATGCAATTCCATTGTAGGATTCTAATTTGCCCATACCATTGATTTTACTAAGGGCAAGCCCAACGCCTTTCATGAAGAGCGGCAGGATCTTCACATAACGTAGAATTCCGATGATCGCAGAAATAAAAACGATCGGCATAAGTACATTTAAGAAGAAGGGAAAGCTGCCTTTATTAGCGATTCCGCCAAAAACGAAGTCCACGCCTGAACCGGCGAAGCTCAACAGGGCATCAAAAACACCGGCTAAGCCGCCGACAATCGTGGTTCCCACCGTTGTTCGTAAGAGAATGAAGCCTAATAAAAATTGTAGTATCAGCATAACTAAAATGGGTATGTACTGAATCTTACGCCGATCACTGCTGATTAACACGCCTAAAGCTAAAACAATAATCAACCCAATAATACCTGTCACAAAATGCAAATAATCACTCCTAAGTTGTCTTTCTGATTTTTGACTTTTACCAAAACGGATACTCCTTGAGACAATTTTCAGAATAAAATGAATCGTATATGTATAAAAAGCAGTGCAAAAGAAGCGTCAGTCGGTAAAAATAATCTGAAATATCGTAGCTTTTTTTAAAAGAATTTGCGAAGGAAAACTACGCAAAATGTTCTTCTATGAATAAATTTTAAAGACGAAAGCACTAACAACTTCATTTTTATCTGTCTTGCAATGAGTAAAGCTTTTCTAAAAAAAATATGCTATGCTTAAAAAGAATTCTGCAACAAAGATATCAGTTCCGTTATTCGCAGTAGATAGAAGATATAGTAAGCCCTATACTTTCACTATTCATGAGCCACTTTAACGGAATGATATATACGGGGAAAATGAGCTTCGTTTTTCGATTTTTGAAGATTGAAGCACAGTTAGATGAACTTGGAGGGATCGGAATGGAAGGGGAAAACAAGAAGCGGATCTTGCTGCCTCGCTATCAGCAAGTAGCGGTAGAGATTGCTGAACGGATTGCTGACAATCGGTATCAAGTGGGAGAAAAAATTCATGCACGTTCCACGCTAGCCAGTAATTTTAATGTTTCTCCTGAAACTGCGCGGAAAGCAATCAATGTGCTAGTGGATCTCGGAATCATGGAGGTTCGCCATGGCAGCGGGGCCTATGTGCTTTCGCGAGAAAAAGCGAAGGTCTACTTTGAGAAATATCAGGATGTGCAGTCTGTTCAAGAAATAAAGAATGAGCTTCAGGCGAGCGTTGAGAAACAAAAACAAGAACTGGACAATGTGAGTGAGCTTTTGAATCAATTATTAGCCCAGACAAAGCGTGTTCATAATGTCGCGCCTTTTGTTCCGTACGAGTTAACTTTGACGGGAGAGGCAGAACACTTGGAGAGTACGGTTAATGACTTAAATATTTGGCACGAGACGGGGGCGACGATTATTGCTATTCAGCAAAAGAACGAGCTTTTGCTGTCGCCGGGACCTTACGCCAAAATTTGTGAAGGAGATACCTTATTCTTTGTTGGCAACGAATTCGTTATTCAACGGATGCAGCATCTGTTTTATCCAGATAAATAACTCCATCAAAAAAGAAAGCCGCGGCTTTCTTTTTTTTAAACCTTTAACCACTGAAACGATCTCATTTTAAGGGCAATTTCGATTTCTGACTTTACGAAGTAGCAGAGTGAGTTTTCGACGACATACTTGCTGATTTACTGAAAACTTTCAGCATCTTTTTTGACAAAGTGACCACATGGTGTTAAGTTAGTATGGTCACTTTTTAAAGAGGAGGATATTTTTTGAGTAAAGTTAAGGTAGAACATCTGACTAAAATTTTTGGTAAGAAACAGCAACAGGCCCTTGCGATGATTCAGGAGAATCGCGACAAGAACGAAATTGTAGAGAAAACAGGTGCAACTGTTGGTGTATATGATGCAAGTTTTGAAGTCAATGAAGGAGAAATTTTTGTTATTATGGGACTTTCCGGCAGCGGAAAATCCACAATGATTCGTTTATTAAATCGGTTGATCGATCCGACCTCTGGTGAGATCTATATCGATGGAGAAAATATCGCTCAAATGGACAAAGAAGCACTGCGGGAAGTGCGTCGCCATAAAATCAATATGGTCTTTCAAAATTTTGGGCTGTTTCCTCATCGTACGATTTTGGAAAATACAGAATACGGTCTTGAAGTCCGAGGTGTACCGAAAGCGGAACGTCAGGCAAAGGCTGAACAAGCATTAGAAAACTCAGGGCTATTGACCTTTAAGGATCAATATCCAGATCAACTATCCGGTGGGATGCAGCAGCGGGTTGGCTTGGCGCGGGCTTTAGCCAACGATCCAGAAATTCTATTGATGGATGAAGCTTTTTCCGCCTTAGACCCATTGATCCGTCGGGAGATGCAAGATGAATTATTGGATCTGCAATCGAATGTACAAAAAACAATCATCTTTATTACCCATGATTTAAATGAAGCCTTGCGAATCGGTGATCGGATCGCGTTAATGAAGGACGGTCAAATCATGCAGATCGGTACGGGAGAAGAAATTCTGACGCATCCAGCCAATCAATATGTTCGTGACTTCGTTGAAGACGTGGATCGTTCAAAAGTCTTGACTGCCCAAAATATCATGGTGCCAGCGTTGACGACGAATATTGAAGTGGATGGACCAAATGTGGCGTTGAATCGAATGCGTAAAGAAGAAGTCAGTATGCTATTAGCTGTTGATCGTAAGCGTAAGCTGAAGGGCAGCCTGACAGCAGACAAAGCGCGGGAAGCACGTAAAAATAATCTAGAGCTGAGAGATGTCATTGATAAAAATGTCCGCCGCATCCCGAAAGATATGCTGGTCACCGACATTTTCAATCTGATTTTTGATTCGCCAGCACCACTGGCTGTAGTAGAAGGCGACCGCTTAGTCGGTGTCGTCATCCGTGGTAGTGTGTTAGAGGCGTTAGCAGATACAGAGACTGAAGAGGTGATCACAAATGTTTAGTATTTTACAACAAGCCTTGCCCGTCGCAGACTGGGTGGAAGGATTTACAGAGTGGCTGACAGGAACCTTTGCTGGTTTGTTCTCAGCCTTGCAGCATGCCGGACAATTTTTGATGGATGGAATGACAGGGATATTAACGATGATCCCACCATTATTATTGATTCTCGTTTTAACGATCGCCGCCTTTTTTATTTCCAATAAAAAATGGGGGCTGACAAGCTTTACCTTGATCGGACTGCTCTTTATTTATAATCAAGGATTATGGACGGATCTTATGAGTACCGTCACACTGGTTCTTTTATCAAGTCTATTATCGATCATCATTGGGGTACCTTTAGGAATCCTGATGGCGAAAAATGAGACTGCGAAAAAAATTATTACTCCCATTCTGGACTTTATGCAGACAATGCCAGGGTTCGTGTATTTGATTCCTGCGGTTGCATTCTTCGGAATTGGGATGGTTCCTGGTGTTTTTGCCTCAGTTATTTTCGCTTTGCCGCCAACCGTACGTTTTACGAATTTAGGGATTCGTCAAATTCCAAAAGAATTGGTCGAAGCGTCTGATTCCTTCGGCGGTACCGGCAAACAAAAATTGTTTAAACTGGAATTACCATTAGCTAAAAGTACCATTTTAGCGGGGATCAACCAAACAACGATGCTTGCTTTATCAATGGTAGTTATCGCATCAATGATCGGAGCGCCGGGTCTAGGCCGTGGAGTTCTCTCAGCCTTGCAACGTGCGCAAGTCGGTAATGGTTTTGTGAATGGCTTGGCGCTAGTTATTTTGGCGATCATTATCGATCGATTCACACAAAATATCAACAAGCCAAAACAACAGGCAGCTGAAAAAATGCCGAAGACCAAAAAGAAAAAAATCGGTATTGCCGCTGGTGTTGTTGCTGCAGTTGTTTTACTGGCTTCGTTTGGTTTTGGCGGTTCATCTAATGAAAGCAAAGGAACGATCAACCTGACCTATGTAGAGTGGGATACAGAAGTGGCTTCTACTCATGTCATCGGAGAGGTTCTAAAGGAAATGGGCTACAATGTCAACATGACTCCGCTGGATAATGCGATTATGTGGGAATCTGTTGCAAAAGGTGAATCAGATGCCATGGTTGCTGCTTGGTTGCCTAATACACACAAGTCACAATTTGCTCAGTATAAGGATCAGGTTGATGATTTAGGTGTGAACCTAAAAGGAGCAAAAGTTGGTCTGGTTGTTCCTGATTATATGGATGTAAACTCTATCGAAGATTTGACTGATCAAGCGAATAAAACAATCACCGGGATCGAACCTGGTGCCGGTGTGGTCAATGCCGCTGAAAATACATTGAAGGCTTATCCGAATTTATCTGATTGGAAAGTTTCAACCTCTTCTTCTGGTGCAATGACAGTTGCTCTTGGCCAAGCGATTAAAAAGAAACAACCAATCGTTATTACTGGCTGGTCTCCTCACTGGATGTTCGCTAAATATGGGTTGAAATATTTAGAAGATCCTAAAGGGGCCATGGGAACAGAAGAGGCCATTCATACGATGGCACGTAAAGGTTTGAAGGAAGATCAACCAGAAGCGTATAAAGTCTTGGATAATTTCCATTGGAACCAAAAGGATATGGAAAGTGTCATGCTAGCGATCAATGAAGGAAAAGATCCTTCTCAAGCAGCAAAGGACTGGATTAAAGACCACCAAAAAGAAGTCGATGAGTGGAAGAAATAGAATAACTAGAAAAATTGCTGATCGTAAGAGGTCAGCAATTTTTTTGTATTTAAAAGAAGGAAGCTGCAAAAGTCCCTTTACAAACTGGCTTTTCCACTCATCAAAAAATTTCATAAATACTTTCAAAAAAGAATGATTCCTGTTAATTTGAGTTTTCATGATTAATGTTGAAAAAAGGAGACCTTTTAAGTAAGTTGAAAATTTACTATGATGAATATAGGAGATAGCGAGGTTGGCTGCTCAACGTTGTTTATTTTTCTTTAACGAAGAGGGCTGACAGCCGAATACTTCGAATGCTTAAGACGAGGAGGTGTGAAAATGGAAAAAACGATGCGGCGTCGCAATCAACTGTTATCCTTACTTCTTTCTGAAAGCGATTACAAAACAACGGATTATTTTAGTGAGAAGCTGGAAGTGTCAACGAGAACGATTTTGAACGATGTAAATTTTTTGAACAAGGAATTGGCGGGAAAAGCGATAGAGATTGTTAAGGTGCCAAGACATGGTATCAAATTAATCGGAACAGAAGGAGAAATCAACAGAATTACAGATCTTACGGTGGAAAGTGACAGAGATATTTATGACGTATTAGGCAGAAGAGAAGGTATTTTTCGTCAATTATTTATGACGCCCGAAGGACAGTTACTAGAGACGCTAGAAGCGGATTTTTTTATCTCTGATTCAACGTTGAAAAAAGATCTAGATTATCTACAGCGCTATCTGCGGCATTTTGATGTCAAAATCTGTCAGAGCAGACGGAAGGTTTCCTTGCGTGGGGCGGAGGCGGACATCCAACAGGCGTATCAAAATTTTTTGATGACAAAGTTTCCCGATGCTCTACTAGTAAACAATGAAGAGCTGCTCATCCAATTAGAGAACTATTTCCCTGTCGCCCTGATCCAATTAGTCAAAGATACGTTAGAGAAGTTTTCCGATATGTTTTATAGCAATATTTCCAATAAATATTTTTCAGCAATTTTTCTTACTTTTTTATGTTTACTTACGCGAGCGGAAAACGGCTGTCATATGACGATCGAAGAGAAAAAGAAAAGCGACTTAGAGGATTTGGCTTTATATACGCAAACCTATGAGATTTGTGCCTTCATTTCTACGAATAGTTCGATCGAGCTTTGGTATCCCGATATTTATCATCTATCTGAAACCTTATATGCCATGAACGTAAAACCCTTCTACAAATCAACCAAGACGTACAATGACAGCTATCAAGAGGCGGTGGAAGAATTAATCGCCGATTTAGGAAACCTGTTAAATATCGATTTTTCTGGCGATCAGGAATTACATGATTCACTTATGAGCCATATTGTTCCGATGATTTATCGGCTGCGTCGCAATATTTTGATCAAAAATCCTTTTATGGAGGACATTAAAAATCGCTACTTATTATTGTATTCCATGATGTGCTACGCCATCAGCAGTATCGGTCAGCGATTTTCGATCGAAGTGACCGGCGATGAGATTTCTTTTCTAGTGATTTACTTCCAAGTCGCTTTGGAGCGCAAGTATGGGGTAAGTTTTCGTAATATCTATGTCGTTCTTTCACGAGGGTTGATCACAAGTGATTTGATCTATACGAAAATTCGGCGAATCATTCCCCATACCGATAAAGTGATTCAATTGACGACCAAGGAATTTGAACAAGTGACGTTGAATTCAAGAGATGTCGTGGTCACGACCGATCCTAGTGTGAAGGCCAGAAATGTGGTTTATATTTCACCCATGATCAAAGATGAGGAAATCAGCCGAATCGTTCATACCTATTACAAACGGTATCACGCGACAGCAAAAGAAAAAACACAGGTAAATCAGCAATGGATCAATCCAGAGCTTGTTTTTCTTCAACAACATGTTGAGAACAAAGAGGCGTGTTTGAATTTTATGATTGAAAGGTATCAAGCGTTAGGGATCGCGAAGGAGAACTTTGGCGAATCTGTTTGGACCCGGGAAAAGTTAGGAGATACTAGTTTTTCTGTCAGTGTGGCGATTCCCCATGCGGACCCGAGTGAGGTGAATCAGACTTCTATTGGGATCATGACTTTAGATAAGAAGATCAATTGGGGCATCAATAATGTGAATGTCATTTTATTTTTCGCTATTTCAGATACAGATATCAATGCGGCAAAGAGTAAAATCACAGGTTTACTTGAGTTTATCGAAAAGGAGGAGAATGTGGAAAAACTGATTCAAGTAACAGATAAGCAAGCACTTTTGGATTTAGTGATGGGGGAAGGGAGTGCAATTTAAGTGGCTGACTTTTGGGATGAAATGTACTTAGATGAACAGTTGGTTGATTTAGCAATGGATGAACCCGATAACTTTTCAGCGTTGGCGACGTTGGCCAGTCGACTGGAGGCCAATCAGTGTGTGAATGGTGAATTCAGCTCAGCGGTTCAGGAGCGAGAGAAGGAGTTTGCGACTGGTTTGCCTTTAGAGCATATCGGCGTGGCGATTCCTCATACCGATTCTGAATATGTTTTCAAGCAATCAATGGCAATCGGCATTTTAAAGAATCCGGTAATGTTTGAAATGATGGGGTCACCGGAGGTTCTCGTTCCAGTAAAAATCATGTTTATGCTAGCGATCAAGGAACCGAAAAAGCAACTGGAATTTTTACAGGCGTTGATCGATATGTTTCAAACAGATGAAAAGGTCTTAGCAATTATTCAAGCGAATACGGCAGAAGAAGTCGTAAAAAGCATCAAACAGAATTTAAAATAAGGACGTGGAAAAGATGAAAAATATTTTATTAGCATGTGGTTCTGGCATTGCGACATCAACAGCAGTAAATGGAAAAATATCAAAAATTTTAGATGAAAATGGGTACAAAGGAAAGTATAAAATTACCCAATGCAAAATTTCGGAAGCACCGAATAAAGCTTCTAACTATGATTTTTTGATTTCGACAACGGTTATTCCGAAAGGTTTGGCTTGCGAATCTGTTTCCGGAGTATGCTTTTTGACTGGCGTTAATACAAAACCAACGATCGATAAAATTATGGAGTTAATGGAAAAGTAGCCTGTATAAAACAATACGAGTAAGGAGAGGGATTAATCATGGATGCGATTATTGGAGTGTTTCAATTTATTCAAGGATTGGGTGTATCCGTTGTAATGCCAATTGTCATTTTTATTATTGGTTGTGCCTTCAGAACAGGTGTTGGGAAGAGTCTTCGAGCAGGGTTAACGGTAGGGGTCGGCTTTATTGGGTTGAATTTGGTCATTAATTCGCTATTAGGAACCAGTCTTTCGCCAGCCGTACAGGCGATGATCGATCGTTTTGGTTTGAGCCTATCAACGATCGACGTGGGATGGCCAGCGGCAGCGGCGATCGCCATGGGTTCAACAGTTGGATTGATTATTATTCCGTTAGGCTTAGTAGTCAATATTGTGATGCTCCTTACCAATACGACACAAACGGTTGATGTGGATATTTGGGATTATTGGCACTTTGCGTTTACTGGAGCTTTAGTAGCAATTATTACCGATACATTATGGCTAGGGATTGTGGCGGCTGTCGTGAATATGGTGATCATCATGGTATTAGGCGATGTTACCGCACCAGAAGTGGAGAAATCACTGGATCTGCCGGGCGTTTCACTGCCCCATGGCTTCACGACGGCCTATGCGCCAATTGCGATGGTCATCAATAAATTGATCGATATGATTCCTGGCGTGAGAGATATCAATATTAATATGGATACGGTTCAACGTCGTTTCGGTGTTTTCGGTGAACCGATTCTAGTTGGAACGGTGATGGGGATCGTTATCGGTATAATTGCCGGCTACGATGTGACAAATGTTTTAACCTTAGGGGTTTCTTTAGGAGCTGTTTTAGTGTTGATTCCGAAAATGGCGGCTTTATTGATGGAAGGCTTGATTCCGATCAGCGATGCTGCCAGTGAATTCATTCAAGAAAGATTTCAAAATCGTGGGAAAATTTATATTGGGTTAGATTCAGCGATTGGGGTTGGACACCCAGTGACATTGGCAATTTCATTTATCTTAGTGCCAACATTGATTTTCTTAGCGGTTGTCCTACCAGGAAATACCGTTTTACCATTCGCTGACTTGGCCGTTATCCCATGGATGTTTGTATTGATTACACCGATTGTAAAAGAAAACGGCTTTAGAGGGCTGATTGTTGGGTTGGTCGTATTAGTATTCGGGCTATGGATCGCTACGGATCTGGCACCAATGATTACGACGGCAGCAAAAAATGTGAATTTCCAAATGCCGGAAGGGGCCTCTCAGATTTCATCTATTTGTGATGGAGCGAATCCATTGACTTGGGTACTTGTTCGCTTAAATGGTCTCGGATATATCGGTACTGGAATTGGCGCTGCGGTGGCTTTGGTGATGGCGATTTGGAACCGCAATCGAATCAAAAAAGAAGCATCACAACTGCATGATGGCGGAGAAGCAGCGTAATTCTGCAGTAAGAAAAGGGGGAAGGACACATGAAACGGTTTGAATACGATAAAACATTGTATTTCTTAGATGTCCCTGTTACCGGAGTCGTCTCATTGATTGTTTTCCTCATTGCGATCGGTGCCATGATCACGAATCGTTTGCCGGCGTTGATGGGTATGGTAGGAATTGTCGCCTTTTACAGTTTTTGGAACGCGCTGGTGGCAAGAGTGACCCCGAAAGAAGTAGCGATCGCAGGAGACACGTTGACTCTACGTTCCTTCAAACGAGTGGATGATTATAACTTGCCGCAGCTGGATAGCTTCAAGATTCGTGAGTTTCCAACTGCTGGAAAGATGTATTTACGTATGAACGGCGGTGGACTGTTAAAAGGGCGCTATTGGTTGAATACAAGAAATTATAATGACGGGCAGGAGCTGTTTCGGTTGTTGCTGGATATGGAATATGAAAAGCATCCAGAATCATTGAAGGCTCGTGCTAGAAGAGTCAACACGGAGTATAACGCTCAAGTCAAAAAGAAAAAAGAGGCGAGCTGATGTTTGAGAAAGAAAAAGCAGAGATTATCACAGCCGGGAAAATGCTAGACCGCTATGGCTTGATTTCACTTTCAGGTGGAAATGTGAGTATGCGAATCGATTCGAAAACCCTGTTGGTTACACCTAGTGGAATGATGTATGAAGAGATGGTCCCAGAGGATGTTCTCGTGATGACGATCGAAGGAGAAATTATCGAAGGAATCCGCCGTCCAAGTGTTGATACGATTGCGATACGTTATATCCTGCAGCAGATGCCTGCAGTGAATGCGGTCATTCATACCCATCAGCCATATGCGACCGGAATCGGTTTAGTCGTGGATCGGATCGATTGTGATGTGACGACATTAGCCAATACCGCTAAGGGTCCAGTCAATGTCGCTCCGTATAGTTCGGCGGCGAGTATTGATATGGGCTATGCGGTAGTCGATCATATCGGAGATCAGCTGGCAGTCGTACTGAAAAATCACGGCGTTGTCACGATCGGCAAAAATTTAAAAGAGGCGTTGTATGCTGCCGTCTATTTAGAAGAAGCAGCGAAAACACTATACGTCGCTCATTCTTATGGTGGGAAAATCGCAAAGCTGTCTGCTGAACAGATTCAAACGGCTGTAGAGGTGTTCAAAGATTATGGTCAGGTGAAAAATTGAATCAGTGAGCACTGAGAAAGTGTAAGGGAACGCCCTTTATAGAGGAGGCTGTGACATAAGTCTCAAAAAAAAGCACTAGAAACGACGTAAAAACGTCCTTTTCTAGTGCTTTTTGGGTAAAATAAAAGAGTACGGTAGCACCCGTACTCTAAATCATTCAATCCCCGAAAGGATCAAAATCATGCATACAAATTATAACATGAATCAACTCACTTTAGATATCACAACTTCTTATATTCCAAAAAAAGACAGCACTGCTTGGTTTATTAATGAACTCGTTGAATCTCTTGAAATCACGGATTCCTATCTTTTTGGTCGTCCCCGGAACTATGATTTGAGTGCGATGTTAAAACTGGTTCTTTTTGCCTATACCCGTAGTGTGTTTAGCAGTCGGAAAATTGAACAGTTGGCAGAAGAAAGCCTACCGGCTCGTTGGTTGACCCAAGAACAGATGCCTACCTATCGAACCATTGCCCGCTTTCGTGTTTCCAATGAGTTAGAAACATTGATCGAAAAAGGGTTGGATTCGTTGGTCCATTATTTAAGAGAGCGACAATTGATTAATGATTCGATTTTTATCGATGGAACGAAGCTCCTCGCAGATGCCAATAAATACAGTTTTGTTTGGAAAAAGACCACGCTCAACTATGACAAAATGAATCGTGAGCAGATCGTCTCTTTGATGTCTGAACTGAAAGAGGCACATTTAGCGAGTCACGTTCCTGAAGGAACCTCACTCACATTAGATATGATAGATGAAGTACTGACGAGGTTGGAAATACGGCTAGAAGAATTGGAACAAGAAGTACTTGAAACCAGAAAGGTTTCACCAAATCCAGCCAAACAGCAGCGCCGTTTATTAAAAGCACAAACACGAAAACTAAATGAACGGCGTGAAAAAATGGTCGATCATCAACAGCGCTTAGTTATTTGTGGTGCCCGCAATAGCTATTCAAAAACAGATAACGATGCCACATTTATGCGTGTCAAAGAAGATCCTATGCGCAATGGGCAATTAAAACCTGCGTTCAATCTTCAAATAGCCACCAGTAATCAGTTCATTTTGGGTTATGATGTCTATCAAAATCCAACGGATACCAAAACCTTTCCCACGTTTATAAAAAAATTGAACGTGGCGAATCGCCTCCCAATGCATATTGTCGCGGATGCAGGGTATGGTTCAGAACAAAATTATCGGTACCTTGAAGATGAACTACCGAACCACACTGCATTGATCCCTTACTCAACGATGTTGAAAGAACAGAGTAAGAAGTGGCAATCGGACGAACGAAAAGTGATGAATTGGACGTACAACGAACAAGAGGATTATTATCTTGATCCAAAAGGTGTTCGTTTTAATTTCAATGCGTACAGAACAGAGACGGATAAAGTCGATGGGTTTGTCCGAGATTTTAAAGAATACAAAGCAGAGAAATACACAGAAAACAAAGAAGTGATTCAAGAAGCGTTGACCCAAGGGGGAAATACACGCATCATTAAGGTCAATCCTTCGTTAGAATATTTTAAAGCCAAACAACGCACCTTGCTTTCAGAACCTGAAAATGGAAAAATCTACGCACAAAGAAAAATTGACGTAGAACCTGTTTTTGGATGGATGAAGGCTTGTTTGCATTTCACTCGGTACCATGTTCGAGGCATGGAAAAGGTGAAAAAGGAAACGGGCATCCTTATCATGGCATTGAATATGAGAAAGTTAGCGGCAATGAAACGGCTGGGCACCTTGGGTACATAGAAATTGGCGTCCATAAATCATTTACTGATTTATGGACGCCAATTTTTTCCTATTAAAGACTATGACTTATGTCACGGCCTCTTTTCGTTCGTGGAATTATTCGGGCTTTAGCAGAATTTTCAACTCTTTGCCATTCATGGCTAGTTTAAAGGCTTCCTCCCATTGGTCTAAAGGAAGGGTTCTGGTAATCATAGGTGATAAATCAATTTTAGCAGTTGCTAACCACTCCAATGCTTTTCTCCAAGAGCTAGGTTTTTGAGTACGTGAGCCAATGAGCTGAATTTCTTTATTAAGCAGCAGACTCATATCCAGCGGGACAGGATTCTTTGCGAAAAGTCCTTCTTGAATAACCGTTCCTTTCTTTTTGACAATTTCTAAGGACTGCTGAAGTGCCTGAAAACTGCCGGAGCATTCGAAAACTTGATCAAAGCCCAAGCTGTCTGTTTCTTGTTCGACTAAGTTTTCTAAGGAGGTCTTTTGACTATCAAATGTTTTTGTGATCCCCAGCTCACGTGCCTTTGCTAAACGTAGGGCATCTTTGGTAATTCCAATGAGGGTCACGTTCGCGTTCAGTGATTGAAGGACCAGGGCGAGTAAGACACCAATCGGCCCAGGTCCAAAGACAGCAATTTTCTCATTAGGCTGAACGATTGTTTTCTCCATTACGGCATGGATGCAGCAGGCCAGTGGCTCCATTAAAGCGGCTACTTCACTTGGCAGCTCTGCTGGCAAGTGATGGCAGCGATCAGCCTTAGCTAAAACATACGTTGCGAAGCTGCCATCCACCTGTGTTCCTAGTCCTTTTCGGTGACTACATAAATTATATTCTTCCTTTAAACAGTAAGGGCATTTTTCACAAACTTCGTAGGTTGTCTCACTGACGACTCGATCACCAATGTCCAGCTGTGTTACTTTATCCCCTTTTTCAGAGACTATACCAATGAATTCATGGCCGAGAGTTAATGGTATTTTTTTGTTATATTCACCCTTCAACGCATGGATATCCGATCCACAAATACCACTAAATAATACTTTTATTAATACTTCATCTTTTTTAACAGAAGGTTTGTCAATATCGCATAATTCAACATTTCCGACACCACTAGCTAATTTCCTTAATGATTTCAATTTGATCCGCTCCTTGAGAATTTATTTATTAAAAATTGTTATAAAAAGACGGCTTCTATCTAGTATGCCAAGCGTAGCACAGAAGTTCTTTAGGTATCTATCACAATTCTTTTGAGAAGTTCACCAAAAGGATTGGTCTTGTGAAATAATAGGAGGCAGATACAATTAAACGTGTAGAGGTGATAGTGATGAACAGGAGAATCAATAAAATTTTATTGGATGTTTTGCATGAGAAGGAAGAATCCTTGGTTAATTACGCCAAGCTCTTTAAGGTTTCTGAACAGACCATTCGCAATGACATCAAGGAAATCAATTTCCAATTGGAAAGCAATGAAAAAAACGAAGCACTGTATTTTGAAGACGGCTATTTAAAAATACCGAAGGAGGTTGACTTAAAGGAACTATTTCAAACGTATGCGTCTTTTCAGCACTATCATTTAACCCTCGATGAAAGACGGACTATTTTAGCGCTGCTTCTGATCACAAGTCATGATTATGTGACGACCTACTATCTCTCTGAATACCTCTTAGTCAGTCGCAATACGTTAGTCAGCGATATTGAAGCGTTAAAGAAATGGTTCAAAAAAAATGATTTATCCTTGCTTTCTCATATTGGGAAAGGCTACAAGGTGGCGGGAAATGAAGTTCATATTCGTTCGGCGATGACGAAACTCGTCATTTTTAACGGGTTATTCGATTACAGTTATGATTATGCACTTGGTTGGGAAAACAACATTTTTCAGAATTTATTGTTAGAGATCATTGATCCTGATACACGCTATCAGGAAGTCAGCCAGCTGCTGATGGAGGCTGAAAAGGAAGAACAACTGCAACTATCTGATTTTTCATATCATGAAATGGTTTGCTACTTGATTATTATGATTGAACGGATCAAGCATGATCAGCGGATTGATGTGACTGAAAATTTGGCTGAGCTGCAGGAAAGCTCTAAGGCTCATTTTGCTCAGACGATCATTGAAAAAATTGAACAATCCTATGATATTCGAGCAGAAGGCGGCGAGCTGGGGTATTTGATCTCGATTTTACGCAGGAAGAGCTATATCAAGAATAATGGACGCAAAATTGATTCGATCGAGACTCAAATTTTGATTAATGAATTTATTTTCAATCTGGCAAAGGAAATGGATATTAAATACTACTTGAACAGCGATCTATTTGATCTATTAGAGAATCACTTGAAGCTCTTAATCTATCGTCTTTCTTTGAATGACAGTGTGGTAAATGTTTTGCTGGATGAAATTTATCAATCCTATCCGGATATGTTTGAGATTGTAAAACGGAATTTGAACAAGGTTGAGAACTACTTAGATGTGGAGATTCAGCCGAATGAGTTGTCCTTTATTGTCATGTATGTGATGGCGATTTTAGAAAACAGCAGCAATACACAATCAAAAGGACAAATACGCTTGCGAATTGTTTGCAACTCTGGCAGCGGGACCGCTCAATTGATCAAGGTAAAGCTGAAATCAGCCTTTCCTCAAATTGAAGTCGTCTCAGTTGATTCCTCTCATGCGTTGCAAAAGGTTCAGCCGGAGGATCAAGACTTAATCGTCAGCACGGTTCCTTTGAAATTTGACCAGTCGCCAGTTGTGCTTGTAAACCCGATTCTTACAGAACAGGACATTGTCCGTATTCAAAAGGTGTTATATAAGATCAAACCGCGGCATTTTATTGATCAAAATTATTTAATTACTAAAGAAGAGGCGATGATTGAAGATTTTCTACCGATAATTCAGAAATACATGGATGACGGTGAGTATCAAAACTTCTTAAGCGATATTGAATCCTTCAATCGTCTAAACGAACGACTAGCCGAGGAAACACAGGAAATCAACCGATTGACTGCGATCCTGACGGTTGAGCGGATCAAACTGGATCAAAGCTGTGATAGCTGGCAATCAGCAGTGGAGGCGGCAGGGCAGCTCTTGCTGGCAGATGAACTAATCACATCGGAATACATACAGGCGATGATTCAAATGGTCGTTGATTATGATTCCTACATTGTAATCTCACCAGGAGTGGCCATTCCCCATGCGGAATTCTCACATGGAGCCAAAAAAATTGGCGCAAGCTTTGTCCGTTTAGCAGAGCCGGTTTCCTTTAACCATCAGAAAAACGATCCAGTGAAGTATGTTATTGCCTTTTCTTTACCTGAAGGGGTTTCAATCGGCACCTGTTTGTATTATTTTACAGAAATTTTAGCAACCGAAAATTTTTTAGCGTTGATGGATCAATGTCAATCGGAAGAAGCGGTCATGAATCAGTTAAGAAAATTAGAAGATAAAGTGATGGGATATCCTTATGAATAAACTATTGAGAAAAGAAGATCAGAAATTTTTGTATTATTCCTTCGATGAAGAGGACCAAGAGGCACTATTAAGAGAAATGAGCGGAGTGCTGATCGATGCCGGCTTTGTCCATGAGAGCTACTCAGAGGCGGTAATTGAACGAGAACAGGTTTTTCCTACAGGACTACCCACGCAGGGAATCAATGTGGCGATCCCTCATACAGATTCTGACCATGTAAAAAAGGAAGGGTTCTTGGTAGGCGTGTTGGAAAAGCCCGTAACCTTTGAAATGA
This sequence comes from Enterococcus raffinosus, assembly GCF_019175485.1. NCBI lineage: Bacteria > Bacillati > Bacillota > Bacilli > Lactobacillales > Enterococcaceae > Enterococcus > Enterococcus raffinosus. Next base: position 86,141 of record NZ_CP072888.1, read on the forward strand.
TGGCCAGCAAAGATGTTTTTTTAGAAGTAGAACTTGTTTTTATGCTGGCGATCAAACAGCCAGAAAATCAATTGGAAATGCTGCAAAAATTAATGCTGCTATGTCAGGATGAGAAAAACTTACAGTTGCTTAAGTCAAAAGAGAAGGTTGTTGAGGTGGAGCAGTTATTGAAGACGATTCAATAATGGAAACAAGGAGGAGAAAAAATGTTAGATATACTTAAAGCAGGTGTGAACTATATATTGGACCTTGGAGCAGCTGCGATGCTGCCGATCATTTTGACCGTCTTTGGGGTTGTTTTAGGTCAAAAGCTGAGTAAATCTTTTCGAGCTGGTTTAACCGTCGGGATTGGTTTCACTGGATTGAATTTGGTAATTGGGTTGCTTTCGGATTCGATCGGAGCATCCTCTCAAGCGATGATTGAACGTTTAGGTTTGCAATTGGATATCTTGGATGTTGGTTGGCCGATTGGAGCAGCGATCACCTTCGCCACACCAATCGCAGTAATTTTGATTCCGGTAATCTTTATTTTTAATATGATCCTGCTGCGATTTAATCAAACCAAAACGATGGACGTGGATCTTTGGAACTATTGGCATTTGATTTTCCCGGGAGCAATGATTTATTATGCGACCGATTCAATTTGGATCGCCATTGTTTGTGCCTTGATCAATTCCTTTGTCATTTTCAAATTAGCCGATTGGACGGCACCAGCAGTCGAGCATTTTTTTGGCTTGCCGGGCATCTCCTTACCCCACGGGGAGACGGTAAACTTTGCGCCGTTGACCTATGCGTTGAACCGTGTATGGGATAAGATTCCAGGCATCAATAAAATTGATATTAACGCGAAGAACTTGAAGGAGCGTTTAGGGATCTTTGGTGAACCGATGATGATCGGTTTGGTACTAGGGGTTGGAATGGGCTTGCTGGCAGGCTACGACTCTCAGGCAATTATCCAATTAGGTGTGCAAACTTCAGCGGTAATGATCTTAATGCCGAGAATGGTAGCTTTATTGATGGAAGGGCTATCACCGATTGCTGAAGGGGCTAAAACCTTTATTCAAAAACGTTTCCCAGGAAAAGAAGTGTACATTGGTTTAGATGCAGCGGTTGTAACAGCCCATCCGGCAATTATCACCGTAGCACTATTGATGGTACCAATCACGATCTTATTAGCGGCAATTCTGCCATTCAATCGTTTATTACCTTTCGCTGATTTAGCGGTATTGCCTTTCACGGTCATCTGGTCAGTCGCAGCATCAAAAGGAAATATTTTCAGAGGATTGCTAAATTCAATCGCATCCATTTGTATCGTCTTCTTTATCGCAACGAATTTAGGGGCATTGACGACCACAATGGCACATGCAGTGGGCTTTGCTTTTCCTGAAGGGGCAACGATGATCTCAGGGATTGATATGAGCAGTCACATCACCTTGTGGATCATGCTGAAGCTGATTGATCCATCGAATCTTCCGGCCTTCATGGCAGGGGCCATTGCGCTAGTTATGTATGGAGCGCTGTGGTTCTGGACACGAAATGATATTAAAAAGCATTATGGATTGCCAACTGGAAAAGACGATCCCAACAGTACGATTAAAGGAGCTGAGATGAATGAATAAAAAACATATCCTTATTGCCTGCGGAACAGGTGTAGCCACATCAACGGTGGTGTGTATGCGGGTAAAAGAAGAGCTGGAAAAGAACAATATTCCAGCAACAGTGGAACAGTGTAAGGTAGCAGAATTGCCTTCGAAAATACAAGGAGCGGATTTGGTTGTTACGACGACGGCTTATGAGAGCGAGAACATCCCTGTTATTCGTGCCTTGTCCTTTTTAACAGGTGTTGGAATTGAAGCAGATGTACAGAAAATTATTGATATTTTAAGTTAGACAATGCGCGCTTCTTTTCCTGAATAAATAGGAAAAGAAGCGCGTATCTAACGAAAGGCATATGTTCGAACATATAAAATAGAGATAGGAGCGAACCCATGAAAGGAAAAGTTGCGGTAATCACTGGCGGGGCAAAAGGAATCGGCAAAGCGATTGCCCAAAAGTTTGCGGAAGCGGGTGCGTACACAGTGATTTTAGATTTTGACCAAGTGAATGGGGAACAAACAGCGGCGGAATTTTCTCAGTCCTTTTCGGAGTCCTTGTTTATCCAAACCGATGTCTCAAATCCAGAGTCGCTGCAGCGGGCAAGCGAGCAGGTTTTTGAACATTTTCATCAAGTGGATATTTTGGTGATCAACGCGGGGATCAGCTATCTACATTCCATAGATGAAATCTCGATCGAAGAATGGCAGCGTGTCCTGCATATTAATTTGGACGGCTCCTTCTATACCTTGAAGGCTTTTTATGATTATTTTATCGATGACGTAGGAAAAGTCATTTTTATCACCTCTGGATCAGCTATTACGGGCACCGGCGGCGGGATGCACTATGCTTCCTCAAAGGCAGGACAACACGGTTTAATGCGAGCGGCGTCAAAGGAGCTTGGACCAAGAGGGATCAACGTCAACGCGATTGCACCGCGAGTCATTCAGACCGATATTTTAGATACGCTTTATCCAGATGCGGCTAGTCGAGAAGAGCTGGTGAAAAAAATTCCGCTTCGGCGGATCGGTCAGCCAGAAGACATTGCGAATCTGGCGCTGTTTTTAGCAAGTCCTGAAAGTTCGTATATTCATGGACAAATTATGTTAGCTGATGGTGGAAGAACTTATTAAAGGAGCGCTTATGAAAAAAATTTTAGTTGTTACAGGTACCTCCGACAATAAACGGAACTTTACCGTGAACTATATTGCGGAGTTTATGAAGGAAAAAGAAGTAGAGGCAGAGGTTGTTGGAGAAAGTATTTATGATGTAACGGAGGTAGCCGAAGATATTTCTGCGATTGTAGCTATTGGACAGCCGCAATTCACGACGGATCTGCCGATCATTGACGGCACCCCCTTTATTACGAAATTCAACATGGATACATGCTGCCAGCAATTGCTTGAAAAGCTCTAACGCGGCGATCCTTATAGTGTGAAGCCGATTAATGAGTCGAGTGTTGAGGGAGCAATGAAAAGCTGTTCTTTCATGATTAATGATGAAAAAAGGATGACTATAAACAAAGGCACAGATTTATTATGATGGAGATGAGAAATAGGGCAGAATCAGAGGCTCAGCGAGGATGTACCTTTTGTTTTTAAGCTGAGTAAGTTGTTCTTTCACTATGGAGATACTAAAGGACTCTAGGAACGAATAGAAGAAACATTCTCCTGCATTTATCGAGTACCGTAAAGCATTTGGAAAAATCATAGTGAAAATCAACCTTATTGGTCCTTTCGCGAGAACCCAATAATACATGGTTTTTACTATGATCTTTTTATTCAAAAGTCAGTAAACACAAAAGAATGTGAAGGGCTGTGACATATGTTACGAAAACCGCGTCGTTGGAACATTTTGTAAAGATGACATTGTGAAAAAAATCATTTGGTGAAAGCGTTGACACTAAGAAGCAAGGCTCTTATGATGAGTGTGTAACATATGTTAAATATAAGAACATATGATAATAATGAGTCTAAATTAAGAAAGAGTTCCTTTATACAGGTTCTCTTTTTCAAAAAGAAGCTCATTGGCACGAACTAGGAGGGAATAAAAATGAGTTATTCCGACGATGCCCGATTGTTAACCGAGATTGCTTCCATGTATTACGAAGAGGGAGCAAAGCAATCAGATGTGGCGAAAAAATTTAATATTAGTCGTTCGCTGGTATCCAAGTATTTAGCAAAGGCACGTTCCTTAGGTCTGGTAGAGATTATCATTCATGACGATCTTGTCCATCCCTATCGCATGTTAGAAGAGAAATTGATTGAAAAATTTGGATTGACGGAGGTCATTTGTATCGCGCCAGCCGCAGCTGAAATGCTGAACAAACGGATTGGGATCGCGGCTGGAAAATACCTGTCACGCGTTTTAAAAGGCGACGAAACCATTGGCGTTTCCGCGGGGATGGTCGTTCACGAGGCGGCTCAAAACTTTTTGCCGAAAAACCAAATGGAAAATATTCGATTTATTCCGTTAGTAGGCGGATTGGGACAAGAGCATACAGCGTTGCAGGCAAATGTGGTCTGCGAAATTTTTGCCCGTAAGAGCGGCGGTTCAGTATTGGAGCTGCATGCGCCAATCACCGTCGATTCAGCTGAAGCTAAAAAGGTGTTTATGGCACAATCCTTTATCAAGAACGTGTTTGACAAAGGGAAAAAGGCGGATGTCGCATTAGTGGGAATTGGCGGATTGCCCGCATATTCCACGATGACTAAAGCTTATCTGCCGAATGAAGAAGTACCACTAAGAAAGGAATTGTCTGCTGGCAATGTGTCAGGAGATATTTGTTACAACTTTATTGATGAGGAGGGCGAGTTAACAGATTGCACTTGGAATGATCGGGTCTTAGCCATCAGCCTGTCGGAATTAAAGCAGATTCCAAAACGGATCGGTGTATCTGGCGGAAAAGAGAAAGTCAGCGGGATACGAGCAGCGTTAAAGGGAAAATTAGTCAATGTTTTAATTACCGATGAAGAGACAGCTAAAACATTATTAGATGAAGATAAATAAAAATGGAGGCGCATAAATGATGACAGCAACGAAAAACATCTCGATTCCGAATCGAGCAGGTTTGACGGACGAGGATTTGGTAGAGCTTTATCGCAGAATGTGGGAAATTCGTTTCTTTGACGAGAAGGTGGACCAGCTATTTGCTAAAGGTTTGATTCACGGAACCACTCACTTGGCAGTGGGACAGGAAGCGACAGCCGCAGGTAGCGGAGCAGTTTTAAGAAAGACCGACTGGATCACCGCGACTCACCGTGGACATGGACAAACAATTGCTAAAGGGACAAATATCAATGAAATGATGGCAGAGTTGTTTGGTCGTACAACAGGAACGAACAATGGAAAAGGCGGCTCAATGCACATTGCGGATCTGGATACGGGAAATCTTGGCGCAAATGGGATCGTAGGCGGCGGCTTCCCGATCGCTACAGGTGCGGCACTGACGTCAAAATTGAAAAAAAATGACACGGTTGCTTTAGCGTATGCCGGAGATGGTTCAACAAATGAGGGCAGCTTCCATGAATCCTTGAATCTGGCTTCCATTTGGGCATTGCCTGTCGTCTTCTTTATTGAAAACAATCAATACGGAATGAGCGGACCGTTTAAAACAATGATGAACGTTGAGCGTTTGTCTGAACGAGCAAAAGCGTATGGAATCGAAGGAATTACTATCGAAGGAAATGACGTGATCGAAGTCATTAATACTACCTATGACGCGGTTGAAAAAGCGCGTCGCGGAGAAGGCCCAACCCTTATTGAGGCGATGACTTATCGCTGGAAAGGCCATTCGAAATCTGATGCGAAGAAATATCGTACGAAGGAAGAGGAAGAAGATTGGCGTAAGAATCGCGATCCAATCAAATTGGCTCGTGAAAAATTCGTAGCGGCGGGGATCTTCACGGAAGAGGAAGCAGAGGAAATTCGCTTAGCAGCGAAACAGGCGATTGAAGATGCGGTAACCTTCGCGGAAGAAAGCCCAATGCCGGCGATTGAAAGCATGTACGAAGACGTTTATTCAGACTAGAGAGAATTAGGAGGAGCAAATAATGAGAGAAATCACGTACGCGGAAGCGGTCAGAGAAGCAATGTCTGAAGCGATGCGAGAAGATGAAGATATTTTCATGTTAGGTGAAGACATCGGTGTTTATGGCGGCGCTTTCGGTGTGAGTCGGGGTATGGTGGAAGAATTTGGTGAGGAACGGGTGCGTTCAACACCGATCTCTGAATCAGTGATCGCGGGAGCGGCTGTAGGTTCGGCGATGACAGGAATGCGTCCGATTTTTGAAATTCAATTTTCAGACTTCATTACGATCGCCTTAGATCAAATCGTCAATCAAGCAGCAAAAATCCGCTACATGTACGGTGGAAAAGCGAAAATTCCATTGGTGATGCGCACACCAGGCGGTTCGGGAACAGGCGCGGCGGCGCAGCACTCGCAAAGCTTAGAAAACTGGACAGCCCACGTCCCTGGATTGAAGGTAATCCAACCAGCGACGGCTTATGATGCGAAAGGTTTGCTGCATGCAGCGATCGAAGACAATAACCCAGTCATGTTTTATGAACACAAGCTTTGCTACCGGACGAGTTCAGATGTACCGGAAGGAAAATACACGATTCCAATCGGAGTCGCAGATATCAAACGAGAAGGAACCGACATTTCAGTTGTAGCGACTGGAATTATGGTTCACAAAGCCATGGAAGCCGCAGATATTTTAGCGGAGGAAGGCATTCAAATCGAAGTGGTTGATCCACGGACGCTGGTACCGCTAGATAAACAGGCAATTATTGATTCTGTTGTTAAAACAGGAAAAGCTGTTGTTGTGACTGAAGCAGTAAAACGCAGCGGATTCAGTGCTGAGCTGGCAAGTGTGATCGCCGAAGAGGAATGCTTCGACTTCTTAGATGCACCGATCGTACGTTTAGCTGGTAAAGAAATCCCGATGCCGTATCATCCAGAGCTTGAGAAGAAAGCGGTTCCTCAAGTAGAGGATATTGTTGAAGCTTGTCGTGGATTGATGGCGTAGGGGGGATAAAAAATGGCGAATGAAGTATTGATGCCGAAGTTAAGTTCCACGATGGATGTCGGAACGATCACGACTTGGCTAAAAAATGAAGGCGATTCCGTGGAAATCGGTGAGGTGATTTTTGAAGTAATGACGGATAAAATCGCGATCGAAGTGGAAGCCTATGATGAAGGAATTTTACTCAAAAAATATATTGGCGACGGAGATAGCGCACCGGTGAATTCCGTGATCGCCTACATTGGTGAAGCAGGGGAAGACGTTCCCGCGGAAATGCCGGGAGCAGAAACAGAAGCAGCGGAAGAAGCACCAGCTGAGGAAACGACAGTAGCTGCTGAACCTGCCAAAGAAACAACCGTTGCGACAACGAAAGTTCGGGCAACACCAGCGGCTCGACGCATCGCACGAGAAAAAGGAATTGATCTGCAGCAAGTTCAAGGAACGGGTCCAAAAGGGCGCATTCAAGCTTTAGATGTGAAGCAATATCAAGAAAAACCAGTTGCAGCCGCGCCAGCACAAAAAGCTGCAGAAGGCGAACTGATTCCTTGGAGCGGGATGCGTAAAGCCATTGCCGACAAGATGTCAGAAAGCAAGCACACGATTCCTCATGTGACCATGAATGCGGAAGTTGACTTAACGAAGGTAATCGAGCTGCGGAAGCAATTATTGCCGATGGTGGAAGAACGTACCGACGAACGGTTATCCTTCTTAGAAATTATCGCAAAAGCCGCGATGGTCGCGCTGAAAGCGTATCCTGAATTTAATGCTAATGCCTATGAGGATGGCATCCGACGGTTCGAGCATGTCAATCTTGGTGTTGCAGTGGCGGTTGCTGAAGGATTGGTGGTACCTGTTGTGGAGCAAGCCGATCAGAAGGGGTTAAGTGATCTGACCGCAGCCGTAAAAGCGGTGACGAAAAAAGCGCGTGACGGGCAATTGATGCCGGCAGAAATGAGCGGCGGGACCTTTACGATCAGTTCATTAGGCCGCAGCAAGGTTCAAACCTTCAATCCAATCATCAATTTACCGGAAGTGGCGATTTTAGGTGTTGGCGGCAGCTATGACAAATTAGTTGTTGAGAATACACCAGAAGGACCTCAGGTTGCGACGATCACGGCGTTGAACTTATGTCTGTCCTTTGATCATCGAGTTGCTGATGGCGCACCTGCCGCGGCATTCTTAAGTATGATTGTTGACCTGCTGGAAAATCCAATGAGCTTGTTGCTGTAGAGGGGGCTGAACATGACGAAAAAGACAGATACAGTCGTAATCGGCGCAGGACCTGGCGGTTATGTAGCGGCCATTCGTGCGGCGCAATTAGGACAAAAGGTAACAGTGGTAGAAGCTGAACATATTGGCGGTGTCTGTTTGAATGTAGGATGTATCCCATCCAAAGCATTGATTACAGCAGGACACCGTTATCAAGAAGCCCAGCACTCTGATTTTTTAGGCTTGAGTGTGAAGGAGGCAACCTTAGATTTTGCCAAGACGCAGCAATGGAAGGATCAGCAGGTCGTCAAAACGCTGACCTCTGGTGTTGGGATGCTTTTGAAGAAAAATGGCGCGGACGTTATCATGGGCAGGGCCACCTTTACTGGACCGCAAAGCTTAACGATCACCACAAAAAAAGGGGAAGAAAAGCTGGAATTCAAACATGCGATCGTCGCAACCGGCAGCCGGCCAATTGAAATTCCCGGTTTTGCTTTTGGCGGACGGGTATTGGACTCTACTGGCGGCTTGAATTTAAAGGAAATACCGAAGAAGCTGGTGATTATCGGCGGAGGAATCGTTGGCTCAGAGCTTGGCGGCGCCTATCGCAATCTCGGTTCAGAGGTCACGATCATTGAAGGCAGTCCGAATATCCTGCCGAATTTTGAAGCGGATATTCAAAAGCTGGTTGCTCAACGCTTTAAACAAAACGGCGTGTCTATTTTCACAGACGCAAAAGCGAAGAAAGCGACAGAGACTGCAAATGGCGTAGCGGTTGAATTTGAGGTCAAAGGCAAGACTCAAACCATCGAAGCAGATTATGTGATGGTCACAGTCGGGCGCAGACCCAATACGGAAAGTCTAGGTTTGGAAAAAGCCGGCGTTAAACTGACTGAACGAAACTTGGTTAAAGTAGATGAGCAATACCGGACCTCTCAGAAAACGATTTTTGCCATTGGCGACATCGTGGAAGGTCTGGCCCTGGCCCACAAAGCCAGCTATGAAGCGAAGGTTGCGGCTGAAGTGATTGGCGGGAAAAATGTGGCGAAGGATTATCGCGCGATTCCAGCAATCTGCTTCACCGACCCGGAAGTGGCAACAGTTGGCTATACCTTGGCAGAAGCAAAGGCGGAAGGAATCAAAGCCAAGACAGCGAATTTCCCAATGCAGGCCAATGGACGTGCTTTGTCGTTGAACGCTACAGAAGGGTTTGTTCGGTTAGTCTTTGAGGAAGAGACCGAGTTGGTTCTAGGTGCTCAAATCGTTGGTGTGAACGCCAGTGATCTAGTGGCTGAGATCACTCTGGCGATCGAATCCTATCTCACATTAGAGGATATTTCTCTAACGATTCATGGACATCCGACACTTTCAGAAATGGTGATGGATGCGTGTGAAGTCGGACTAGGATTGCCGATTCATATGTAAAAAGAAGGACTGCCAAGCAATCGGCGGTCCTTCTTTTTCATGCTATTTTTTACCTAATTCCTCATCTTTACGAATTGTCGCGTCAATCCCTTTAATCACCGTTGAGATAAAGGCGTTGTCTTCTAACTCTACGAACCCGGCAACCGTTGTTCCACCAGGGGAACTTACCCGATCAATTAAAGTCCATGGATTTTCATCGCTGTTGGCTAAGGTTTGTGCGCTGCCTAGAATCGCTTGGGTCGCCATTTCTAACGCGAGGTCCTTTGGCAAACCATTTTTCACGGCTGCACGTGCGATGGAGTCGATAAATAGGAATGTATATGCAGGAGAGCTGCCGGCGATTGCTGTGAAGATAGAAAAATATTTCTCTTCTAGTGGCCAGGCTTTTCCGACGGCATTGAATAGATCAATGATTACTGCCACGTCTTCTTTGGTAGCGCTGGTGTTTCCACAGACAGCGGCCGCACCTTCGCCCACCATCGCGTTCATATTCGGCATGACGCGGACAATTCGAATCGGCTGATCCGTTTCAAAGACTTCATAGATAGCTTCGGTACTTGTTCCAGCCGCGATGGAAACGATCAAAGGATCATTTTGCAGGATGGCGTCTTTCGCCTCCAGCAAGACTCCTTTAATGACATTGGGTTTTACTGCCAAAATCAAGGTATCGACGGTTTTGATGACTTCCTGAGGATCTTTCAAGACATGTGCGCCCACTTTATCCGCAAACGCCTGTACCTTTTCGGTTGAGATATCATATAAATAAATATCCTCAGGCTTGCTGAATCCCTTTTGAACAATGCCTTCTACGATTGCAGATGCCATATTCCCGGCACCAATAAAACCAATTTTCATACTGATTCCTCCTAATTTCTATTTCTATAGGTCTGCTTAATTTTGAGCAAAGTGTTTCAATCAAATGTTTAATTGTTAAAAAGGTGGTACAATCACTAAAGAGATTATATGCTGAAGGGACTTTATTTAAAATAGTTTAGATAAAGAAGAAAGTGTTCGATTCTAAGGCGGTGGGTAAATGGATGTAACGACAGAGCAGTATGTTAGCTTTTATCAATTTTTGAAAACGTTGGATTGTTACTTGGGTGATGATGGGCAAATGGTCGGGGAGGTACAGCGTTTTTCTGCTAATCCGCGGCGGGAGATCGCAGCCTTTGTAACGAAAGAAACGTCTGATCGAATAGAGGTTCCTGCTGATTTTATTCGCATAATATATGTAATGAAGGGAACGGTGGCCGTTCAAATCAAGGATACGGAGCAGGTGCTGGATGCTGGCGGTCTAGTCATAGCCAATGCCGTAACCAGCCTTTCTTATCGCGGCAACTTCGAGGCCGAAGTGATTGCCTTTTATTTTAAGCGAAGCTACTTTAACGAATCGTTGTTAAGTCAATTTTTGGAAGAGCCGTTGCTTTACCGCTTTTTTGTAGAGGCATTGAGTGACGAGTTTAACGGAATTCCACGTTTTCTGGTCTATGATTTTGTTGAGGTCACCGATGTGCATTTTTACGCGCTGCTTCTCTTAAAGCAGGTGGTTAAAATGGCGTACTTCAATAATAAGGTGACTAAATCGGCGTTTGTTCTTTTGATCGTGGAGATCAGTCAGGCCGCTCCTGAACGGTTGATCGCGAAGGATAGCGTTGTCTCGAACGGACAGCTGACCGAAGAAATTTTAGCGTATATCGATGCTCGCTTGGAGCAGGTAACCTTGGAAGAGGTCGCACAAAAGTTTCATTTCCATCCCAATTATTTATCCAACTTATTAAAGGAAAAGACGGGTCATTCTTATACGGAAATTGTCTTAGTGAAAAGAATTGAGCGCTGCAAGAGCTATTTGGAGCAGACAGATCTGACCATCCAGACAATCGTTGAGCGTCTAGGCTATAAGGACAAGGCCTTTTTCTACAAACGGTTCAAGCAGATTGAGGGTGTCACGCCACGACAGTATCGAAAAATGCGAGAGGAAGAAAACTAATGTATGAAGAGATTTTTGCTGAGGTTCATTTAACAGTCGTTGAACAACCGATTGAATGGGTGGGGGAGCTGCCGCTTTATCGGGGGCATCTAAAGGAATTGCCTTTTATCACTGGGGAAGGTCCCTCAAAAAAAGCAATGTATCGCCAGTTGGCGGAACAATATCAGGAATATGTCGCGTTGAATCAAATGGAGGATAAGGAGGAGGAGATGACCTCTTCACTATTAACAGCGGATCAATTGTTGAAATATTACGATGGCGAAACCTTCGACGGCTTTTCATTGAGCGATTTATTGAAAGATGAATAGAAACAGAGCAAGTTTGTATACCTTTTCAATACTTTTCGATAGACTGAATGCAACACGATGAAGGAGTGAAACTTATGTCACCGATTGAAGAATATATAAATGACGCGGAGCAGGAGCAGCAGCCGATGCTAAAAGACATCTATCAGCTGATCAAAGAGCTGCTTCCAGCAGAAACGACCGAAAAGCTTTCCTATGGGATGCCAACATTTTATTTGAAGGAAAATCTCGTTCATTTTGGCGCAATGAAAAAGCATCTGGGTTTTTATCCAACGCCTAGCGCGATGACCGCTTTTGCGGACAAGCTATCTGATTACAAAACCTCAAAGGGCGCCTTGCAGATCCCCTACACACAGGAGCTGCCGAAAAAGTTGATCAAAGACATGGTTCGCTTTCGTTTGCAGGAGGTGGTGGAGAAAAATGCTTAAGGAAATAGAGATCATGCTATATGTCAATGACGTGGCAGGCTCAGCGGCCTTTTGGCAGGAGGGATTAGAAGAAAGAATCATTTCTCAGCAAACAATGCCGGATGATTCCTTGCAGGTGACGGTGGAATTGTTCGATTCAGTACATCTAGTATTGTTTGATCGCGGATTTATCGAACGATATTCTCCAGAAGTCGTCGATAATGTTCCATCACTGCTTATGAAGGTATCGGATCTGGAGGCTTACCATGAACGATTGCAAAAATTAGGGACAACGGTGAATCCGATTGTCCAACAGGGCGAAAAACGGCTGTTTAATTTCGCTGATCCTGAAAATCATTATTTTGTTTTGAGTGAGTAACCTTCATGAATTGAGGGTTATTTTTTTATTGCGCGGTTTCTGAATGCTACTCATAGAATCCTCTATTGTTTATAGGACGAATATCATCAAACTGTTAGGTGATTTAAGTCAAAATCCTTGTGAATTGTTGTATTATCTTAAAAGGAAAAAGAGCTTTCATTGATTATTTTTTTAGAGGAGAGAACTATGGTACAAATTTTGTTGGGACTGTTAGGTGTCCTATTGGTTTATTATCTGTTTTATTTTATTCGCGATTTGCTCGCTGAACGTGGCAATTGGGGCGGCGGAAATATGGTTGTTTCGGGTGTGATCGGTTTTATCACGGACGCGATGGATACGCTGGGAATCGGCAGTTTTGCGCCGACGACAATGCTGCTGGAGATGACAAAGCAGCTGGACAACGACCGTCAATTACCAGGAACCTTGAACGTTTCTCATACTGTTCCGGTTATTATTGAAGCATTTATTTTTATTACCGTTGTAAAAGTAGCGCCGCTGACGTTATTCTCATTAGTTATTGCGGCAATCGTCGGGTCTTACATTGGTTCGAAAACAGTCAGCAAGCTGCCTGAGAAAAAAGTGCAATTCTATATGGGAATCGCTTTGATCGTTACAGCCGCATTGATGGCGTTGAAACAATTAGGGATGCTTGATCTATTAGGAACAGGCAATCATTTAACTGGCTTGACGGGTGTGAAATTGATCATCGGAATTGTCGGCAACTTCATTTTAGGTGCATTGATGACGATTGGTGTTGGCTTATACGCGCCGTGTATGGCATTGGTGTATATGCTGGGATTAAGTCCGCTAGTGGCCTTTCCAATTATGATGGCTTCTTGTGCAGGATTAATGCCTGTGGCGGGGACAAACTTTATCAAATCTGGTGATTATTCGCGCAAAGTCAGCTTAGGGATCACGATCGGGGGAGTCATCGGTGTGATTATCGCGACCCGTTTTGTTACAGGATTGAACATGACGGTATTGACATGGATCGTTATCGTAGTGGTTCTTTATTCAGGATTTACGTATATCCGTAAAGGAATGCATGAAGTAACAGGCACGTTGAAAAAGTCTTAGAGAGCAATCTCTAGGACTTTTTTTAAGATAGTGGCAACGGTCTATTCACCTGCTTGTTTTTAACGGATAATAAGTGAAACGAGTTTATCAGATGGGAGAATTTATGGATCAGGAGTTATTAATCATCGATTTGCTTTCGGCAGGCGAGGCGATCTATAAGCGTGTTCGAAAAAATCGACAGCGAAATTTGCGCACAGCATTTTTGTTTTTAATTGCTGCTTTGGTAGTATTTTTCGGAATCGGTACCTTTGTCTATCAGCGGTTGGAAATGCGTGTCTACTCGATCGACAGCGGCTATTGGCTGCGGGGATTTTATCATTTTTCATTAGTGCTGGGAATCCTCAGTGTCATCGCAGTAGTGACCTTCTTTATAATGAATGGCATTCAAGAGGTCCGACTGCGGCAATCCTTTCAACGTTTTTTAGCACACCATGTTAAGAGGGCGGCCAAGTATCCGATTGTTTATCAGGATCGCGAAGCCTATTACTTAGCGGAAGAAGCACGAAAACCGGCGCTGCGGCTATTGAAGACGGCTTGTGTCGAATTGACCACGACATTTGACGGCGCGAAGGTCTTCTTAGGTGAACGGCAAGAGTTCTGGGGATTTTCCGGGATTCAATTATTTGTCCTGAATGAGGAACCGCCACGACTGCCCGTCCATTTTCCAAAAACACAGGGAATGAATCGAAAAGGATCTTTCCTATTGATTAGCGTGCTCTTTTTTGCGGGAGTAGGAGTGTTTGCTTACGATGGAATGACACGGCATCAAATGCTTTATGGCGGGACTGATGAGCCGAGGCGTTCAACTGTTACCAGTTCCAGTGAAGCGGCTCCGCTAACGAGTGAAGATTTACTGACGCAGCAAGGCGCGGCACCGACTAAAAAAACCAGCCAGACCAATCAATTGGATTTGAATGAGCAGACGCAGGAATTGTACCTGACGACGGATGGCGGCAGCGCATGGTCATTTGTCCCATTAAAACCAGAATGGCTGCGTTCAGGCAGCTATTTGCTGACTAGTGGGGAGATTCCCATGGGGTATTGGATGGATAAGACGTACAATGTCTCATCGGATTTCTCTTGGTTTATCTATTCGGAGAATGAAAAGGAATTGTATTTCTTATTCTCTAGTGACAATGGTAAGACGTGGCAGAAATCACTTGTCTCAGAAAATGCGCAACGAATGCGTTATCGCAAGGCGCAGTTTTTCGCTGACGGCAGTGGCGTACTCGTTTATTCGAATGCATCGCCGGAGGTCTCTTCTGAAGGCTTGGAAATCTACCAAACCAATGATTTCGGCAAGACATGGTTTAGAAGTAATGGCACGACCATCAGTCAACCGGTCCAAAATGTCAGCTTTGTGAATCCGGCTTTAGGGTTTGTTTCAACAAGAGAAAAATTGTATTACACCAATAATAGCGGCAGCTCCTTCAAGGAGGCGATCGTAACCATTCCCGCGGAGTATCAAACTGGCGGGCTGGATCTGTTCCAATCCCCCAACGAGGTGACACAGGTCGGTACCAATCAATTGGAGACGAAATTTTACTTATTGAAAATGAAGGGAATCGATCAAGGCAAGATGTTCGCTTGTCTCTATCGTTCTTCCGACAATGGCGAGACCTGGCAATTTGCGGAGCAGTTGTCGCAGGTTCAGTCGACGGAATAGTTTACAGGCAACGTTTTTATTGCTACACTGTTCCGTTACAGGAAAAACGAAGATGGAGTGATTTGATGGAAAAACGATTGGACAAAGGCCCTTTTTATCACGGAACCAAAGCGGATCTAAAGATAGGTGAGTTGATCACAGCAGGAAAGAACTCCAATTACGGCAAACAAGTCAAAGCAAATTTTGTCTATTTTACCGGAACAATGGAGGCGGCAATCTGGGGCGCTGAATTGGCGCTGGGTGAGAATCGGCAACGAATTTATCAAGTAGAGCCGACAGGCGAATTTGAAAATGATCCGAATCTGACGGATAAAAAATTTCCGGGAAATCCGACACGCTCCTATCGGACGCAGCAGCCGTTGAAAATTGTCGGCGAGGTTGCAGAATGGTCTGGTCATTCACCCGAACAATTGAAAGCGATGATGGCTCACGTAGAGAACATGAAGCAGCAAGGAATTGAAGCAATCAATGAATAGCAATAAAAAAAGCCTTGATCTCAAGGCTTTTTTGCTGCTATTCAAAGACTTTATTAACGTCCTCTAGCATCATTTTGACTGATTCCAGACCGCCGCCGCTTAGGTACCATACGTCTGGCTGTAAAGAAATCACTTTTTTATTTTTGCCGGCAGTTGTTTGAGCGACGAGTTCGTTATCAGCGACATTATTGTTGCTGTCGTCACCACCGATTGCTTTTGTACGGTCAACGACGAATAGTACATCTGGATTTTTATCTAACACATATTCGTAAGAAACACTTTGACCATGGGTAGAAGCTTTGATAGCATCATCGGCTTGTGCAAATCCAAAGGTATCGTAAACAATGCCGAAGCGAGAATCTTTTCCGTAAGCTGAAAGCTGCCCTTCATTTACTAAAACGGTCAAGGCCTTGTCTTTGCTCTCTTCAGCTTTTGTTTTGGTTTCTTTTATACTAGTTTCTAATTCAGCTAATTGTTCTTTGGCGGCTTTTTCTTTGCCGAAGATTTTTCCTAGCGTTTCGACATTTTGCTTGATAGAGTTCCAGGTATCAGAAGAATCTACCGCCAGATACATTGTTGGAGCAATTTCCTTCAGCTGATCTAAAAAGTCGCTTTGACGACCAGAAATGATGATCAAGTCTGGCTTCATTTGATTGATTTTTTCTAGATCGGGTTCCTTGATTCCGCCAGCAGAGTCCACTTTTTTGTAGTCTGCTAAATATTCAGGCAAGTTGTCCGTAGCTGCGCCTACCACCTTATCGCCGACACCTAGAGCATCCAGAGTATCCAGCGAGCCATTATCGAAAACAACGACCTTTTCAGGATTCTTTGGTACGGTGACTTTGCCGTTCGAATCTTGAACCTCCATCGTCTTTGCCTCTTTAACCGTACTGCTTGTCGCGTCTTTGTCGGTAGAAGCACTGGTACTTTCACCGTTCGTTGAGCCGCAGCCCGCCAAACCTGCCCCTAACAATACCAATGATAAACCAACTATATATTTTTTCATTCCTTCTTCCTCCTAATTTATTGTTAAAAAACTCAAGGTTGATGAGTTTGATACCTAAAAAATGTCTAATTAAAATACATACAGAAGCGCTTACCATCTAGCTCGCAGATTTTGATCTCCATATCGTATAGGGCATTCAAAATCTGTGGCTGGATCATCTCCTCCATCGTTCCGTGGGCAAAAATTTCTCCCGCCTTCATCGCAACGATCTCATCCGCGTATGTCGCCGCAAAGTTAATGTCATGGATCACCAATAAAATGGTCTTGTGTTCTTCTTCTACTAAGCGACGCAAGGTTTTCATCAGCTGTACCGCATGACTCATGTCTAAGTTATTCAAAGGTTCATCCAATAGAATGTATTCCGTATCTTGGGCTAGAATCATCGCGATATAGGCTCGCTGTAATTGCCCGCCAGATAACGTATCAATTTTTTCCTCCGCCATTTCCACTAGTCCTAGTTTTTCTAAGGCGTAATCGATCATCTCCAGGTCGTTTCTCGTTAGGCGGCCTTTTGAATAGGGGAAGCGGCCAAAGCCTACAAGCTCACGGACAGTGATCCGCAGATTGACGCCATTGCTTTGCTTTAAGATCGATAATTTTTGCGATAGCTCATTGGAACGCCAAGCCTTTACCTCATTGTGATCGAGATAGATTTGCCCGGCATCAATGGAGATCAACCGACTGATCATCGACAGCAGGGTACTTTTGCCAGCACCGTTTGGTCCAATAAAAGCCGTCAGCTTCTCTTCTTTAATGGGTAAACTCACTTCAGAGATGACTTTCTTCATCCCGTAATTCTTTGATACGTCATTTAGCTCGATCATTTTTGCCGTCTCCTCTCATAAATGATTTTCCAGATAAAATACAAGCCGCCGATAAATTGTGTCACCACACTGACCGTCGTCTTTAACTGGAAGACCTGTTCGACTAAAAATTGACTGCCGATCAAAAAGATCATTCCTAGTAAAACGGCGGTCGGGAACAGATATCTGTGGCGATAGGTGGGCATCAGCTGATAGCTGATGTTGGCGACAATAAAGCCTAAAAAGGTAATAGGGCCCACCAATGCCGTCGCGGTTCCAGTCAAGAGACTGACTAAAAATAAGATCAGAATTTGAAATTTGTTTAGTGAGATTCCTAGATTGGTCGCTTGATCCCCCCCTAAATGCAAGACATCCAGGTAACGATTGGCAGCAAATAAAAGGAGGGACCCTAGGATAATGATTCCAGCCGCCAAGCCTAAATGCGTCGTATTGATATTTCCAAAGCTGGCAAAGAGCCGTCCCTGCAACAGATCGTATTCATTGGGGTCCATCATGACCTGTAAAAAATTGCTGGTGCTGCTGAATAAGGTTCCAAAGATCATCCCCAGCATCAGTAGGATGAATAGATCGTTTTGCTGCCGCTTCAGCAAGACCTTCGCTAGCAGTAAGCTCAACAGCGCCATCAAAAGAATGCTGATCAAAAAGGTGGAGGTCTGCTCCTGCGACAGCATGTTGACCCCGCCGACAATGAAAAACAGCAAGGTTTGAATCAACACGTATAAGGAATCCAGGCCCAAAATATTTGGGGTTAAAAATTGATTTTGTGTCATAGTTTGAAAGCTGATGGTCGCCATTCCTGTCGCCAGGGCAACAAGTAAAAAGGCCGCCACTTTTTTCCCTCGCAGCATCCATGCAAACTGAAAGTTCCCATAGGTGTTATATGTCAGATAAAGACCGCACAAGAGCAGAACGATCAGGACAAGACTAGCTAAAAGCAGCTCCTTTTTTGGCAGAGATCGTTTCATGCACGTCTCCTCCTAACCAATAGATAAATAAATATCAGACTACCTAAAATCCCTACCGTTAGACTGACAGGCACTTCATAGGGGGCGATGACGATGCGGGAAATAATATCGCAGGCCATTAAAAACAGACTGCCGCTCAACGCGGTAATCCATAGATTTTGCTTTACATGATCCCCATAGATCAGGGAAACGATATTTGGAACGATCACGCCTAAAAAAGGCACTGTCCCTACCATGATCAATACCAATCCACTGGCGGCAGCGACCAAACCGATCCCAAGCATTTGCATCAACCGATAATTGACACCTAAATTCACCGCCACATCTTCCCCTAAGCCAACAATTGTGAAGGAATAGGCAAATAGATAAATGATGAAAAATAAAGGAATCGTCAGATAGAGCAGCTCATAGCTGCCTTTGGCGACTAACGAAAAGTTTCCCTGCAGCCAGGAGGACATATTTTGGATCAGTTGAAACTGATAAGCAAAAAAGGTCGCGACAGAACCAACGATATTGCCGAACATCACACCCAGCAAAGGCAAAAATATTGGATCTTTATTTGGAAGCAGCCGGCTTAGTCCTAAAAAGATTAAGGTTCCGAGAAAAGCAAAAACAAAGGCGGCAAGCGTTCGAACACTGGTAGAGGCATTTGGCAGAAAAAGCATTACCAGTAAAATCCCCAATCGAGCACTATCCATCGTGCCCGCTGTTGTTGGTGAAACAAATTTATTTTGTGTGAGATGCTGCATAATCAGACCGCAAATACTCATTGTCGCGCCGGCTAAAAGCAAGCTGACGGTTCGCGGAACACGCGTAGTGGCTAGGATCAGCCATTGCTCAGAATCGCCTCGAAGCAACCCCTGCAGCATCAACTCTTTGACTCCGATAAATAAAGAGAGAGCGCTTAACAAAAGTAGACCAAGTATAATTCCTTTTCTTTTCAAGAACTCACCCCTTAGATAAGTGATAATGATTCTCATTCTCTCTGTTTATAAAGTTTAGGTGAAAAGTAAAACAAATGCAAGTTAATTTTTAAGAATAATTATTGTAAAAATAACTTTGTCAAGGAAGGACAGTACTCATTTTCTTATTCCTACGGGTGTACAAACGAAGCTAGGGAGGGAGAAATTTGTTTGAGAAGGATTGTGTAAAACTGAATTTAGTCATAGAAAAAAAGACTAGGATTTTTCCCAGTCTTTAAGTCCAAGCTGCTATTTTTCTTTTCTAAATGTTACGAGGATCGCGCTTCTTGTCGCAATCACATTCGGCATATAAGAATGGGTAACAAATTCCCATCCTTCTGCTGATCGAGTATTGATTAGATCATCTAACCGATCCAGATCTTCCACACTTGCACTATCCTTAAACCATTTTATCGATGTTTCCAATACTTCGCTTTTGTATACCCACATAATTAAATGCCTCCTTTTCTTCCATTATAAAATAAAAGAACAATGAGAAGAAAAATCGAAAGAATTGTTTCAAAAGAAGCGCTGGGAACGAAAGTGAGACTATTTTCGTCGCTGATAAGAAACTATAGTTTCCTATCAGCGGTCTCTGTCTGCCAGCATTTCTTTATAAGTCTTTTGTTTCTCTTCTAAAAAGGTCAGATGCTGCTCAATTTTTCTTTTTTCCGTTAGCAGGCGATTCCTTTGGGCAGCCAGAAGCTTCATACGCTTCTCGATGGTTTGATCGCCTTGGCTGCGCAACTGAGAATATTTTTTGATCGACTCCAAATCCATCCCGGTTTGTTTTAGGCGGTGAATGAAACGTAGCCACTCGATATTGGCCTCACTGTATTCACGATAGCCGCTTTTATTTTTGGCGGGAGCACTGATTCCCAGTTCCTCATAGTAACGTAGTGTCGGCACACTGAAGCCGATCATTTTCGACACCTCACTGATTTTATACATCTGTTCTCTCCTTCGTTCGATTTTTTTTTACTTAATCCCTTGCTATAAAGTCCACTTGATAGTTTATAGTACTTTACCATAAGGGAGGCGAAAGCTGCTATGTATGATAAAAGATTGAAACAGGGAATGAAAAATTTGAAGGCGATCGATGGTGAGGCTGGGGAACGTGTCATCCAGACGCTGGAAGGGATCGCCCCAGATGTTGGCCGCTACATTTTGGCATTTGCCTTTGGGGATATTTATGAAAAGGATACTCTTTCCTTTAGAGAACGGGAAATCAACACCATTACAAGTCTGTTAACACAAGGCGACACGAAAAATCAATTGATCGTCCATATTAACGGGTCATTGAATGTCGGTATCACTAAAGAAGAAATCATCGAGGTTTTTACCCATTGTATTCCTTATGTTGGCTTTCCTAAGGTACTAAACGCGATTATGATTGCTAAGGAAATTTTCGAAACCAGAAAGCTTTAATGAGTAAATCCGCTCTTTTTTAACAAGCTATTGACATTACCCTACCATCTTCGGTACCGTTAGGATAGCACGGATGAATGCGCTAACAAAAAGGAGGAGGTAAGGATATGTTTGATTTAAATGGAAAAGTAGCAGTAGTAACAGGTGCCAGCAGCGGGTTAGGTCGTGACGCGGCAATTGCGTATGCGGAAGCTGGCGCGGATGTGGTGTTATTAGCTAGACGTTTGGAAAGATTGGAAGAATTAGCGGAAGAAATCAAAAAGATGGGCCGTGATGTTCTAGCAATTAAGATGGATGTAACAGACGAAGCGAACGTCAAGGCTGGAATCCAACAAGCATTTGACCACTTTGGACATCTGGACATTTTACTGAACAATGCGGGGATCGCAGTAGGGGGCGGTGTCGACTCCTTAACGGTAGAAGACTTCGACAAATCAATGGACGTTAACGTGAAGGGAATCTTCCTCGTTAGCAAGTATGTTGTTAAGCATATGATGGACAATAACTATGGGCGAATCGTCAATGTGGCGTCCATTAACGCGATCATGGCAGATAAAGAGGACGTGTTCATTCGTCATTCATACAATGCCAGCAAAGCGGCAGTTTTAGGGCTAACTAAAGGAATGGCGGCCAGCTATGGGAAATACAATATCACAACCAATGCCATCGGACCAGGACTGTTTGAGTCTGAAATGACCGAAAATACCTTATTCAAATCCGATGACTTCTTAAATCTATATCAAGGCTTGAACCCAATGAGCCGTCCAGGCAAGCATGGGGAATTAAACGGGACGATCCTATACTTCTCCAGCGATGCGTCAAGCTATACCAACGGTCAATTCATCGTTGTTGACGGCGGCATGTCGATCGTATAAGGATAATAGTCGAAGCACTTTCTCAAATCGAGGAAGTGCTTTTTGCTTTTTAAATTACTATCCTCATTTATTGGGATCTTTGCTACAATCAATAGGAAAGACAAAGACTTGAATCAATGGTGAAAACCAACAGAACAGGAAGGGTACAAATGAAGAATTGTCCAAATTGTGGTCATGAAAATTTGGAAGATGCGCGTTTTTGCGAGGAATGTGGGCATCCTTTTGCGTCAGAAAGCGTTGAAACATCGGAAATTTTCACTGAAGAAGAACAGCAACTACAATCGAAAAACGACCGCTTCTGTCCAAACTGTGGCGAATCAGTTCCGAAAGACGCTGATTTTTGTCCGAACTGCGGGCATCGGTTAAAAGCCACGGTGGTAAAAACCCCTGCAGCTAAAAAGCCGTTGTCAAAGAAGCAAAAAATCGGGATCGGCACGGGATTAGCGCTCATCGTATTATTAGTGGGCGGCTTTATGTTTAGTCGCTATTATTACAGCTATCCTCAGCAGCTGAGCCGTTTGGAGCGAACCTTCAAAACACAAGATCCTGAAAAAATGGCGGAGGTCATCACCTCGGAAGATCCCAACTATAAGGTATCTGCGGCAAATTTGAAAAAATTTATCAGTTATTACCAAGAAAGCAGCCACAAGGCCGATTTCGCTGATTTTTTGGCGGACTTAAAACATAATCCCGGACATTTAGAAGACTTTTCCGTTAAAACGAAAGGAAAATATCTTGGTCTGTTTCCTCGCTATCAGCTAGTGATTCAGCCGGTCTACTTGACGGTCACGACAGATCAAGCAGGGATGGATTTATCTTTAGATGATAAAAAGCTGGCGACGTCAAAGGGCACCAATTATCAGACGACTTGGGGTCCGTTGACTCCGGGAAGTTATCAGGTGGAAGGAAAATTAGACAGCGAGAAGTCCGTTTCGAAGCAATCGCTGATCCGCTATCACAATCCTGAATTTGAAACCGATAGCCATGTAGCGATGAATCTCCACAAAATTTCCTTCAAGGTTACCTCGAATATCGATGGGGCAAAGGTTCTGCTGAATAACAAGGAGGTCGCCACGATCGAAAAAGGGCAAGCGGAGATCAAGGATGTCGTTTGGCATCAGGGGATGGAGGTTCAGCTGCTCTTTAAGACAGCCGGTGATTCATTAAAAAGTGATACGTATCAAATCGCAGCCAACGAGTTTTTGGCGGATGACTATAACGCAGACAGCTATGCCTCAGAGATTAACCTGAACTTTGATCATGTCCAATCGGAAGCAGATGTGCAGAATTTCTTAGATAATTTATATAGTGATCTGTCAGGCTATACGTCTAGATACGGCAGCTTTGGCTCCTCACAAAGAAGCGAACTAGCAGCGTATTTTGTCGATGGGCTGGGCAATGCAGACGAAAAGGACTTTGAGAAATTTATCGCCGATATCCGTACCAGTGATAAAAAAGCACGGGTCAATGCAAAAGCGAAGGTCGAATCGGTCAGTCTGACAGGCAAAGACGTCTATACGGTCCAATACCTGATCTATTATGACACGGTCTACACCGACGACACGGATGACGTGAGTCAAGTTTTCCGCTATAAAAAGGCCACCTTACGTTATAACGAAGACGATGCAACCTTCCAAATCGATAATCTTGGAGGCGCGGAGAACTTCGAGACAGTGGACAGTGGCGATGCTTAAGCTTTTTCAATGTCAATACACGAAAAAGAGGCTTTTAATTTAAGAAGCCTCTTTTTTCGTGCTGGAGGAAAATAGCATCAAAAGTATTCGTGCTTTTTATTCAGATTTATTTTAGACTGATGGTAAAGGAGTGTGAGCTAAATGATGTGGCAAGATCTTTTCCCTGTGCGCATCCTTGAACGGGGATATGAGTATTTTATGGCGGGAGCAGTCGATGATTTTGAGGTTCGTGAAGCAATAGTCAATGCGGTCGTTGAAGGTTCAGAGCATTATGTAGTAACGATAGAACATACAGAAGATCAAATCACTGAACTGCATTGCGATTGTCCCTATGCGGCTGAGGGAAATAATTGTAAACATATGGTGGCTGTTTTGTTCATGTGTGAGGAACGAAATGTTTTTCATGGGCAGAATTCAGCTCAACGTTCAGATACAGCAGAGGAATTAGAAAAAATTGTGATGACGGCAGATGAAACAATGATTCGCTCTTTTTTATTGTCCGCAATCGTTAACGATGAAAAATTAGCTCATCAATTTGCTCGAGAATTTTTGTCTAATTATTCAGCGGAAAGTGTCCGCTATATTATAAATCAAATCGCTGATATTTTTGATACCTATGAAGACTATAGTGGGTTTATTGATTATCATAACGCTTTTACCTTTGGCGGGGATATTTTAGGGCTCTTAACAAATGAAGTCGATCCGCTGATTGAAGCGAACGACTATTCAGCTGCTTTTGAGGTTCTCGGCTATTTGGTTAATCGAGTCGACACTGTTGAAATGGATGATTCTGGTGGAGAGATCACCATGATCCTGTCAGAATGCTTTGAAAGATGGCAAACGATTTTAGCAGAGGTGAAGCTAAACAAAAAGAAACGAATGTTTGATTGGTTCACTAAGCAACTGACGACCTCTGATAATGAGTACTCAAAGGAATATGTTGAGGAAATTATTCGTGTTGGGTTTCCTGAAGCTAGCTTCGTAGAGGTTAAGCTGCGGTTCGCTAAAAAAATGATTGAAGAAGCAGAGGCGATGGAAGGCTGGCGAAGGGAGTTTCAGTTATCTGAGTGGGCTGTTTTCCTTATAGAAATGATGGAACAAGAGGGAAAATATGAAGTAGAGGTAAGGAAACAGTATACTCGCTACTGGGCGTTTAGCGAAGTTCGTAAAAAATATATCGCAAATGCACTCGCTCGAAAGGACTATTCAACGGCCATCAAGACATTGGAAGAAAGCATTAAATTGGATCATTCTTATCCAGGGTTGGTCAGTGAATATAGCCATGTGCTGAAAGCAATCTATAATACCTTAGGCGATAAGGATCGCTATCTTGACCAATTGTGGCAGCTTTTGCTAACCGATGACCCAGGGAATATCGAAATTTTCCGTGAATTAAAGGCAAATTATACAAAAGAAGAATGGCCAGCTGCTAGGCAACGAATTTATTCAGCGTTAGAAGGAAAAGACTTTATGGATCGTCTCTATTTAGAAGAAAAAGATTATGAGCGATTAATGACGTATGTTGAAGATTCCTTTGAATTGTATAAGGTACGTGAGCATTTTGACTTATTGAAAGACAGATTTCCTGAAAGAATGCTAGATAAATATGAGAAAGAATTACGGCAATTAGCAGCCCCTGTATCGAATCGTCAAAAGTATCGTGCGATCGCTAATCTAATGAAGGGGATGACGAAGATTTCTGGCGGAAATCTTCGAGGAAAGCGGCTGATGCAGGAATTCAAGACGAATTATCCGAGAAGAAAAGCGATGCTGGATGAACTAAGTAAGCTAAAATCTCTGTATTAAACAGAAAAAAAGAGAAACGGCCAAATCCGATGGAGTCTATCGGATTTGGCCGTTTATTAATGTTCCTTATTAAAAGATCGCTTTTAATAACACTTGGCACAAGGCGTTAACCCACGAGCTTGTGCTTCTTCTAGTGTGGCAGGCGAGTAAGTGCCATTGCCGCATTTATGGGTGTGGTATTTACTACCGGTTGGAGTGACATAGACGGTCTGCCCCTGTGCGGCTTCCGCCGCTTGTGCTTGCTGCTGGGCTTGCGCTTCTGCCTCTGCTTGCGCCTGTGCTGCTGCTTGTTGAGCAGCTGCCTCTTGGGCAAGCCGTTCCTCCTCGGCTTTCTTGGCTGCTTCTGCTTCCTCAGCGAGTCGTTTCTGTTCGGCTTTTCTAGCCGCTTCCGCTTGTTCTGCGGCTTGCTTTTCCGCCGCTTCTTTTGCAGCCTGTTCCTTTTGCAGCCGTTCTTCTTCCGCTTTTTTTGCCGCTAACGCTTCTGACTGAGCCTTTTTATACTCATCTGCCGCGGCTTGACTGTACCCTTTATCACCTTGAGCATAATTTTCGATACTCCAGATATTTCGTTTTTGATCTTTTGCCTGTTTTTCGGCCTTTTTAATTTTATCGAGGTATTTCGTATTCTTGCCTTTGGTGCTCGTCATCATTGCCAAACCTTCGCTTGCCAACGTTTCCTGCACTAATTCTCCATCAGCCCAAACATAAACCAACTCACGTTTTTTACTATCGCGTTTCGCACCTTTGTCGTATTCAATCTGAATTTTTTCGGCATTTTTCAACAATTCTTTGGTGCGTTCCTTCGCCTCTTGTGCATAAGGATTTTCCTTTTTCAGCTCAGGTGCCGTGATCAATAAATATTTTGCTGTGACCGTCTTGCCATTTTTCAATTTAAAACGTGTTCGATCCCCATCAATATACTTCTTCACTTTTACCGTTACTTTTTTGTTTGCTGTTCGTTTAATGCTCGCTTTCTTCTCGGTCTTTGTTTTCGCTGCTTCTACCTGATATTGTTGCGTTGGTGAAGCGAACAGAAAGCTAAACAAGACAGCGAATGTAATACCTAGCTTTACCCCAATCTTCTTTTTCACTAAGATCCCTCCAATTCCCTATTGTTTGAAAATAATGATTAATAAATATGTGTGTACTTAAATAATACTATATATCTAAAAATAAATTAAACAAATAACTAAAATAGTTGTTTTGTCATTCTGGAAAACAAACGGTTTTTTGTGTGGAAGTAAAACGTAAAACGGAACTCAAAAAACTCTTTTCCTATTGAAAAAATAAAAATGTTGGCAACTTTTTAAGATTGTTCTTGTTATATAATATAGAGGTGAAGTTAAAAGGAAACAAAAAAGAGTATGTATAAATTAGAAGTAGAAGGAGAGAAAAACGATGTTAACAAAGCCATTATCACAAATAACTATCTATACTATGGGAAGAGAAAATCTTGAAAAACGAATTTCAAAATTTTATGCAGATTCATCTGATTCAGATACTGTTATTCAATACTTGGTCGCGGTGCTGATCCGGCATTCTTTGTGCATCAGTGATTTTTCTGATTTCTGCAGTGATTTAGTCAGAGAACTTCTTCTATTTGCGGAGCCAACAGATGTTCTGCGCAAATGTGGTCCGTTGTTCCAGAATTACTTTAAAGAGGAGAAAGAGTGGACACAGGTCAAAAACCGTTTATACAAAAATAAAAATGAATACCATCGTTTTAACAATCGCTTGAGCGACTGCAAAAAATACTTATTCACCCCAACAACACCTGTGGAGGAAACCGATGGTCAGCAATACAAAATTCTTTCCACATTTGAAGATGCAGTTGGCAAGCTTCATACATGGAGCTTACGGGATGCGGACTCAAATTCCTCTGGGATGAAGATTGATGCCGTCTTAGAGTTAATGAGTTCGTTAACTATTTTTGAGAAAGAAGGCATTCGCCGTTTTGTTAAGCTAGAAAATTCTGATATTCAAAACTGCACCCGTCATCCAAAAATCAGAAAAGGCAAAGTCGTGGAGGAGTCTGTAAAAGTTGAGACCGTCCGCTCAAAAGAGGAAGCGCTAACAGAGTTTGACTTTAGCCATATGACAGAAGACGAAAAATTGAACTTAGTAAAGGCATTATTGCCAGAAGGAATTGTATTGACTGATACTCGGATGGAAGAACTTAAAAAGGATGAAGCAAAAGAAGCCCCTACTGAAATTCCTGCTGAGACAACGCAAAAAGCCGAATCAATCAGCGATTTAGCAACTGCCACAGTAAAAGAACCACCCAAGACTAAATCCCAGAAATCCTCTACACCAAGACCCATGGCACTTTCTGCAGCAAAGAAGCTGCCTTATGAGAGCTACAAGAAGCCGAAAAGCGAGAAGCAAAAAGAACGCGAATATAAGGACGGACTGATCAGGAAAGCCAAAAAAGGGACGAAGAAAGCTAAAGAAGATAAAAAGAGGAAACGCAAACGAAAATAAATTGTTTACAATCATCTAGAGACACTCTCTTCAAACTGCAAAATTAAAAAAATCCCCTTTTGAAGGTTTATTTGTCATGGAATGAAATAACTAAACAGCCATCCGTTTTTTTAAACAATGCGGATGGCTATTTCACATTCAATTGAAGCCGAATCAGTGAAAACTTGAGTGGGTAGTAGAAAAAATCTGTCGCCCCGAAAAATTTAGAAATCCCCATAGTTACGACAGTAGCACAAAATGATTGAAATCAAAGAGATTGTACTGGAAATCGTTGTTATGATTGTCCGGCTATGAGGGTGTAACCCTGTGATCGACAGAAAAGTGCTTCTAAGACCTAGTGGCAACAGGTATAATTTAGGGTGGGGTTTAAATCTAAAATAGTGGAATGTAAATTCGAGTAAGTTCGGCTGACCGTGTACGATTCCGTAATCGTTCAAATCTAAAAAATAGTGGAGTGTAAATGGTGAATGATTGGATCTTAAATATTGATTTTGCTCGGTTCAAATCTAAAAATAGTGGAATGTAAATATGCTATTGATCACGTTTGCGGAACTTTCTTCTTGTTCAAATCTAAAAAAGTAGAAACGATTTTTTGTGGCTAGAGCAGTTTTAAATGTAAATCTTATATCTAAAATAATAAGATGATTTCCATAAATACTTTTTTAATGCGAAAACTGTTTTAAGAAGTAATTGAATAGTAAAAACGAACGGAATTATTGAATTTAAGAGGGTGAGAGAGATTTTCTGACATATACTGATTCACAAGGATTTATAATTCCTAAAAGAGATCCAGAATACTCTATCTTTACGGATGACGAAGAAGGAGAAAATTGTCTGTGGGCATTAGAATGGATGAAAAGGCAATTTATAAAACGGATAGACATGCCTTTAGATCGTGATTTAATCTGGGTTTGGCCGGATATCTATGCGTATCTTTCAGAAAAAAGTGACATTGATTTTTCGAGACATGCTCTTTTCACCTTTGAAGTCCCTGCAGCTTACTACAAAAAAATGATTTTATGGTCTAATTTTATTAGTTGGCATGAGGTCTTGAACCGATTATGGGAAGGAGTCGCAGATGAAGACGAACGATATGAAGAGATTTTTCAGATGAAGACGAACGATATGAAGAGATTTTTCAACTGAAAAGGCACGAAAAACCGGGAACGATACAAGGTATTACGACAAGGCTGCATAAGGATTGGATAAAAAGAGTTACATAAGGAGAAAAATATGGAGAATTGGGAAAGGCTGTTTAAACCACATATTTTAGATCGGGGATACGAATATTTTTTAGAAGAACGCGTTGTTGATATTCAGGTACAAGACGATTTGATTCAGGCAGCTGTTGCCGGAACGGATGATTACGAAGTTGTGATTGAAGGTATCAAATATGATTTTCCGAGGTTTTATTGTGATTGTCCTTATGCAGGTGTAGATAAGTATTGCAAACATATGGCAGCGGTTTTATACGAGTATGAAGATGGAAAAAACGAAGATCAATGGCAAGATATACGAGTTGCTTCGAAAAAAATCGAACAATTAGTATCGAATGCAGAAGAGCAAGTGGTTCGTGATTTTCTAATTGACCTTTTAAAAAAAGATAAAAATTTAGTTCAACGTTTTACTCGACTTACTTCTCCAGAAATCACAGAAAAGGACGTGCAGCAATTAAAGCACCGAATTGACAAAATTGTTCTTCGGCATGCGGGGGATGAAAATTATATTGAATACGACAAAATCGAAAAATTTGTCAATGATTTAATTAGTTTTATTGACGATGAAATCGTATCGTTAGTAGAGAAAAAGGCACATCTTGCTGCTTTTCACTTAACAAACTATATTCTTCTCGAAGTTGAGCAAGTAGATATGGATGATTTAGAAGGAGAGTTGTATGAAGTGTCTGCAGAATGTCGCTACGTTTGGGAAGCAATTCTTGAGAAAGCGACTATACAAGAAAAAGAGACAATGTTTACTTGGTTTAAAAATCAGCTTAAACACTCTAACTATGGGTTAAGTTATAGTGAAATTGAACAAATTTGTGAGGAATATTTTTAAGGGATAGAGTTTATGAGAGGGTAGGAGTGGATTCTGCTGATAAATCAAATATTCATCAAGGATTTCTAGTAAAAAGCTTAGTACAAGTGAACCAATCACAATTAAATTGGCGCTATTTTTTTGGGGGGATCTGTCGACCTCAAAAAATCAGAAATTTCTGTAGTTGCGACAGCAGCATGAAAATGTTGAATTCTAAGGATTTTCTATTAAGTATATTGTTATTTTTATTGAGTGACGACGTAATAAACTTGAGATCGACAGAAAGTCTCTTCTAGAGCCGCATGGTAACAGGTATAATTTAAGGCGGGATATGAATCTAAAATAGTGGAATGTAAATATCGAAACGCCTGCAACTGAGGAAGTTTCAGACCCATCTGAAGCTAAAATAGTGGAATGTAAATGTAGCTGGGGCTATCACGTAGAAAGGCATGAATGAATAGTTAAATAGAAAAGCTTACTCTATTATGTAAATTAGGCAGATTAAATTAAAGATTTTTGACATCAACTTTTTTTGCTCCATTTCGCCAATATTGACCGCTTGTGAATTAGCCTTGTCAGAAACAATACGTATGGATAAAAATCTTATTTTGTTCAAAAAGCAACATTGGGCTATTGAGGCTGATTCCATGTCAACACAATCAATGTGAAAGTCATTTATTAAAGACGACCTTTGTTTATGTTCTGTGACGAAACCTTCACCTGTACCAAAAGTACCTATTTTTAATGAGGAATCATGTTTTGAGAACAAATGAATTGCATCTTTATCGGCTTCGTAAAAGAGTTGATAAGGAAATTTAAGTTGCGATTGCTTTTTTCGTATGTCGTAATGACAGTATTTCTTACCGAGATAAATATCTGATAAACAAGAATTAGAGGATATTCCTCCACAAATACCGATATTGAGAACTAAGTCTGGAGAAAATTTGTCAATTAATACTTGGGTAAAAACGGAACTATTTGTTTTCCCTGACCGGAACACAGTAAAACAAATTGATGGGCACCTTGTTTTGAAACATAGAATTTTCTACCTAGATATTCGAATGTTTGTACAGGAACTAGTATTTCTATCAAAGGTTGTATTTCCAAATCCATAGCAGAAATAATTCCAATTTTCATAATAGATCCTCCAAGATGATTTTAGAACATTGTACCATAAAAATTATCGAAACATGAGAGCGAAAAAAGTCCGCAAACGGCGACGATCCCTGATCTATTCCGACTCATCTAAATCTAAAATAGTGGAATGTAAATCCTTGTCCAGGAAATACTTCTTGCCCTTTGATTGTAATCTAAATCTAAAACAATGGAACGCAAATTGTGTTATCACACAACCAATTCACCCAGGAAACTTCTCTAATTCCAAAACACTAACCCCACAAAAATTCTATAGCACCTCCGAAAACGCACGTTCCCAAGCTGGAAGGTGTTTTTTGTCTCTTCATTTATTCCTAAACTCTGTAATTTTCATCCGGAACGAGGGTGATCTTTGCTAAAATTAAGAATAAAACCATTATTTTTATAAGGAGATGACCGATGCAGGAGAAAATAAAGGTATTGATTATTGATGATGATCAAGAGCTGTGCTCGATTATTGAACGGTATTTGACGCGTGCTGAGTATGAGGCGGCGTTTGCTCATACGGGTGCGGGCGGATTGAAAATGGCCTTAACAGGGGAGTATCACTTGATCGTATTGGATATTATGCTGCCGCAAATTGACGGGTTGAGCATTCTAACAGAGATTCGCAAGGAGAGTGTGGTGCCGGTCTTGATGTTGACAGCAAAGAACGAGGAGGCGGATAAGATTCGTGGCCTGCAGCTGGGGGCGGATGATTATTTGACGAAGCCTTTTAGCATGGCGGAGCTGATGGCTCGGATTGATTCGCTGGTTCGGCGCTACACAACCTTTAATCGTGCAGCGGCAGGAGGAAAGACGCTGACGTTAAATCACTTGTCCTTCGATACGCAGACGCGAATCGTTTTATTGAAGGAGGAGTCGCTGGAATTGACTGGAAAAGAGTTCGATCTTTTGTACTTTTTGGCTTCCCATAAAGGGCAAATTTTTACGAAGCGGCAAATCTATCAACAAATTTGGGGCGATGAGTATGCTTTTGATGATAGTAATATCATGTCCTTTATCAGCAAGCTGCGGAAGAAAATCGAGCCAGACCCGACGCAGCCTTTCTTCATTCAAACCGTTCGCGGTGTCGGCTATCGGTTTAACCAGGAGAGATAGGAAATGATGATTTTAAGCAGTCTTTGTCTCTTACTGGCCGCGGCTTGTTTGTATCTGGTGGCACGTCTTCGTACAAATAAGCAACAGATTGCTCAAGCAATGGAGGTTTTGGAGGATATCGGTGAAGGAAATCTTGATCGAAAAATAATTGCGGATGAAGGTTCAGACGTTGCAGCGCTTTGTTTTCGTTTGAATGAAATTGTCGTAGAAATCAAGCAGCAGCTGAGTCGTCTGCAGGTTTCGGAGAAGGAATACCGCCAGCTGATCACTAGCTTGTCTCATGACGTTCGGACCCCCTTGGCTTCCTTGATTGGTTATTTAGAGGCGATTAACGATGGTCTGGTCACGGAGGAAGAGCAGCGGGAGTATTTACAGGCTTCACAGGCAAAAGCGTTTGAATTGGAAAAATATATCGACACGCTGTTTGAATGGGTCAAGCTTGAATCAGGAGAACGCCGCTATCAGTTTGAAACCCACGATGTTGCGGAGCTGCTGCGGGAGCTTGTTAGTGAGTGGATTCCACGGATGGAGCCGCAATTTTCCTATGATATTCAAATCTCTGAAAAGGAACTGTATTACCAGGTGGATTTCGCGGCTTTTCGTCGGATTGTTGATAATTTATTGGAAAACAGCATGAAGCATAGCCAAGGAAATAAGCTGACGATCAAGTTAACCGAGCAAGGTCAGCTGCTGCAGCTTGAAATTGGCGACAACGGCAAAGGAATTTCTGAGAAAAATCTGCCGCGTATTTTTGATCGTCTGTATAAAGGGGATGAAGCTCGCGGGTCAAAGGGCAACGGCTTGGGATTGGCAATTGTTCAAGAGCTGGTCGCCGCTCATCATGGCACAATTACAGCCAGCAGCAAATTAGGTGAAGGAACCACCTTTCATGTCCGCTTACCAAAATAAACCAGCAAAAAACAAGACTTCGGCAAGGTTAGGACAAGGTAGCATTGCTAAGCTAAAGGTATAGAAAGGATGGTCGCTATGGAAAACTTTATTATTAAAACAACCGCTTTGTCAAAGCAATACAATGATCAGACTGTTGTCAAAGGCGTTTCGATGGCAATTCCTAAGGGGAAGATCTATGGGCTGCTAGGTCGTAACGGTGCGGGAAAAACGACGATCATGAAAATACTCTTAGGCTTAGCAAAGGCAAGCTCTGGGGAAGTCCGGTTATTCGGTCAAGCCCCCAGTAAACACCCGGAGGTTTATTCAAGAATTGGAAATATTATCGAGACACCAAGCTTTTATCCGTATTTATCTGGACCTGAGAATTTGCGCGTTTTTTCTAAATTGAAGGGACAGGTCCAAATAAATAGTGTGGAAAAGGCCTTAAAGCTGGTTGACCTGACCCAAGCGAAGCATAAACGTTTTGCGAACTATTCATTGGGAATGAAGCAGCGTTTAGGGATTGCCAATGCGCTTATGAATGATCCGGAATTATTGATCTTGGATGAGCCAACCAACGGACTAGATCCGATCGGGATCGCGGAGATTCGTCAATTATTAAAGGAGTTGGCAGAGGTTCATGGAAAAACCATTTTGATCTCCAGTCATCAGCTGTCAGAGATTGAACAAATCGCGGATATTATTGGTATTCTGCATGAAGGGGAGCTGATGGAGGAATGCGATATGAGTCAGATTGCCCAGCACAATCAACGCTACATTAGTATTACTGTATCCGATGTTCATCAGGCCGCGCGCTTATTGGAGGAAGCTTTGAATGTGACCAATTACTCAGTAGATGAAAGTGATACGATCAAAATTTTTGATTTTACTTATGAACCGCAAGAACTCAATCGATTGTTTGGGACAAATGGCATAGCGGTCTCGAGGTTGTTTATCGGTTCAGACAACTTAGAGGAACACTTTCGGACGATTACAGGGGGTGTTGGGATTGCTTAATATTATTTCTGCTGAATGGATGAAACTGAAGCGTAATCGGATTTTCGCTGTGTGCTCGTTGTTGACGTTGTTTGTCTCTGCTTATATGGTTTTCAAAGATTTGGTGATTGTGGAACATCCGCCAGAAAATTATCAAGCATGGATGATGAGTGTGTATATGGTGGTAGGAACCGTTTTGTCTCTCATGAGCGGCTTCATCATTACATTTTTAATGCAACGGGAGTATGAAGACCGAACGATTAACAATGTATTAACTGCTCCGACCTCTAGACTGCGGTTTCTTATGGGAAAGCTAGCAATCTGGCTGATCTGGTATGTAGGAACGTTGATCGGCGTTGTTCTCATTTATACGATTGGCGGTTGGCTGATTTTTCCGACTACTTTTGGTTTAGCGGGAACAAAAATTTTGACTACTACCTTGCTCAAGTATTGTCTCTTAGGTTTTGTAGCAGCCATCCCGTTGTTAACGGTAAGTGTATTGCAGCGAAAGCTGTTCTATCCAACGATTATGGTGGCCTTGGCATTTACTGGAATTGAAATGTTCGCCATGAATATGCCCTACAAAATGGCAAAATTCATTCCTTGGTCAGCAGTAGTTGTTCAAAGCTTGATGGAACTGCCCTTCAAGGATGATCTGATAACGTTGGGAAGTATCTTTTTGACAGGGATAGTGGGCTTTATTGCGGCATATTGGCTGTTTAAAGGACAAGATTTGTAGCGTAAAGAATGAAATAGTTATTCGCGAAATTTTATAGTAAAAAGAAAAAAATTATTAAAAAAACGTTTGTCGAAGTACGTCCTTCTATTTTTAAAAGAAGGGCTGCTTTTTTGTATTTGATTGTCCCTTCGTTGCATGATACCTTAATTAGTAAAGTGATCTGTTCCTGAGTTAGAGGGGCGTGACAGAGGAGGAGCTATGGAAAATTCAGTGATGCAGCAGCGTATCGACGGGTTTAAAACGTTTGGGGAAACGCTAAAGGGAGCGAAAGTTTATTTTCGCGAAGATTGGGAAGTGCTTTATTTTGATTTGCAGGGCAAGATGTTCGGGATGATGAGTGATCAGGCGAGCGAGGATGCGATTATTACCTTGAAAAACTTGCCGGAAAAAAATGAAGAGCTGCGGGAGATTTATTCCGGGACAGTGATTCCGGGATACTACACGAACAAAAATCATTGGAACTCTATCAAGCTGGCCAGCGACGAGTTGTCGGATGACGCGATTCAGCAACTGATAGAAACCTCGTATCAGCTAGTCTATCAGAAGCTGACGAAGAAACAAAAAGCGGAAATTGAAGCATAAAAAAATGGCGCTGCTGAATTAGGCAGCGTCATTTTCATTTTTATTTTCTGACCAATGCAGGGCAAGGTAATAGCCGGTAATGCCCATACCAATTAAAAAGCAGGCGGCATCAAAACTATTCACATCTGGTTTGAAAAGTGCGTAAAGGATGACGACGACCAGCCAATTTGCTATTCCCCATAGGACATTTGTGGAGGCAGAAGCTGATTTTTTCCAAGGAACATCCCATCTTTCAGCGGTGATCCCTTTGACAAAGTGGGGAACACCATTTGCAAACAGCATACCCAAAACGATACAAATAATTGAATCCATTGTGATCTTCTCCCTCTAAAGTGTTCAATCAGTAGTATACCTCTTTTCCGCATTTTTTTCTGCCTTATCTGGAAAGTATTTCTTTTAAAGTGAGCAGAGGATTTAACAGATAGAAGAAGTTGATGGTAAGGTAGAAATTGAAACGTGCTCCATGATTGATGGAGCGGTTAAATAAAAGGAGGATTTTGATGATGAAAGCACCATTAATTACGATGAATGACGGGCATCAGATACCAGCGATTGGTTTAGGCACCTACCAGATTCGTGGAGGCGCAGGGCTTGATCAAGTTTTAACGGCGATCCAGGATGGCTACCGTCTGTTAGACACCTCCACGAATTATGATAGTGAAGGAATTGTTGGAGAAGCGATTCGTCGTTCCGGCATTCCTCGTTCAGAATTTTTTGTAACAACAAAGCTGCCAGGAAAGTACCATCACTATGAAGACGCGTTGATGATGATCCAAGAGTCACTCTTTCGGATGGGACTGGACTATTTTGATTTGTATTTGATTCACTGGCCTTTACCAAAACGAGGACTTTACGTTGAAGCTTGGCAGGCGCTAGTGACTGCGCAAAAATTAGGACTGATCCGTTCGATCGGGGTTTCTAACTTTGAACCGGAGCATTTAGATAAGATCATTGAAGAAACCGGTGTGACACCGGCGGTTAATCAAATCGAGATTCATCCTTATTGGGTGCAAGAACGAATGGTCGCAGCAAATCAGGAACGCGGGATTATAACTGAAGCGTGGAGTCCTTTGGGTCGCGGCAGCGACGCCTTGAAGGAATCAGTGATTACTGAGCTAGCCGAAAAATACGAAAAAACACCGGCACAAATCATTTTACGCTGGCATACGCAACGGGGAATTCTTCCTATTCCTAAATCCCGGAATTTGGTACATCAGCGGGAAAATCTGGCTATTTACGATTTTGAATTGTCTCAAACAGAAATTGAGCGAATCAATCTTTTAGAAAAGGCGGATGGCCGCATTGAGGGTCAAGATCCGAATGAATACGAAGAGTTTGAGTAAAACAAGCTGATTTTCATTTTATTTTTTTCAGGAAAATAAGGCGTCTTCATATATTTCTTTCAAAAATAAAGGAATATTCGCTAAACAATTAATTTTTCATTCAAAAACGTTTTCAACTGTGGCATACTAAAAGTAAGAAGATGCTTCAGGGGAGGACGTAATGAAGAAAGTAGTGGCACTGGTTGGTGTACTGGGTGCAGCATTTTTATTCTTTTGGTTTACTCAAAGGAAGGATGTTGCTGTTGAGGAGCAGGAAACGCCTGATTTCTCGCAGACAGAACAGGTTGCGCCTAGTGAAGATTTTTTCACGAATCGCGACTTAAATGAGCTAGAAAAGGTGACATACTCGCGCCATAAAGAGCTGATGGAGGACCTGACCGGTGAGGGAAAATTGGTCAGAAAAGCCACTCAGAAAGAGTTTGTCGGAGCGAAAGTAAACGACGATGGACTCTCTTGGACGGGGTATTTCGAGAAGTAAAAAACGTTTTGATCGGCAAACGATCAAAACGTTTTTTTCGTAGAGCTTATAAATTCACTTGACTAAATCGACGAACAGAAACTTTATAGGTTCTCCACATGGCAACAAGATAAATCAGCAGGCCTGCAGCTAAAATAGGCAGCTGCTTGATTTGTCCGTCAAAAGCGACTGAATCCAACCAAGCCAGCTGTGGAAAATGGACAAGAACTTCGACGATGATCGCGATAAAAGTCGCTGGAGCTAACGCTTTTAAAAAGGAAGTCCCGACTTTGTAGCCTGTTTGAAAATAACTTGTTAGAAAGATGAAATTAAAGCAGCTGAAGATGATCAGACCAAAGCCATAAAGCGCCACATTCGCTTCGATTCCCACAGGGTTTGGCATGGATAGAAGCCTAAGTCGTAAAAAGGCAAAAGGAATAGAAATTACAATCGTTAATAGCTGAGAGATCAATAAAACCAGCCATTTTCCTAAAACAACCTCCGAACGCTTCAGTGGAAGCAACGCAGAATAATAGATATCGTTGTTTTCTCGCGTATACATCAAATTAATGAAATTCCCAATCAAACTGAAAAGAAAAACCATTGTATAAGGATATCCAGGTATTAAAATGAGTGGTCCCATCAGTGTAAAGACAATCAAGTTAGGATGAAGGGCCAGACGAAATTCCTTATAGAGTAAGTTAGAAATCATAGTGTTTTCTCTCCATTCGTACCATAATATCTTCTAAGCTCAGCGCCTCTGTTTCCTCAGGGCGTTTCAGCTTTTGGAAATAATCAATGAATTCTTGTTTCGGCGCTGCTTTAACCAGTTCCCCTGCCTGGATATAAACGATGCCATCCGCGCATTTTTCCAGATCGGAGGTAATATGCGTGGAGAAAAGAATACTTTTTTCACCATTTTTAACGATTTGAAGAAAGATCTCGATCAGCTCATCCCGTGAAACTGGATCAAGACCACTAGTAGGCTCATCAAAAATGAATAGTTTTGCTTTGTGAGACAGTGCCAGGGCGATCAAATATTTCACCCGCATCCCAGCAGATAGTTCTTTGACTTTTTTATTGGGGTCCAAGGAAAAAAGCGTTAAGAAGCTTTGATATGCTGCTTCATCCCAATCTTCGTAAAATCGTTTCGTCACTTTCGTAATGTCTTTGATCTTCTTCTCTTTATAAAAATCGATGCCGCCTAGAACAACCCCAGTCTGCTGCTTGCAGGCCAGTTCATTTTCCAAAAAGAGTTTTTCAAACATCGTAACCTTTCCATGATCAATAGGAATCAGGTTCAATAAAGCCTTCAGAATAGTAGTTTTACCGGCGCCATTGATACCGATCAATCCGATGATTTTGCCTTTGGGTACTTGAAAGCTGACATTTTTTAAGGAAAATGTCGGATAATTTTTAGTCAGTTCTGTGACTTCCATCAGGTTCATCAGGATTCCTCCTTTCGATTAAAAAGCGGTTCAAGACTATTTCCTGTTAGTTGTATGAAGCTTTGGCTGTCGATCAAAGCGATGCCGGGAAAAGTTGGGTTCGTGTCGCCAAGAACCACTAAGGTATCACCCGTTTCAATGTTGAAAAGATCACGAGCTTTCTTGGGTAAGACAATCTGACCCCGTGCCCCCACAGGAACGATTCCAAAAATGTGTTTGCCGGCTGGTCCAATCGGCACCCCTTCTTCTTCTTGATTGTGTCTGATGAGATCCGTTAATGTAACCTCGTATAAATTCGCTAGTGCGTCACATTTCAATACGTCTGGCAAAGACTCGCCGCTTTCCCATTTAGCAACGGCTTGACGTGATACCTCTAACTTTTCTGCGACATATTCTAATGACCAATTGTTTCGATTTCTTAATGATCGCAGGTTGTTCGCGATCGGATTTTTCTGATTATTCATATTTTTCATCTCCCTTGATTACACTTTAACTTATTTGTCTATAAAAGAGTATCAACCTCAGATAACAAAATTGGTAAGCTTTGGTTGCATAACAGAAAAAATTAAAAACTGCTAATGAATGAGAACGAATAATTTGTATTTTTGGAAACCGAAGCCATAATGATGAAAGAAGAAGGGATAGATATGAAAAACCAAAGAAAAGATCATAATGCGGAAAAGCGTTTTGTAAAGGATCACTTTTTTGAGAAGGGACATTGGGGGAATAAATTCTATATTGGTATACTAACGATTATCGGCTGGATTGCTGTAGGTATTCCAGTTTATTGGACACTTTCATCGACACTTTTGAAGAATAATTCACAAGTCTATCATGTGTGGAAGGATCGTACAGGAGAGGCGGTTTATTATCACACTGGCTTTCAGTTTTTAGTTTCTCTTGGGATTCTCTCAATCGGTCTCTTTTTTTTGGTGCTGCGAAATAATCATCGAATCAAATACCACGAGCGGGTAGAAAAGCTTTACGATGACGAAGGTCTGCGCATCAGAAAAATGGCGTTGAATACTTTCTATTCGGAACGCTTTGGCTCAGAAGAGACCCGTCATGAGAGCCGTTACTATTCTGTGCCGGAGGAGAAGAATCTAGCGGATGCAACGATTCGCGAGCTTTATAAGGAGGCAGAGCGGCATGGCAGTTGAATTGAGTTATTCGATTTTGAATGGGATAGTGAAAACTTTACTGTTTGTCTTGGTTAGTTATCCAGTGCTTGGTGCGTTTATTTGGTTAATTGAGGTTGTTTTTTATCGTTTCTTTTATCGCTATAAACGAACGACCTTTAGAAAGATTCCTATTTCAGATGAGCCTTTCGTGACGATCATGGTGCCGGCACATAATGAAGAAATCGTGCTCGAAGATACACTGACCTATTTGTTAAATGAACTGAATTACCACAATTATGAGGTGCTTGTTACCGACGATGGCTCAACCGATCAAACCCCTGAAATTTTAGCTCGTTTACAGAGCCGCTATCCCCGATTACGCGTGCTGCGGATTGAAAAGAATAAAGGGAAAGCCCATGCCTTTAATATTGGCGTGGGTTTTGCCAAGGGTGAGTACATATTAAGTAATGATGCAGATACTATTCCTGAAGCTGACGCGCTTTGGAAATATATGAATTACTTCATGACGGATGCCGATCAAAATGTGGCGGCAGTGACAGGGAATATGGATGTTCAAAATCGGTCGAAGATCATTGAAAAGGCGCAAACCGTCGAATTTTCAAGTATTGTCGGAGTGATCAAACGGGGACAGGTAGGGACTCTTGGGACGATGTATGCTTACAGTGGTGCCAATACAATGTATCGCAAGGATGCCCTGATTGATGTCGGCTTGTTCCGCCAAGATCGGGCAACTGAGGACATCAGTATCGCGTGGGACCAACAACTGCAGGGATGGATTCCGACCTTTGCGCCGGATATTATGTTTTTCATGGGTGTTCCCAACACGTTAAAGATGCTGTATCGTCAGCGAAAACGTTGGTCAAAAGGCGGAACGGAAGTGTGGCTGACCAATATGGAGAGGGTTCCGCTACACCCGATTAAGTATTTTGAACAGTTTTTGTTGTTTTTAGATCAAAGCTTCAGTATTTTGTGGAGCCTTTATTATTGGCTGTTTTCAGTGCCGTTTGTTGGAATGATGATCTATTCACTAATTTTGGGCGAATACCATCGAGTCTTCCATATGCTGACCTTGTCCTTCATCTTCATAAATTTTGAAATGTTAGCTGGTTTTCTGCAGGTTGCGGCCGCACTCATTATTGATGATGGCGGTCGGAAGCTCAAATATCTGATTTTTGCACCTTTTTACATGTTGATCTATTGGATGATGAATACATTGACAGTAGCAACAACCTTTATTCCGGCAATCAAAACAATTTTAGGCTTCGGGACAGGCACCTGGGTGAGTCCGACGCGTGTATCCATCAGTAAATAAAATAATTATCCGCTGAGAATATTCTTAGCGGATTTTTTATTGTTAAAGCAAGCGGAAAGAAAGACTAAATCAAATGAAAAAAGTATAATATAGTAATTAATGCAAGTTAAGTATGTGATTTCGCTGTATAAATGCTTGTTTTATTATTTATAATTTTAGAAAGGAATGTTTAAATGAAAAAAAGTGTACTGTTTGTTTGTGTGGTAACTCTTGCAGCGTTTGCAGCGCCCGCAGTCACTCAAGCAGAGGATGTTGGTCAAAGTTCTACGGAAACAGCAAGTAGTTCAGTAATAGAAAGTCAAAGTTCTGAAAGCGTTCTTTCGTCGGAGACGTCTAGCTCAGAACCACCACAGGATGCTGCTCAAGCTTCGGCCCCTGCTGAAGAACCGCAAACAGCGGTCGTAAATGGCGAGGTTGTCCAGCTGGAGCCGCCTCACAAAGAAGGGCAAACCGAAGCCAATGAAACACAAGCACCAAAAGAAGAATTGATCCAAGGCAATGCTCGCTCCTTTAGAGCTGCTGCGGCATCGGTTCCGATGTACCGCTTATACAATCCCAACAGCGGAGAGCATTTCTATACAAAAACGACCAGTGAGCGGGATCATCTGCGTTCAGTCGGCTGGCGTTATGAGGGGATCGGCTGGCAAGCCCCAGCCAGTGGAAATCCTGTTTATCGTCTATATAATCCAAACGCTGGGGACCATCACTACACGTTAAATGCGGGTGAACGGGATCATTTGAAAAAAGTTGGCTGGCGTTACGAAGGAATCTCTTGGTATTCACCAAGCTCAGGTACGCCGCTTTATCGTCTATACAATCCGAATGCGAAGGCGGGAGCCCATCACTACACCCCGATTACTTCTGAGCGCGATCAGCTGAAAAAGCTTGGCTGGCGTTATGAAGGGATCGCTTGGTATGCGGTTGGCGGTGGTGAGCAGAGTCACGAAGATTATCGCCTGCTCGGAGTGAAGAATTACAACCAATATGCATTAGGCGCACCAAGCGGCTGCGAAGGCGCTTCTTTACTTCAAGCCTTGCAGTATAAAGGCAAGCTGACAAATTGGAGTCTGCGTTCGTTCTTAAATACAATTCCGAAATCCTCAAATGGTAATCCTAACAGCGGCTTTGTTGGTTCGCCATTTGTTGAAAATTCCTATACCTATTCCGCGATTTATCCAGCACCATTGACCAGCTGGGGGCAAAAATACGGGAATGTTCAAAATATTTCCGGCAGCTCGATGAACACCTTGATCAACGAAGTGAAAAACGGCAATCCAGTCGTGGCGTGGGTAACCATCAACTTCCAACCGATTCGCTGGGGGAATTGGAGCTTTGGGGTTGCCGCCAACAACAATCATGCGGTCACTTTGGATGGCTTCAATAAAGCCGGCAATCAAGTCCATGTCTCTGATCCGATCAGCGGTTCTTATTGGTTGAGTCGTACGACTTTTGAAAACATCTACAATGCAAGAAAATATGCGGTAGTCGTTCGATAATCGAAGGCAAAATAAAAAAGCGGCGATCGCCGCTTTTTTATTTACCCGCCGCCCATTAGGAAGTCGAGGATATTCCAGCCGTCAGAGGTTTCTCCGCGGTAAAGCTCCGTATACCCACAGCGCTTACAACTGATGGTCGTAAATTTTTTGTTTTGAACATCAAAAATCTTCGCAAAGTTTCCGCCAGTTGCTTGAAACTGGTCAGACGTATAGTGCTGCGACCCGCACTTATCACAAACATATTGTTTCCTTTCCATTATTCCCACTCCTTTTATTATGTCCTACTGGATGCTTTAAATTATAGCAAATTCTGCGCCTTCTTCATCCGTCTTTAGGAGTATCTCTCAAATTCTTTTTTGACAATTCGTCCTTTTTTTGGTTAAATAAGAACATATGTTCGTATAAAATGCTTTTTTTTTGATAATGATGGCATCCGTATGTATAAGGAGTGATTTTCGATGGAACTGGAAAGAAAAATAGAAATTTTAGCGGAATCAGCGAAATACGATGTTTCCTGTTCCAGCAGCGGTGTCGAAAATAATACACGGACAGGAACGGTAGGCAGCACACAGGTTTCGGGAATTTGTCATTCCTTCACCCCAGATGGCAGATGTGTCTCGTTATTGAAGCTGCTGTTTACCAATGCGTGTATTTTTGATTGCCACTATTGTATTAACCGTAAATCTAACGGGATTCCACGAGCAACCTTCACGCCGCAAGAAGTGGCGGATTTAACCATGGATTTTTACATGCGCAATTACATTGAAGGCTTATTTCTGAGTTCGGCGATTATTAAAAATCCGGACTACACTTGCGAGCTCTTGATTAAGACCTTGAAAATTTTGCGTGAAGAAAAGGGCTTTCGCGGGTATATCCACGTCAAGGCGATTCCCGGCGCGGATGAAAAATTGATTGAGGAGTTAGGCTTTCTGGCGGATCGAATGAGCGTCAATGTCGAACTTCCTTCCCGCGAAAGTCTGAAATTACTGGCTCCGGACAAAGATCCGTTTGACTTATATAAGCCAATGAAGCAAATTACGACGGTAAAGAAAGAACAGGAATTTTTACCAGCGGTCCGCCGTGGTCCGAGCTTCGTGCCTGCCGGACAGTCAACACAGATGATTATCGGAGCCAGTCCTGAGAGTGATCGGTCGATCGTGAAGATTTCCGAGAATTTGTATCAAAAATATCAGTTGAAGCGGGTGTATTATTCGGCCTATATCCCAGTCAATCAGGACAATTTATTGCCAGCGGTAACGACAGAACCGCCACTCCTGCGGGAACATCGCCTGTATCAAGCGGATTGGCTGCTGCGGTTTTACAAGTTTACAGCGGATGAGATTTTATCTGAGGACAAGCCAAATTTCAACCTTTATCTTGATCCTAAAGCGAATTGGGCAGTCCAAAACTATCAACGCTTCCCCGTAGATGTCCAGACTGCGACGTATGATCAGCTGCTGCGCGTTCCGGGAATCGGTCCAAAAAGTGCGCAAAATATTGTCAAGGCGCGTAAATATTATCGGCTCCATTTGACCGACTTAAAGAAATTAGGCATCGTGATCAAACGGGCACAATATTTTATTGCCTGCAATCATGAAACACCTGCCGGCTTAATCAAAGACCCTGAGTGGATCATTACTTCTTTGATTTCCTCAAAGCAATATGAAGTATTGAAAAAGCACAATACACAATCAGTCAGTGAACAGTTATCATTATTTGATGTCGAACGATTTGAACATGCGAAGAGTAGGTGATTAGGATGCAAGAATCTGCGGAACATTGGGAATATGACGGCAGTTTTCTTGGCTTTATGACGGTGGTGGATCGCAGCTTTCGTGAGAAAAAGTTTCCAACCCTGATTTTGTCGCCGGAAACCGCGGTTGAAAGCTTGTTTTTGGCAGAATGGGTCGCAACCGATCCAGTACGAGGCGAGAAAATCTATCGCCGATTGCGGCAACGTCTGCGCCCAGAAAATTTTTTGTTTATTCAAAATGGTTTTTACGCCACGCTTGAAGGCAAAGAGCGCTATTTGCTAGATGCCATCGAGATCGCGCTGCAGACAAAAGATTTGCTGGAAAATCATTTAGGACACCCTTCGATTTTAGCCCTGAGAAAAAGTATCCGCACGCTGTTGGGAGAAAATCATTTGTTGACAGGCTTTGTTCGTTTTGAGTATGTCGGCGATGTGCTCTTTAGTAAGATTAATCCCAAACATTATGTGATGCCTTATCTTTGTCCCCATTTTGCGGAAAGATATCCTCAGGAAAAAATCATGATCTATGATGAGACCCACGAGCTATTGGGGATCATCGATCATGGAAATATCCATTTAATGGAAAACACCAGCTGCCCAGAATTTGCCGAAGCGAGTAATGAACAGGATATTCGTCAACAATGGAAAACCTTCTTGCGGGCAGTTACAATCGATGAACGCGCCAATTATGTGGCGCAGCGCAATCATTTACCGTTGCGTTTTCGCGGGAATATGACGGAGTTCAAGACGTAAACTAAAGGATGTCTACTTGCTTATTAAAAGAA
Source organism: Enterococcus raffinosus (assembly GCF_019175485.1). Classification (NCBI taxonomy): domain Bacteria; kingdom Bacillati; phylum Bacillota; class Bacilli; order Lactobacillales; family Enterococcaceae; genus Enterococcus; species Enterococcus raffinosus. The sequence goes on from NZ_CP072888.1 coordinate 130,970, forward strand.
TCATGAAAACAATAGCGGACTTGAAGGGCTTTGCTTTCATGATTTTTCGCTTCTGCTTTATAATAGAGGCATTAGGAAGCGAGTGAATCAAATGGAAGAGAAAAAGACGCAGGGATCGATGGCGGTACTGGCGGCCTTATTGGCCAATGTGTTAGTGGCTGTTAGTAAATTTGTCGGTTACATGCTTAGCGGCAGTGCCGCGATGATGAATGAAAGTATCCACAGTGTAGTGGATTGCAGCAATCAAATTTTACTATTATTTGGTGATCGTCGTGCTGCTCGCGGTCAAAGTGAGCTGCATCAGTTTGGTGAAGGTCGCGCCAAATATTTTTTCAGCACGATTGTTGCCACCATGTTGTTCTTTGGTGGTGGGGCGTTAGGGATATGGGAAGCAGTGGAAAAATTATTCCATCCCAGCCATGAGGTTGCCAATCCTCTAATCGTATTAGCGATTTTAGTCTTTGGTATCTTAGTAGAAGGAAGCTCGTTGCGAATAGCGATCAAGGAGATCCATGAACTGAACACAGAGAAGCTGTCATTATTCAAGTTTCTGCACGAAAGCCGTCACAGCGAAATTCTGATTATTTTCACAGAGGATTTTTGTGCGGTGATTGGTTTAGTGTTGGCGATTATCGGAACCGTATTGACGATGGTTACTGGAAACCCGATGTTCGATGCCTTGAGCGGATTGTTGATCGGGATGATGCTGATGTTTGCTTCAATCTTTTTAGCACGAGAATTTTACAGTCTAATCATTGGCGAGAGCGTCTCAAAGAACGATCTGATAAAAATTCAAGATGCGTTTAAACGAGATGAAGTCAAAAAAGTCATCGATATCAAAACCGTTCATTTAGGTCCAACGGAAGTCATGATCGCTGCGAAAATTGACATTGCGGATTCCTATGAAGGCGTCAGCTACGATGTGGTTAACCAAATCGAACGCGTCATTCGCAGGGCATTACCGGATAAAAAGGCCTATATTTATATCGAAACCGACGAGTTTGATCCAGAATACGATCAAAAACGCCAACAACAATCGGACACATAAACCCGTGTGCCCGATTTTTTGCCAGTTCCACTTTTCGCAGTTTATTTAGAGAGAAAACAAACTATTAAGTTAGAACAAATTGTTGCTCATGGAACTTAGTGGAATGGTATGCGTACGAAAATAAACCATTTTTCTGATTTGTAGAAAAATGAGACCTCAACACCGAGCTAGCTGCCAGTTCCACTTTTCGCAGTTTATTTAGAGAGAAAACAAACTATTAAGTTAGAACAAATTGTTGCTCATAGAACCTAGTGGAATGGTATGCGTGCGAAAATAGAACATTTTTCTGTTTGTAGAAAAATGATTTCCTCAAACCGAGCTAGCTGCCAGTGCCACTTTTCGCAGTTATTTAAAAGTTGATAACAGAAACAATTGTTAGAGTGAGCTATAGTGGCAAGCTTTTTAGTGGAATGGTATGCGTACGAAAATAAAACCATTTTTCTAATTTGTAGAAAAATGATTTCCTCAAACCGAGTTAGCTGCCAATTCGTTTTTCGCCTTTGCATCATTTTTGGCAATTCACCGTCCTATAGAAATTTACCTGCATTATTTATTTGAAAGAAGGGGTATCAAATGTCATCGCTGCGTTTTTTCTTTACCTACTCAAGAGAATTTTTGCGTCATTGGGGCAGTTACATTCTTTTGATTGTTGGCACCAATATCGTATTAGAAATGTTGGTGATTCCGTGTGTTCAATTTTCAATTGCCTTCATTTTAAAACAAGGAAATATACCTTATGTATCTAGCACTAATATTTTAACGATTTTAACGAAACATCCGGGAGTTTTAGCCGGTTTACTAGTTTTGCTAGCCATCGTGCTAACCTTGGTTTTTCTACAATTTACGTTTCAGCTATTCAGTATCAAAAGTATTCAAACAAAGGAAGACCGTTCTCTGTGGGCGCTTTTTAAGCAATCGGTGTATCATATGCGTCATTTACGGCCGGCCACTTTCTTTTTCTTTCTCTTTTATTTTGTACTGATCCTGCCTTTTGCTAACGCCATTTTCCGAACTCCTCTATTAAGCAAAGTGACGATACCAGTATTTATTTTAGATTATTTAAGTGAGAACCTATTATTTCTTCTATTATTGATTCTTGCCTCCATTGTTGTATCGTATATCGGAATCCGCTTGCTGTTTGTCCTGCCCTTAATGATTTTTTCTGATGAGCCGCCAAAACAAGCGGTTGAAAAGAGTCTAGCGTTGACCCATCACCGATACTGGCATTATGCTTGGCGTATATTTATTTTGACCGTATTTTTAACCATTGTTTCGTACCTCGGCTACGGTCTGAGCTATGGTCTACAGGTCGTTTTGGACTTGTTGCCTAAACCATTTCCTGCAATCGGTGCGATGATCACACTCACAAGTATCCAGCTTTTCAGTCAATTGATGCTAGCCTGGGCGACGGTGCTTTATTTTAGTGTCTTGGTTCAAAAGTTTTATCCACTGGTGATTAGCGGCGAGCGTCCGTTACGTTTGATCCGTCCAAGCTTGTGGACACGTATCGCAGCCGCCATTTTGTTTGTCTTTTTAGGTGGGACAACGTTGCTTAGCAATGTGTTGTATCTGACAGGGTTGGCAGATTCTATTCCTTTAACTATCTCTCATCGGGGAGTAGACAACGGCAACGGAGTACAGAATACCATTCCGGCAATGGCCGCAACCATTAAAGAAAAACCCGATTATATCGAGATGGACGTTCAAGAAACCAAAGATCATCAATTTGTCGTCTTTCATGATAAAAACTTCCGGAAGTTGACTGGGCGTGACAAAACCACCCATGACTTGACACTGAGTGAGGCTCAAGACCTGCAAGCTGTGGAAAATGGTCATGTTGCTTCTATTGCCAGCTTTGATGAGTACTTATCCTTTGCCAATGAACATCAGCAAAAACTATTGATTGAGATCAAAACCAATTCGTCAGATTCTAAAGAGATGGTGGAGAACTTTATTGAAAAGTATCAACAGAATATTTTAACCCATCATCACCGGATTCATTCGTTGGATTATGACGTGGTGACTGAATTGAAGGAAAAGGCACCAAAGTTGTATGTCAGTTATGTCTTGCCTTATAATTTAGTATTCCCCCAGACACCAGCAAATGCTTATACAATGGAAGAAACAACCTTGACAGGGGATTTTGTTCAACGGGCGCATCAAGAAGATAAGGATGTTTATGCTTGGACAGTCAATGATGCCGATTCGATGGATCGAATGATCTCACTAAATGTGAATGGCATTGTGACAGATGATCTTAAAACGCTGCAGAAACAGATTAAAACGTATGAGGAGAGCCCTTCTTATGCAAAACGAATTGAGATGTATATCAACCGTTTGCCAGCTTTGGATGAACGAATCAGCGAGAATTAAAATAAAGCGAAAAAAATTCATTAAATTTCCATAGAGTTTTCGTAAAAGATTTTCGAACAGAAGCGTGCTCTATGGTAGAATAGCTATATATTTCACAAAGGATGTCCGCTTCTTTTTCCGTACGTTTCTTGCGAAATAAGCAACTGGACAGACGAGCCAAATAAGGCACAAAGAACTAAAGGAGATTACAATGAAAAAACGTGGTTTTGAAGTAACAGCAGCTTACCAGGATAAACAAATCAACTTGCCAAAACGGGCGACAAAAAATGCGGCAGGCTATGATTTTGAGGCTGCAGAGGATATCGTGATTCCAGCGATTTGGAAACAAGTCATTCAGCATTTTACAAAAGGATCTGAGGTATCTGAAAAAATTGTTAAACCCGTATTGGTTCCTACAGGGATCAAAGCCTATATGGGACAAGATGAATACTTACAGCTGGCAAACCGTTCCAGCAATCCATTGAAGCGTTTCTTGACGCTAAGCAATGGGGTTGGAGTGATTGACAGCGATTATTATAATAACCCGGACAACGAAGGGCATATTATGTTCCAGTTTTCAAATTTTGGTTTGACAGACGTACAAATCAAAAAAGGCGAACGGATCGGTCAAGGGATCTTCCTGCCGTTTCTAAAAGCCGATAATGATGTGGCCGAAGCGGAGCGAACAGGCGGCTTTGGTTCATCCGATCAGAAATAACGAATCAATTAAATGAGTGAGGCGAAGGGTTTGGCAAAAAAATCCAAGACACAATTTATCTGCCAAGAATGTGGTTATGTTTCGCCTAAGTATTTAGGGCGTTGTCCTAACTGCGGAAATTGGAACACGATGGTAGAGGAGATTGAGCAAAATCATCCCGAAGATCGACGCAACCGTGTCAGTTTAACCGGAGAGCGTGCGACACCTACCAAATTAAAGGATGTCGTCTTCAAAAAGGAAACGCGCGTTCAGACAGAATTAGCTGAATTGAATCGCGTTCTTGGCGGCGGAGTGGTTCCAGGTTCATTGGTATTAATCGGTGGGGACCCCGGTATTGGGAAATCCACCTTACTATTGCAAGTATCCCATCAATTAGCGGCAACCGGCGGTACAGTTTTGTATGTTTCTGGAGAAGAAAGTGCGCAGCAGATAAAATTGCGGGCGGAGCGCCTAGGATCAAGTGAGACAGATTTTTATTTATATGCGGAAACAGACATGGGAGAAATCAGCCGAACGATTGAAAATCTGAAGCCGGATTATGTGATCATCGACTCGATCCAAACCATGACACAACCAGATATCACTAGTGTGGCGGGCTCGGTCAGCCAGGTTCGGGAGACCACCGCAGAGCTGTTGAAGCTAGCGAAGACGAACGGTATTGCGATTTTTATCGTAGGTCATGTGACCAAAGAGGGAAATATCGCAGGTCCGCGAATGCTGGAGCATATGGTGGATACTGTTTTATACTTTGAGGGCGAGAAGCATCACAGCTTTCGAATCTTACGCGCGGTAAAAAATCGTTTCGGTTCCACTAATGAAATCGGAATTTTCGAGATGAGAGAACGAGGGCTGGTCGAAGTGGCCAATCCTTCACAGGTTTTCCTAGAGGAACGCCTAGAAGGTGCAACCGGTTCAGCAATCGTGGTTGCCATGGAAGGCAGCCGACCAATTTTGGTTGAGGTGCAGGCATTGGTAACCCCCACTGTTTTCGGCAACGCGAAGCGCACAACGACCGGCTTAGATTTCAACCGTGTTTCTTTGATCATGGCTGTTTTGGAAAAACGCGCCGGGTTGCTGCTGCAAAATCAAGATGCCTACTTAAAAGCGGCAGGCGGGGTAAAATTAAATGAACCGGCCATTGATTTAGCGGTGGCTGTGGCGATTGCCTCCAGCTACAAAGAAAACGGCACGGAAGCCACCGAATGCTTTATCGGTGAAATTGGTTTGACGGGTGAAATTCGTCGGGTCAACAGCATTGAACAGCGGGTGAAAGAAGCCAGCAAATTGGGCTTCAAAAAAATCTATCTGCCTAAGAACAATATGGGCGATTGGAAACCGCCAAAAGGAATCGAATTGGTTCCTGTGGCAACCTTAGGGGAAACCTTAAGAAAAGTATTTCGTTAATAAGCGGCAGTGCCGGAGAGATTTTCCGGCACGCCCTTTATTCAAAAAAATAACTATTAGAATTTAGGAGGGATGGCATGCAGAAACGTGTGTTGACAGTAATCGTTTTACTCGTTGGGATTAGTTTAGGAATTACTTTCCTGCCCATAGCGTGGACAGCGGTTGGTTATGCAGACAACATGTGGTTGAATAATTCACTAACGAATGGCCTGATCGGTGCAATTATTTTTTATATTATTTCTTTGGCTATCGTGGAACCAATCACAGTTGGTGTAAAAAGAATTGAAAAACAATTAAATGAATTGAGCTTAACGTATATCTTATTTGGAGTGGTAGGTGCAATCCTTGGATTGACCCTTGGATTGATCGGGACGACTCCTTTGTACCAGATTCCGATCCCGTTCATTAACAGCGGCTTGCCGATTTTGATCATGCTGTTATTGGGTTATCTAGGCTTTCGGATGGGAACGACGCGGATCGATGAATTGAAAAAATTCTTCAGCGGCCGAAGCAAGAAATCTGAAACAAATGAAGGCGAAGTCTTAGAACGAAAAGCCGATGATCATTTCCATAAATATAAAATTTTGGATACAAGTGTCATCATTGACGGAAGAATTTATGATATTGCGAAAACCGGATTTTTAGAAGGCGTTTTGATGATCCCGAATTTTGTCCTCTATGAATTGCAATACATTGCCGATTCTGGTGACAGCTTGAAGCGTGTACGGGGACGCCGCGGGTTGGACATTTTAAACTCACTGCAAAAAGAAGAAGGCATCGCTGTTGAAATGTATGATGGGGATTTCGAAGATATCAGCGAAGTCGACAGTAAATTGATCAAATTGGCTAAGTTGCTAGATGGCGTGATCGTAACAAATGACTACAACTTGAACAAAGTTTCTGAATTCCAAAATGTTGCAGTCTTGAATATCAACGCGTTGGCAAATGCTGTGAAGCCTGTAGTGATCCCAGGTGAGAACATGAATGTTTTGGTTGTGAAGGCTGGAACGGAACGTCAGCAAGGGGTCGCGTATCTGGATGATGGAACAATGGTCGTTGTTGAAGATGGACAGCATTATATGAATGAACACATAGAAGTCGTTGTAACAAGTGCACTGCAAACAGCGGCTGGACGGATGATCTTTGCGAAGCCCGCACATTCAAGCCGTAACATCAAGGACGATTCACCAGAGAAAAAGTTAGATTACACTCATGATAAGGGTGGAAAATAAGAGTGCAGCTTTACTAAACAATGGATTGATTGTACAATTTGTGTTGAGTAGCAAATGTTTTTCATTTGTTAAATAAGCGGGAAAGAGGAACTACTATATGTCGAAAATTCGTGTGCGCTACGCACCAAGTCCAACAGGGCACTTACACATCGGAAACGCCCGAACAGCGTTGTTCAATTATCTATTTGCTCGCCACAATGATGGAGAATTCATCATTCGAATCGAGGACACCGATTTAAAAAGAAATATCGAAGGCGGCGAAAAAAGCCAGCTGGAAAACTTAGCTTGGCTTGGAATCGACTGGGACGAATCACCAGAGAATCCTGGGAAATACGGCCCTTATCGTCAATCTGAACGACGCGATGTTTATCAACCGTTAATTGATCAATTATTAATGAGTAACTTAGCCTATAAATGCTACTGTACATCTGAGGAATTGGAAGCAGAGCGTGAAGCGCAGCGTGCTCGCGGTGAGATGCCTCATTATTCAGGTAAATGTGCCGACTTAACACCTGAAGAGCAAGCAGAAAAAGAAGCACAAGGGCTAGAGCCAGTGATTCGTTTCCGCGTTCCTCGCAATACGAGCTTCACGTTTGACGATATGGTCAAAGGAGAAATCAGCTTTGAATCTGACAATGTCGGCGGCGATTTCATCATTCAAAAACGTGATGGTATGCCGACGTATAATTTTGCGGTTGCAGTAGATGATCATCTGATGAAGATTACGCATGTTTTACGTGGAGATGATCATATCGCCAATACACCAAAACAATTAATGATCTATGATGCCTTTGGTTGGCCTCGTCCAACATTCGGTCATATGACGTTGATCATTAATACAGAAACAGGCAAGAAATTAAGTAAACGGGATGAAAGCATTCTGCAATTTATCGAACAATACCGTGAATTAGGCTATCTGCCAGAAGCGATGTTCAACTTTATCGCGTTACTTGGCTGGTCACCAGTGGGCGAAGACGAAATATTCCCGCAGGATGAATTGATCAAGATCTTCGATACGGAACGATTGAGTAAATCACCTGCAGCCTTTGATCAAAAGAAATTAGAATGGGTCAATAACCATTACATCAAAGCGATGGATTTGGATAAATTAACAGACTTGTGCTTGCCTTATTTGATCAAGGCTGGTAAAGTCGAAGAAAATCCTACAGCAGAGCATAAGGCTTGGGTGAAACGCGTAGTCAGCTTGTATCAACCACAAATGAGCTATGCGGCGGAAATCACAGAGGTTTCTAGCTTATTCTTCCAAGACCATTTAGAGCTTGATGCTGCTGCGAAAGAAGTTTTAGCAGGCGAAGGCGTACCAACTGTATTAGCGGCCTTCAAGGCACAGCTAGAAGGATTAGAAACGGTCGATGCTGCAAGTGTTTTAGCTGCAATCAAGGCGGTCCAAAAAGAAACGGGTATCAAAGGGAAAAATCTATGGATGCCAATCCGGGTCGCAGTCAGCGGCATGGTTCATGGTCCAGAATTACCAGAAACCGTTGAATTATTAGGCAAAGAAAAAGCCTTAGCACATTTAGATCAAGTAATGTAAACACATAGAAGAGAAGAAGTAGCAAGTGGCGATTTTTCAGAGAGACTGCGGGAGGTGGAAGCAGTCAAATCAATACTTGCGAAATGCATCTCCGAGTGGTCTTGGCGATACGTAGCCAAGGACGGTTCACAGACGTTACCTGTTTCAAGGCATCATTGCAAACAAAAGTGGGACCACGTAGAAGCGTCTTTTGAGGAAACTCAAAAGACGCTTTTTTGCGAGTTACGCTTTTCGCAGTTATATAGTGTACAAGAATTAAATAAGATTTCTTGACGAATCTGAGAATGAGATGTTTAGCGGAATCGTATGCGAGGCAACGATAAAATCCTTTTTCTGTTTTTTGGAAAAAGGATGTCATCCAAAAGGTGCTAGCTGCCAGTTCCACTTCTTGCTTTAGCAAGTTAGTGGAATGGTATGCGTAATGAAAATCAAACGAACTTTTTCGCATTTTGAAAAAGTTGATACTAATACGCTTTAGCCGTATAGGCAGCTAACTAATGAAAACGAAGAAAGTCAGTAAACTTGAACAAAATGAAAAAGTTGTCAGAGTTCGATAGTATGGATTCTGACAATAGGAAAATAAAGGAGTTGAGGTAAATGGGATGGTGGCAAGAAGCAATCGCAGCGGCGAAACGCAATGATCCGGCAGTCAGAACTGGCGCAGAAGTAGTCCTTACATATCCAGGTGTTCACGCATTATTCTTTCATAAGTTCTCGCATTTTCTTTATCAGCACCGTTGGTTTTTATTAGCACGGATTCATTCGCAGTTTTGGCGGTTTTTAACAGGAATCGAGATTCATCCTGGTGCCAAAATAGCTCCCGGAGTCTTCATTGATCATGGAATGGGTGTAGTGATCGGTGAAACAGCGGAGGTTGAACGTGACGTTGTATTATTTCATGGGGTAACATTAGGAGGAACTGGAAAAGATACAGGGAAACGACATCCGACGGTACGTCAGGGAGCGTTTATTTCGGCGAACGCACAGATATTAGGTCCTATAGAGATTGGCGAGCGTGTGAAGATCGGCGCAGGAGCGGTCGTTTTAAAGGATATACCCGCGGACTCGACCGCGGTAGGTGTTCCAGCAAGAGTAGTTAGAGTAAAAGGGGAGAAGGTTCAACATGATTAAAATACACAATACATTGACACGGGAGAAAGAGATTTTTCAACCAATAGAAGAAAATAAAGTTCGCATGTATGTTTGCGGACCAACAGTATATAACTATATCCATATTGGAAATGCCCGTAGTTCCATCGCCTTTGATGTGATTCGTCGCTATTTTGAGTATCGCGGCTACGAGGTAAACTATGTATCGAATTTTACAGACGTAGATGACAAAATCATCAAAGCGGCGAAAGAATTATCAATTACTGCGCCAGAAGTAGCGGATCGTTTCATTGAGGCCTTCAAAGAAGATACTGCTGCGCTAAATGTGAAGCCAGCGACTCTTCATCCGCGCGTCATCAACCATATTCCGGATATTTTGGCGTTCATCGAAGCGCTGATTGAAAAAGGCTATGCTTACGAAGCTGAAGGCGATGTTTATTATCGAACACGTAAGTTTGAACACTATGGGGAATTAAGCGATCAATCTATTGATGAGCTGGAGGTTGGCGCGAGTCAACGAACTGGCGCAGAGCAAGCGATCAAAGAGGATCCCTTGGACTTTGCTTTATGGAAGAGTGCGAAGCCAGATGAGATTTCTTGGCATTCTCCTTGGGGTGAAGGCCGTCCAGGTTGGCATATCGAGTGCTCGGTAATGGCGACCAAGCATCTAGGTGATACGATTGATATTCATGGCGGTGGTCAGGATTTGGAATTTCCCCATCATGAAAATGAAATTGCTCAAAGTGAAGCGAAAACTGGACAGCGTTTCGCCAATTATTGGATGCACAATGGATATGTAACGATTGGAGAAGACGATGCGAAGATGAGCAAGTCTTTAGGAAACTTTGTGACAGTGCATGATTTGGTGAAAGAAATTGATCCGCAAATTTTGCGTTTCTTCATGGCAACGACACAATACCGTCGCCCGATTCGTTATAGCGAAGCAACCATGAAGGATGCTCAAGCGAACTTGCAAAAATTACGGACAGCGTTTGAAAATGCGACGTTCCGACAAGAATCAGCAGTCGCGGAATTGGCTGACGATCCGACGAGAATCGCTGAGCTGCAAGGACTAAAAGATCGATTCATTGAAGAAATGGATGACGACTTCAATGCGGCTAATGGAATCACCGTCGTTTATGAAGTGGCGAAATGGTTGAATCATTATAGCGAGCAGGAGCAGGTTTCAGCAGCAGTTCTAACGACAGCATTGGAGGAATTTACGAAGATGTTGGGCGTTTTCGGCATTGTCTTCCAAACGGCAGGTCTATTGGACGAAGAGGTTGATCAATTGATTGAAGAACGAAACCAAGCCCGCAAAGACAAAAACTTTGCCCGCAGTGATGAAATTCGTGATCAATTAAAAGAGCAAGGAATTATTTTAGAAGACACCCCTCAAGGCGTCCGTTGGAGACGAGCATAATGACCGATTATAAACAATTAAACGCATTAGCACTGGCGTATGTTGGCGACGCAATCTATGAAACCTACGTGCGGGATCATTTAGTACGAGAAGGACAAACACGCCCGAATAAACTGCATCACATGGCAACACATTATGTTTCGGCGAAAGCCCAAGCAATGTTGATCCAAAAAATGATCGAAGATGGTATGCTGACAGAAGAAGAACAGGGTATTTATCGGCGTGGACGAAACGCTAAAAGCTATACCTCTGCTAAAAATACAGATATCATGACCTATCGAATGTCCACAGGTTTTGAGGCCTTGATGGGCTACCTGCATCTATTGGAGCAAAAAGAACGACTGGAAGAATTGATCAAGTGGTGTTTAGAGAAAGCGGGCGAAGCAAATGAAGGATAAAAAACAACGACGTGGAAATGATCGGCGCAATCAGCGAAAAAATGATCGTCCGAAAGACCGTCGCAAAGAATCGATTGATGTGACTGAGTCGGAAGAAAATAACTTTGTTTTTGGGCATCATGCGAGTGTAGAAGCATTACAAGCAGGCCGAGGGAATAAATTATTCTTACAAGAGGATGCACATGGCGAGAAAATCGATCAATTAAAAAGGTTAGCAAAGGAACAAGCAGTTCCGGTGAAGTGGGTGCCCAAGCAAAAATTAGATACGTTAAGTGATGGCGGCGTCCACCAAGGGATCGTTCTAGGCATAACGCCCTATGAATATTTGACGTTAGAGGAGCTGTTGGCAAAAACGTCCGCTGAAGAAGCGCCCTTCTTACTGATTTTAGATAGTTTGGAGGACCCGCATAATTTTGGATCGATTCTGCGAACGGCAGATGCCAGCGGGGTATCTGGTGTGATCATTCCGAAGCATCGCTCAGTCGGTATCACCCCTGTAGTGACAAAGGCTTCGACTGGCGCGGTGGAATATGTACCAATCGCTCGAGTAACGAACTTAGCCCAAAGCATCAAACAGCTGAAGGATGCGGGCTACTGGATCTTTGGGACAGATATGGCTGGAACAGACTATCGTCAGTGGAAGGTTTCTGGACCGATTGCCTTGATTATCGGCAACGAAGGAAAAGGCATGAGTGCTGGTCTGAAGAAGGAAGTCGATGAAATGCTGACGATTCCTATGACCGGGCATGTTCAAAGTTTGAACGCGGGCGTAGCTGCCGGATTACTGATGTATGAGGTCTTCCGAAAGCGAAGTGAGCTGTAATGAAGAAACAATTATTGATCGTTGATGGGTATAACATGATCGGCGCCTGGCCAGAATTAACAGCCTTGAAAAATCAAGATCGATTAGAAGAAGCGCGGGAAGCCTTGTTGTTTCGTCTATCGAACTTTGCAAAATATCAAGGGCTTGAGACGATTGTAGTGTTTGATGCTCAGTTTGTACCTGGTATCACTCAAAGCTATAAAAAATATCAGCTAACAGTTGTCTTTACTAAAGAGGACGAAACGGCCGACAGCTACATTGAGCGAATCGCCGGCGAATTAAATGATCGGTTAACACAGGTAACGGTAGCGACGAGTGATTTAGCAGAGCAATGGACGATTTTTTCTCAGGGAGCTTTGCGGACTTCTGCGCGTGAGCTGTACAAGACGGTTCAGGAGACAGAAGCTTTGATAACTGGTGATACTAAAGATACGCATTTTAAAAATTTTCGTCGAAATTCTCCTTGGAATAATGAACAATTGCAAAAATTGTCGCAAAAACTGGACGAATTAAGTCGAAAAAAATAAATATCCTTTTAACACTCCTCTCATTTTTAGACAAAGTGTATGCTTTTACTTGTGAGAGGGGTGTTTTTTGGAATGGAAGAACTAAAAAAATCAGAACCATTTGATAGTGTTGCCTTTGAAGAAATGTTTAATCAATATATTCCCGTTGTGTACAGTATGCAGAATCGTTACAAGATACGCGATTTTGATTTCGATGATTGGTTGCAAGAAGGACGAATTGCGTTAAATGATGCCATACAGAGCTACCGCAAAAATCGTGGAACGACATTCGGTTTGTACTACAAAATGATTTTTGAAAATCGAGTCCGTTCCCTTTTACGCCGTCAACAAGCCAAAAAGCGTCTGGCACAGCAGCAGGCTGTATCGATTGAGAAGGTTGGACCGGAGACCTTTAGTGAGCGTTTTTATTATCACGAGTTTTTAGAGGAGACGATGTTTATCAGTGAGATGATCCTGACGGGTGAAGTTGTCCTTTCTCCCTTAGAGCTACGGGTGCTGCATTCTTACCTGAAAGGCGAAGAAACCAAAAATATCGCGCAGCAGTTAAATGAAACAGAAAAAGCGATTCATAACGCACTGAATCGGACGAAGAATAAGATCAAGAAAAAAATATATGAATTAGATGAATAGCGCAACAGGAATCCTTCCTATTAAATAAATAAGAATTTGCAAATTTTTTTATCTTATGATAACATTGAAAAGTTTTATATTTGTGCTATAATATATGTTGAGGTGAACTGTATGCCAACAACTTTAGCGACTATCAAGAAAAACTTGGAAGATCGTATTGGTGCTCCGATTATGCTTGTAGCTCAGACGGGACGCAAGCGTCAAACACAACGAAAAGGAATCCTAACAGAGACTTATCCTTCCGTTTTTGTAGTTGATTTGGACCCAGAAGAAAATTCTTTCGAACGTGTTTCATACAGCTATTCCGATGTATTGACTCGCACAGTAGAGATCGAATTTTTAACAGAAGCAATTTAAAAACCATGGAGCGAAAGCTCCATGGTTTTTATTTGTCTTCGAAATCTTCTCGAGTCGCCTTTTTTTGTTCGACTAATAGATCACGAATATCCGCCAAGTAGTCTTCAGCTGTAGGAACCGTTTCTTCAGGTTCAGCAGCTTCTTCTTTGCTGGCTGCATCTTTTGCTTTGTTGGCAGCTTTAACGATTAAAAATAGCACAAAACCAGTAATAATGAATGTGATCAATGCGCTGACAACGTCGCCAAAGGCAAAGGTAACTCCCTTAACAGGTGTCCAATCTAAAACAGACATGGCTTCGTTCAAATCTTTTCCTTTCGTAAATAAGGAAACAATTAATCCCACTAGGGGCGTGATCAATCCGTTGACGACATTTGTCACAATCGCGGTAAAGGCAGTACCAATAACCACACCAACTGCAAGATCGATGACATTACCTCGCATCAAGAACTCTTTAAATTCTTTAAACATCGTGTCACTCCTCTCTTCGTCCTTATTTTCAGTATAGCGAAAGAAGAAAAAAATTAGAAATAAAAGGGACTAGGAGCTATGTCCGAATTCAGTTCTTATACTGTTCCTGTGCTATAATTATCTTTAATGATAATAGTGGAGATTCGTCTCTTTTTTACTTTCGTGATATGCTCGAAATTATACGAGAATAAATTGAATTTTTTTAAATTAGCCTGAAATAGGCAAACCTCTGGTTGAATATTCTGTCACAGGAATATCAGCCTTAATTTTCTGCAAAAAATAAGAAATAAGGAGCTTTGTGATGATTGAACTAAAAAAAGGCGTGCGTCTGCACGTCATTCCAACAAAAAAATACAAAACCATTCAATTATATGGACGATTAACGACTCGTTTAACAAAGGACATCATGACTAAACGTGCCTTGTTAGCTAATCTATTAGAAACCAGTTCTTTGCGTTACCCTGATCAGACGAAACTAAGCGGACAGTTGGCTGAGCTGTATGGGGCCAGTTTTGGCTTGAATGTTGGACGCAAAGGAAATCTTCACTGGCTGGACATCGGCTTAGGCATTGTAAACGGGAAGTATGTAGATGATCCGAAGCTGTTACCAGCTGCCATGGATTTTCTGCAGGAGGTTTTATTCCATCCAAATATCCACGATGGGAAATTTGATGAACAGACCTTTCAGCTTGAAAAGGAAAATCTGCGAAGCTATATTGAAACGTTACAGGAAGACAAGCAAACAATGGCTTCGTTGAAAATCAAAGAGACCTATTTTACAGATGAGGCACAAAAAATCCCAAGTTTTGGGACGGTTACGGATTTAGAAAAAGAGACAAATGAAGGCTTAGCAGCTTATTATTATGAAATGATCACTGAAGATCAGGTGGATCTGTTTGTGATCGGTGATGTGGAAGAAGCAGAGATGGTAGCTTTGTTTAAGCAACTACCGTTTGTAGATCGGGAGGAGAGCTTCCCAGCAATTTATTACTATCAAACAAATGATAATGTTATCCGTGAGCAACAGATCCAAGAAACCGTCACACAAGGTAAATTGAACTTGGCCTATGGGACAGATATTTATTATGAGGATACAGATCGATTTGCATTGTTGGTCTTTAACGGCCTGTTCGGCGGCTTTCCACACTCCAAGCTCTTTATGAATGTGCGGGAAAAAGCCAGCTTAGCCTATTATGCCTCTAGTTCATTTGATACCTTCCGCGGTTATTTACAAGTACAAACGGGGATTAATAGCAACAACCGTGAAAAAGTTTTACGGCTGATCGATGAACAGTTGATTGAGCTGCAGGCTGGTAACTTTAGCGAGTTGGCTTTTCAACAAACCAAAGCCATGCTGAAAAATCATTATCTGCTGGGCTTAGACAGTATGCAAAACACGATTGAGACAACTTACTTGGCACAGTGGCTGCCGCAAAGTAAGCTGACAGACGAAGAATGGCTGAGACGTTTGGCGGCAGTGACACCAAAAGATGTTCAGAACGTCGCGAAAAAAATTCGTCTTCAAGCGATCTTCTTTTTAGATGGAGGACGTCAAAATGGATAAAGTAGCATATCAAAAAATCAATGAGACACTATATAAAGAAGTTTTACCGAATGGTTTGACGGTATATTTGCTGCCGAAAGCTGGGTATCACAAAACATATGGGCTGTTCAGTACCAATTATGGCTCAATCGACAATGAATTTGTGCCCCGTGGCGGAACAGAGTATGTTAAAGTTCCTGACGGTATCGCTCATTTTTTAGAGCATAAGATGTTTGAAAAAGAAGACGGTGATGTGTTCCAAAAATTTGGGGAACAAGGAGCATCGGCGAATGCTTTTACCAGTTTTACTCGAACCAGCTATTTATTTTCAACGACGGATCAATTGGAGTTGAACCTAGAAACACTATTAGACTTTGTTCAAGAGCCGTATTTTACTGAAGAATCGGTACAAAAGGAACAAGGGATCATTGGTCAAGAAATTCAAATGTATCAGGATGATCCAAGCTGGCAGCAGTTTTTCGCTATTTTAAAAAACATGTATCCAAAGCATCCGCTGCACATTGACATCGCTGGAACAGTCGCATCTATTGCAGAAATTACAGCAGAGGATTTGTACACTTGCTACAATACGTTTTATCATCCTAGCAATATGACGCTATTTGTTGTTGGAAATCTGGATCCAGAGTCCTTGATGGCCTTTATTCGTGACAATCAAGCGAAAAAGACCTTTGAGGCGCCAGAGCCTATTCAACGTCGCTTCCCACAAGAAACGCCGGAGGAAATCATCAAGCTTAGTGAAGAAAAAATGCCGATTACAATGCCCAAGGCAATCGTGGGTGTGAAAGGGCTGGCAGAGTTGCCTACAGATGACAAGCAGCGTTTGATCTTTAAAATAGCGATGGATTTGCTATTCCAAATGTTAGTTGGAACGACTTCTCAAAATTATTTGCGCTTGTACAATGAGGGCTTGTTAGATGACAGCTTTGGGTATGAATTTTCAATGGACCGTAGTTTTTACTTTGCGGATTTTGGCGGAGATAGTGAAGAACCGCAAAAATTAGCCGATCGTTTAACTGAAATTTTGTTGCATTTTGCAACTGATCCAGAGATCAACGAAGAGAATTTAGCGTTACTGAAGAAAAAAATGTTGGGAAAATATTTCCAATCCTTAAATTCTTTAGAGTATGTTGCTAACCAATTTACTCAGTCATTGTTTGGTGAATGGACCTTGTTTGATATGCCGGAAATTATTCAGGAAATCGAATTAGCGGATGTTTTAGCGGCCGGTGAGTTGTTTATCCAGGAAGAGGCCTTTACGCGCTTTTATATGGAGAAGGAGGCTTAAGATGCCTTATGCATTAGTGATGGGCGCAAGCGGCGATATCGGGCAAGCCGTTTGCGAAAAACTGGCGGGGCAAGGCTGGTCCCTCTACTGCCACTACAATCAGCAGAAAGAAAAAGTTTTAAATTTCGTTTCAGACTTACAGAAACGTTATCCTCAGCAAGATTTTTTTATGGTATCCTTAGACATGTTGAGGGAAGTGGAAATCCCCAATTTTTTACAGCAATTATTTCAAGTGGATGGGATCGTTTTTGCTTCGGGCTTTACCTTTTATGAATTGCTGCCTGAAACCAAAGCAGACCAAATGGAGGCTTTGTGGCAGGTTCATTTAAAAACCCCTCTGCTTTTGCTGCAGAGTTTGCAGAGTAAGCTTGCGGCTAATAAAAATGGTCGAGTCGTCTTCATCGGCTCCGTATATGGACACCGCGGCAGCAGCATGGAGACTGTCTATAGTGCTGTTAAAGGTGCACAAGAAGCCTTTGCGAAGGCTTACGCCAAGGAAGTGGCAACATTAGGCATTACTGTAAACGTGGTGGCACCGGGAGCTGTGCAAACGAAAATGAACGATCATTGGGATCCACAAGAGCTGTCTGAGTTGAAAGCAGAAATTCCTTTAGGTCGTTTAGCCGATCCTGAAGAAATAGCAGCGGCCTGTAATTATCTCTTTTCCAAAGAAGCCAGCTATACAACAGGAATCATTTTACCTGTCGCCGGCGGCTGGATGGAATAGCAGCAAGAAATCAGTTTATCAGAAGTTAACCCCCAAAATGTTTAGCTGGCTGATATACGTGATGAAAAACAAACTCATTTTTTGTAAAAAAATGAATACCTTACTATGAATTAGGATGTCAGTCCAACTTTTGCCAGTCAACAAAAAGCAGAAGAAACTCATGTGTGAACTCAAAATAAAGTCAGAACAGTTTAGTTGGATGATATACGTGATGAAAAACAAACTCATTTTTTGTAAAAAAATGAATACCTTACTATGAATTAGGAGTAGAGAATCAAGTGGCTAGTATTAATATTGGAGAAACGCTACGCAAAGCCCGTATCGATAAAAAAATCAGTTTAGATGAACTGCAACAGCGCACGAAAATCCAAAAACGTTATTTGCTGGCAATTGAAGAAAATGACTTTCAAGAACTGCCAAGCGATTATTATTTGCGGACGTTTATTCGACAATATGCTGACGAGGTAAAGCTTGACGGCAATCATTTGATCGATGTTCTGGATGGCAAAGATCGACCGTTGCCCAGCTATCCGGAATTGGAAACCGTGGATGAGCTTAGAAAAAATAAGCACGCTGAAAATCCTACCCGCGCTCGATTTAGAGCAACAATGCCGATGGTCGTTTTAGGACTTGTGGCGTTAGCGATTATTGCTGTGGTAGGCTACATAACTTGGTTGGACCATCAAGAAACCGCAATTATTCCAGAAAACAGTTCTGTACAAGTTGAACGTTCGGATGTTTCATCCTCTTCGGCAGAAAAGGTTTCGTCATCAAAACCGGAACCAACGACGGAATCGTCAAAAAAACCGGAGAAGCCTAAGATGGCATTTGCAATGGAGAACAATGCAACGAATGCGGCAACGATGAAGGTGGACAATGCGGAAAAACCTTTAAAACTCACTTTTACCGGAAAGGAACGTGTCTGGGTTGGTGTGCAGATCAACGGCGCTTTGACGTATCAATATACGTTACAACCAGGAGAATCACAAACCACCGAATTACCCGCCGATGCTGCTCAAGCAGTCATTACGGTCGGTATGGCGAAATATGCTGAAATCAAAGTGAATGATCAAAGCCTTGATTTTCAACCAGGAGATTCGTTACAGCAAAAGAACGTAACTCTGAATATAGCCTACGCATCTTAAAGGGATGCGTAAATAGAATTAGGAGGAAACAACAATGAATTTACCCAATAAATTGACTGTCATTCGAATCTTTATGATTCCAGTGTTCATGATCGTTGTTCTAGCCCCATGGGACTGGGGAACATTACAAATCGGAAATACGAGTTTAGCGGTGACGCAGCTAGTCGGAGCGATAATTTTCGCGGTAGCCAGCTACACGGATCATCTAGATGGTAAAATTGCCAGAGCACGCGGCTTAGTCACGAACTTTGGAAAGTTCGCGGATCCGTTAGCGGATAAAATGCTCGTGATGACAGCCTTCATTATTTTAGTAGAGCAAGGCAAAGCCCCTTCATGGGTGATTGCTATCATCGTTTGTCGTGAATTAGCGGTAACAGGTCTGCGTTTATTGATCGTAGAGCAGGGCGGTGGTGTTATGGCTGCAGCCATGCCTGGAAAAATTAAGACAGCGACACAAATGGTAGGGATCGTATTGCTTTATCTAAATAATGTTCCCTTCAATTTTATTGGTATTCCAATGGATCAGATTATGTTGTACATCTGCCTATTCTTTACAATCTATTCAGGTTACGATTACTTTGCTAAAAACACATCGATCTTCAAAGGTTCGATGTAATAAGAAATGGAACGATGCTTTCGGTGTCGTTCTTTTTTTTTGCGTATGTTTGAAGAAAACATCGAGATAAAAAGCGCCTTTGTCGGGTGTGACAGTAAATAAGTTTGCCAATCACTCCTTAAATTTAGCGTTTTCTGGTATAGTTGAGGAAAAATGGCGTATGTTAAGAAAGAAGAGAGAAAATGAGAGCAGAAATTATTGCCGTGGGCACAGAACTTTTATTAGGACAGGTCGTAAATACGAATGCGACATTCTTATCAGAGAAATTAGCGGATATGGGGATCGAGGTTTATTTCCACACAGTCGTAGGGGATAATCCTCAACGATTGGAAGAGTTGCTTCAATTAGCAGATACTCGCAGTGAATTGATCATTTTATGTGGTGGTTTGGGACCGACAGATGATGATTTAACCAAAAATGTATTGGCGGATCATGTAGGGGTACCACTGGTTCAAAATACAGAAGGGTTAGAAGCATTAAATGCGTTCTTTGCGCAGCGTCAAAGCACTATGACGCCGAATAACTTAAGGCAAATCGAAACTCTCCAAGATGGTATTCCTTTACCGAATCGGACAGGATTAGCAATCGGCTGCTTATATAAAGGGGAGAAGAACAATTACATTCTACTACCAGGGCCACCTAGTGAATTGAAGCCGATGTTTTTGGAGCAAGCACGTCCATTACTAGAAAAAGAATTTCCAACAACGGAAAAATTAACTTCACGTGTGTTACGTTTCTTCGGAATCGGAGAATCAAAACTAGTGACAGATTTGGCAGAAATGATCGAACAGCAATCAAATCCAACGATTGCACCTTATGCGAAGCCGAACGAAGTCACGTTGCGGATCACTGCGAAGACAGAGGATGAGTTGTCAGCCAATGCTCTATTGGATCAGACAGAGGCTGAAATCATGGCTAAAGTCGGCGAATTCTTTTACGGCTATGGAGAAGAAAATAGCTTAGTTGAAGTCGTTGTTGATCTATTAAAGGAAAACAATTTAAGTATCACGGCGGCAGAAAGTTTAACTGCTGGAGAGTTCCAAGCAACGCTGGGAACAATTCCAGGTGTTTCTGAAGTCTTTCCTGGAGGCTTTGTCACCTATTCCAAGGAAACAAAAGTAAGCTTCTTAGGGCTCGATTCTACGCTGCTAGACCGTGTTGGTGTAGTTAGTGAAGAATGTGCAAAAGAGATGGCAGAAGCCGCGCTGCGTCTTGCTGGAACCGATTATGCATTGTCCTTTACAGGTGTGGCTGGTCCTGATGAGTTAGAAGGAAAGCCGAAGGGAACAGTCTATATCGGATTGGCACAAAAAGAGGGTGAGACCCTGATTACAGAAAATCATTTTACCCGTGACCGTTCGTATGTTCGCCATAGTTCAGTCATGAAGGGCTTAGATATGCTGCGAAGAGCAATTCTAAACAAAAATTAAAAATGCGAATGTTTGTTCGTTTTTTGCTTGCTTTTTTGATTTCAAACCGATAAACTAGGGATATTGAAAAAGCAATAATGGTGTGGAAAGCATATTTATTATAGGAAATAGGAGGATCAGCTATTGGCAAATGATCGCAAGGCAGCCTTAGATGCTGCAATGAAGAAGATTGAAAAGAATTATGGTAAAGGTTCGATCATGAAGTTAGGTGAGAAGGTCGATCAACAAATTTCAACGATTCCGAGTGGCTCTTTGGCATTGGACGTTGCGTTAGGTGTTGGCGGGTACCCTCGCGGACGAATCATTGAAGTATACGGACCAGAAAGTTCTGGTAAAACAACGGTGGCATTACATGCCATCGCGGAAGTCCAAAAGCATGGTGGTACCGCAGCCTTTATCGATGCTGAACATGCGTTGGATCCTCAATACGCACAGCGTTTAGGTGTAAATATCGATGAGCTGCTGCTTTCACAGCCAGATACTGGGGAACAGGGTCTAGAGATTGCTGATGCGTTAGTTTCCAGTGGCGCTGTTGATATCATCGTTATCGACTCAGTAGCGGCTTTAGTACCGCGTGCCGAGATCGATGGAGAGATGGGAGACGCTCACGTTGGTTTGCAAGCACGTTTGATGTCTCAAGCGTTACGTAAGTTGTCTGGTTCGATTAACAAAACCAAAACAATCGCGGTCTTCATCAACCAAATCCGTGAAAAAGTCGGCGTAATGTTTGGGAACCCTGAAACAACTCCTGGTGGACGCGCGTTGAAATTCTACGCAACAGTTCGTTTAGAAGTACGTCGTGCAGAGCAATTGAAGAACGGGACTGACATTGTCGGCAACCGCACGAAGATCAAAGTTGTTAAGAACAAGGTAGCGCCGCCATTCAAGGTAGCCGAAGTCGATATTATGTACGGACTTGGGATTTCACAAGAGGGCGAATTGCTGGATATGGCTGTTGAACAAGACATCATTGATAAGAGTGGTGCTTGGTATGGCTATAAAGAAGATCGTATTGGTCAAGGGCGTGAGAACGCGAAGAAATATTTGGCTGATCATCCAGAAATGATGGCCGAAGTTGCTACTCGTGTCAGAGCTGCGTACGGTATTGGCGACGATACGGCAGCAGCAGATGCTGAAGAAGCAGGACAAGAAGAATTGCCTTTAGATGAATAAAAAACGAAAAACGCTAATGACAAAATGAGTCATTAGTGTTTTTTTGCGCAGTATTTTGAAATAAATCAAAGCGCTTTATTTGTGGATTTAGCAAAAGAGAAATAAAGTTGACACGCTATCAGACAAACATTAGAATAAAGTTGTGTGACTCTCACACATATGCAAGTAGGCATATTGATAATTTGACATTCGTTTATCAAAAAACTACAGATAGGTAAATAAGATAGTACGGAGGTGGATTTAATGTTAGTTCCTATTCTCCTCGCTATCATCGGTTTAATTGTCGGTCTTGGTTTGGGTTTCATGGTAGCAAAATCACGTCATGAAAAAGAAATTGATGGGGCACAAAACACAGCTAGAGGGATCATCACGCATGCAAATAAAGAAGCGGAAACCTTGAAGAAAGAAGCTTTGTTGGAAGCCAAGGAAGAAAACCAGCAGTATCGCGCACAAGTTGAAAGTGAGTTGAAAGAAAGCAGACAAGAATTAAAATCGCAAGAAAATCGCTTGCTTCAAAGAGAACAGACTTTAGATCGTAAAGACGACTCTCTCGAGAAGCGTGAGCACTCACTGGAAGAAAAAGAAACAAAAATCAGTGCTAGACAGCAATTAATTGACGAGCGAGAAAAAGATGTAGAACAACTGATTGAAGAACAACAAACAAAATTGGAACAAGTTGCTTCTTTAACGAAAGATGAAGCAAAAGAAGTAATTATGAAGAAGACGGAAGAGGAATTGAACCATGAGTTAACAGTAATGGTCAAGGAATCTGAGCAACGTGCGAAGGAAGAAGCCGATCGCAAAGCCAAAAATCTTTTGGCAATGGCTATCCAACGTTGCGGCGCTGATGCTGTTTCTGAAACGACTGTTTCGGTTGTTACACTGCCAAACGATGAGATGAAAGGTCGCATCATTGGACGTGAAGGTCGGAATATTCGCACATTGGAAACATTGACGGGCATTGATTTAATCATCGATGATACGCCAGAAGCAGTCGTTCTATCCGGATTTGATCCAATCAGACGGGAAATTGCCCGTATGACGTTGGAAAAATTGATTCAAGACGGTCGGATTCATCCGGCACGGATCGAAGAAATGGTTGAAAAATCTCGCAAGGAAATGGATGAACGTATTCGTGAATATGGGGAACAGGCAGCCTTTGAAGTAGGCGCTCATACCTTGCATCCAGATTTGATCAAGATTTTAGGTCGTTTGCATTTCCGGACCAGCTATGGTCAAAATGTGTTGAATCACTCGATCGAAGTTGCCAAGTTGACCGGCGTTTTAGCTGCAGAGTTAGGTGAAAACGTTCAGTTAGCGCAACGGGCAGGATTGCTGCATGATATCGGTAAGGCGCTGGATCATGAGATCGAAGGATCCCACGTTGAGATCGGTGCAGAACTTGCTGCCAAATATCGTGAAAATCCTGTTGTGATTAATGCGATTGCCTCTCACCACGGGGATACTGAAGCAACATCAGTCATCTCTGTTTTAGTAGCTGCTGCCGATGCAGTTTCCGCTGCTAGACCAGGCGCTCGTAGTGAATCATTAGAAAACTATATCCGTCGTTTAGAAAACTTAGAAAATATTTCGAATAGTTTTGACGGAGTAGACTCAAGCTTCGCTGTTCAAGCAGGACGTGAAGTTCGTGTAATGGTTAAACCAGAGGAAATCTCTGATTTAGATGCAACTCGTTTGGTTCGCGATATTCGTCGCAGAATCGAAGATGAACTGGATTATCCAGGGCACATAAAAGTAGTGGTTATTCGAGAAACACGAGCAACCGATTATGCAAAATAGTTACAAGGTGCTAAATTCCTTTATATCAAGGGGTTTAGCGCTTCTTTTTTTGTTTTGACCATACTTTTGACCATACCATTTAAAAGTTGATGTATTTCGCGAATTTTTCAGCAGATTTTTCTTGCTGATTTTTTGTTACGTGGGAATATATTTCGAGGGTTGTTCTAGCGTTGCTATGACCTAATCTATATTGAACTTCCTGAATGGACAAGCCCGCTTCAAACAGAAGGCTGCAATGAGTGTGTCTAAGTCCATGAACTTTTATATCTTCAAAATTGTTAGCCTTACATATTCTAGATAAAATGCGGTTTATTCTTGCGTGATCTAGAATTTGATTAGACTTGCTTGAAAAAACCAATTGATTGGGAGCTAACGAATTAATACCATAACTCAATAAATATTTCCTTTGATCGATTCGCCATTTTTTTAAAATTTTGATTGTTTCATTGTCTAAGGAGATTCGGCGATTCGAGCTATGATTTTTAGGATCGGTAATTATAGGTCGACCATTATAATTTCTTGCTGCAGTTTTATTAATGTCTAAGGTTTTATTATCGAAATCTAAATCGTTCCATGTTAATGCTAAGAGTTCTCCTTTACGTATTCCTGTAAAAGATAGAAGTCTAAATAAAGGATATGTTAAAGGGTAGCTATCCTCAGAGCAACATTTTAGGAATCGTTCAAGTTCTTCCTTTTCGAAGAATTTCTTTTCTTTGATTACCTCCTTCTTTTTCTTTGGAACAGGCACATGTTCCATAGGGTTATCATCTATAAGACGTAGTTCTTTTGCGTAGTCAAAGACAGCCGATGTGTAAGAACGAATAGCTTTGTAAGTTTTGTACTCCTGATACCATTCATTAACAATATTTTGGCAATAAGGAATATTAATCTTGGAAATTCTTTTTTCTTTAAAGTGTGGCAGTATATTGCTTTGGAAGATAGTATACACTCTACTGTATGAACTTTCTTTCACTGTATTTTTGTAACCTTTGAGCCATTTGTCAGCAACTTCTCCAAAAGTCATATTTGATTGCGGCGTGTACTTATTATCTTTAGCTTGAAGTTCCAACTTTGCTAAAGCTATTTTGGCTTCTTTTTTAGTTTTAAAACCTCGTTTAGTTGTGTACTGCTTTTTACCAGTTAATGGATTGATCCCAAGATACGTTTTAAAATACCACGCTTTGTCACCATTTTTCTTCTGATATTGCTTTATCATTGCCATAATTAAACTCTCCTATTCAAACTCCACTTCATCTACACTTTCATTAAACGTTTCGATGAAATTTACTTCTTCCATAAAATCAATCCATACTTGCTCACGGTTATATTTTGGTACACCTTTTTTAGCTTTGATTTGATCGTTAGCATTAGTGATTGCTCTCTTATATGCATCATCAGCGGCTTTCTGGACTTTTGCATCATTCCATTTAGCCTTACCGGAACGCTTTTTGTTTTTTTCTAGTTCATTCTCTAGCGCTTTTTTAGCGAAAACTTTTAGCCCTGTTGCATTTTCCTCTAACCATTCTTTAAATTCGTAATATAGCAATTTATTTTTCCTCCTTTTTCTTTGCTAAATCTAGATATAATTGAGCGAATGATTTTTTGAAATCTTGATATTCTTCTTCTGTAAATGAAATATTTTGTCCGCCCAAATTTAAGTGAAGATATTCGATGCCTAATTCCTTGCAAAGTCGCTGAGTTACTTCATATTTGTTCATATTAATCCTCCTTCCGAATGTATGTTCGTTATTGTAGTTAAAGTTAAGCTCCTAGATAGAAGCTTAACAAAATAATATTATAGATAGTTTGATTTACTAGTATTCTTTATTGAAGATCAAGTGTGACATCATATTCATGGTTTGCATTTTCATCGTCGTAATTGTCGGTGGAATAGTTTGCATTAAATTTTAATCTAATTTGATTAATAGCGTTAACATCATCTAAATTGTTTAATGAGTAGGCCGCATAACCATTTACTTTAGTACCGCTCATTAAATCACCTGCAAAACCTGTCATTGAAATGTCGCCCTCACTTTGTTCTCCGGTATTAGTGCTCATGGTTGCTTGTTCAGGATATATGCTAATATCTCTTTCTGCATTATCTATAATATAATGCACAATTATAAAACCAGGGTATTGTCGATTTGAATAGTCTTGGTAGTTTTCTAATTTAATAATTGTTACTTCGTCAATTGAGATATTAACTCCTGACCAAGAGCTGTCTGCCCAAGATGATTTATAATCTTTTTGATCGACGATTTTTGCATTGTCCGCTCCATTATTTATGGCTAAATATTTGAACTTATCATTGTTTTTCAGTAGTGAACTATCTGCAGTATCATTCTTACTTTTTTCTTCTGTGTTAGGGCTGGCGTTACCATCCTTTTCGGTATTACTGTCACTACCACACGCACCCAAAAAAGATGTTGATAATAAAACTAAGATTCCTAACAATACTTTTTTCATTCTAACTCCCCATTTCCATATAATAGTGTGATATATAAACCTTAGCCGAAGAAGCAAATTCGACTGGGGTATTTTTAAAATACAACTTTACCAATAATCCTGATCTGTTCTGGCGAAACAATTCGATCTTCATATAGTTCATTTATAGAACGTAGAATGATGGTTTGATTTTCATAATCTTTATAGATCTCTTTACACGTAACACCGTCACCGTCTAATTCCACAATAGCAATTTCTCCGTCTTCCACATCGGGTTGTTCTTTAACGAATACGAATTGTCCGTTTCTGATAACGGGTTCCATTGAATCACCTATAATAGGAACAGCAAAATCAGCATTATTAGGAACTCTCTCAAATTCTTCCTCTTCGACAACAGTATCGCCGTAAGCAAGTTCTGTTGGATTGGCAGCAGAAGCCGAATTGTGAACGGTTGGGATCTTTTCTTTATTTGGGAATTCCAGAACGTTTTCTTTCTGCTGTTCCTCCAATTGCTCCTCAGCGAAGTTGTAAACTTTTGCTTGCCGAGGTGGTTCTAATTTGTTGTAGATGTCGGAAATAGAAGAAGGAGAAGTGTCTTGGCTTAATCCTAATAGATAATCAGAGCTAACACCAAATAGTTCCGCTAACTTTTTAAGGTCTTTTCCTTTTGGAAAATTGTCATCACTTTCCCACTTTGAGACAGTTGTGTAAGTTTTCATGCCTAAATATTCGGAAAGTTCTGTTTGTGTCATATTTTTCTTTTCTCTCAATCCACGTATACGAGTACCAATAGTTTTCATATCACACCTCCTATGATAAGATTATTATATCATGATATGATTTAAAATCAAGCGGGTGCGAAAAGTTTTTTTAGTGATTCAACTAGTTATATAGTAATAAAAAATACGTGATAATAAATCATATATTTTCGTTGACTATGATTATAAATCATGCTATAGTTTGATTAATCCAAAGAAAGGAGGTACTCGCATGGTGGGAATTGCTGAGCTTAGAGCTAGAAAAGGAAAAATGTCACAACGTGAATTGGCTGAAAAACTCGGAACGACTCAAACATCTATTAGCAACTGGGAAAAAGATCCCTTATCAATGAACGCTAGTAACATTATTAAAATGGCTATGTTTTTTGATGTATCAAGCGATGATATTTTAGGTATTGAGAAAAAAGACAAGACACCAGTCTAATTTTTTTAATCTTGATATGATTAAAAATCATATTGAAGGAGGAATACTATGAAAACTCAAAAATTTGAAAACAATCTATTTCAATTAGAAGTCAAAACAGAAAACGGTGAGTCATTGTTTGACGCTGAGATGGTAGCAAGAAGTTTAGGATTTACCGAAACCAAGAACGGTAAAGACTATGTAATTTGGAAAAGAGTCAATAAGTACCTTGAAAAATATCTTTCGACACAAGTGTCGAAAAACGACTTCATCAGCGAACCCATGGTCTACAAACTAGCATTCAAAGCAAATAACGCTCTAGCCGAAAAATTCCAAGACTGGTTAGCAACGGAAGTCCTACCGCAAATCAGAAAGCACGGCATGTACGCAACAGATGAACTACTAAACAATCCAGACTTGCTGATCGAAGTAGCAACCAAACTCAAAGAAGAAAAGACACTACGCCTGATTGCAGAACAACGAGTAAACGAATTACAGCCAAAGGCGGACTATTACGACCGAATCTTGAACAACAAAGGATTAGTTACAGTTAGTACGATTGCTAAGAACTACGGTATGAGCGCTGTATCGTTTAATAAATTGCTACATGAGTTAGGTATCCAGTTCAATCAAAGTGGCACATGGCTGCTATACAGCAAGTTCCAAGACAAAGGATACACGCATATCGAACCATTTGATTATGAAGATAAAAACGGAAATCCGCAAGTAAAAACACGTATGAAATGGACACAAAAAGGACACATCTTCCTATATGAAACATTGAAGAAGAATAATTGCTTGCCGATGATTGAACGTGAACAAACAGCGTAGGAGGAATATTCATGAAAACTGTACAAGTCAGCAATGAAATTTTTATACCAGATGAAATTTTACATCAAATTGCTGATATTACCGCTGATATTGTGCTTGAAAAAATTAAAGATCAGTTGGATATCTGGGATAAGATAATCGATCTTCCGCCAGCACCTAATAAGTCTCAAATCAAAAAGACTCTAGGGATCGGTGAAGATACACTTAATCATCTAATTGCTAATGGTGCAACACCGATGGCGTGGGGAGAGAACACAGTTCGGATTGAACGATCTGATCTTAGAAAGGCATTCGAGAAAACAAAAATAGCTATGTAAAGGAGGCAATAGCATGAATGAAGAGATGAAACAACATGTAGAAGCATTAGCAATGATGCTAGCTAAAGAGGGAAAGTATCGAAAGATCTTAATCGATTTCACTGGTGGCTTTATTTTATCTATAGATGATCAGACATTTGTTTTTAAAGCAGCTGGTTTAGCGCTAGAGAACATGATGGAACGGAGGTAACAGCATGAATATACCAGAAAGCAAAATCAAGCAGTTTACCAAACTGTTAGACGGAATAAGCGCAATACAGTTTGAGTTGCTCGTTCAACAAGCAAGAAGCTTCTATTCAAGTCATCAACATAAGGTGCAACTTACGAAAGATGATCTAAATAAAATAGAAGCTAATTGCCAAAGAAACTTTAAGTAAAGACTATTTGAATATGACAAGGAGCAACGCGATAATCTGTTCCTTTGTAGTGAATCATTACGTAAGGAAATTGATAAAGGGTATCGGGAGATTCCCTATGGATAGGTGCCCATAATTCGGCATTTTCTTCCCACCAAGCGTTAGGAGATACCATGTTTGGTCCCATCAAACAGTCATCATCATCGTTTAGACAGACCCAATTTCCAATTAGATTTGCATATATTTTAGTCATAATTTTCACCTCACTTTCTATAGTGAGTATATCAAAGAAAGGAAGTTGGAAATGAAACAAATCAACTTAGCAACAACAATCATGTGCATGTTGGCAGTTCCGATTATTTCAAGCTTCAACATGCTGGCAGCTTATGGCTACATCGGAATCTTTCTCCTAGCGATCGGATGGGAAAAGAAAAAGCCAGCCGAGGGGGCTGACTAGGATGAAAAAAGTTACTTTCGAAAGACTTCTCTTTTCAATAATAATTCCATTATTGATTTCAGTAATCGCAACGTTACTAATTAGGAAATAACAAATTTGTTATGACAGTACCAATTACTGCGGTTCCTAAAGGAACAACGATGGACCATATAAGTTTATCTTTGAAGCTTTCCTTTTCATTAATTAAAACGATCTTCCCTTTGCTAGTAATTTGATAATAAGTTGAATCCTCACCGAAAGGACTGATATCTATCAATCCATTTTCCAAAAAGAAAGGTAACTCTTCCTTAACTAAATAAATCGAAAGCTTAGTATCTCTAGAAATCAAATCAGCAGAATAGTTGACTTTATCTATTGAATATTGCTGAAAAGATTTCAAAATTTTGAGTTGAACTTTAGATAAGGAGTTGTCCAAAACATACACCACCAGTTTTTAAACCATTATATCAAATTGAAAGAGGTGAGATAGTAATGAACAGAAAAGAAGCGTTACAAATTGGCAGAATTATTGCTGATCGTTGGTGGCATCATAACGAATCAACGATTCTAGCCAAACAGAACATCGAGCGCAGAAAAGCATGGGGACAAAAAAAGCTCACTACGCCGGCAAGCAATTAGTGAGCAAATGCATAATGATTTGAGGTGATTATAACATGAATAGGCGAATTCGTAAAAAGTATCTTTCGACTGAAGAACAAAAAATATTAGCTTTGTACAAAGAATGTGAATCAGTAAGTTTTTACAGACATAATGATTCTTTGGAAAAAGCTGAATTATTCACATCAATGATTGGAAAACCAGAAATCGAGTCTAGCAGAGGGACTATTTGGCTTTTTTCTACACAAGACAAAATCTCAGCAACTGCCTTTATTAAAAGTTAGGAGAAAAATAATATGAACGCACTTGAAAAATATGAAATTGAAGAACTTGAACAGTCATCTGTAGAAGGGTGGACTATCGATGATATCGGTGGCGCTGATTGGGCGTTAAGAAAAATTTCAGCTCTTCAAAGTCAGAATGATGAAATTAAGAAGTTCGCTGATTTGGAACGAGAAAGAATCGCCAATTGGGAGACAAAAGAAACAGAAAGTAATAATGACAGAATCAGCTTTTTCGAAATGAAACTAAGTGACTACTTAAATAAATTACGGAAAGATGACCCTAAAGCTCGGATCAAAACACCACATGGAACAGTTGGGACAAGGAAAGTTCCCGATAAATGGGAATACTCTTCAGAGGCTGTTGCAGAGTTGAAAAAATTAGGGATGACTGAATACGTGAGGATTAAGGAAGAAGTTGATAAAGCAGCATTTAAGAAATCGGTATCGGTTCTTGAAGGTGGACGAATTGTAAATAGTGATGGTGAATTAATTGAAGCGGTTAAGGTTATTCCGCAAGGCGAAAAATTATCCGTAAAGGTGGAAAAATAGCATGGAAGTTAAAAAGGCGAAGCGGGAAAAGCTAAAAGTTCCCATTATGATCACTGGAGCAAGCGGGAGCGGTAAAACAGTATCAGCTCTTTTAATTGCAAAAGGGATCGTTGAAAAAATGTATCCCGATTTATCAGACGAGGAACAGTGGTTGAAAATCGGGGTTATTGATACGGAACATAAGAGAGCACTTTTATATGCAGAGTCCACTGTGGCTGGTGTATATATCGGAGAATTCTTACACTTGGACTTTGAGCCTCCATACACAGTGAACAATTATATTCAGGCATTTCGGTTAATGAAAGCTGAAGGCATCGAAGTAGTGATAATTGATTCAATTTCTCACGCTTGGAGCGGTGAAGGCGGGATTTTGGAACAAGTAGAAAGTTTTACCAAAGGGAACTCAAGTAAAAATATGCAGGCTTGGGCGAAAGTAAAACCACTGGAAAAAGAATTTCTTAAACTAGTGACTGGCAACTCAGTTTATGTGATTGCTACATCTCGAAGCAAACAAGCCTATGATTTCGATAAGGATGAAAAAGGTAAAACGAAGATAGTAAAAATGGGGCTTAAGCCAGACCAAAAAGATGCCCTTGAATATGAATTCGCTATTGCATTGAGGATGGATCAAGACCATATTGCCGAAGCAACGAAAGATAACTCTAATATGTTTGATCTTCCGTTTAACGTGTCATTGGAAACTGGACGGAAAATTTATGATTGGTCTGATCAGGGAATCGATCTAGAAAAACAGAGACGGGAATTAGTGATGGATATCATAGGCATGTCTGAAGAATCATCAGCGAGAAAGTCTGTCTTCGATGAAATGATGGGGAAAGCTAACGGAAGAAGAATTGATGATTTACCAATAAAGAGTTTGAAAAATTTAAAAGGGATTCTTGAAAGAACGGAAGAACCTAAAGCTGACGATCCTAAAGAGGATGAAGAAGTAAAACAAGAAGAATTGTTCGATAAGGACAAACCACCTGTAAGAGAGTGATGAAATGTTGAACATAAGAATCGTAGGCAAGCAGTCTAACGGCGACTTTGTTGTTCGACCGATTGATGACAGTAAAGAAGAGTTAGAACTGCTCGTCAAACGACGTAAAACGTTGCTGACGGCTCAAGCATTCAATCCGAATAAAGTAACACGCCCGCAACAGAAAATCGCTCATGCGTTGATTAGAGACATTGATAGCTATACGGATAATGAGTGGTTTATTCAAAATACCGAAGATGATCTAAAGATTAAGTTTTGTATTGATCGAGGACTGCCTTATGAAAAACTATTCTCGTTATCGAATTGCAGCAAAGATTTAGCAATTCAGTTTATCTCATGGTTGGTCGAATATTGTTTTCGTTATGACATTCCATTTGACGGCAAAGATTTGTATTTGGTCCATAACATAAATAGAAAGATGTTTTTGTCAGCGCTCCACAACCGTTGTTTCGTCACTCAAGCGCGCCGACAAGATGCGGTGCTACACATACACCATGTAAATGCTGTAGGGATGGGAAAACGTTCTAAGGTTGATCATCGAGGGCGCTATTACATGATACTTAGAGCCGAATTACACAATGAGATTCATCAACTTGGATATGACGAGTTTTGTCAAAAATGGCATGTAGGAGCAATCAAGCTCTCTGATCAGCAAATTCTAGACTTCGGACTGATGAGCGAGAAGCAAATGAAACAATTGGATGACAACCCAGATTATGAAATAAAAGATTGGCAGTTGCCGGATAAGGAGGGGAAAAGTGGAACATAAAGGTTATTTCGCAGTAATACCGGCAATTGTTAGGTACGATTCAGAGTTGCCAGGTAATGCTAAGTTGTTGTACGGAGAACTGACGGCTCTCTCCAATGAGATGGGTTACTGCTGGGCCACGAATCAGTATTTCGCCGAACTCTATAAAGTTAGTAAGCGGACCATTAGTAATTGGATCGCAAAACTGGAAGAGAGAAAATACATCACTATTGATCTTCAGTATAAAGAAAATTCTTTTGAAGTAGCAAGACGGTGCATATATATTTCTCCATTTCCGACAAGCGGTGATTTCTATGGGGGTAGAAATAAATTTCATGAGGGTATAGAAGAAAATTTCCAGCCCCCCATGAAAAAAACTTCTAATAGAATAATACAATCTAATAATACAAAGAATAATAAATATATATATAGTGTCGATTTCGAGGGGTATTGGAAAATGTACCCAAAAAAGACTCAAAAAAAGAAAGCGTTAGAACAATTTAAAAAGAAAGTGAAATCGGACGCTGATTTATCTGAATTTGATAAAGGGTACCTTAATTACTTGAAATATATTGAACTAAATGATTGGTATCATCCTCAAGAATTATTTAGGTGGATTCGTGATGAACGGTATAAGGATGAATACGATCTGGCACCGAAAGTTAGTAAAAGTAACTACAAAAACAATAAACATCGTATTGAAGAGGTGCCAAGTCACATTAACACCCAACCGAATAAAAAAGAGTCTGACATTGACTGGGTAGCAGAGGCAGAACGTTCTCTCGCTGAAAGAGGTGCAGAGAGTGAATGACTTTGAGTTGCTAAAAACACTACACAATAAGTTGCCTCAGGATTACAAAGAGATACAGATACCTTATTTAACAAGGTATAGCCAACATATCGTAAAAGGGGGAAATGTCTCTGACGATCGAGCCAAACAATTGTTTAAACAATACTGGGTAGGCTATTTCATCTATCATTACCAACAAAAAAATAAGGAATATGATTTTTGGGTTCTAAATGGTCAATCATATGAAACACAACTTGATTTTGCGAAAAAGATGTACGAAAAAGTGTTTGGACATGTACCCAAAATGAAGGAGAGAAAATGACTAGGTATACATTGCATTTAGAACCAAAGCCGCAATCTCGGCCACGCTTTGGAAGAAATGGCACCTATGAAGACAAAAAGATGAAACAGTGGAAGCGCAACTGCGAGAGTCAGCTTAGGTTGATGAACCCTAAAATTATCGAGAAGGGCGCTATATTTGTTTCTATGGCATTTTACATCTATCCACCTAAACGGATAGCCGAGGTGAAAAAGAAACGCTTAGAACTCGAATCAGAGGCGATTTATGTTGATAAGCGACCAGACATAGATAACTATATCAAAGCTATTTTGGACTGTAGCAATGAAATACTCTTCAAAGATGATGGGCAGGTAGCTGCACTATCGTCACAAAAACTCTATTCGTTAAATCCGCGAATAGAAATTGAAATTACAAGCTTGGAGGAAAACAAATGATAAACAATGTGGTTCTAGTAGGAAGGTTAACGGCTGATCCAAACCTACGATATACAGCGAGCGGCACCGGGGTTGCTACATTCACTCTAGCAGTGAACAGAAATTTCACGAATCAAGATGGAAATCGAGAAGCTGACTTCATCAATTGTGTGATTTGGCGTAAGTCTGCAGAGACACTAGCGAACTATGCACGAAAAGGAACATTGATTGGTGTAACAGGACGTATCCAAACACGAAATTATGAAAATCAGCAGGGCCAACGTGTCTATGTGACAGAAGTTGTTGCTGACAATTTCCAGTTATTGGAATCTCGTAGTAACAATGAGAAACGTCAAGATGATAAGTCACAGCAGAATACAAATACAAACAATGTGGAGTCTGATCCATTCAATGGTTCATCGATCGATATTGGTGACGACGATCTGCCGTTCTAGGAGGTGTTCATATGAGAAGCCGAAAAACACCAGCGCAGCAACAGGCATGGGGCGAATTATTATTATTGATCAATGATCCAGAGTGGTATTTAGACAGGGAAAAAAGTGATAGGCATAAAACGCTTATGAAAATCATATTAGCGGATGACAAAGACGACTCCTCAAAATCGAAAAAAAGAAAAATATCAGGACTATTTGAACAAACGTCCAGGGATGGAGAAGAAAATAGTTGAAATGATTAGACAGGGAAAAACAATAGCTCAGATCCATGAGGTATACACGATTGATCGTAAGATATTTGCTTATGTGAGGCACAAACACCAGTTACCAAAATTTAGAAAGCTAGTGGTTCCTACTGCCGAAGAATTGGAAAAGTCATACAAAAGCGGTGGTTGGAAGAAAGCGAGTCGAGATTTTGGTGCGTCCCAAGGAACGATTTATCAATGGATGCGGAAATACGGAATTGAAAGAAACTATGTGATAAACGAAATGGAGGATTAGCATGCATATAGCAAATATCTACGGCGAGTCTATCGTGGGTGAAGAAATCGAATATCTAGATCAACCCTACAAAAACATAATTATCGTGGAGGATTCTAACGGCGACAAACACATGGTTCATAGAGAAACACTTGATCCCGACTTCAAGCGAAAACCAAACCGTGCAGGAGTGAGATTCGATCTGCTTGGTTGTCAAACGCATGGCAGAAAAAAGCTTCAAAGGAGTAAACGTGGAACCTGCAGAAAAATTTATTAATAATGTTGTCCGCCACATGGAAACAGAGTTGACTGTAAGGCAACTTCAAAAGCTAAAAATAGTCCTAACAATGGATGTTTCGAAGTTTAGAATCGAGGAGTCAAAGAACGAGGTTGTCATATATGACGAAAGTTCAGATTTGGCAGCATACAAGCAGTATTTTGTGAGTATGAAATTGCGAGGGCTTGCGGATGGAACGATCAATTTAGCTATGCGCACAGTGGACCGTTTCAACCGTTATATGCGTAAACCTTTCAAGGAAGTTACGACTAACGATATACGGCTATACATTGCAAGCAGGGATATGGAACATCATTTATCAAAAGCGACGTTGAACCGTGAGCGTGGCGCTATATGCAGGTTCTATAGTTGGCTGTTCGAAGAGGAGTATATTCCTAAGAATCCAGCAAAGCGTGTCGAAGCAATAAAAGTCGAAAAGAGACTTAAGAAGGCATTCACGCCCATTGAAGTTGAATTAATGCGGAATGCATGTATCAAACCAAAAGAGAAAGCAGTATTTGAATTGTTGCTATCGACGGGTTGTCGAGTGACAGAACTCACAATGTTATCTATGGAAAACTACGATCAGCAGTCAGGATCGATAACTGTTATTGGGAAAGGGAACAAGGAGCGCCGCGTTTTCGTAAATGCCAGAGCTAAAGTAGCTATCGATAACTATTTGAAAGTGAAGCCACATTTTACGGGTCCAATCATTTGTGGATTACATGGAGTTGGAACAGGAATGACCGCTAATGGAATACAAAAAATGGTCAAAGAGATTGCAAAACGTGCAGGTGTTGGACACGCGCATCCACATAAGTTTCGAAGAACAGCCGCTACATTTGCGATAAAGCAAGGAATGGAAATCAACAATGTCAGGATATTTCTTGGTCACAGCTCGATCAGCACAACACAGGGCTACATTGATGTTAGTGGCATGGATTTTAAACAGATTCACGAGCGCTTTATTGCTTAAAATAGACAAATTTAAGTGTTAAAAGTTCATATAACTGGGGCATTAGCATAGGAAAGGAAGTGTAAGAATTGAAAGATATTAAAGATACGGTTATTGATCGTTTAGGCTGTTCCGTTGATATTTTTTTAGAGAATTCAAACGGATTAGAAAGAGTTTTTTATCCAGCTGATGAAAAAAATCAATTTACTTTAGAGGATATTTATATAGCGTTTAATGATCACCCTATGATGATTTACGTTTTTTGTGACAGAGGCTTAAACGGAGAAATATATCGTTGTGGAAATTACGGAAAAGGCATCTGGCAAAAGTACGCGGTCACGCAAGGGTATGCTTAGTCAGCTAACGGAGGAAACAGTCCACAAATGGGCTATAGAAGATCTTTTTAAAGGAGATGAATGGTCTTGTCAGAAAGACTACTGACGTACAAGAATGATATTCGAGAAAATTTGATAGGTTATGAGGACGAGAAAAATCTTATCATGAATCCCTCAGCCCAGTTGGAATGGAGCCTAATAGCTAAGTTTGAAAAAAAGAAAGGTATTAAGATTGAAAATTTAACTGACGATAACGAATTTTATTGTTGGAAACAGAAAGAACTCGAAAAAAGATCGATCCCTGTTTATAAGAAGATAATTGGTTTTTTACTCAGAAAGTAAGCTAGAGGAGAAAACAGCCCAAGTTTGGGGCTATCAAGTAGAAATTGAGGTGAGTATTTGAAAGAGACAGATATGTTTGAACCCGTAAAGTTATTGTTAGAAGAACTGGGTTGTAGCAACGTTTACGGAGAAATCATGAATTTTGATGTAGTTGGATTAAGAGGTTGTGCTGATGTGATTGTTGAAATGAAAAAAACACTAAACTTCAAAGTAATTGAACAGGCTTATCACGCTACACAATGGGGTCATTTCGTGTATATTGCCGTTCCAAAAGTAAAAACGTCGCACTGGTTTATCTATCACGAGTTTCTTTCTCCAAAAAATATCGGACTGATTTATGTAAGCGAGAATAAGACAAGTGAAAAATTATGGAGAAAATATCATGACGAACCATATCCAAAGTATATAGCGTCAGTAGCGTATGACGCGAAATTCAACCATAACGCACCTAAGAAACGTCTAAAGGGTAAGTTTGAGCAATATGGACTTAGAGGGCATATAAAAGCATATGCGCATAAGAATATCGGAGGTTCTAAGGGCGGGGAAACTATAACAGATTACTCATTTATGATTAGTGCTGTAAAAGAATACCTGAAACAGAATGGATCAGCAACACTGGATGAAATTATCAAAAATGTTCCGATCGTTTCTGAACATTACAAGAATCCTAAAGCTTCATTACGTGCAACTTTTAGAGAAAAATGGAATGAACATTGGTTGAAGATGACAAGAGATTTCGAGAAAAAAGAAATAATTTATGAATTGAAATCAGAAGAAGCGGAAAAAATCAGCTAACGGAGGATACAAAGGAGGATTTCTATGAGAAATGCGCAACTATCAAAAGATGAAGTTGAAGAGTATGAAAGATTACGTGAGGAGTACAATCTTCTCAATTTCGGTCACGTAAGTCCATTTACTGATGCTGTAATCAATATGCTTAATACAGTTGCTGACGATTACTCAGCGATCCGAATACTAGCAAAGTTTTTCCCAGAAGTTTTACTTGAAAATCATTGGGACTTAGAAACTCCTGACTTAATAAAAGGTGTACCCAATGAGGTTTTGCAGACATTGAAACGATATGAATCTTTACAGCAAGCTTTAGCAGAAGAATCATATTTCAACAATTCGAGTGAAGAAATATCTGATGACTCGATAGCTAATTGGATTGATAAAAATTTTGATCATTACTGTCGCCTGTGGCTATCAGAAGTTAAGTAACGACCACATTCACGTAGGAAAGGAGTGAAAAACATGAGTATTTACGTTTTAGATGAACAAACAGACGAAGTTCTCATACACGGATTCAAAAAAGATAAATCGATTATCTTAGAAAATGTATCAAGCAAACCTTTTGCAGTACGACTTTTCGTAGAAATGGATACAGAATCTTTTGATGATTATTATTCTGAGCTTTTTGAACTTGCGGCAGATGTGTGGGGCTATATTGAACCAAAGGAAGCAACTACTTTCGGGAATGACTATCGGGAGTATTACGATAAGGAACTAGACAATAACGGTGAAGCTTCTATTGGTGAGCAAGGAATCTACTTCTTTCCTCCAGCTCCACATTTAAAGTACAAACGACTTTATCGTTTTACAAAAAGGAAAATGGAATCTTATTTGTATGAATTGAAAAAATATACAAGTTTTCAAGATAATTTTTTCCGGTAACCACGCCATTAGAGTAGGAAAGGAGAACCTATGACGAGAAAGAAACAAAAAGAAATCCTCTTTTGCGATTATTTTGATCAATGGGTTGAGACCTACAAGGTCGGGGCAATAAAACAAGTCACTCTTAGTAAGTACTATATGTCCGGCAAACAATTAAGGAAGATTTGTCCTAAATTACTCATGTCAAATTTTGATCGCATTGAGTATCAAAAAATCATTAACGAGTATGCCAAAACGCATGAGAAACAAACCACCGTTGATTTCCACCACAACATTAAAGGGTGCATCTTAGACGCGTTTCACGATGGCGTACTTGATAAAGACCCAACGTATCGCGCTGTTATTAAAGGAAAAGAACCTGGCAAGAAACGTATGAAGTTTCTACAGAAAGATGAATTGACAAGACTTGTTCACTCTTTGGATTTATCGCATGGCATCAATAAAGATTGGTTCATCTTATTACTAGCAAAAACAGGAATGCGTTTCGCAGAAGGATTAGCTATTACGCCGGATGATTTCGATTGGACTACGAATCAGTTGACGATAAATAAAACATGGAATTACAAAAGCTCTAATGGTGGTTTTGAAACGACTAAAACCGAAAGCAGTATTAGAAAAATCGCTATTGATTGGCAGATCGTCGGACAGTTTAAACCTCTTTTAGAGGGGC
Source organism: Enterococcus raffinosus (assembly GCF_019175485.1). NCBI lineage: Bacteria > Bacillati > Bacillota > Bacilli > Lactobacillales > Enterococcaceae > Enterococcus > Enterococcus raffinosus. The sequence continues at coordinate 170,214 of NZ_CP072888.1, forward strand.
TAGAATCTGATGAACCTATTTTTATTGAAAAGCTATCTGATGGACGATACAAAAGGCAGCATAATTCAACTTATGGGAACTATCTATTGTCAAAATGCAGGGAGCTAGGCATTACAGAAATCACATTGCATGCCTTGAGGCATACACATGCCAGTGTTCTTTTAGCTGAAGGCGTATCAATCAACACAATATCAGCGCGCTTAGGGCATGCGGATGTTGGAGTGACACAAGAGACATACGCTCATGTTTTAGACGAATTAAAGAGAAAAGACGATCAGAAGATGATGAGCGTTCTGATGCAGATTGCATAGTGAGGTGATTGTCGTGGCGAGGAAAAGCAAATTATTTTCAGAGGAACAAAAAGATTATTTGCTTTACTACATTTTTTGTAAAGATGAACCAAATTATAAAGCAGCTGCGGAGTATTTAGGCGTTACTACGAAACAGATAACAGATTGGCGTAAGGATGAAATGAAGCGCAGGAACGAGAAATTAGATTCAGTTCAACCCGATTATACAGACAGAGAAATTCAAATAATTAAACAATATTATCTATACAAAACCGCGGAAGAAATAGGTAAATGGATCGGACGTTCTGGAGATGCTGTTTGTAAAAAAGCAAGTTCGCTAAACATCACTAAAAAAGTCCGCACCCTAAAAAAATATGATAATGAAATTAGAAAGTTGAGTTCAGAGGGATTGTACATTCAAGAAATCGCAATGAAACTTGGTTTAAAGTATGAATCTGTCCGTTCTTATTGTGCGAGAAACGGAATTGCTTATAGACGCATGCCTTACAAAGAAAGAGACGGTTGGCACAAAATATATAAACGAGAGGCGTAAATATGTTAACGAGCAAAATAGTAAATGATCTTTTGGGAGTCGATGACAGTTATAAGGCGCCGGAATCACTTTTAAAAAAGATGCTAGACAATGATGAAAGAGTCAAATTATTTGATGATTTTTTAAAGATCGAACAAGAATTAGATCGCGATTGGTTTGTCGATTATTTTCAAGAAGAGCATTCAGAACGTAAGAGATTTAATCAAGATTTTACTCCATTACCAATGGCCGAACTATTAAATCAACTGGCTGGAAATTCAAGAACCTATTTCGAATCAGCAGCAGGGTCAGGCGGTTTACTGATCAGTGCATGGGATCAGAACAGAGCTGAAGCTTGCGAACATAGGTTAGATTCAAGGGCCTATTGGTATCAAGTAGAAGAGCTGTCAGATAGAGCCGTTCCGTTCTTAATCTTCAATATGGCTATTCGTGGAATGAATGGTGTGATATTGCACGGTGATAGTTTGGAACGGACATTCAAAGAAGTCTATTTCATTCGAAATGAATCGACAGAGTTTTTAAAATATAGCGAAGTCTTTGTAATGCCAAAAACGGAGATGTTAATGGCTGAGTTTGATATTAAAAAGTTCATCTAACTCAGCCTATTACGTAGCTTTATCAGAATATTATTATAATATACCTAAAAAATAGGAGTGATAAATTATGGAAAATATAGGAAAAACAAGACTAAGCCCAGTTGGTGAATCAATAGAGATATTTTTAGAAATAGCATGGGGCTTAAAAAGAGTAGATTATCCAAATGAAACTGGAGAGCCTATAACTTTAGATGATGTTTATAAGTGCTATAAACATCACGAAGGACTGATTTATGTTTTCTGTGATGGTGGTTTAAGAGGGACGATTTATCGTTGCAATAATTATGAAAAAGGACTTTGGCAAAAATATGCGACAACACAAGGGTATGCATAAAAATGTAACGGAGGTCGAGTGATTGAAATTCTATAGAGTCAGTGAAGAAGCAAGGAATTACGCAAGAAAAGTATTACGGTGTCATAACTATGAAGCAAGGCAAATTAAATCCATCGAAGAGAGTCTGAGACATCCTTATCGAGAAGCAGACGAAAATATCGGTGGTTCCCACGTATCCTCTAATATCGCCCCGCAAGAAGCAGAAGCGGAAAGAGTCTGGACAAATGAAGAGTTCTTATCAACTGTAAGACATGTTGAGATTGTCAAAAATCTTATTGAGGATTTAAGTGATGATGCAGTTGAGTTGCTACAGGCAAGATATCTGAGTGATGACGGAAAACAATGCAGAAGACCAAAAGATTTACCTAATTGGGTAAAGGTTAGCAATCAGATTCACCTTTCAGAAGATGCGTGTAAGAAAAAAGACACGATGATTGTAACAACTCTAGCCAGAAGACTTAAATTAAAGTGACCGTAAAATCGGCACACAACGGGGTAAAAAGACTACACACAACACGTATATTTCCGTAATAAAATGATAGAGTAGATAATCCACCGAGTAGACGACTCAACCTAACTTTATTGGCATGAAGTTTCTCCTTATATTCCTTAACATACAAACGTCTAGCTTGGTGGATTTAATGGCGGCACGCAAAAAAATAAAAGATGAATGGAGTTGAAAAACTCCATTTCCGTTTAAAGTTCACGTGCCGTCTTTATGTCACTGTGGCGGAAAGGGTAGACGCATTCACGAGCCGACGAGCTAGAACTAAATGTACTGCCGCCTTATTGACGAATGAGGTCTAGCTCCGATGAGTAGTTGAGGCATGTAAGGTTCGAATCCTTGCCAGTGACTTAGAGATTGAGACTGTGTTCCGAGCCGAAAGGTACTGAACTTCTTTAGTTAGCACCGTCAGAAGAAGTCAATCTCAATTACAAGCAAGCTTGCAGGAGGTAGCTCCTCCAAGTTGACGTGTGTCCTCTTTAGAGGCTATGTAGGTCAATGTCGGTTCGAATCCGGCCACGTCAATTAATGCAACCGAGGATATAAGTGGTACGTGGAGGATCAGCACGATGACGGTGCTATGTAGGTTGCTTAATGCATAAGGAAAAAAAACAAATCATTGTTTGTAGGACTAGCGAGCTTTAGTGGCGTTGGTCCGATTTTTATTAGATCACTCTTTGAGTGGTCTTTTTATTTTGCACACAAAAATAGACCGCTGTTTCCGCAACGGCCTAAATGTAAGAAGTACTTTTAGAAACATTATTTTAGCATCACGTTTTCTATTTTTCAATGAAAGGTGATTATTGACCATGAAGAAAGTATTAGACCGTATCAAGAAACTATTCGGACGTACGAATGGATTAGTAACGACATGAGAACTTACTGGTACGTATCGCTAAACAATAAATATCCGCCGCCGATGAAAGGACAACGTAAACGTGTAGTTATGTCTGTTCAAATGAAGGCGAAGTATTCAATTGTAGAAATGACCAGAGAAGCAACGCCAGATGAGATTGATCATTGCAAGCTAGTATATTGTGGGTTTGGTTATTGGAAAGATGATCATATTCAAAAAAATATCAAGAAATACGTTTAGTTTGTTTTAGTTTGGAGGTGATTTTATGAAACTTACTAAGAGGCATAATAAGGCTATAGAATTACTGTTCGAAGGTTCCTTAAAGCGGATTGAAATCGCTGAAGAACTAAAGATAAGCGAACAGACACTTTATAACTGGCTAAAGGACGAAGATTTCACTCATGCTTATGATGAATATGTAAAAACTATTATGGGTAAGTCATCTGGTAAAGCATTGAATACAATGTTGAAACTTTTAGCGGCCAGATCAGAAATGGTTCGTTTTAACGCAGCTAAAGATATTCTTGATCGAGGAGGATATGCTCCTGTTGATAAGAAGGAAATCACTGCAATTGAGCCACCTATATTTGAGGATGATATCAGTGGTGAGTCAGATGGTTAAACTATCTGAGTATTTGCCAAAAGCTTTTCATAATACGTGGAGAGCAGCAATTGATCCAGAAATTCTTCATATTGTTGAAAAAGGCGGTCGTGGTTCAGGTAAATCTTCTGATATTGCACATGTGATCATACAATTAATCATGAGGTATCCAGTCAACGCGGTTGCTATCAGATTCGTCGACAACACAATTGAATTATCGGTTTTTGAACAATTGAAGTGGGCAATCGAAGAACAACAGGTAACGAGCTATTTCAAGGTCAATAAAAGTCCAATGAGAATTACATATCTGCCTAGAGGAAACTATATTACTTTTCGTGGAGCACAGAATCCAGAACGTATCAAGTCTTTAAAGGATAGCAGATTTCCTTTCACAATGGCTTGGATAGAAGAATTAGCAGAGTTCAAAACAGAAGAAGATGTAACGACCATTACAAACTCCCTTTTACGTGGAGAGCTTGCAGATGGTCTTTTTTATAAGTTCTTTTACAGCTACAACCCTCCGAAGAGAAAACAAAGTTGGGTAAATAAAAAATACGAGACTAGTTTTCAACCAAAAAATACGTATGTCCACCATACAACATATAAAGACAATCCCTTTATAGCTAAAGCCTTTATAGAAGAGGCAGAAGCAACAAAAGAACGTAATTCGAGGCGTTATGATTGGGAGTATTTAGGCAAAGCCATCGGTTCAGGTGTTGTTCCGTTCGATAATCTTCAAGTAGAACCAGGAAGTATTACGGATGAGATGGTAGCGAACTTTGACAACATCAGGAATGGTCTCGATTTCGGATATGCTACTGATCCGCTAGCATTCGTTCGTTGGCATTATGACAAAAAGAAAAATGGGGTTTACGCTATAGATGAAATCTATGGTGTAAAAATGAGCAATCGAGAGTTCTCAAATCAAGCAAAAGCAAAAGGGTATCAATCGGATGAAATATTTGCCGATTCTGCTGAGCCTAAATCAATTGCTGAACTTCAAAGTGAGCATGAGATTCGGAGAATTAGAGGAGTTAAGAAAGGCCCCGATTCAGTCGAATATGGTGAAGAGTGGCTTGATGATCTAAATTTTATTTGTATTGACCCGTTGCGAACACCCAATATTGCAAGAGAATTTGAAAATATAGATTACCAAGTAGATAAGGATGGAAATCCTAAACCAAGACTTGAAGATAAAGACAATCATACGATTGATGCTACTCGATATGCCTTCAGCGAAGACATGAGAAATGTGAAAGTAATTATTTCTCCAAAAGTACAATTCGGGTTTAACTAAAGGAGTGAGAAAATGGCAATTGTTGTAAACAGAGAAATAGCTGGAGATCTAAACAATCCAACTGCTGAACTGCTTAATTATTGTATACAAGAGCATATGAAAATGTTGAGACGTTTAGAAAAACTATCGGACTATTATGATGGCAAACATGATATCACAAAACGTAAGAAAGAAAATGAAGCTGCACCAAATAATAAGATACTTGTCAATCACGCGAAGTATGTAGTTGATATGAACGTTGGTTTCATGGTTGGTAATCCTATCTCCTATGTTTCCGATGCAACTAAAAATATCCAACCTGTATTGGACGTATATAACGAATTGGATATCGTTTCACATGATACAGAGCTTGAAAAAGACTTGTCTACATTCGGCATTGCTTATGAACTGCTTTATCTCGCAAGAGGGAAAGAAGTGAACTCAACTGAAATACGAATTAAATGTATTGATCCAAGAGGAATCTTTTTAGTTACAGATGATACTGTGGACAAAAATTCTCTATTTGCTGTACATTATCAACCTGTATTCGACTTACAAGGTGGAATTGACCATTACATCGTAAAATATTATAACGATAACCGTGTTATCACTTATAAAACACAATCGAGAGGGTTCGGAGAGTATTTACTAATTGATGCGAAACAACATTTCTTCAAAAAAGTTCCAGTGATTGAATATCGAAATAACGAGGAAAAACAAGGTGATTTTGAACAGGCCATTTCATTAATTGATGCATATAATTTGCTTGAATCAGATCGTCTGAATGACAAAGAAGCATTTGTGGACGCGATTCTATTTATCCGAGGGTTTACATTACAAGATGGTGACGGTGCGAAGTTAGCGAGCGAAAAAATGCTTCAAACAAGTGCTAAACCACCCGAAGTTGCCGCAGATTATTTAACAAAGGAACTAAATGAAGATGGGGTAAACCTTCTCAGAGAAGCAATCTTGGACGATATCCACAAGGTAACGTATGTCCCTAATATGAACGATGAAAAATTTGCAGGAAATATTAGCGGGGAAGCAATGAAATATAAGTTATTTGGTTTATTGCAACTGATGTCAGTTAAGTCACGGTATATGATCAAGGGATTACGTCAACGCCTACAACTATTCGAAAACATCCTTAAAATTAAGGATTCATCATTAGATACAACAGGTACGAAGATTAAACTAAAACCTAATTTACCGGTGAACACCAGCGATATCATCAATCAGATTGTAGCGGCGTATAATGCAGGAATTTTACCATTAAAGGTTTTACTTAGTTGGTTGCCAGACATTGATGATGTGGATGAAGTTATTATGCAATTGAATTTGGAAAAAGAAGAAAAGATTGAGCTTCAGAAAAAAGCAATGGGCGTTCAAGCACAAGATAGTAATTCAGATTTGGATGATCCGCCAGAAGGAGAAGAGGAGAATGACGATGAATGAGCTAATTAACAGGAAACTTGCTGAAGTACATGAGAATAATAGAACTTTGGAAACAACTTTTTTTGAGACGCAGAAAGGCTTGAGTATGGTGGCCAAGCAAAGTAGGTTCATGTTTGATGAATGTATCGCGAATGGATTCACCGAAGACCAAGCTCTAAAACTGGTTATTGGATTATTTTCAGGAAACGGGGCTTAGCCTAATGATCAAAGCAACATTCAAAAAGAGTAATGGCTCATTTATTGAGTATGAAGTTACCGGTCATGCCTATTTTGCTGAACCTGGGAAAGATATTGTTTGTGCAGGTGTATCCACGCTATTTATTACCATTACAAATCAATTGATATGCAAATCTTATGTGAAGGTACACGATCAGCGAGTATCAATTTTGAATCCTAATGAAATTGATAATGCGTTAGTCGAAGCGTTGCTTTGTGGCTTGTTTGATATTCAGCAAAAATATACAGAAAATATAAAAGTAGAGGTGATCGAAGATGAAAATTCAAATTGAAGGGGAACCGAAAGAAATAGCAGAATTGCTCCAAGCTATTGAGAGTAGCAAGGAGCAAACGACATCAATATCAGAACTAGCCCAAAAGCTATCTACTCATCAATTAAGACTTTAGAAAGAACTTTTTCTAGTAAGTCCTGAGTGTATGCTTGAGATTCCATAACAGAAAAAAGAAACTTACCATCGGAATCGAGTTTGCCATTTTCATTAGCATAGTCTTTTAATCTACTGAACAAGTTTTCTTGAGAAAAATTTTCTTTTTGAACTTCCTCAATAGCGTCTTGAAAAAGTTTATCAAATTCTGATTTTTTCATGTGAACACCACCTTATTAGTAATTTCAACGGACCACTCGTTGATAAAGAAAGTATACCAAAACGAGGAGCTGATTAAATGGCTCAAAAGAAACAAAAACAAAATGACTTCTATTGGCTCGATCGCGGTATAAAGCAAGAGAAAAAGATCAATGATGCCGCTCAACAAGTCGAACAAAAAGTTATTTCTGCCTACCGTCAAGCTCAAAGCTATTTAACAAGACAAGCTAGAAATTTATTCAGTCGAGCAAAGCAACGGGCAGGAATGGATGAAGAAGAAACGAGAGCCTTGCTTAATCAACCTGTACAGCCTGACGAACTGGTAGAACTTAGAAAACTTGCTGATGATGTATCTAATCCTGATCTCCAAGCATCAGCCAGAAAACGATTGAATGGACTAGCTTTTAAAGAGCGAATAACAAGAGCCGAAGACTTGAAAGCCAAGTCTTTTTTAGTTTCTAAACAGATCGCTGATGTACAGCTGGATAAGTCGACTGAGTTTTATGTTGATGTCATTCATGATTCATACAATGAAGCTACTGCAGAAGCCGTGATTCAGCAGATTGATCAAGCAAAGTCTGATTCGCTCATTAATGTTTGGGACGGCCAACAATATGACTCCAAGATAGAGACGGTCAATCAAGCCCAAAAGCGCGGCGTTCCTATAGAGGTTTGGAATGATCCTAAATACAGGGCAACTGATTACGAGTTTAAGGAGCTTTCGACAAAATACACAAAGAACATTCTTGACTCTCATTGGCATGGATCAAACTATTCAAAGCGGATTTGGAAGGACACCGAAGCTTTAGCCAAACGTCTTGAAGAGTTGTTTACTGTGGAGTCAATGACAGGTATGTCTGAGTTTGAAATGGCTAAAGCGATAGCCGCCGAATTTGACCGCTCAATTGGGGTTGCGCAGCGTTTAATTCGAACTGAGGCCAATTACATGGCAAACCAAGCAAAGCTCAAAGCATGGCGCGATAGAGGCGTAAAAGAGTATCGTCTTATAGCTGTTTTGGATTTCAGAACTTCAAAGATTTGTCAGGACAAAGACGGTAAGATTTATCTTGTTTCCGAAGCTGTAGTGAATGGAGCTTCAGGTACATACCCGCCGTTCCATCCTTGGTGTCGAACAATTGCAGTTGCTTATATAGGCAAGCGATCATTGACTGGTAAACGAGCTGCTAATGATCCATTTACTGGTAAAACAATGAGCATTGAACAACGTGATACCTACGATGATTGGATGAAAAAGCTTAAGGGAAAATATTCTGACAAAGAAATAAAGATCCAAAAGAAAAAGATCCAGAATCAGAAGAAAGATTTACTTGAATACAAGCGTCTAAAAAATGTTGTTGGAAAAGACGACACTCCTGCAACGTTAGACGATTATCAGGATATCAAGTATGGGAATAAAAAGAGATGGCAAGATTTAAAAAAGATATATCGAGATAAGAGAGGAAATTGACACACTAAAGTGGAGGTTGCCGAATGGACTTTTTTTGAATTAAAGCAAAAGAAAGAGCGCGGAGTGACAAACGCTGAGTTTATGGATGGATCGAAGGATTTTTTCGAGAAGGCCGACAGCATTGTAGTAGTCGGTATTAATCCAGATGGAGTCATTAGTACGTTTTATACTCAATCCACATCAACTAATGCTATCGGGATGATGGAAATAGCCAAACAACAATTAATACCGGAACTGCAAGTTTAGCAATTGCTAGGCTTTTTATTTTGCCCTCTACTGCTCAGGGCGTTATAAATTGTAGCTGTTTCGGTGCCGACCGTAAAACGAGATTCGATTGGTCACGTAATGACTGGAGGAAAAATGTATGAAAAATAGTCAACTTATTTCTTGGGATCTTCAACTCTTCGCAGAGGATGAACTGGCGGCTGACGAAACAACCTCGGAGGACGAAATTAATGAAGAAACGAAGGAAAAAACTTTTACGCGTTCAGATATTGCAAAAATGATCGCAGCTGAAAAAGCTAAGTGGGAAAAAGAATCAAAGACTGAAATCGAACAACGTATCGAAGAAGAAAAGAACGAAGCTGCTCGACTTGCGAAGCTTTCTGAAGAAGAACGTCAACAAGCTCTGATTCAAAAGGAAAAGGATGAGCTTGAAAAGGAAAAAGCGGTTTTCCGTCAAGAACAATTGTTAGTAGAAAAAGGCAAACAGCTTCAAGAAATTGGTATTCCAAGTATCCTAGCTTCCCGTATTCACGGGGACACTGCAGAAGAAGCCATTGAAGATGTGAAGTCATTTAAAGCCGAATGGGATAAAGCTTTGAAAGTAGCCGTTGACCAAGCGTTGTTGGATTCTGTAGACAATCCGTTAGGGGCTGGTGCGAACAAGTCAGAGGCGAATCCTTTTGCTAAAGACACCTTAAACCTAACAGAGCAAGGGCGTTTGTTCAAAGAAGATCCTGAACGTGCGAAAGCTTTACAAGCATTAGCAAACAAAAAATAGAAATGAGGAACTAAAATGGAAAAATCATCACTAAAACTAAATCTTCAATTATTCGCCGCAAAGACAAAAATTGAAGATGTTATCGTACCTGAAGTATTTAACAAATATGTCATTGAGCGTACAGCAGAACTATCTGCTTTATATCAATCCGGAATCGTTACTAAAAATCCAGAGTTAGACGCACTTGCTGCATCTGGAGGTAAGTTAATCAATATGCCATTCTGGCAAGATTTGTCTGGCGATGACGAAGTGCTATCTGACACTGATCCGCTAGATACAGATAAGATCGTTGCCAGCCAAGATGTTGCTGTTCTTTTAATGCGTGGTAAAGCTTGGAAAGCAAACGATTTAGCAAAAGCACTTTCTGGGGATGATCCAATGCGCGCTATTGGAGATTTAGTCGCTGCTTACTGGGCACGTCGGCAGCAAGTCACTTTATTATCTGTGTTGAAGGGAATTTATGCCGCTTCAGGGACTAAAATGGCTGGAAATGCATTGGATATTTCCACGTTAACAGGGAATGCAGCTGCATTTACTGGGGAAACATTCTTAGATGCTTCTTACAAACTAGGCGATGCCGAAGAAAAGCTAACAGCAATCGGGGTTCATTCTTCAGTTTATGCGAATCTTCGGAAACAGAATTTAATTGAATTTTCGTTTGATTCTGAAAATAAACCTATTCCAACTTACATGGGTAAACGAGTAATTGTAGATGATGGGATGCCTGTGGACGGAGATGTATTCACATCTTATATCTTTGGACAAGGCGCCATTGGTTTAGGAAATGGCGCTGCACCAGTTTCGACTGAAACTGATCGTGACGCATTAGCAGGAGATGATATTCTAATCAACCGTCAACATTTCATTCTTCACCCTCGCGGAGTTAAATTCAAAAATACTTCTGTTGCTGGTTCTTCACCAACAAATGCTGAATTAGGAACAGGAGCAAACTGGGAACGCGTTTACGAACCTAAAAATGTTCGTATTGTTCAATTTAAACATAAACTTTATGTTCCTAATGTTACTGTACCTGGTGGAGGCGGAAGCGGCGAATAGGAGGTGAATAAAATGAATGAGGAATTGCTGAAACAACACACAGATGTATTGATGGATCGACTTGACGGTGTTCAAGAACAAGAGAGAACTAAAATCAAAGCATTGCTAGAAGATGCGATTATCCTCATTCTTGATTACACTGATCGGACTACTGAACAGATGAATGACCAGCTTTATTACTATGCCCGCCAACTAGTTGTGATTGCTTGGAATCAAGAAGGAAATGAAGGTGATGCTGCTCGTTCTGAGGGTGGTGTCTCTCACACATTCATTACTGATATTCCTGATAAATTGAAATCGGGGCTGAACAATCATCGGTTGGGAAAGGTCGTGAGTTTCTATGCGCCTAAGGAAACGTGATCTTTCAACTGTTTATTTAAAAGAGAGATTAACTGGTCAAGACGATGAAGGGAACTTTCAAGAAGGATTCTCGACTGAATCAACCGAACTTCAAATGAGTGTGCAGTCAGCTGGCGGACAAGTCATGGCTTCTGTATATGGACAGAGTCTTCCTTATATCAAGTCATGTAAATATCAGGGAGATCAAATCAAAGAAGGGAAAAATGAAAAAGATGGTATTTGTCTTTATGTGAGTGAAGATAAAGAACCAGACTATGAAATTGTAGCCATTCAAACATTTTCTACGCATTGTAATGTGACCTTGAAGAAACTAGGTGATAACGATGGGCGTTGAGTTCAGAGGTGCTGACCGACTGATGTCAAAAATACGAGCGATTCCTAAAGTGATGGAAGACGCTGTTTTTGAAGCGACATTCGATATTGTAGATGAAACTGTGGCAAGAGCAACAAGTCACCTGCAATCGTCAATTAAGTATGGATCAGGTGAATTAAGTGGTTCTCCAAAGCAGGAAGTCGTGATCGATGGTAAAGGTAAAATAATAGGGCGTGTGTGGTCAGACAAGATGGAAGCATTGTTTCGAGAGTTTGGTACAGGTCCAGTCGGAGCAGAGTCACCAAAAGATCTGCCGCCTGGAGTTAATCCTATTTATTCTACTGAACGGTGGTTCATTCCTGTCCACAAAACACCTGTTGACCTTGAGACGGTATACGGTATTCCAAGAGTGACTATCAAGGGTCAAGACTTCTTTATGACTCGCGGACAACCCGCCAGACCTTGGCTATATCCTTCAATGAAAGAAGTGGTTGAAATGGCCGAAGACATTTATAAAGATCGTGTGCAGGAAGGACTGAGGAAACTATGACAGAGCGTTATAACATAAAGTCTGATATTGTTACTCAGTTGAAAAAGGTTGCTGAGCTAAAACTCGTATCTGCGGAGTATCCTAACACATGGTCGAATATGCCAGCTGCAATTTATTCGACAAAGGCAAAGCCGCACAAGAAAGATATATCCGACAAAGAAGCACTAACTGAATGGACAGTAAAAATTGATTTATACGGGAACAAATCTTTATCTACAATACAGAGTGAAATAATTAAAGTATTGAAAGAGATTGGATTTAAGAATACAGCCAGTGATGATGGCAATCAAGATGCATTGAAGCGTTCGATTCTAACATTCCGAGGAGTGGTAGATAATCGAACGCTTTTTGTATACCAATAACAAGGAGGAAATACCATGAAGAAAACAAAAATCTTACCGATGAACTTACAATTATTTGCCGGTTTACTAACTAAGGACACGGCGTTATCAATGAAATCAGGCTCCGAGTCTGCCTTCGCTGAAATTGAAGGATTACAAGCTGTTCCTGAAATCGGTGGAGATCCAGAACAAGTTGATGTTACGACGCTAAAAGACGCAAATAAAAAATATATTTCTGGTATTCAAGATATGGATTCATTAGAGTTCACTTTCTTATATGATAAAACTGTATTTACAAAGTTAAAAGCAGTGCAAACGTCAGGAAAAGAAGCACAATTTGAATTGTCTTATCCTGATGGTGCGAAATGCACTTTTACCGGTGGTGTAACCGTGAAAATGGGGTCTGGTGAAGTAAACGGAGCCTATCAATTTACCTTAGCTGTAACTGTCTCAGATGGTCCAAATTGGGCTTAAACAATTAACGAGAACAAATTTAGGCTAGGAATTATACCTAGCCTATTTAATTTTAGGAGGACTAGCAAATATGAAACCGATGAAAGTAGATTTTGGAACTAAAACTCTATCCCTTGTATTAGATGGAAGTGCAACGGTAGACATTGAGAAGAAATTAGGTAAATCGTTATTTGGAATTATGATGACTGGCAACGGTGGAATGAAAATGCCGCGATTAGGTGAAATGCTAACTATCTTGCATTCTGCGAACCAAACAGCAAACATCAAGTCTGCCGATATGACGAAACTTTATGATGAATATATTTCTAAAGGCGGATCGATGATGAAGCTTTTCGAAGTCATTCAAGAATTGATGGAGAAGGCAGGTTTTTTCGAGTCGGAAACGACGGACGAAGAAGACCTAGTTGGGGAAGAGAAAAACGAGGAAGAGAGTCTAGTGTAGGCTTCTCTTCCTTTTCTGATTTGCTGCAGGAGATGTATCCAAAAGCAGTAGAAGCAGGAATACCCGCAGAAAAATACTGGTCAATGACCTATGAAGAAATAGTCATACAAGCTGAAGCAAATGTTGCGATTAGAAAGCAACAGCTAGAAGAAAAAGCCATGATGGATTACAAAGCTGCACAATTAAATGCTTATGGTTTTAATGATCCGAAGAAAATGCCTAAACCAGATCAACACTATCCATTCTTGAAAACGGAAGATAAGCAGGAACAATCAAATCAGCCGCAAGATTGGGAAATTATGAAGGCTCGGATGATTGAACGAACGGAATTGATTAAAGCTACACGAGAGCGGAAAAATAAACAGGAAAAGGAGGGATAGATCATGGAGCTGGATAGACTTGAAGTCGTTTTTGATGGTGACTTGAACCCCATTGAGGAAAAGGTCGCACGATTTGAACAAAAGATGGATTCTATGATGAGCCGAGTCAAGAGTTCATCTGGTCAAGGGATGGACGCTGTAGAAAAAAACTTATCTGATTCAAAAGGGTTCGATAAATTTACCAAACAATTCGAGAAAATGAATTCAAATTTTGATTCTATGCTGAAGAGAATGAATCAATCGGCGTCAAAAAATGGCGAAGAAGTTGGGAAGTCACTTTCTGCTGGAGTATCCAAAGGCGCTGTTAAAATGACAAAAGATGTTCAAACCGCAGTTGATAAAGTGAACACGCAAATGCAGCAAGCCAAAGCAGCACAACAACGAATTGCCAACTTGCAGGCTAATAAAAATGGTGCGCGGTTGTCTGGGGATACTAAAAGTGAATCGAGAATAGGCGAACAAATTTCAAAAGCTCAAATTCAGATGAACAAGTCGCAACAACAAGCACAAGCGATTGTGCGCGGAATAAAATCCGAATATGATGCTATCCCTAATTCTCTGTCTAACATTTCAGCTAAGATGGAAGGCAATGAGCGGCAGATTGAAGCTATGAGAGCTAAAGTTAAGGCTCTGAAAAATGAAATGAAGATGCAGCAAACAGAAACAGGAAGTTTCGCATCTGGAAAGTGGAAATCTACAGGGATTCAAGATACACCACAATCGACCAAAACCGCTGAAACTATTTCTAAACAATCAGCAAAAATGGAGAAATTGATTGCAGACAATGATGCTTTGCAACGTTCATATGCTCAGTTGGAAGATCGTTCTGGTGTTCTAAAGACAGCGTTGTCTAGTGTAAATACGGAACTTGGCGAGCAACCTGTAAAAGCTCGTATGGCAGCAAATGGAATGAGGAATCTGTCGGGTTCCACGAAACAATCAGAAGGACTCTTTTCACGTTTCAAAAATATGATGAGTAATTCTATTGGTAGATTTGGAAGTTTATTTGACAGACAATCGAAACAAGTCACTAGCGGAACATCTAGAATGGCTCAAGGCATGGGTGGTTTTGGACGCTCCATGAAGATGCTATGGTCGCAGTTATTCTTGTTCACGTTCTTATACCAAGGAATCATGACTCTAGCTGGCGGGCTTTTTAAAGCGTTACAGACTAACGCACAGTTTTCAGCTAGTTTAAATCAAATTAAGGTCAATTTACTAACTGCATTTTATCCAATTTACCAAGCAGCTTTGCCAGCGATAAATGCTTTGATGTCGGCCTTAGCTAAAGTTACTGGCTATATTGCTGGATTTATATCCACACTTTTCGGAATGAACATCGGTGATGCATTCAACGGTGCTCAGGGACTAATGAACAATGTCCAAGCTTTAGATGATACTGGAAGTGCTGCATCTGATGCATCAGATGGATACGATGAGATGGCTCAATCCATCAAGGATTCAAATAAGCAACTTAAAGATCAGCATGATAGAACGGAAGCAGCTCGAAAGGAAAGCCAAAGAATATAAACGTCTTTTAGCTGGGTTTGATGAATTAAACATTTTGGATTTCAGTGATGACTCTGAAGACGAATCAAATGAGTTCATTCCTCAGGAAATTCCAACAAGACCGAAGAATCCGAGTGGGTCTGGATCTGATCCTTGGGCTGACTTTGGATCAGCAGCAGTTCCAGAAACCCCGAAATGGTTAACGGATTTTGCCAAGAAATTTAAAGACATCATGTCAAAACTCTTTGATCCAATAAAGAAAGCTTGGGACGCTCAGGGAAAACGTGTTATGGATGCGTTCAAGTATTCATTATCTGAAATTGGAAAATTGATTAAGGCAATTGGTAAATCATTCTTGGAGGTATGGACTAATGGAACCGGACAAAAGTTTGTAGAAAATCTTTTAGTATTATTGGGCGATGTTCTTTATATCATTGGTGATATTGCAAGGGCTTTTAGAATTGCTTGGGAAGAAAACGGCCGAGGCACTAAATTGATTCAGCAAATATTTAATGCCTTAAATCAGTGGTTAGAAGTCTTGCATGATATCGCGGAGTCATTCCGAGAAGTTTGGAATAATGGCACTGGGGTAGAGCTTGCAAGACAATTGATAGAATTCTATACTAAGCTATTTCATTTAATAGAAACTATAGGTAAAGCATTTCAAAATGCTTGGAACGACAACGGTCGAGGGACGGCGATCATTCAAGCTATCTTTAACGCGTTATCAGAAGTTCTTAAGCTAATCAATTCAATCATGACAGCATTTGACAAGGCTTTTGCTTCAGGAATTGGCGAAAGTATTCTAGCTAATATCATGGAGATCATTACCAATATTTTCAATACTGTTGGAAATCTGGCAAAAAGCTTTCGAGAGGCATGGGATGAAAATAACCGAGGTCAAACAATCTTTGAAGGGATTATGAAGATAATTGACACAGTCCTTGGGACGATCAAACGAATGACAGGAGCGACTGCAGAATGGGCTAAGACTCTTGACTTCCGTCCACTTCTTAATTCTATTAACGGATTACTTAAATCAATACAACCATTGACAAAAAACATTGGAGTTGGCTTGGAATGGTTTTATAAGAATGTTTTACTTCCTTTAGCCAAATACACAATTCAAGATTTAATTCCAGCATTCCTTAAAGCATTAAGTGGTGCACTAGATGCACTTAACGGGATAATCAATGGATGTAAACCCGCTTTTGATTTCTTTTGGAATTCCATGCTGAAACCAATTGCTGAATGGACTGGAGGAGTAATCGTTGATGTATTGAAAAAACTAGGTGACGCTCTTTCGGGTATTGGGAATTGGATATCTGAACATCAAGAAGGGTTTTCTACATTTGTAACGGTTTTTGGAACTTTTGTTGCCGCTCTGAAGGTAATTAGTGCTCTTTCAACTGTAATAGAAATAGTTGGAGGACTTTTTGCTGGATTGAGTGCTATTGGTGGTTTATCGGGAGTTCTTTCAGCAGTAGGAACTGCGATTGGCGGATTAATTGCCTTTTTAGGTGGACCATTAACCGTTGCAGCTGCTGCAGCCATAGCAGTAGGCGTAGCTCTTTGGCAAAATTGGGATACCATCAAAGAGAAAGCTAGCCAGTTGAAAGACTGGATCGGTGAAAAATGGGAAGGTATAAAGACGGCAACATCTAATGCTTGGAATAATGTCAAAAATTGGACTTCGGAAAAATGGAATGCAGCGAAAGATGCTGTGACTAGTAAAGCAGGTGAAATTTATAACGCCGCTAAAGATAAATTTACGAATACTGCAAATACAGTTCGCGATAAAGCAGGTCAAGCAAAAGATTGGGTTTCTAGCAAATGGTCTGATTTAAAGAATTCCACTTCAAGTAAATTCGAAGAAATACGCTCAACGGCTGGTTCGAAAATGAACAGCGCAGCTGAAGCGGTTAGGTCTGGCGCAGAGACAGCCAGGAGTAAAGCTGTTTCCGCATTTTCAAGTTTAAAGGATGGAGTCGGCGGACATTTAAATTCAATAAAAACTATAGCTTCAGAAGTATTTGAGAAAGTCGGGGGATGGGCGTCCGATTTACCTGGCGATATTGCAAAAGGATTGTCTAGCGGTCTGAATACGATTAAGCAAGCCATGAATAATATAGCCAATGGATTAGCGTCTGGTATAGGAAAAGGAGTTAATGGCATTATCTCAGGAGTTAACTGGGTGATGAGTAGTTTAGGCGCAGGCTGGAGGTTATCCTCTTGGCAGGTACCATATTTCAGTTATGCAACTGGGACGAGTTTTCATCCTGGCGGATTAGCTATGGTAAATGACGGAGATGGCAGCAACTGGCGTGAGATGTATAAGTTGCCAAGTGGCCAGATGGGCATGTTCCCTAAACAAAAGGATTACATGGTTAACCTTCCCAAAGGTACCCAAGTCCTAAATGGCAGAGACACCAATAACTTTATGAATAATATTCCTCACTATAAAGGTGGATTAATCGACAGTGTTAAGAATTTCTTTGGTTCGATAAGTCCGAGTGCTTTATTAGATCGAGCATTCGAAAAATTCGTTGATGTAGCAGGTATACCTGAACCAGGAGCTTCGATGGCTCTAGGTGCGGCTAAGAGAATTAAATCAAGTGCTTTTCGTGTCGTGAGTGATCGTATTTCTGAACTATTCCGACTCGATCGAGAAAACGAAAGTAAGAAAAAGGGATTTGCTAACGGAGGTAGAGTAGATCAGTTTGGCTGGTACAAAATGTCTGAAGGCAATAACACTGAATGGGTTGTTCCTGTAACTAAGCCAGAACTAGCCTTTCAAAGAATCAACGAAGCGCTTGATTTCATGGGGTATGATGGTATCCCTGATTTAACAATGCCAGAAGTATTTAGAGATTCATCTGATAGTTATACTGGTTCAAGTTCATCTGGTAAAAAGAATAAAGGTTTTTCTATTACTGGTAATGGGATGGAAAACTTATCAGATAATCTACTTTCAAGTCTTGGTAATACAATCGCGAATGCCATTATCAACGCGCTCTCTAATTTGGATCTGAAGGGGAACGACGGGCCCTTGGAAGTTGTTCTAGAGGTAGATTCAACTAGATTAGGACAAGTAACTGTACGAGGCATTAATCAATATCATGAACAGATAGGAAATGTAGAACTAAACTTATAAGGAGATGAGCTAATGGATTTCTTGATATCAGGGTCAAATGTAGTAACACCAAAAGAATTATCTGTCAGCATACAAACCTTAGACAGTGGTTCTAGTGGAAGAAATGCTAATGGAGATATGGTTCGCGATATTCTCGGTAGAAAAACTAAATTAGATGTAAAATGGGGACCTTTGGAAATTTCAGAGGTCTCTTTAATTTTGCGTTTAATTGATTCTGCCTTTTTTACAGTAAGGTATTTTGATCCACAGGAAGCTGGATTGATTACAAAAACATTTTACTGTGGTGATAGAGTAGTACCTGTTTACTCTTGGAATGAAAAATTCTCGAAGATGATGTGGCAGGGCTTGTCCGTATCGTTAATTGAAAAGTAGGTGAATACTGAATGCTGATAGTTTCAAATGAATTCTTTGAAGCCTGTAAAGATAAAGAAAGGGAAGCTTTTGCACGCATCATTGTTAATGATAAAGTCATATATCTTAAAGACAAAATAAAGAAAATTGATTATTCAATGGGGGCCTTGGGAGGAGAAAGTTTCCAGATTGGGTCAACGCAATCAGCCGCAGTTAAAATTGTTTTTTCTGAAATTATTGAAGGGTTAAAAGAACTAGACGAGATCAAGGTAGAAGTAGGATTTAAAATAAGAGGAACCGGCTTGCCATCAAATATCAATCATGTTTCAAAAGTGGATCGAGCAAAAGTTGGAAGAGCAAGATTGGTGAGCTATGTTCCCGATAGATATGAATTTGTTCCTCTAGGAACGTTTTACATTAGTGATCGAGTTGATCCCGACAGGAATGAAAAGACTACAACTGTTGAAGCTAGAGACGGATTTATTTTTTTGGAAGACAAATATGAGTCCGAGTTGAAATATCCAGCAAAATTAGCAGACATTGCTTTAGAAATAGCAAACAAAAGTGGAAGTATTATCGATCCTGTTTCGTTTAACCATTTGAGTAATTACACGATAAATAAGTTTGAGGGATACACATATCGGCAAGCAATAGGTTTAGTCGGACAATTTGAAGGTGGGTTTATTTGTTTTGATAGAGAAGGTAGACTGTCAATTCGAAAACTAGAAGACCCGAACTTTAAGATTGAACCAAATGAATACTTTTTAAAAGGTCTTGTAAAAAGTGAATTACTTTATCAACCTAGAGGGATTACATGTAAAGTTGTTAACCAAACTGATGAATCTAGTAATGAAACAGTTATTCTTCAATCAGGATCAACAAATGGAGCGCAGATTTCTCTGGAAAATAATGCGATGACTCAGATTTTATTAGATGATGTTTTCCAGAAAATAAGATACATCAATTTTTACCCAATCAGTTTGAAGTGGCGAGGGAATCCAGCTTTAGAGGTTGGAGACTGGGTAACTATGACAGATAGAGAGGGAAATAAATTTAAATCTCCTGTTCTAAATTATGCGATGTCTTTCGACGGTGGTTTCAGCTCAACTATTAGTGCTGATACTAAAGCTTATTCAGCTAACGTCTCATCATTCAAAGGACCGTTGCAACAAAAGCTTGATGACATCGATTATAGAATCGATGCAGCTGGCAAGAACAATGTTTATGAAGGAACAGAAGAACCAAAAAATCCCAAAGAAGGTGACATCTGGTTTAAAAAGAATGGACCAGATGATGAAATATGGGTTTATAAGCAAACGGCACCTGGAGTATTCGAGTGGGTAATGACGACATCCACCGCTTTAGAGGAAAGTATCAAAGAGCAAATTGAAAACTCGACTCCTAAAGACGAAATAGTTAAAACCATTAACCTGAGTGATGAGATGGATGGTAAAGAGTGGCTGAAAATTAAAGGCGCAAAATTATGGCTAACTAACGAGACGAAGATTGACAAAGCTATAATCACATCGGCAATGATTGGATCAGTTGATGCTGGAACAATTAGTGTTGGTACTCTAGATGCTTCTAAAATAAGAGTCGTCAATCTTGATGCTTCAGCAATGTCAACAGGTACATTAGATGCCTCAAAAATCAAAGTAAAGAATCTTGATGCGTCAGAAATCACAACAGGAACTCTAAAAGCTATAGATATTCAGGGAGTAACCATTACTGGTAGTAAAATAGTGGCAGATGATTCTGAATTTCAAATGACTATGAGCAAAGGTAATTATTGGTGGACAAGGAAAAGCGACAATAAAAAAACCGTATCAATGATGGCCTCTACAATAAATAATAAACCCTATTTAGTATTTGACGGATCGGATGGTTCAGGAAGCGGTATATGGTTTAAGGGGAAACAAGGGTCTGGTTCTAACACTTTTGACGGAACAATCCTTGGCGAAATCAGATTTGGTAATAATGGCGATGATTCAATGCTATATACCAGTACAAAAACATTTTCGATTGGAGCAGGGAATGGTAGTTCATCAAGTAGAGACCAAGTGCAAATCCTGGGAGATCAACGACAATTAACACTTATAACAACTGGTGGAAACATGACAAATAACTTGACCATGACGTGGCAAACAATTTCGACTTTAAGAGATTTCAAAGTTATGGGTAAGTTTTCTGTGAATGGGACTAAGAGTTCCTTGGTACGAACGGAAAATTATGGCGAGCGTTTA
The DNA here is from genome assembly GCF_019175485.1 of Enterococcus raffinosus. NCBI lineage: Bacteria > Bacillati > Bacillota > Bacilli > Lactobacillales > Enterococcaceae > Enterococcus > Enterococcus raffinosus. The sequence continues at coordinate 191,145 of NZ_CP072888.1, forward strand.
CTCTATGCATATGAAACACCAGAGTATCTTTTTGCAACGTATGGAAAGATCAGAACAAATGAAGATGGTTATGGCGAAGTTAATATAGATCCGATTTTCCTTGAAACAATAAATACTGATTCAGAAAATTATCATGTGTTTATTTCAACCTATGATGATTCTAATGCATTCGCCTGTAATTTAGAGAGAGATCGATTCTTTATAAAATCGGATAAACCAAACATTGAATTAAGTTGGCAATTAGTAGCTTATCGTAAAGGTTATGAGGATTTTTATCTGGAAACGCCATCTACTAATGATGACAAAACGCCTAAATTATTACAGTATCCTCTTAACATATCAGAAATGAGAGAGACAAAAACAAGAAAACTAATATCATATGAGAGGGTAATTAAATGACTGAAAAAAGTAACGGACATGAAATAGACGCGGAAGAAGTTATTAATGAATTGTTGAAGAGAATATCACAAGTAGAATTGGATAACGCAACATTAAGAGCAATTCTAAATCAATCTACCACAACTGTAAAATCGACTTCAAAAGAAGGTGAGTAAATGGCTTATGAAAAGCAAACTTGGATTTCGTATGACGATAACAAAACTGAAGAAGAGAACATTGAAACTGGTGCAGTTGTTACTGCTGAACGTATGAATCATATTGAGGATGGCGTGGAAGCACAAGCAACAAAAATTGAATTTGATGCCCATCTAGATGATAAAGAGAATCCTCACGAGGTCACAGCTCATCAAGTGGGCGCATTAACAGCAGAAGAAACTTCCGCAAACGTGATCTATCAGGCAATTGGGAAAGAGACAGTTAAAATCCCAATCATCCTTGATTTTGAAGGAAAAATTGCTAGTTCAGTTATCGAAAATCCTCATAAAGCAACAGCCGGATTTTCGAGTGTTCTTCCAGTACCTTCTCAAACAACGGGTGAAGTTAGTCAAAATGCATACAACGCTCTGTCCACCCTTGATGGAAATGTCACTAATCCATACACTGCTGCGAACAAAGATATGACCTATTTCTTGATTCAATGGAATATTGTTGAAGGACTAACTAGAGTTTTAGGAGTAGATTTTTTTAGAGATCAAGGAGCATCAACAACGCTTGAAAAGGTTCGATTCATTAGAAGCATTACAAAAAAAATTAACCCAATTATCTATGGGCGAGGTAGTTCTGTAGGTGGAAACAAATTGAGCCATAAACGTTGGTTTGGTTCATGGGAAAGTGGAGGAACAAGCACTACTTCATCCTCAATCACAAAATTAGAACTTCCATCTGAAAATGAAAATACGATCAACAGCTACATTCAGGATAGCGGATTCGGATCAAATATAGTCTATGCAGAGGCATCGGATGGCACAACATTATCAACCGTAATAATTGATTACGCTTGCTTAGAATTAACCATCGAATTGTCACTGAATCAATACTTTAAGACATTGATAGCGGCCTATTACGAAAAAAACTTAGGCAATGTTGATAATTATGAAACTGCTACTCAAGTAGATGCTGAGAGTGGAACGGCAACGGACAAGTTCATGACACCATTACGTACAAAGCAGCATGTAAGCTCGCGTATAGCTTCTCAGACAGAAGCTGAGAGCGGGACGGCAACAGAAAAACTTATGACTCCTCAAAGAGTTAAACAACAGATAGACAAAAGGATCGCTTCTCAAAATGATGCAGAAGTCGGCGAAAGTAGTACTAAACTTGCAACACCGCTTAATGTCAAACAACACTTTGATTTTAATTTGCCAGATAGTTTAAAAAGTCTTCTGAATTTAAAAAGTGGGACTCTTGCAATTACTGGCGGAAATACTGGGTCATTGAATTGGGTTAGAATTGGAAACTTAGTATTTTGTATGGTCAATAGTTTAAATGGACGTGGTGGAGGCGGCCTGGATTCTTCTATCGGTTCAATGCCTTTCAAAGCAAAAAAAAATCTAGAATTTTTACTCACTTCTGACGATCGATCAGCTTTGAATAGTGCACAATTGTCAATTGACACTGATGGTGCTATTCGTTGGAAACGATCTAGTAATTTTGCATCAAGTTACCACGGGATGTTCTTTTTTGAAGTCCAAGAATAAAACTTAGTTTTTTTAGCACACTTTCGGGTGTGCTTTTTATTTTTGAGAGAGGAAGGGGATAGGCAATTGTTGCAAACAGTAGCAGTAGTGATCAGCATTTTGACTGGTTCAATTCTGATAGGGGAGAAAATTTCTAAACCATTTCAAGACATGAAGAAATCAGTAGACGGGTTGAATTACTCGATTCAAACACTCAACAAAGATTTAGAAGATAGTAAAAATGACCGTCGAGGCATTCATGAGGATCTAGCTAAACAAGATCGTCGGTTAGACGGTCATGATGTATTACTTGGCAAGCATGATGAGCAAATTAGAACCTTATTCAGGAAAGAGAAATGAAACGCCAACTAATGGTGAGGGGAGGTGAGGATCATGCGAAATAGGACGTTTGAAGTTTTAAAATGGGTGGCAGCAATTGTCATTCCTGCATTAGCAACGTTTGTTGGCGTTGTAGGCAAAGCGATTAATTGGGATTACACCGATATCACAGTAATTGTGATCACTGCTTTGGGAACGTTCTTAGGAACTGTGTTAGGTGTATCTAACCGAACGTACAAAATGTTTTCGTCAGATGAATAGGAGAAGAATATATGAAAAAGAAAATTACGTTACTGAGCCTTTTAATGGCTCTTTTTTTATTGCCTATTAATGGGTCTGCTTACACGATCAATAACGAGTTCAATTTAGGGGCGAATGAAGGCAGTCCAATTAGAGCGAATCCTAATTACATTATTGCTCACGATACTGCAAATCCTAGCGCAACAGGTCGTAACGAAGCTACCTTTATGAAGCGCAATTGGATGAATGCCTACACTAGCTATATTGTTGGTGACGGTATTGTCTACCAAGTTGGTGAACCAGGATACGTACAATATGGAGCCGGAGCTTTTGCGAATGCAAATTCACCTGTTCAAATTGAACTGCAGGCAACGCCAAATCCTGCCTTGTTCAAACAGAACTATAAGGTATATATTGAACTAATTCGAGATAGTGCAAAAAGATTTGGTATACCATTAACAGTAGATAGTCCTATTGGCGGTAAAGGTGTTATTAGCCATCAATATGTGTCAACCAACTGGTGGGGTGATCACACAGATCCTTATGGGTATCTAGCAAGTCATGGTGTCTCACAAGCTCAATTTGCACATGATGTAAAATATGGCTTCGATTCAAATGATAACAAGCCGGTACCAACACCAACTAATCCAGTTGACCCAACGACGGCAGGCTCTGGCTATTCAGTAATGAATGACGGTAAAGGAAATCATGCTCACGTTGATCAGTGGGGAAGAATCGGAAATACATTAAAAGCACGCGGCTGGCATGTAGCAAACTACAAGTACCAGTATGTGTTTATCATTGATCGTACAACCGGCAAAGAGTTAGCTCGTCAAAAAGCACCAGGGGTTGCAAGACCAGATGTGAATGCAGCTTATCGGACGACTGGGAATGTCGGTTATGATGTGAATTTCAATGCTAAGCAGTTTAGTGGTAAGTCAGTCATTGTTATGACAAGAGCCACAAATGACGCTAAAGGTGATGTAAGTGGAGGTCATCAAGACTTCTACGAAACACGTTGGTATCACGACTTGTAAAATAGGGTTTGCATCTTATTTTATTTATGAGTTATACTAACTACCGCTGGTGGCTGATACCAGTATTAGAGACTTGCTGATCGACCACCCCCGTGGTTTGGTCAGCCTTTTATATTTTGGAAGCAAAATGATTGCTCTACGACCAACATACGAATACTATCTAAATAGGGATTCCTGATACAGCACCATTGAGAGAGAAATAGGATATGCTGTGGGGAAGATCAGGAATCCCTGATTTATATTCTAACGCTTTGTATACGTTTGCACAAATGGTTATTTGTACCCTTAGCTCAGTTGGTTAGAGCAGACGGCTCATAACCGTCCGGTCGTAGGTTCGAGTCCTACAGGGTACATTATTAAAGTAAATGTAAAATTTATGAAAACTGATTATAAAGAGTTTTCACCAATTGACAGCGTAAGTTTTTTGTAGTTTACTTAAGTTAGCTAATGACGTATACGTCATTTTTGTAATGAGATGAGCGTATATGTATAAAGTACGCTTGTTTTCTTGTGCTTTTGATGATTGATAAAATGTGAAAGAGGTGACTAGAATGATTTGGACTAATGAACGAAGAAAAAAATTAATCTCTTGGCTAATAAAAAATGGACCAAAAGAGTATTATTCTGCTCTCAAAACTCAGAAGTTCTTATTCTTTTTTGAGTCTTTTTCAAAAATCAATAATCAAGACTATGATTTCTCTAAATTAAAAGCGTATAAGAACGGGCCTGTTTTTAGTGAAGTCTATGGTGATTATAAATATAACTTTGAAGAACTTACGGAAGAAAGTTCGAAAATGACACTAGATAATATAGATACTATCACTGCGAAAAAAGCTCATTTTCTAACTCAAATTATGAATAATGATGAATTATCTACTCTAACTCATCAGTTTGACATGTGGAGAACGCACGAGAGTGAAATAGAAAATGGAGTATTACAGATTGAAATGAAGGAGAAAGATTTCACACATTCTGATTGTGAGTTAGCACAAGAATTGTTCGATTTATATGATATTTCTTTTGTAGATAGATCAGAAGTATTAATCGTTGGGGATAAGCATTTCCTATTCACTAAAAAGGATTTTGCTAGCTTGAATGAAATACAAAAGTCTACTTTAGAGAAGATCGCATTGGAAGAGGATTTAATTAATCCTGTATATGTAGAGATCGGTAATGAAGGAGATTTGATAATTGACTAAAGTCAAAGATGTTTTTACAGTGAAACTACCTTTCCCAGACATCTCTTCTAATCTTGCTACAAAAGCACATATGTATTTATGTATTCAAGCTGGTGAAAATAAGAAAATATTATCTTGTCAAACTAAAAAACCGTTATTACTAAGAAATGATAGACCTCCATATAGATATGTGGATTGTAAAGCAGATATTAAAAAAAATCCGTTCAAGAGAGACACGATTATTGCTTGTGATTATTGCTTCGAACTAAAGGGGATACATGTAGATAGTTCTCTATTAACTTCTTCCAGAAGAGACGTATGTTCAGAAATGTATTATGAAGTAATGCAAAAAATTTCTTTTTCAAATTTTGGTAGTAAAGTATTAGAAGAAGGAGTATTATTGGCTCTCAATCCGTTATTATCCAAGATTAATTGATTAAAACAATATTAAAGACCCTAGCGAGAGCTAAGGTCTTTTTTTATACTATAATTTTACCGCGATTAATTCTGTAACTATATATTGCGATCTTCCTATTATTCCAGCAGAATATCTGTTTACTCTTATGAAGAAGTAAAATAGAGAATAAGGTTTTAGTACTCATTGGAGTCTTTCTGCTCTGGCGAAAAAAGATAAGATTTCCTTCGTCATCAGGTTTGGCAGTAGTCAGCGGAACTAATGTACTACCCATCTGTGTAAAAATCCCTGTATATTCCTCATGAAAAGGATTTGCAGTTAGTTGTCTCAGTAATTCGCCAGCCTTCATTTCATACCTTCTTCCGTTGGAATCTACTTGATTCAAATTCTAGCATGATACTTGTCTTACCGACAACTGAGTATTTTTTTACGATAAATTGTTTTCTACTATTAAAATCTCCGCAAATCGTAATTCGCATGGCGTTTTCTACATCTGCTAAAAAATTTAGTGAGTGGCCCGCAATCAAGCAGTTGGTGTCATCTATTTTAAAATAGACAAGGGGACGTTCCGACATCTTTAAAATTTTAATTTTGTTAACTGTTCCTGTTATTGATTGCATAAGATCACTCCTAAACTTTTTTTAGTTCACTCCATTTGTGCCAATCGTATAGTTGAACGTTTCTTATTTCATCATAAAGCACCCGCTTGTTATCGATATAGATGCCTAATGAATCAAAGCCACGAACCAATCCCACAATATCGTCAGAATAGGCGTTCTCTTGGTTCAAGCTATTCAATTGTACTGCCACGGGTTTGTTTTTGATTCTGGCCTGTTCCAATACTTGTTCGATTTCCTGACCGTCCATCTGAGGTTTTTGTTTGACTACTCTCGATCGCTCCGCGACATCTGCTTTCATTGCTGCAGTGTGATCGGACAGATAGAAACCATTTAGCCATTTCTGCATCCCACGATCTTCATATACCTGTTTCGCTTCCATAAAAAGTTTGATTGCCGATTCATCATCATAGATCATAATGATCACCTCTTGCCGATATTATACGAATGTACGTTCGCGTTGTCGAGCGAACAAATTATTAAGAATGAAATGACCATACTTTGACCATATATAATAGAAGAAACTAGAATATTCCAGAACTTCGAATTGAAGAATAAACTTCGACATGGTTGCATTTGAGTCTATCTAGAATAGGTTAGGACTACCCTAGATAGACTATGCAAAATAGTAAAAAGCCTCCTATTGAGGCTTTTTCTTTTTGCCAGATGCAATCTATAAAAAATAACGAATTAATTTTTAAGGGAATCCTAAATTTAAAAGGATAGCTTCAAAGTAAGAATTCATTTAAAATAGAATACAAGAAAAGAAAGAATGGGAGTAGAAGGATGACGACTATCAGTCGCTGGTTCAAACGCTATGCCACCTTGCTGAAGATCATTTTCTTCGGGATTGTTTTGTTTTTCGTCGCAAATCAGGTGAAAAATATCGCCCACGGCATGAGCTGGCAAACCGTTTGGCAAACGATCAAACAACAGGATCAAAGGACATTATTAAGTATGTTTGGGATCGGCCTTTGCGGCGTTCTCCCCATGCTTTTATATGATCATGTGGCTATCACGACGCTGGAAGCAGCGGGCAGGCCGCATATGAATCGAAGAGAATGGCTAGTTTCAGCCTGGACCACAAATACCATTAATAATCTGGCCGGTTTTGGCGGAGTCGTTGGGGTAAGTCTGCGATCAAGCTTTTACGGGAAAGGAATGGAGAAGAAGAAGGTATTAGCTGTGATTTCGAAGATCGCTATTTTCATGTTGGCGGGTCTTTCGATTATGGCCTTCATCACGTCTTTAGATTTGATCTTCTTTCGAACGCAAAATCCCTTTGTTCGTTACCGGTTTTGGTTATTAGCTGGCGGATTCTTTGCGCCGATTTTATTTGTTTTTGTTTACGGACGCCGCCGCACGATTTTTAAAGAGTTTCGCTTAAAGCAAATCCTTGAGTTGTACTTAGCATCTTTAGGCCAATGGATAGGTGCTTTAGCTGTCTTTTTAATTGTAGGGTATCTCATGGGTGTGAAGTTAAACATTGGAGAAGTTTATCCGATGTTCGTAATTGCTACAGGCTTGGGAATGCTGACAATGGTTCCCGGAGGTGCAGGAACCTTTGATGTCATGATGATTTTAGGATTAGGGCATCTCGGATTGAATCAAAGTACCGCAGTTGTTTGGATCTTATTTTATCGAATCTTTTATTATTTGCTGCCCTTTATAACGGGGATCGTCATTTTCTTGACCAACACAAGTGTCAAAATGAATCGTTACTTTGATAATTTGCCGCGGCTGTTATCACAAAAAGTGGCGCATGTCTTTATGGTAAGTGCCGTTTATTTTGCGGGTATCATGATGATTTTGTTGTCAACGTTGACCAATTTATCGAATATTAGTCGGCTATTTCAAGTTTTATTGCCCTTCTCATTTGATTTCTTGGATCAGACACTAAATCTCTTGATCGGCTTCTTGCTGCTGGGGTTTGCTCGAGGCATTTCGCAAAAGGTGAAGCGGGCATTTTGGCCGACGATTCTGCTACTGATTTTTGGGATCGTCAATACCGTGGCGCGGACAGCATCGGTTCGCTTAATCGTGGTTTATCTAGTGATTCTGCTGATTGTTTGGATGTCTCGGAAGGAATTTTATCGGGAACGTTTTGTTTATTCTTGGGGAGCGTTGGCTTTCGATGGTATTCTGTTCGGCTTGCTCTTTATATTTTATGCAGTGGCAGGCTATCACAGTGGACAAATTTGGAGCACAGAACGCTTGTCAATGAAATATTTCGCCTTTCCATCAGAAGAGATTTGGTTCTCTGGGCTGATTGGCTTGATTTTATCTATTCTGTGTTTATCGATTCTTTATCAGTATTTGACGCAAAGCGAAACAAAGCTTGGGGCGCCTTGGGATGAAAAAAGGTTCAATTATTTGATTAGTCGCTATGGTGGGACACCAGCTAGTCATTATCTGCGGGTGTCCGGGTATCAGTATTTCTATTATCAAGAAAACGGCAATGATCAAATTCTTTTTGGCTTTCAAACGCGGGCCAATAAGTGTTTTGTTTTAGGAGACCCCGTAGGAAATCCGAAGAAATGGCAGGCGGCGACGTTTGCGTTTATGGAGCATGCCGATCGCTTGGGCTATCAGTTAGCCTTTTATAAAATCTCTGAAGACTATGTGCTGCTGTTACATGATCTTGGTTTCCATTTTGATAAGATTGGAGAAACTGGGGTGACAGATTTCACGGAACATAAGCTGGATGTTTTCTCTGATCGCTTTGAATTTAAGCGATTAACGAATGAAGGCTATCAATTTATTTATTTTGAAAGGCTTCCTGAAGAGGTATTTGATGAGTTGGAGGAGATATCAGATGAATGGTTGAATGGAGAAAAGGAAAAATGTTTCTCTGTTGGACGTTTTGACCGTTCTTATATTGAGACCAGCAATGTCGGGATTGCTCGAGATCCGCAGAATCGAATTGTCGGCTTTGTCACGGAGCAGCCCATCAACCAGGAAAAAGCTTCTTTTGATCTCCTGCGTTTTCGAAATGATGTTCCTAATGAATTACCGACGTTTTTAAAGCTTCATTTAATGGATGAGCTGAAAAAGCAAGGCTATGGGGAAGTTTATCAGGGGATGGCACCGCTAGCCAAGGTTGGAGAGACCTCTTTTGCCTTCTTAGGCGAACGAATCATGAACCTGATCTATAAATATGGCCATTCCATCTATGCCTTTCAACAAGTGGCGGAAGAAAAAACCATTTATGTCGATCAGTGGCGGCCGAGATATTTTGCTTATAGGAGAGATAGCAGCTTCCTGTTTTCTGCACTGCAATTATTGTTGCTGATCGGTCGCGGAAAAAACAAAGGTGTAACCATTTCAGAGGAAATGATCGAGCTATAAAAAGACGAGCCAAGTCTGAAGATTCTGCAAAAGTTAACACGTTTGCAGAATCTTCAGTTGGCTCGTCTTTTTTGGAATCAATCAGGCTCTTTGTCAAATAGGACTGATAGAGTGAGATAAGAACATCTAAGGTAGAATTCCTTTTCTACTTTAGATGTTTTTTGATTCATAGGTAATCAGATTATTTAGTAAGAAAATTCTGGTCTTCATTTTCCGAAAGCTTCGAAAGCCATAAGCGACTCGTTTCAATGCTTTGATGTGGGTATGCAGATTTTCTATTTTGGCATTTGAATAAGGCAATTCGAGGGCTAAACGAATGCCGGATTCATAGTTTATAAAAGCTTTTTTTATAGAATGCAGTTCTTTTGGAACGGAATTGGGCATCGTTCTTACAAGTTTAAAGAAAGTGTCCGCCTCTTTGTCGTGAAACGCTTGAAGAATTTCTTGATAGTAAAAATAGGCGATTCGTAATTCGTCAGAGATCGAAAGCAGACGATCCACCACTTCACTTTCGGTGAGATACGCCCAACCAAAATTGCGCCATTTGGTCCATTTGTCATAAACAAGCTTGTCCTGTCGTTTGATCAGAAGCCGAGACAACGCCTTTAATTGTCGATAATATTTGGCTTGTGTTGGATCGTTTCGATCAAAGCTTTTCATGATTCGTACGCGAATATCCTCAAATTTACGAATGAGATGTTTGACAATGTGAAAACGATCCACAACGAGTTTTGCCTTTGGAAAACATTCCTTTATCAGAGAGGCATAAGAAACATTCATGTCCGTCACGATGACCTTTACCTTCAATCGTGCGCGTCGTTCAAATTGCATAAAATAAGAAACGAGAGCCTTTTTCTTCCGTGAAGGAAGAATATCCAGTAATTTTCCAGTATCGCCATCCATACAAGAAAAGGAGTAGGGACCGACTTGATTTTTCAGTGAACGAAATTCATCCATTAATAAACAACGCGGTAACCAATTTCTTTTTACTTTTGTCATGGGGATCAGAGAAGCGAGTGTCCGAGAAACGGTCGACCAAGAAACTCCGCAATGCTTAGCGATTGTCGTCATTGCTTGTTTTTCCGTTAGCTCTTCTAAAATTTTATAGCGCACTTGTTTAGCGATAAAGCAGTTTCTATCGACAATGTAGGTATTCGCCGTAAAATAGGTGTGGCAGCCACGACAGTGGTAGCGTTGTTTCGCTAAAGCAAGATAAGTCAGTTGGTTCGCACATTTATTAAGTTGAATGAGCGATTTTTTCTTTCCGTTCTTAACGATCATGCCTTCATGATTCATCTGTTTACACAAAGGACAGCGACGAATTTCTTTACTTAACGTCGCAGAAACAACAAGACTCTTGATATTCTTAATGCTCTTCGATTCCACATTTGTGATGAAAATGTTTTTATCTTTGATTCCAAGTAGTAGTTTGATATGATGAAGATCAGGCATACAGAACGCTCCTTTGATTGTGTTGTGGTGATTCAATTCTAACGGAGCTTCTGTATGTTTTGTTTTTTCATGCTCAAAAAGGACCGATAGAATGATTTTCTATCAGTCCTAGAAATTATAGAGCCATCAATCAATCGTAATCGCTTTGCCTTTTCGTTCTTCGTATTCTGCTTTTGGCAGTATTAAGGTAAGAACCCCATTTTCGAATTTCGCATTGATTTTTTCTTCAATAATATCTTTTACAGCAAATTGACGATGGTAGGCACTACTGGATCGCTCTCTGCGAACGAATCGACCATCGTCTTTAACTTCGTTTTCAGCCGTGTGTTCTGCATCAATTGAAAGGATATCGTTGTTGTAATGAACGGAAATTTCTGATTTATCAAAGCCTGGCAGATCCGCTTTTACCTCATAGTGATCATCCAAATCGCGAATGTCCACGCTCATTTTTCGATCATCCCAAAACGTATTCATCAGCTTTCCAACCAAATCTTCTCCATCTAACCAATCATTTTTCGGTAGTAGATTCATACAGCTTCCTCCTAATTCGTAATGAATAACCTTCTGACAACACATAAATACATTACAGACCGATTCTTCTAACTTCATGGTAAAGCCTTAGGAGGAATTATTCAACTAATTTAGGGTGGCTATGCTAGAATGAATTATCTATACATTTAGGATGGGCTATGATAGAATCGTCTAGTGAAAAATTTGAACGGGTGAGAAAATGGAAATTATGGAGAAAGCCCCTGCGAAAATCAATTTGGGCCTCGACATTTTAGGCAAACGACCGGATGGGTTGCATGAGCTGGCGATGGTCATGGCGAGCATCGACCTAGCGGATCGTTTGTATTTGGAAGAAATTCCTGAAGATAAAATCATTATTGAGACCAACAAGGCTTTTTTACCCACGGATAAAAAGAATCATGTTTATGAAGCGTTGGAACTGGTTAAAGAACGCTTTGAAATAAAAAAAGGTTTGCGGGTTAAAATTCATAAAGAGATTCCCATAGCAGCCGGTCTTGGCGGCGGCTCGACAGATTCTGCGGCGGCTTTGCGTGCAGTGAATCGTCTGTGGGACTTGGGGTTGTCCATTGAAGAAATAGCTAGCTTAGGTGCCGAAGTCGGTTCGGATGTTCCTTATTGTGTCTACGGGCAAACATCCTTGGTTGAAGGCTTCGGAGAGAAGGTCACGCCGATTGCACCGATGCCCCAATGCTGGGTCGTAGTAGTGAAACCACGAATGAGTGTTTCAACACGAACGATCTTTGCGCAAATCGTCATGGAAGATTTGTATCATCCGGATATTGCGGCGCTTGTATCTGCGATTGAAGCAAATGATTATCAGAAAATGACGGAAAACTTAGGCAATTCTATGGAGGTCGTAACGATCAGAAAGCATCCAGTTATTCAGCAACTGAAGGATCGGATGCTGAAATATGGTGCTGATGCTGCAATGATGAGCGGCAGTGGGCCAACCGTTTATGCCTTGTGCCACAAATACTCACGAGCGAAGCATGTATTTAATGCATTGAAGGGCTTTTGTGAGGAAGTCTATCTTGTTCGCACGTTAAAATAGATCCCGCGGGGTCTATTTTTTGTGGAATGAAAAGGAATTGAAGCTCTTTATAAAATAACAATGTAATAAAAATGAACCGGATACAGGTTTTGCTCTTCATATGAATGGTATATCATCTATATTACGATTTAACAGCATTATTTTGAGTTAAATCGTAATTTTTACGTTTTAAGTTGACGGATAGAAAAACATTTGTTAAATTAATTCTTGTCTTAAAAAGAGAAGAGAAGGTGCGTATATAAATGAAGATGCAAAAAGGACTGCTTTTAATCGGAACTGTGTTACTATCAGTTTTGCTGACTGCTTGCGGTAGTCAAGAGAAGAAAGAAGCCTCATCTAATGATAAAATCCAAGTGATGACAACATTTTATCCAATGTATGAATTCACTAAGCAGGTAGTAGGAAATAAGGGGGACGTGGAATTGTTGATTCCCGCTGGAACAGAGCCTCACGATTTCGAACCTTCTGCTAAAGACTTAGCAAAAATTTCTGATTCAGATGTGTTTGTTTATAATAGTCCAGAGTTGGAAACATGGACAGACAACCTGACGGACACGATTGATACGAAGAAGACAGCGATTATCCAAGCCTCTAAAGAGATTACTTTAATGGATGGTGCCGAGCACGATCACGAAGAAGCCCATGAGGATCATGATGCAGAGGAACATGAAGAACACGGACACGACCATGAGTTAGATCCCCATGTTTGGTTAGATCCTGTTCTAGCGATCAAAGAAGTTGAAACGATTCAGGACCAATTAAGCAAAAAATATCCAGATGACAAAGCGGATTTTGAAAAAAATGCTGCGAACTATATCGAAGAACTAAAAACGTTGGACAAAGAATATCAAGCGGCGTTTAAAGATGCGAAGAACAAAACATTTGTGACACAGCATGCGGCCTTCGGGTATTTAGCGAAGCAATACGGGTTAACGCAAGAAGCAATTGCTGGTATTTCCCCGGATCAAGAGCCGTCTCCAAGTCGCTTAAGCGAGTTGAAGCATTATGTGGACGATCATCAAGTGAAAGTGATCTATTTTGAGGAAAATGCTTCTTCAAAAGTTGCCGAGACATTATCGAAAGAGACTGGTGTGAAATTAGAAGTGTTGAATCCGTTGGAAAGCTTAACGAACAAACAAATCAAAGACGGTGAAGATTACGTTTCTGTTATGCGGGAGAATTTGAACGCCTTGAAGGAAAGTATCCAATAACAGCAAAACAATGATTAAAGGAGAGACGAACATGTCGTATATCGAGGTGGAAGACCTTTCATTCTATTATGATAACGAACCGGTTTTGGAAAATGTTTCCTACCATGTGGATCCGGGGGAGTTCGTCATTTTGACTGGAGAAAATGGTGCCGCAAAATCGACATTGATCAAAGCGACATTAGGCTTATTAAAGCCTAGCAGTGGAAAAGTGACGATTGCGAAAAAAAATGCCCAAGGAACAAAATTGAGTATCGGCTATATTCCTCAGCAGGTAGCATCCTTCAATGCTGGATTTCCCAGCACGGTGCTAGAGCTAGTATCCTCCGGACGCTACCCACAAGGAAAATGGTTCAAAAAATTATCCCCCCGAGATCATGAGCATGTACAAAAGGCATTAGAGTCAGTAGATATGTGGAACATGCGCCATAAAAAGGTCGGCGAGCTGTCCGGGGGTCAAAAACAACGGATCAGCTTGGCGCGTTTATTTGCGAAAGATCCTGATCTGTTGATTTTGGATGAACCGACAACAGGGATGGATGAAAAATCTCGGAATGATTTTTATGAATTGTTGCGACACAGCGCTCATGCCCATGGAAAGAGCATTTTAATGATCACTCATGACCATGAGGATACGAAAAAATATATTGATCGGCATATTCGATTGGTACGAAAGGAGAATTCTAAATGGCGTTGCTTTCATATGAGTTCATGAGACGTGCCTTTCTAGCTGCGATCTTTATAGCAGGAATCGCGCCTATGCTAGGTGTCTTTCTTGTCATTCGTCGTCAATCTTTGATGGCTGATACGCTATCCCACGTTTCATTGGCAGGAGTCGCGCTGGGCTTCTTCTTAAACTTGAATCCAACAGGTACAACACTGTTAGTCGTTGTGATTGCTGCGATTATCATGGAATACCTGCAGAATATGTACAGTTCCTATTCGGAAATATCCATCGCCATTTTGATGGCGGCGGGTTTAGCAGTCGCACTAGTGCTGATGAGTTTAGCGCCTGGCAGTTCGGCGGTCAGCATTCAGTCTTATCTGTTTGGCTCGATCGTGACGATCACTTGGCAGCAGGTATTATTTTTAGGCATCTTGTTTGTTCTGGTAGGTATTTTGTTCTTGCTATTCAAACGACCAATGTATGTTTTGACCTTTGATGAAGATATTGCCGCCGTGGATGGGTTGCCCGTTCGCATGATGTCGATGATTTTTAATGTTGTCACTGGTGTGGCGATCGCTATTATGATTCCTATCGCAGGAGCTCTGCTGATCTCAGCGATTATGGTATTGCCTGCGGCGATCGGAATGCGCGTTGGCAAAAGCTTCAATATTGTCATCTTCGTTAGTGTGCTGGTTGGTTTTGTTGGCATGATCGGCGGACTGACGGGTTCGTATTATTTAGATACGCCGCCAGGAGCGACGATTACGCTTGGCTTCATTTTATTGTTTCTGATTCTTAATGGGATTCGTCAATTACGAATCCTGATTCAACGAAAACAAGTTCAAAAATAGAGGAAAGCGAAAGCTTTTCCTCTTTTTTTGTGTAATAATTAATAAATTCCGAACTTTTCGACTTTAAAACGAGAAAATGCTCGAATTTTATTGGCTAAACCCTTATAATGGGAAACGATAAATCAGAATCGGGGTCATGCGCGCTTCTTTTAAAGAAACGGTGCAAAAATCCGCGTTGAGAATCAAAATTATTTTTCCAAGTAAAAATGATTATACTAAATACGAAATAGGAGTGAATTACGTGAAAGTGCGTCGAAGCGAACGATTAATCGACATGACACAATATTTGTTGGATCATCCACATGACTTGATCCCATTGACTTTTTTTGCGGCCAGATACGGTTCAGCCAAATCTTCTATCAGTGAAGATTTAGCCATTGTGAAGAAGACCTTCAAAGAACGAGGAACAGGCTTCTTAGAGACGATTCCTGGAGCAGCAGGTGGAGTTGTCTTTACGCCGAGTATCACGGATGAAGAGGCGCAAGAATATATCGGTTCTTTGGCAGAACGTTTGTCAGAAGAAGATCGGTTGCTGCCTGGCGGCTACGTGTATTTATCAGATATGTTAGGCCAACCCGACTTGTTACGCAAGGTCGGTCGAATTATTGCGGCTCAATACTTAGATAAAAAGGTTGATGCAGTCATGACTGTGGCCACAAAAGGAGTGCCGATCGCCCAAGCGGTCTCTTATTATTTGAACGCACCTTTTGTGATCGTTCGTCGGGATTCGAAAATTACCGAAGGGTCAACGGTCAGCGTCAATTATGTGTCAGGTTCTTCTGAACGCATTGAAAAAATGGAATTATCAAAACGCAGTTTAAAACGCGGCTCGAAAGTTCTGATCGTAGATGACTTTATGAAAGGCGGCGGAACCGTCAATGGCATGAAGAGTCTGATCGAAGAATTTGAGGCGGAGCTTGTAGGGATTACAGTCTTTGCGGAATCTAAATTTAAAGGTGAACGCGCGATCGACGACTATAATTCATTATTATTTGTACAGGATGTCGATACAAGTACAAAAACCATTTCGGTCGTACCTGGCAACTGCTTCGATAAATAGATGAAAGAAATGCTACGCTGTTTGGACTCTCCCGAATTTTTAATGGAGAGTCTAACGGGCTAGCCTTTTTTGCGTCTGGCTAGTAAAATGGGATAAGCGTTTAAAATAGCAAGAACTTCATAAATGAAAATCCATTCTACAATCCAGTAGAATGATATACGGAATGAACATCAGAGATAATTTTTTTTAGAAAAATTATTTCATTAATATGAATGAGGATGTCAGTTCTACTATGTACTTTTAGTTCATTAGTAGAATGATATACGTGTTGAGAATCAAACTCATTTTTCTTTTTAGAAAAATGAATACATTAAAACGAAATAGGATGTCAGTTCTACTATGTATTTCTAATTCATTAGTAGAATGATATACGTGTTGAGAATCAGACTCATTTTTCTTTTGAGAAAAATGAATACATTAAAACGAAATAGGATGTCAGTTCTACTATGTACTTTTAGTTCATTAGTAGAATGATATACGTGTTGAGAATCAGACTCATTTTTCATCTGAGAAAAATGAATACATTAAAACGAAATAGGAGTGACTTCTTTTGGAAAATCGTTATGCGATTATTTTAGCGGCGGGTAAGGGAACTCGCATGAAATCAAAATTATACAAAGTGCTGCACCCAGTGGCGGGAAAACCAATGGTGGAACACATTATCGAACGAGTGGTTGAGACACAGCCGACAGATATCGTGACTATCGTAGGGCATGGTGCAGAAATGGTCAAAGAGCAGCTAGGCGAACGCAGTCAATATGCGCTGCAGGCAGAGCAATTAGGAACGGGCCATGCCGTGATGCAGGCCGCAGAATTCTTAAAAGGCAAAAAAGGAACTACTTTAGTTATCAGTGGAGACACTCCTTTACTTACGACGCAAACATTAAACAACCTGTTTGATTACCACCAAGGTAAAAAGGCCAGTGCGACGATCCTAACTGCTCATGCAGAAGACCCAACAGGCTATGGCCGTATTTTACGTGACCATGTTGGTATCGTAGAAAAGATCGTAGAACAAAAAGACGCGACACCAGAAGAAGCGCGTACGCAAGAAATCAATACTGGAACCTATTGCTTTGACAACGAACAATTATTTGCAGCATTGGAAAAAATCGGTACGAATAATGCACAAGGTGAATACTACTTAACTGACATCGTTGAGATTTTAAAAAATGATGGACAAACAGTGGCGGCCTATCAAACAGAGGATTTTGAAGAATCCTTAGGGGTAAATGATCGGATCGCTTTAGCGAATGCGAATGAAATCATGCGTCGCCGGATCAACCGTCAGCATATGGTTAACGGTGTAACCTTTATTGATCCTGCAACCACTTATATAGATGCGGGTGTCAAAATCGGTTCTGATACCATCGTTGAACCTGGTGTGCAGATCCAAGGAAATACCGTGATCGGTTCCGATTGTATTATCGGTGCTCACTCAAAAATCGTTGATAGTACAATTGAAGACAATGTGGAGATCACCGCTTCTGTATTAGAAGAATGTATTGTTCGTAAAAACGCGGATGTTGGCCCGAATGCACATTTACGTCCACAAGCGGATATTGGTGAAAATGCTCATATTGGTAACTACGTGGAAATCAAAAAAGCTTCTATTGGTGAAAACACTAAAGTGGGTCATTTGACCTATGTGGGTGATGCGACGCTTGGAAAAGATATCAACGTTGGCTGCGGGGTAGTTTTTGTCAATTATGACGGCAAAAACAAGCACCATACCAATGTCGGAGATCATGTCTTTATTGGTTCTAGCACGAATATTATCGCACCAGTCAACATTGCCGATAACAGTGTAACAGCAGCAGGCTCAACAATTACTGATGATGTCGCTGAAGGTGATATGGCTATTGCTCGCGCTCGTCAAGTCAACAAAGAAGGTTATGCTAATCATCTGCCTTTTTAAGGGAATTCTCTTGATTTCTTAAATGGAAATGACTAGTATTTTATTTGAAATGGTATATAATCGGTAACGTATGCTTAAAAAGAAAGTGGAGGTCCCCATGTCGAAACATTATTTTGATCCAAGATTGAAAATTTTTGCTTTGAACTCAAATCGTCCCCTAGCTGAGAAAATCGCTGAAGAAGTTGGTGTTGAATTAGGAAAAAGTTCAGTTACCCAATTTAGTGATGGTGAAATTCAAGTAAACATTGAAGAAAGTATTCGCGGTTGTCATGTCTATGTCGTTCAGTCAACAAGCAGTCCAGTAAATGATAATCTGATGGAACTTTTGATTATGATCGATGCTTTGAAACGTGCGAGTGCAAAAACAATCAACGTCGTAATGCCTTATTACGGGTATGCCCGTCAGGACCGTAAAGCACGTGCACGGGAACCAATCACTGCTAAACTTGTTGCTAACATGATTGAAAAAGCTGGCGCGACTCGTCTATTGACGCTAGATCTACATGCTTCACAAATTCAAGGATTCTTTGATATCCCTGTCGATCATTTGATGGGTGCACCATTGATTGCCGATTATTTCTTAGAAAAAGAAATTTGCGGAGATGACGTTGTGGTGGTATCACCTGACCATGGTGGGGTAACACGCGCTCGTAAATTAGCTGAATTCTTAAAGGCGCCGATTGCGATCATTGATAAACGCCGTCCAAAAGCGAATGTTGCTGAAGTAATGAATATTATTGGGAAAGTCGATGGCAAAACATGTGTGATTATCGATGACATGATCGATACTGCCGGTACGATTACGTTAGCTGCCAACGCTTTAAAAGAAGCTGGTGCGAAACAAGTCTACGCTTCATGTACCCACCCTGTCTTATCTGGACCAGCAATGCAACGAATCCAAGATTCAGCCATTGAACATTTAGTTGTAACGGATTCAATCTACTTATCAGATGAACGAAAAATCGATAAGATTGATGAAATCAGTGTGGGTGAATTAATGGGGGATGCGATCAAACGTATCCACGAAAATAAACCAGTCAGCCCATTATTCGAAACACATAAAAAATAATTGATTGATTCACTAGGTACTCTCCGTAGGGTACCTAGTTTTTTTATGCTAGATTCATTTTTTGGCAATGAATTATTTTCTAACAAACGCTTTCAGCGTGTTCCTATTCTGCTATGATGATAGATAGAAGAACAGTGCAGGAGGGCATTATGCAAAAGCGAATGAATGGGATTTCCCTGGTAGCCGGCTACGGGATGTTAGTGATCGCGCTATTTTTTAAAATAATCGGCGGCGAACAGCAGCGATTCAGTTTAATAGGAGCTTGGTTTCGCAGCTTGATCAGCGGAGATTTTCTACATTTTTGGCGGACAGGCTTTTCTTCTGGAATGGGTGTTTTAGTAGGGACAGCAATGTTTTTATTACTAGCCATCATTTATATTGCCGATGCTGTTTTAATCACCTGTCAGCGAAAGCTGTCTTTTTTGGACGCTGTTAAATCAGCGTGGCTCTATTTTACGATGTTTTTCTATTTTATCTTTATTCAATTTTACACAAGTAGTATGTGGTTGGTTCTATTCTTGATTGTTGGTGCGATGGAGTTCCTGTTGAATCGGTATTTAGAGGATAAAATCGCGCGTGACCAGAAGTATGCGGCGTCACAAAAAGTTGAGAAAGCCTACAATGAGGATCGTAAGCGACGTTTAGCCTTTCCTGGTAAGTATCCGCCAGAGTTTCACCAAATAATTCGAAAAAATTTTCGTTTTTATCATAAGAATTACGTGCTGCTGATTTTTGCTAACGCGCTGGTATTTTTTTCACTGATCATTCTTTTCTTTACGTATCGTGATTTTAGTGGGATGCATACACAGGAATCTATCTTTGATAAGACGGGACTGCTACGTATTTTTATCGAATCAGGCGGCGTTCTTTTATTATTGTTATTGCTATTTCTAACGTTCATGGACGGGTTATACGTTGATTTTAAGGCAAAACACATGGAATTGTTTATCCAGCTGGGCATTCGGAAACGAACCTTTTTAATGATGCTTTTGGAAGAATTCGGCTTCTGCGCCTTAACGGGAATTTTGCTTGGGGGCACCATTGGGTTAGTACTTACTAGAGAGTTTGCAAGCTTTGGTTGGGCTCTGCCGCTTTATGCAGGTTTGGTCATTTTGGCGATGGCGTTCCATCAAGAAAAAATCCTTCGTTTAATTCAGTTTAGACCACGGGAACAAGCCAAACCGGATCAGCCCAATCAACGCTGGAGTCCGCTGTTTTTATTGGCGGGTCTGATCATGTTAACCATTACTTTTTTGTGGTTCCATCGGCGGAAATCGGCAGAAACATTATTAGTAATTGCAACACTGATCGCTGCCCTATGGGGACTATTCCTTGGCGGCGGTGGGCTTTATGTGAAACAGAGGCGGGGAAAGACCGACCTATTACTTTCTCGTAATGATTTATTTTATCGATTCCATAAGAGTATCAATGTTTTAACATTAGCGACCCTGTTGAATGTTTTAATAGTCGGCTTCTTTTTACCGCGGCTAGTGACATTTCAACAAACGACTGTGGAAAATTTATTTCCTTACGAGGTGGTTGCAAAGGTGAAGCAGCCAGAAGTTCAGCAAGTGGAAGGAATATTGACTCGAGAGAAGGCATTGTGGAAAAAGTACCCATTTTTTTCAGTCACTTCTATAGATGGTGATCCAGAATGGGAAACTTTCGGTACCAGTCGCCCGGTGATGTTTATTCAAGGACAGCATATCGGTATTTCTGAGACCACTTATCAACAGTTGCGACAGGCCACCGAGTTAGAAAATCATCCACTAGATTTAAAAATGGGGCAATGGCATGTGGTTTATCAACAGGCCATCAGTATCCGCGCACAGCCGATCGATTGGGATCCGCAAAGTGTGCGGCCGCGTTTGCGAATCGGAACCCCATTAGAAAGCTATAATACAAACAATGTCGACCTGATTTTTCCTATGCGAACTATCAAGAGTCAAGAACGCTTGATACTGACTGGAATGTTTCAACGGGGGTTACAAGAAAATATTCTTGTTTTTTCAAATGATGAATTTGAAAAACTGACAAAAAAAGAAAATCCGCGACAATTATTTCTGATTAATGGCGATAAAAGCATCCTTCAATCATTGACTTTCTTGAAGGATACTTATCTTGAGGATAAACGTTGGGATGCCACGATTGAGCCGATATATGAGCGAACACAGCGACGAGACAATGTGGTTACTGAAAATTATCTGCAGGTCTTACTTTTGATCTTCACGTTAGCTATCTGTATCTTCATGAATGCAGGAATACTCGTCGCAAAATTTGAGAGTGAGCAGGGTCTGCTGATTTCTCGAAGAAGACTATTGGATCAATTAGGGATGAGAGGAAAAGAACAGCGAAGGGTTTTGAAAAAACAGGTAAGCTTCTTTATTGTGCTGCCAATAGTTGCTGGATTACTGGTGAGTGTTGTTTTTATTAGCATTATGGGTACGCTACGCTTCTTTTCAGTTGGAGAATGGCTGGAATTTGGTCGATTATTCTTAATGGATTACAGTGTTTACTTAATAAGCTGGGGAATCATTGGGGCATTGATTTATCGCAGAATTGAAAAGTGGAGGTAACGAGACATGGAGCCTATTATCAAAGCTTCTGACATTACTAAAAATTATGGCCGACAAGAAGTGCTCAAGGGGATCAATTTGGCCATCAACTATGGTGATTTTACTTGTATCATGGGGCGTTCAGGCTGTGGTAAGACGACACTATTAAAAATCTTAGGACTGATGCATCCGCCAACTACAGGGGCGGTCATGTTTGAAAAGCGGGCGACCCATGAATTATTTCCTGATGAAATTTCTGATATCCGCAGACGGAAAATCGGTTTTGTTTTTCAAGATTTTAACTTAATGGAAAGTATCACTGTTAAAGAAAATATTCTTTTGCCGGCAATTTTGGATAAGCAGGATACGAAAAAGGCAGAGGAGCGGATGAGTCCGTTTTTCAAAATTTTGCGAATTGAACATTTATTAGCGAAACTTCCACATGAATTATCTGTCGGTGAGAAACAGCGAGCCGCCATTTGTCGCGCCCTTATGAATGAACCACAAATAATTCTAGCGGATGAGCCAACAGGAAACCTAGATAGTAACGCAGGAGCAGAGGTCATTAAAATTTTTCAACGAATCAATCAAGAGCTAGGGATTACGATCGTTATGATTACTCATGATAGTAAGGTCGCTCAGGCGGCGAATGAGGTCATTTTTTTAAAGGATGGACAAATCTATGATCGATTCAGCAATAGTGTCGGCTCAGAGAGTCAGATCGCAGAAAAAATGCTGGAAGTCTAATCGAAGAAAAAGAAGCGTACCTGAAAAAAGGAACGCTTCTTTGTTGTGTTCATGGCAAAAAAAGAGCTCATCGGTGGGTGGCCGATGAGCAAAGGAGTTAAAAAATGAAAAAGTGTTAGGGTTGTTTGTTGGTATGCTTATATAATAGCAACTAGTTGTGAATTATTTGTGAACGAAGCTTGGCAGAAAAATAAAAAAAGTAGGTCAAAAAAAAGATGACAGAACTTTATTTTTTATAAAAAAAAAGGAGCTCATCGGTGGGTGGCCGATGAGCAAAGGAGTTAAAAAATGAAAAAGTGTTAGGGTTGTTTGTTGGTATACATATATAATAGCAACTAGTTGTGAAAAAAGTGTGAACGATGATTGTTCGAAAATTAAAAAATCTATAAAAAAATTGAACAATAATTAACGGAATAATTTATTCGTCTTTATTTTTATAAAAAAAGGAGCTCATCGGTGGGTGGCCGATGAGCAAAGGAGTTAAAAAATGAAAAAGTGTTAGGGTTGTTTGTTGGTATGCTTATATAATAGCAACTAGTTATGAATAAAATATGATGAAAGACTAGCGAAACCATTAATTTTATAAAAAATAAAGCTCACTTATATACATGTATAAGGATAATTAACGCTGTGATTAAAAAAATTTGAATGAATCAACGATAAACAATAAAAATGAAAGTTGTTCCTATTCGATTTTTATAGATAATTGGATGCAGAGTCTTTATTGTTGAAAAGCTAGGACGGATTCTATAATAAAGAAGCAGGAGCGCATCGCTCCTGCTTCTTCTTATTCATACACTCGATTTTTCTTGTCGTAAATATTCCGCAGCTCCAAATAAAGTGGAACCAACTCGTTTTTTGTATATGGAAAATCAAGCTGATACAGCTGAATATTTGGTTTTTCCTTTTTCAGTAATGATGAAGAGCTAATAATCAAATCATAATCATCCTTCAAGGATACGTCGTAAGGTTCTGCATCGATAAAACGCAAATCCTCTAAGAAGCGATACAAATCTCGGACAAAAATCGCATTGTGTTCGAGAGCGATGCCTACCTTCAAATTTTGAGCATAAGGAAATTGATTGAAATAAGGCAGCAACAATCGTTTAAATGCTCGGGTAATCATTGGATGAACAGAACTGATAAAACTATAGGATGGATTGTCCTTATTCATCTGCATAAAGTTTTGGATATTTTGATACAAAATATATTCACCGCGAGTTTGCTTTTCATTAGGGTCCATGACTAGTTCAATAATACTTGGAAATGGCTGACGGAAAATAAAATAGCCAAAGGTAATATTTAACATGTTGGCGACAATCAGCGGGTCATCCATGACGGTAGGCCGATCTGGGAAGAGCGCCTTTTTCGCGAAATTACGAAATTCAGTCACAAAATCGTTGACCGGATTTGCTCGTACTTCAAAGTCATGAATCGTTTGTTTCATGCTTTGATCATCACGAATCGTGTAGAATGGGGAATAGTGAGCTAGGAAATAAATAAAGCTAGATTCGCCCTTTAACTGTCGTGTGGTCATCGGAACATCCACTAGATCGCGTAATGAAGTAAAGTCGTAATAAGGATTGTCCTTCATTAAGAAATTATAGCGGGGATCGTATTTAACAAATTTCTTATTATTGACACGAGTCAAATTAATACTGGTGAACAATTTAATTTCTTGTGTGCCAAAATAAGTTCGTGATAGCGGAAAATAGTCCTTGTAAGTATCAATGATTCGCGTTAATTGTTGCTGATCAACATTGATCGGGCATTCGATTCCTCGAGTTCCCAGCCATAGAAGATTGAAAAGAGCTAAGCGAATCAACCGTTCGTCTCCTGACATGCCGGCTTCTGTATATGTAAAGCGAATATTAAATCGTTTCAAATGTTTCTTTAGCTTATCGATTTTTCGAGAAACTGTGGAACGACTCACAAAATATTTCTCACAAAATTGTTCAATTGTTGGATTTTCTTCATTCAAAAAGTATAACATGAACTGGAATGGGACAGCCTGCTGGAGTAAATGGTAACGATATTCATCAACAGTAGCATTAAGGTTTTCCAAATTTACTTTTCCGGCACGCATCATGATGGTTTCGTGGTTCGGTCGGATTTCTGCCAATTCTTGATCTATTTCATTTAGTTCGATAACGCTTTGTTGATAATTTAAATCCATATCTTCTGACAATTGGCTAATTGCAAGCACTTGTTTTGTGGATTGGTTTAAATATTTGAAGATATTAAAACGCAAGAGGAGCGACGCATCAAACATAAGTTCCTCATATAACATCTGTTTTCCTCCTTTATTAAATTAGGCGATTAATCTGAATTTTTTTAAGCATATTTCTCCTATATTGTACTTTATTTACAAAAACCTGTCAGTTATTAACTGGTAAAAAGTGAGTAAAATTATATAGAGAAAAACAATTTTCATGCTATTCTAAGAAAGAAGGTGAAAAAATGACAAAGTCACGTTTAGAGGCATTTACAGACGGAGTCGTCGCGATTGTTTTAACGGTTCTGGTATTGGATATTCAAATACCAGATGCGCCAACTTTGGCTTCTTTACTAAGTATTACGAATACATTATTTGCTTACGTGGTTAGCTTCATTTTTGTTGCAGTTATCTGGGTAAACCATCATCGGATGATGCAAATGGCAGAAAAGATTAATTATCGTGTTATTTGGGCGAATATTTTTTGGTTATTTTGGCTAACTTTATGCCCCGCAGTGACGAGTTGGGTAGGTCGTAATCCTGACCATTTTTGGCCTGAATTTTCCTATGTCGTCGTCTACACGATGTGGAGTTTTTCCTATGGGATTTTATCGAAGCAAATCATCAAAGCGAATGCTCCAGAAAGTCATGTAGTGAAGGTTTTGAAAAGAGATCAACGAAGCAAATTATCCATGATCATCAATTTGGCTGTTTTAGCAGGAGTCTTCTTTTTTCCTTCCATCGGTATCTTTGGACGATTTTTGGTCTCTGGCATTTGGATTGTTTCCTATCGTAAAGCCGATCAATACTATCAAAGAATCATTGGCAAAAAAAATCACGACAGAAGTTGAACACTTTGAAGTGACCCCAAAAAGTTAGACTTATTTCGGAGTAGAGAAATCTACTCCGTTTTTTGTTTGTTAACATGGCAATTACGCCGCTTTCTGTGCAGCTTTTCGAAATTGAACAGGGCTTTTCCAATTCAATTTCTGTTTCATCCGGTGATTGTTGTAGTAATAGATATAGTCATCAATCGCCGTTTTTAGTTCATCAAAACTGTGATAGGTTTCCCCATGAAAGATTTCTTGTTTTAGAAGACTGAAGAAGTTCTCCATGATTGAATTATCTAAACAATTTCCTTTGCGAGACATACTTTGAAAGATTTTCTGTTTCTTTAGTTTTTGCCGATAGGACTTCATTTGATAAGCCCAACCTTGATCAGAATGGAAGGTGCGACGATAGGGGCAATCAGCCGTGATCGCGATCGCTTCTTCTAAACCTTCCATAATTGCCAAGGCATTCGGCTTTTCTGAAATGCGGTACGAAAGAATCTCGCTATTATACATGTCCATGAACGGGTCTAGGTATAACTTTCTTTGTCGGATCACGCCTTTGGTATCTATTTCAAAATACTTGAATTCTGTTGTATCTGTCGTAATTTTTTGATGACAAATACTCGTATAAAAATGACGACGAATCCGGTTTTTCGCCACTTTTCCAATCTTTCCTCGATAAGAATTATAGCGACGTGATTTACGTGTGTAGGAACGGACTTCGATCCCTAGCTTTCGAATCAAACGTTGAACTTTCTTTTTATTGACATGAAATCCGCGATTTTTTAGTTCATTCGTCATTCGTAAACAGCCATAATTTTTATGTTCTTTACGAATACGAAGCATTTCGGCTTCGATTCCTTGATCGGGATTGTCTCTGTCAAATCGTTTTTGCCAGTACATAAACGTCGCTTTAGGAAAGTTTAACGTCTCAAGAAGCTCAACTAATTTGAATGATCCTCGGAGGCTGTTGATGATTCGTGCGATTGATTCGTTCGTCTTTGTTGGGCTTCCTGTTTTCGCAGCTTCCTCAGCTCTTTTAAAAAGGCATTCTCAATCTGAAGGGAACGCACTTGTTTTTCTAATTCTTTAATACGGTCTCGTTCTTCCGGTGTTGACTCAATTGAACGCTTCTTTTTCTGTTCTTTTTTCTCAGCCAAGGTAGATGGACGTCCTTTCGTTTTTGTGAGTCCATCGATACCATCATCCCGAAATTTTCTCATCCAACTGGCAATGAGAGACGGATTATTCATTTTAAGTACATTGGCAATTTCACGATAAGACAGCTCACTAGTTTGATATAACTCTATCGCATCCAACTTAAATTGAACAGAATAATTCGCATTTTTACGTTTTCTGAGAAGACCTTCTTCGCCAAATTCCCGGTAGGAATTCACCCAATCTAGTATTTGTTTCCTATCCTTAACCGAATGTATCTTTGCTAAATAGCTATAACCTCCTTTCCCATCTAAGTATTCTTGAACGACTTTCAATTTGAATTCAAAACTATATTTAGCCATAAAAAGTACCGACCTCCAAGAGTTAGATTTTGGTCTAACTTTTGGGGGTCGGCTCACTTCCGTCGTGATTTTTTTAAGGTTCTGGATGCAGTACACGATGTAGAAATTCTTTGGTTCGTGCTTCTTTCGGATTGCCGAAAATATCATCTGGATGTCCTTCTTCAGCGATGACGCCTTTGTCCATGAAGATCACACGATCTGAGACTTCTTTGGCAAAAGCCATCTCATGAGTGACAATCACCATTGTAAGGCCGCTTTCGGCTAATTTTTTCATGATTTGCAGCACGTCACCGACCATCTCTGGATCTAAGGCAGAAGTGGGCTCATCAAACAGCATCACTTCAGGGTTCATGGACAGAGCACGGGCAATTGCTACACGTTGTTTCTGACCACCGGAAAGCTGTGCTGGTTTCGCGTCAATAAAGCGATCCATGCCAACTTTTTCTAAATTTTCTAATGCGATTTTCCGAGCCTCTTCTTCTTTACGGCCTAAAACGGTGACCTGACCGCTCATACAATTTTGCAAAACGTTCATATTATTAAAGAGATTGAAGGATTGGAAAACCATGCCTAGATGTGTACGGTATTTTGGGAGATTATAGCCCGGAGCTAAAACATTCTCTCCTTGATACATGATTTTTCCATCTGTTGGTGTTTCTAACAAGTTGATGCAACGAAGGAAGGTTGATTTACCAGAACCTGATGCACCGATGATCGTTACAACTTCTCCTTTGTTGACGTTCATGCTGATATCTTTTAAGACGAGATTATCGCCGAAACTTTTTTTCAAATGTTCGATTTCAATGATACTGCTCATAATGATCCTCCTTGGATAAGTATTCTTTCATAGTAACAAACTGCGAAAAACGTATAGAAATTTCCTATTTATCCTCACCAACAGCTACATCTACATCGTCTAAACGGACATAAGCGGAGGGACCATCCATCTTTTTCTCTACCGCTCGTAGGATACGTGTGGCCGTGAAGGTCAATACGAAGTAAATCACGCAAATAATGAAGTAGGTCTGGAAGAACATGTAGTTTGTACCAGCCGCTGATTTCCCTTGGAAGAACAATTCAGAGACAGAGATGATACTCAATACAGAGGTATCTTTAATATTGATGACTAATTCGTTTCCGGTTGCTGGCAGGATGTTTCGTAAAACCTGCGGTAAAACGACTTTACGCATTGTTTGCCCGTGGGTCATCCCGATGGCATGAGCAGCCTCGAACTGACCTTGATCAACAGCGAAGATTCCGCCGCGGACGATTTCAGACATGTAAGCACCAGTATTGATCGAAACGATGAATAGCGCAGCTGCGGTACGATTTAAATCAATTCCGAAGGCCATCGCGATTCCATAATAGATAACCGCTGATTGAACAATCATTGGGGTACCGCGGAAAATTTCGATATACGCATTCAGCAGCCAGCCAAAGATTTTTTGCAGACCACGTTTTGCACGGTTGTCCGATTCTGGAATCGTCCGGAAAACGCCCACTAATAAACCAATTAAGGTACCAACAGTCGTACCGACAATCGCAAGGAGTAAGGTCATTCCTGTACCGCGAAGAAACATCGAACCATTTTGTTTTAAGATACGAACAAAGACATTTTCCTTTTTACCTGAAGAGCTTTGTGTTTCGTCAGTCGCTGGCTGGTCTTTGATGGCTTGATCCATGATGTCAACACGTTCATCTTGTGGAATTTCAGCTAGGATCTGATTGACTTGTGCCATATCAGAATCTCCTTTGCGCATCCCCACAGATACTTGTACATCTTCAGGATTGGTTTGGAAACCATCGGCTTTATCAAACTCAACCATTTTTAAATCAGGGTTGACACTTTCAGCGGTCACCCCTTCAGGTCGTTCACTGACATAGCCATCGATGGTTCCAGATTCCAAAGCGACGCGCATCGCTGGAAAATTATCCATGGCTTCCTGTTTGTTTACGTCAGGGATCTGAGGAATGACATCATAATGGAACGTGCTCAACTGAGCGGTAATTTTTGCGCCAGCAAAATCCTTAATTGAAGTTGCTTTTGCATACTTTGTATCTTTACGAGTGACGATGACTAGTTGAGATTCGTAATAAGGATCAGAAAAATCGACTTCCTTCCGGCGTTCAGCCGTCGGGGACATTCCGGCGATGATCGCGTCGATCTTGCCAGATTGCAGTGCAGGGAGTAATCCGTCCCATTCGGTTTTTACAATGACCAGTTTGCGGTTCATCTTATCAGCGATTTTTTTCGCCATTTGAACGTCGTAGCCTCCGGCGTAAGCCTTGTCTCCTTGGATTTGGACAGCACCGTTCCGGTCATCTTTTTGTGTCCAGTTGAAAGGAGCGTAGCCGGCTTCCATGCCCACGCGTAATTCTCCTTCAGGGGTCTTTTCATCTGCCCGAGTGACTAGCGGGGCTCCTAGAAATGAAATAAATAAGGCAATGAGTGCGATAACTGAAAATTTTCTTCTATTCATAATTTCTCCCTTTCTTGAAATCACGAGATTGGGTAAGGGCTGTCTTTGAAAATCTGCAACAAAAAAAGCCGCCGATTTGTGTATAAGGCCGCTTGCAGATAATAAGAAGATGATGTTCCCTCTCACAAAAACATAGCGCAACTTAGCATCACTGCTAAGACAGTCCGCAAGTTATTCGCTTGCGTCCCAACGTACAAAACAAAGAGAATTTTGTACATTTCGGCGAAACTTCCTAGACCTATTTCAACGTGTCTCTGCACTCCATAGGGTTAATAAGGTTCGCGACCTCTACCTCATTGTTCTGAGGCATCTCGTATTCAGTTATTATGTTTCACAGTCTAAAGCCTAGAAATGAAAAAGTCAATGGAAATCATTTGAAACGAACAAAAAACTTGTTCGTTTTTTTAATTACTTTGAATTATTTGTTCGAAAAGTCCAAAGATATTGGCAAATAATTTTTCTTTTAGTAAAAAAGGCCTTTTTTCGTTTGGATAAAAGTATTGCAACAGTACTATTCGTTCTGAATAATACGATTAGGCAGCCTCAGCACATAATTTTGCTTTCGGTACAATCATTTTGATTTTCAAAACGTAAATTGTACTGAAGAAGGTTCGATAATAAAACGGTTACACTCTATACTTTAGTCAGGAGGTGAGGAGAAAGTGAATTACAAAATGAGCTATCTCCTATCCAATTATTTTAATCGTTACGTAACATTAAAAGAAGCGACCCAGCAGACGGGATTATCTACTAATGAGCTCGCGACTCAATTAGCAGAGTTAAATTTGACCGTTGAAAGCGGGGCAGTTTCAGAAGAACAGCATGTGTTCATTCAGCCGCTCTCTATCGAGCAGTGGACACGAAAACTTGTGAATCATACGTATGAATACCTTGTTTATACTGAGGAGCAGCGTCAGGCATTGATTTATTTGTTGAGTTACTCTGCGTTTGAGGAATTGTCACTGTTTCATTTTCAAGATTTTTTAGAGATTTCAAAAGGCACGGCGATCGCTGACGTTAAAAAGCTCCGAACCTATTTATCCACCCAAGGGATTGAATTGGTGTATTCCAGAAGAGCAGGATTTTATCTAACTGGTGATGAACTGGAGATTCGGCGAGTGGCGCAAAATTTTGTTGCTCGTTTAGTACAGGAAACGACGGGGAAATTTGGTTTGTTCTATTGGTTGAATCAGTTTGATCTGACATTGTATGCGAGCATTCGTGATCATATTCAGAAATTAACGAGTAACCTAGGGCTGACCATTGTACCAAGTAGAATTGAGGAAGTCTGCTTATTGATCGGATTGTCCTATAAGCGTATCAAGGAACAGCGTTTGACTCAATTGACTGATTTGGACATTTTACAGTCGTTAACGGTCCATCAAGCTAGTGAACAATTTTTTGATACTTTTTTTGAAAAAAATCATCCGATTGAAACAGGCTATCTGACGATGGTATTAATGACTATCGTACAAGGAGAAATTCGTGATTTACAACTGGATTTCTTACTAAGCTGTTCGGCAGAAATTATCCATCGGATGGAAAATTATTCAGCAATTCAATTTTCAAATTTTAGAGAATTATTGATGAATCTTTTTTATCATCTAGTTCCCGCTTATTTTCGCATTCGGTTCGGTTTTTACTTGCCTAATGTTTTGATTGAAAATATTCAACTGGATTATCCGGAGATTTTCGATTTTACAAAACAAGCACTTTATCCGTTAGAGCAAGTTGTAGGACAAAAAATTCCCATTGAAGAAGTTGGTTTCTTTTCCATCTTGTTTGGTGGAGCGATTACCAACCAGAAGGCTGAAGAAGCTGAAAAGGAAGTCCGAGCGCTCATTGTTTGTCCAAGTGGGATCAGCTCTTCTTTGATCTTACAAACAGAGTTAAAAAAAATGTTTTCGACGATTCGCTTCCAGGAAGCTGGCTCGATCGATCAGCTGCAGAATATTTCGGAGGAAAATTATGATGCGGTTTTCTCAACCATTCCATTGAATAGCAAGAAACGTGTGTATCTTGTTAAGCCGCTAATGTCGCAGCTGGAAAAAAATCAATTGATCAATCATGTTCAGGAAGAATTGCTTGTTCCTGGTTATTCACTGCCCAGTGCGGAGGAAATACTCAAGGCACTGAACCCCTATATTGATTTGAAAAAAGGGGTGACGGAAGAAAAGCTGTACAAAGTGTTAAATAAGAAAATGAATCGATTAATTGAGAAAAAGGAGGACAATCGTCCAATGTTAACAGAACTTATAACTCCGGATATGATCCAAATCAGCACAGAGGTTGCGGATTGGGAATCAGCGATTCGTTTGGCGGCACAGCCTTTGGTAGATAGCCAAAAAATCGAGGATCGTTATTCGGAGGCAATGATTGAAAAAGTAAAACAGTATGGACCATTTATCCATATCGGTAAAGGGATCGCTTTGCCCCACGCACGACCTGAAGACGGCGTGAAGGCACTAGGAATGTCGCTCTTAAAGGTGGAGAAGCCCGTTTTACTATTAAATGATGAAAAGCATGCCATTCAATTATTTGTTTGTTTAGCAGCAGTCGACAACGAAGCTCATTTGCGTGCATTGTCTAGTCTAACTAAACTATTATCCAATCGAGAGAACTTGGATGATCTATTGGCATCAACAACCAAAGAAGAAATCACAACTATTTTAACTAGAGGAGAGAATAACTAATGAAATTTGCAGCAGTATGCGGCTCAGGCTTGGGCTCAAGCTTTATGGTAGAAATGAATATCAACAGTGTATTACAAGAATTAGGGGTAAAAGACGTCGAAGTTGCTCATTACGATATGGGGAGTGCCGCGCCCGATCTAGCGGATGTCTTTTTTGTGGGGACAGACTTAGCAGATAGCGCGAAGCATCTTGGAGAAGTCGTTGTTTTAGACAGCATTATTGATATGGATGAATTAAAAACGAAGGTTCAAGCGGTTTGCCAAGAAAAGGGCCTTCTTTCCTAACATTTTTGCTAGATAGTAAAGAAATCTTGTTCTTAGCCATCTGAACGGATAGCAAAAGAATTACTTGAAAACGATATAGGAGGAATACAAATGAACGGAATTTTGGATATTTTGATCGATATTGCCAGTACACCTGCTTTATTGGTTGCATTAATAGCCATTTTAGGGAATGTTTTGCAGAAAAAAGATACAGCGTCTATTGTTAAAGGCGGAATTAAAACGTTTGTTGGATTCTTGGTAGTAACTGCGGGTGCTGGTGTAGTTGAGGGCTCATTGGCACCGTTTGGCGAGATGTTTCAAGCCGCCTTTAACATGCAGGGAGTAGTACCAAATAATGAGGCTATCGTAGCGCTGGCTCTAACGAAGTATGGCACGTATACAGCACTTATTATGTTAGTCGGAATGATTTTTAATATTTTGATCGCACGTTTTACGTGCTTCAAATATATTTATTTGACTGGGCATGCAACCTTATATATGTCTTGTATGATTGGTGTCATTTTAAGCGTAACGAAAATGGGTGCCGTTCCATTAGTGCTGTTTGGCGGTCTAGCCTTAGGGATAGCCAATACTATTTTCCCAGCGGTGGCTCAACCATTTACAAAGCAAATTACGAAGAATAATACCGTTGCCTTAGGACATACTGGAAACTTCGGCTACGCCTTGAGTGGTCTCATCGGAAAATATGTTGGCAACAAGGAAAAATCAACAGAGGATATTAATTTTCCGAAAGGCTTATCCTTCCTACGAGATTCTACTGTCAGTATCACGATCACGATGGCTGTTGTTTATGTGATTGTGG
Organism: Enterococcus raffinosus; assembly: GCF_019175485.1. NCBI lineage: Bacteria > Bacillati > Bacillota > Bacilli > Lactobacillales > Enterococcaceae > Enterococcus > Enterococcus raffinosus. Next base: position 224,330 of record NZ_CP072888.1, read on the forward strand.
CTCTCTTCGCCGGAAATTCTTATGTTACGACTAATTTAAGTGATGGGACAAACTACATCATCTATTCTTTACAACAAGCTGGGTCGTTTGCGGCGGGCGTCTTCGTCATCTTAGCTGGGGTTCGTTTGATCTTAGCGGAAATTGTTCCAGCCTTCAAAGGTATTTCAGAGAAATTAGTCCCAAATTCAGTACCTGCATTAGATTGTCCAATCGTATTTCCATATGCGCCAAATGCCGTATTGATCGGGTTCTTGACTAGTTTTGTTGGTGGGATTGTAAGTTTGGTGATCATGGTTCTTACTGGAACGACAGTGATTATTCCTGGTGTCGTACCTCATTTCTTCTGCGGAGCAACAGCTGGAGTTTACGGGAACGCTACTGGGGGACTGCGAGGAGCGGTCGTTGGTTCTTTTGTTCATGGAGTAATTATCAGCTTTATGCCGATTCTTTTAATGCCGGTTATGGGTGATTTAGGCTTCCAGGGATCCACCTTCTCAGATACCGACTATGGTGTCGTGGGTATCTTCTTAGGAAACTTAGCAAATGCTGGTGGACAAATCGCAGTCATTTCTGGAATTGTGGCTGTCTTAGCGGTATTGGTTGGATTAACGGCTATAAGCAAAAACAAAAAATCAAAAGCTGTCTCAGAGTAAGAGGAGAAGTGTGGAATGAAGAATGTGACAATCAAAGAGTTAGAGGATTTGGCGACAAAAATTCGAATCAATAGTATTGAAGCTATTCGAAAAGTCGGAGCGGGGCATATCGGGGGTTCGCTATCAATTGTTGAACTATTAGCTGTGCTTTATGGGAAGCAAATGGTTTATGATCCCGAAAATCCTCAGTGGGAAAAGCGTGACCGCTTAGTATTGTCAAAAGGGCATGCGGGTCCAGCTTGGTATAGTGCATTATCGGCAGTTGGCTTCTTTCCAGAAGCATGGTTATGGACATTGAATGAGGGGGGAACCAAGTTGCCCTCACATCCAGACCGAAGAAAAACTCCTGGTGTGGATGCTACTACAGGTTCACTAGGACAAGGAACTTCTCTAGCGGCAGGGATAGCTACTGGATTGAAACTGCAAAAGAGCGAGAGCTATGTCTATCTAATTGTCGGGGATGGCGAATTAAATGAGGGGCAATGCTGGGAAGCTTTTCAATACATCGCTCATTTCAAATTGAATCACTGCATCGTAATCATTGATGAAAATAAGAAGCAATTGGATGGCACGACACAGGAAATATTGAATCCGTTTGATCTTACAGAAAAAATGCGCGCGTTTGGTTTTGCTGTACAAAAAGCCAAAGGAAACGATCTAATCGCCATTGATCAAGCGATTGAAGCATGTAAAAAAATTGAAGACCAAGCAGTTTGTATTGTTTTAGATAGCGTAAAAGGGCAAGGGGTAAAATATTTTGAAGAAATGGCGGCCAACCATTCAGTAAAATTTGATAAGGATGCCGTTCAAGAAGCTACAGATCAAGCTCTAGAGGAATTAAGAAAGGGGCGTGCCTAATATGTTCACCTTAGCAGATAATCATGAGGTTGGTAAAGAATTGCGGGCAACGGTAGTAGATGCCTTGAAAGCGGCGATGTCAGTAGATGAGAAAATCATCGCACTGGATGCGGACCTGGGCGGCGCAAGTAAGTGGACAGAGCTTGCTCAAAGTACACCAGAACGTTTTATTAATGTTGGAATTGCTGAAGCCAACATGGTCGGGGTGGCAGCAGGACTTAGTCTGACTGGCTACACACCATTTATCCACACCTTTGGTCCTTTTGCGACGCGTCGTGTGTTAGATCAAATCTATCTATCTGGTGCTTACTCAGACAACACGATAAATATTTATGGTTCAGATCCAGGCTTTACTGCGGGGCATAATGGCGGGACACATACCACATGGGAGGATGTCGCACTATTGCGTTCAATCCCAGAAGTCATCATATGCGACGCCGCCGATGAAGTGCAGATGGATTGGATCATCAAGGAATTCGCTAGATTAAAAGGTGTACACTATGTTCGCGGTAATCGTAAAGGCGTAAAAAATATCTATGCACCCGGTTCGACCTTCAAGCTTGGTAAAGGCAATGTATTGCGAGAAGGACAAGACTATTTGATTGTTGCCACAGGCCAGCTTGTTTCTGAAGCATTAGAAGTAGCGAACGCCTTAGAAGCGAAGGGAGAATCAGTCGAAGTCATTGATATGTTTACTATCAAGCCTTTAGATAAGGAATTGCTGCTGGAACGATTCATTGGAAAGAAAGCCGTTATCACGATTGAGAATCATTCGATTACTGGTGGCCTTGGTAGTGCTGTGGCCGAAGTTTTAGCCGATAACGGGTTGGAGATACCTTTGAAACGAGTTGGTGTTGATGAGCGTTTCGGTCAAGTAGGAACGCCAGCTTTCCTACAGGAGGAATTTGGCTTGACGACGACGAAAATTTTAGAACAACTAAACAGCCTATAAAAAAGAATTCCCTCAATTTTTAATTGGGGGAACTCTTTTTGTTTTGTGTTGAATTTATACTATACTGATTCTTGAGGTGATAGAAATGGAAATCACAGTTGATCAAACTGTAGAAATGATTCAACAAAGCAAAAGTATTACATTTCTAACAGGAGCAGGTGTTTCAACGCCTTCTGGAGTCCCTGATTATCGTTCGCTGCAAGGGGTGTATCATGGACTTGAGGCACCAGAATATCTTTTAAGTAATGCGTGCTTGGTTCATGAGCCAGAAAAATTTTATCAATTTGTAAAGCATTTATACCATGAAGAGGCGCAACCCAATAGTATTCATCTAGCAATGGCGGAAATGGAAAAAACGAAAAAAATCTGGGTCGTATCGCAAAATATTGATGGTCTGCATGCAGCAGCAGGAAGTCGGCATTTAGTGAATTTCCATGGTTCGTTATATGACTGTTATTGTCGTAATTGCGGAGAAGACGTGCCATGGGAAGAGTATTCACAAAGTGATCGGCATCGCGTATGCGGTGGACAGATTCGGCCAAACATTGTTTTATACGGTGAAGGATTTGAAGAGAAGGTGATTCAGCAGGCAATCCAAGCAGTTGGAAATGCTGAGCTTGTGGTTATCGTAGGAACAAGCTTTCAAGTTCATCCGTTTTGTGATTTAATTTATGAAAAACAACAGTCTGCGAATGTTTTAGTAATAAACCAGACACCGATTCAATTGGCAGGCGAGTATAATTTTGTGCAAACAAATGGTGTAGCAGTTTTTAGTAAATTGTAGATACCTATCTGTCCCATCTGCAGTTTTTAAGAGAATAGAAGAGTATTGTGACATAAAAGCTAGGAGGAAGATGAGTGGAGTTAACAGAAAAAGAAAAAATGATCGCAGGCAAATTATATTTTGCCGGTGATCCTGAATTAGTAGCCGACCGTAAAGATGCACGAGTGAAATTGTATGCAATCAATCAAGAGATGGATAAGAAAAAACGCGAGGAACTGGTAAAGGCGACTTTTGGCGGGACTAAAAACCGTGTATACATCGAGCCGACGATCTCCTTTGATTATGGCTACAATATTTTTGTTGGAGAGAATTTCTATTGTAATTTCCATAATGTTTTCTTAGATATTTGTCCAATTACCATTGGCGACAACTGCCTGTTTGGACCGAATGTTCAATTGTATACAGCTAGTCATCCATTAGAGCCAGGAAAACGGAACAGCGGACAAGAACTTGGCAAACCAATTACTATTGGGAACAATGTTTGGATCGGCGGCTCTTCTGTCATCATTCCAGGTGTGACTTTGGGTGATAATGTTGTTGTTGCTGCGGGTGCAGTCGTGACGAAGTCCTTCCCAGACAATGTCGTGGTAGGGGGGAATCCAGCGCGGATTATCAAGACGATCGAGGAAGACAAGGAAAAGGACGCCTTAACTCAAGCGCGTGAAAAAATTGATCAAATTGATCAGGAGCTCGTGAGTCTATTAGAAAAACGAATGTCGGCAGTTAGTGAAGTGACTACTTATAAAGCGCAAACAAAAAAAGCGGTCTTAGACACTAATCGAGAAGAAGCAGTGTTGGAAAATGTCGCGAATTTGGTAAAGGATGAAAACTATCGAGAAACGATTGTAGAGACATTTAAGGATATTATGAAACAATCACGGAATTATCAAGAAAGGCGGTTGAAATAGCATGATGGATGGGGATAAACGTAAAGCTGAAATATTACGCGCGCTGCAGCAAACGGAAAAGCCAATCAGTGCCACCAGCTTTGCAAAAGAATTTGGCGTGAGCCGTCAGATCGTAGTTGGTGATGTCGCATTATTGCGAGCCTCAGGAGAAAATATCATCGCAACTGCCCGCGGTTATCTGTTAGAACGTGAATCTGAAAAGCTAATTAGTAAGATAGCAGTACAACATACGCCACAGCAGACAGAGGAAGAACTGCGAACGATCGTTGAACATGGCGGTGAAGTGATTGATGTCGTCGTAGAACACCCTTTGTATGGTGAACTTGTCGGAGGCTTGCATCTTACAACGCAGCAAGACGTGGATACGTTTATTAAAGAAGCGAATGAGCTGCAAGTAACCCTCTTATCCGAGTTGACAGCGGGGATTCATTTACACACGATTGCCTATGAAACGTTAGAAGATTTAGCAGAAATCAAACAGGCGCTTTCGGAAAAAGGGATTCTATATGAAGAAAAACACCATTCGTAGTGAATGGTGTTTCTATTCGATGACTAAAACGCCATCTTTTAGTTGTAACGGATTCTTTTCATCGATGTGATCGTAGAACATGACGCCATTAATATGATCAATCTCATGCTGTACAACGATTGCGTTATAGTTTTTCAAACGTATTTTATGTTTCTCGCCCTCTGCATCAAAATAAGAAACAGTAATGCGTGCAGCACGAACAACATAACCTGGTACTTCTCGATCAACCGATAAGCAGCCTTCTCCTTCGCCTAAGCAGGCCTCTTGGACCGAGTGGCTTAAAATTTTCGGATTGTACATCACTGTACTGATTCCGTTCTCAGGTTTTTCTGGATCAACACTCGGAACATGAACAGCAATGATCCGTTTTGAGATGTCTAACTGGGGAGCGGCCAAGCCGACACCGCCTCGTAGATTTAATTCTTCTGCTTTTACGGGGTCTTGACTGTTTTTAAGAAACTGCAGCATTTCTTTGCCAAGCTCCACATCTTCAGCGGTTGGAGGAATCGGGACTTCTTTGGCAACCGCCCGCAAGGTTGGATGGCCTTCCCGAATAATATCATCCATTGTGATCATTAAAAAGTCTCCTCTCAGACATGATTTCATCACGTTAGTTTAACACAAAAAGTAAGTAAGGTAAAAAAACTGTTTCTAGAGAAGCCGTTCTTTAAAGAAATTGTAATGATTGTAAAAGACTTGCTTAAATTGCTGTACAGCTTGATTTTTTAGAGTAAATAAAGTAAAGTGTTAGAGTGTGCAAAGCGCACCACCTATCACTTGGTTGGGCGATTCACCAACGCTCTACTCAGTCGTAGGAAGAAAAAAGGAAGAGGTGAAAACCATGGCATTGTCAAAAGAACGTAAAAACGAAATCATCAATGAATATGCTCGCCATGAAGGAGATACTGGTTCTCCAGAAGTACAAATCGCTGTATTAACGGAAGAAATCAATCAACTTAATGAGCATGCACGTGTCCACAAAAAAGACCACCATTCATATCGCGGTCTAATGAAAAAAGTTGGTCATCGTCGTAACTTGCTAGCTTACTTACGTAAGAATGAAGTACAACGTTACCGTGAATTAATCCAACGTCTAGGACTACGTCGTTAATTCGTACTACTATGAAAGTGAGGTTCCTAGGAATCTCACTTTTTTTGACAGTTTCACTTCGTATTTTCAATACGTTAATGAAATGTTATGCGAAGCGAGAATAAGTTCATTTTTCTGGTTTGTAGAAAAATGAGCTAGCTGCTAGTTTATCATGCAAACGTAGAAAATATTAGTAGGCGATCGTTTATATCTAAGTGATTCTATTACCGAGGCTTTCTCGGAAAAAATAAAAGACCTTTGATTAGCGTGTTGTCACTCTACTAACCAAATGCAAGTAGAGGTTGAAACAGAAGTGTTCAGCTTCAAGAAATAAGACAGGCAATCTGAAAACAGCTTTTCGTATTTTCGAGATTGACGGACTTATTTCCGTAGAAGCTACTTCTGGTACACCGTTTATTGGCAATTTCAGTGTACGCATGTTTCACCCGCTGTTTCCATTTGTTTAGTAGCGTCGCACTGGTCAAAGGGAAAAGGAGAAATTATGTCAGAAAAACAAGTTTTTAAAACCACTTGGGGCGGACGCCCTCTGCAAGTTGAAATTGGTCAGCTTGCTAAACAAGCGAATGGCGCAGTATTGGTTCGCTATGGAGACACAGTTGTATTAAGTGCAGCGGTTGCTTCAAAAGAAGCGAAGGATACCGACTTTTTCCCATTAACGATCAACTATGAAGAAAAGATGTATGCGGTAGGTAAAATTCCTGGAGGCTTCATTAAGCGTGAAGGACGTCCAAGTACAGATGCGACTTTAACCGCTCGTTTGATTGACCGCCCGATTCGTCCGATGTTCGCTGATGGCTTCCGTAACGAAGTTCAAGTGACAAACGTGGTAATGAGTGTGGAACAAGATTGCTCCCCTTCAATGGCGGCGATGTTTGGTTCTTCATTAGCATTAGCTATTTCAGATATTCCGTTTGACGGTCCTATCGCAGGAGTTGATGTGGGACGTGTGAATGGCGAGTATGTGCTAAACCCTACGACGGAACAACATGAGGCATCAGATATTGATTTAACCGTTGCCGGTACGAAACAGGCTATCAACATGGTTGAATCTGGTGCAAAAGAAGTCTCTGAAGAAGATATGTTAGGGGCATTATTGTTCGGTTTTGAAGCAATTAAAGAAATGGTCGCTTTCCAATCTGAAATCGTCGCAGCAGTCGGTAAAGAAAAAATGGAAGTGTCCTTATTACAAGTCAATCCAGAATTGAAAAAAGAAATTTTTGACGGCTATTACGAAACAATGAAGACAGCTGTAATGACGATGGACAAATTGGCTCGTGAAGATGAAATCGAAAAAGTTAAAGAAACAGTGAAAGAAGTCTATGGAGAAAAATTTGCGAATGTTGAAACCGAAGACTTAGTTCAAATCACAAAAGAAGTGAAACAAATCGCAGAAGATCTTGAAAAAGATGTCGTGCGCAAATTAATCACGATTGACAAGATTCGTCCGGATGGTCGTAAATTAGATGAAATCCGTCCATTGGCAGCAGAAACAAGCTTATTGCCACGGGTTCACGGATCAGGTTTGTTCACTCGGGGACAAACACAAGCATTGTCTGCTTGTACCTTGGCGCCTTTGGGTGAGCATCAAATTATTGATGGTTTAGGAACAGTTGAAAGCAAACGATTCATTCATCATTACAATTTCCCACAATTCTCTGTTGGTTCAACAGGACGAGCAGGATCTCCTGGTCGCCGTGAAATTGGACATGGAGCATTGGGTGAACGTGCTTTGGCTCAAATTATTCCAAGTGAAGAAGATTTCCCTTATACAATTCGTCTAGTAGCGGAAGTATTGGAGTCAAACGGTTCGTCTTCACAGGCAAGTATCTGTGCGGGCACTTTAGCATTGATGGATGCGGGTGTTCCAATCAAAGCGCCTGTTGCCGGGATCGCTATGGGATTAGTTTCAGATGGAGAAAACTATACAATCTTGACAGATATCCAAGGGTTGGAAGACCATCTTGGCGATATGGACTTTAAGGTTGCTGGAACAAAAGATGGTATCACTGCTTTGCAAATGGATATTAAAATCCAAGGGATCACAGAACAAATTCTTTCAGAAGCGTTGACACAAGCGAAAAAAGCGCGGATGGAAATTTTAGAAGTGTTGACGGATACGATCGCTGAACCGCGTGAAGAATTAAGTCCTTATGCACCGAAGATTGAAATGATCCAAATCGACCCAGATAAGATCAAGACAGTTATCGGTAAGGGCGGCGACACGATTAATGGCATTATCGAAGAAACTGGCGTGAAAATCGATATTGATCAAGAAGGCAATGTCAGCATCGCTTCTTCCGATGCTGAGATGATTAAGAAAGCTATCAAGATCATTGAAGAACTAACAAAAGAAGTAAAAGTCGGCGAAGTTTATCTAGGTAAAGTAGTTCGTATCGAAAAATTTGGTGCTTTCGTAAACTTGATTAAAGGCAAAGACGCGCTGGTTCATATTTCTCAACTTGCTAACGAACGCGTTAATAAAGTGGAAGATGTTGTGAAACTAGGGGACGAAGTACTCGTTAAAGTCACTGAAATCGACCGTCAAGGACGTGTAAATGCTTCTCGTAAAGTCTTGCTGAAGGAAGAAGAAAGCAAAAAAGAAGAAAAATAGTTTCTATTTTGAGGTTATTCTTTGACAATTCTCTCTGGAAACTGGATAATACGGATAAGTTTTAGGGGAGTAGCGACATAGAGAAACGTTCTATGCTTTTAGATCAACAACTAGTGCAAAGCACTGGTCTAAGAGGTAATTTGCAAGACCTAAACAATAGTGAAAGCTGTTGTTTAGGTCTTTTTTTGCAAGTTCTTCTTCGCATTTTCGTGCGATTAGAAGGATGGTATGCGTAGCGAGATTCATGGTTTCGTAGCAATGAACTTCGCACTACGAAATAGCAGCGAGTTTCACTTCTTACTTCAGTAGGGCTAGTGGGATCTTTTTTCGAAAGCTTTGTCTGCCTAAAACTTTTTAAATAAAAATCACCACCGATTCAATGAGAACCTGTAACAGGAGTGTGCAAAATGGAGAAGAAGAAAGACCATATCAAGAAGCTTTCAGCGGCAGGTCTGCTGATAGCGATGGGCGTTGTATATGGAGATATCGGAACGAGCCCACTATATGTAATGAAAGCTATTTTAGAAGAAAATGGCGGATTAAATACCGTTACTCAAGATTTTGTCCTTGGTGCGGTTTCGCTAGTGTTCTGGACAGTCATGCTTCTGACGACCGTCAAGTATGTATTAATTGCCCTGCGTGCAGACAACCATGGAGAGGGAGGAATTTTCTCTTTGTATACATTGGTGCGCAGAGATGGAAAATATTTAATCATCCCGGCGATGATTGGTGGGGCGGCATTACTAGCCGATGGCGTATTAACACCGGCTGTAACAGTAACCACTGCCATCGAGGGATTGCGGGGGATTCCTAATTTCTATCAAAAGTTCGGGAACAATCAAAACGTTATTGTAATTATCACATTAATCATCTTGTTATTCTTATTTTTAATTCAACGATTTGGAACTGACTTTGTTGGAAAAGCCTTTGGGCCGATTATGTTCTTGTGGTTCTCCTTTTTAGGGTTAATGGGTCTGATGAACATTCCCTATGATTTTAGTGTAATCAAAGCATTGAATCCTTATTATGCCATTCATTTGTTATTCAGTCCTGAGAATAAAATGGGTATCTTTATTTTGGGGAGCATCTTTTTGGCGACAACCGGGGCAGAAGCGCTCTACTCTGATATGGGCCATGTGGGGAAGAAAAATATTCATTTTAGCTGGCCCTATGTGTTGATTTGCTTAATGTTGAATTATGCTGGCCAAGCAGCGTGGATTCTTCACGCGAAAGGAGATGCTTCGATTGAAGCCATTGATAACTTAAATCCATTCTTTCAAATTTTACCGGATGGCTGGATGATTTTTGGTGTAGTTTTTGCGACAATCGCGGCAATTATCGCTTCTCAGGCACTGATCTCCGGTTCGTTTACATTAGTATCTGAAGCGATCAAATTGAAGCTTTTACCAAGAATGCGCATCATTTATCCCGGTAAAAGTATCGGACAGATGTATATTCCGGCGATTAACCTGATTTTATGGGCCGCCTGTTCATTGATTGTTCTGACCTTCCGAACCTCTACGCACATGGAAGCAGCCTACGGACTTTCAATTACAGTGACGATGCTTATGACGACCTTCTTGCTCTATCATTACTTATTGCAAAATGGCACCTCACGTGTTTTAGCTACATTAATGCTGCTCTTTTTTGGTACGCTAGAAGGATTTTTCTTTATCTCGAGTGTTACGAAATTCTTCCACGGCGGATTTGTTGCTGTTGCGATGGCGTTAGTGATTTTGAGTGTGATGTACATCTGGCACCGCAGCAATCGTGTTCAAGAAAACGCAAGTCAAGATGTTCGATTTAAAGATTATCTGCCGCAACTTCAGGAGCTTCATGATGATGAGAAGATTCCGTATTATCAAACAAACGTGGTCTTTTTGGTGCCGCGGTTAGAGGAAGATAGTATTCCGCAACAATTTATTTATTCAATTTTGGATAAACGGTTGAAACGTGCCAAAGTCTATTGGTTTGTAAATGTGGAAGTTACTGATGAACCATATACAGAAGAATATAGTGTGGATATGATGGGAACAGATTTTATCGTGAAGGTAAAATTGTATTTAGGTTTCCGAATTGCGCAAGATGTGAATGTTTATTTGCGTCAAATTATTCATGACTTAATGAAGCAAGGACGTTTACCAAAACAACCACAGCACTATTCGTTAACTCCAGGTCGTCAAGTTGGAGATTTCCGTTTCGTGATGATACAAGAAGAGCTGTCAAACATGACGCGAATTGATAAATGGGATCGTCAGGTTATGCAGGCGAGGTTGGCGATCAAACGGCATACAGTTACCCCAGAGCGTTGGTTCGGTATTGAGTATAGTGAGGTTACCTATGAGACGGTTCCACTAATTGTTGGTGAAACAAGAAAAACCTGGCTAAAGGAGAGAAAGTCCTAGCTACTCATTGACTAGCGTTACCCCATTCACTCAAAAAGTTTAATTAGACTAAGGACTTTTGGCTCAAATAGATGCCAAAAGTCCTTTTCTTTTTATTTGAAATGCGTTAAATTAAGATTAAAAAAGAGTGAAGGTGAGGGTTGCAAGATGGAAATGACGATTTCGGGATTGCGGGAAAAACTAGGCGAGGCGAATGATGAACAGTTAAGAGAACTGATTTGTCAGCTATACAAACAATCGGAGGTTGCTCAGCAGATTGTGGATTCACGTTTTCTGGGGGATGGTTATGGACTACGGATCGCAAAAGAAACCAATCAAAAGCTGGAACAAGCTTTTTTTCCACATCGAAAAATTGATCGTTCTTTATCCGAGGCAAAGGAGCTACTGCGAAAGTTTCGTAAGAGCTGTCAAAACCAACGGGCATTGATTGATGTAGAATTGTATTTTGTTGAATGTGGCTTGGATTTTATTGGTATTTTTGGTGAATCAGATAAGTCGATCATTACGTTGATGAATACAAGCTATGCGTCAGCGATTGCTCGAATTTTAGAAGATGACTCACAAGTATATTTTCACGAGTATTTTTCTAGATGCAACCAAATTATTGATAATGCTAGAAAATTTCAATCAGAGTTCTCGCAACAGATGTTAACGATCTACCATCAGTTAGCCAATGAGTAAGAGACTGTTCGATTGTTCAAACCAATGAGTATAAGAGAAAAAGGCAAAAATCCAAACGGATTTTTGCCTTTTTAATGTTCGAAGCTTATTTCTGTGGCTTCAAGGGTTTGTTGATTATCCAATTGTTTCAATCGGCGTATGGCCTTAAAATAAGAGGCCAACAAGACAAGTGTTGAACCAATCCAAGCTAGCGGAGAAGCGAAAGCGGCGCCAGCAAAGCCAAAGGAGTGGGTCAAAATAATGGCAGCAAATGAGCGCATAATCAACTCCATCATTCCGGCGATTGTAGGGATTTTTGCTTGCCCCAAGCCTTGCAATGTGTAACGCAGAATTAGTAAAGTTGCTAGCACCCAATACAAAGAACCATTAATTGTGAAATAGGTTTGCGCTAAATCAAAGACATGCGTTTCGCTGCGAGCAACAAATAAGGCAATGAATGTGCGACCGCATGTAATAACTAGCAGACCAGCGAACAAGCTAAATGCACCACTCATTAGTAGACCATACTTCACTCCTTGCAGGATACGTCCGTATTGTTTTGCGCCTAAATTTTGTGCCGTGAAAGTAGTCATGGTAATACCAAAGGACATCATAGGAAGGATCGCGAATTGATCGATCCGACTAGCCGCCGCCTGAGCAGCAACTACATCTGTCCCTAACGTATTTAGCGCAGATTGTAAAATCACAGCACCGATAGCAATAATGGATGATTGGAAGCCCATAGGTAGAGCTGCTCGTAAATGCAGCGCCAACTCCTTTTTATCAAAGGAAAAATGTTTACGGCTGATTTGCAGCAAAGGAATTTTGCGTCGAATAAACCAAACACATAAAAGGCTAGCAAATACTTGGGCAATAACTGTTGCATAACCGGCACCGGCGACGCCCATATGGAAATAGATAATGAAAATCAAATCCAAAACAACATTAACAACAACTGCAGCAGCTAGGAAAAACAATGGTGTTCGGCTATCACCTAAAGCTCTTACCATGTTTGACAAAAGATTAAAACTCATGGCCGCAAAAATCCCAGCTAAAATGACAGAAATAAAATCTTGTGCTTGATTTAAAAGTTCAGGCGGTGTTTGCATCAACAACAACAAGGGACGTAAAAAGACTAAACTTAAAATCGTTAAAATGACAGTGACAACTAAGCTGATTACAATGGAAGCAGCAAAACTTTTGCGAACGCCTTGCAAGTCTTTTGCACCGAATCGTTGTGCGGTAATAATTGAGAGGCCTGAGGTTAGACCTTGTGCAAATCCAATAATTAAAAAGCTGACGCTGCCTGTTGCGCCAACAGCAGCTAAGGCATCTTTACCTAATACCTGACCGACAACTAACATATCTATCATGCTATAAAATTGCTGAAAAACATTTCCTACGAACAAGGGCAGTGTAAATAATAAGATCAATTTTGCTGGATTGCCATGAGTTAATTCTTTCATTCTTTTCCCGCTTTCTATTAAAATTTTCTGATTGATATTACCACAAAATTTTCTGAAAGCAAGAATAAATTTTCAATTATTAAGAAAAAAAGACATCCCTTAAGAAAAGGAATGTCTCGTGAATTAACGTTGGCGAATTTCATTTGGCAACAAAATTGTTTGACGGTTGCCATCATCGTAAGCATATACTTCTTGTGGGAATTCACTAGAATATCTAAAAGGTAAATCAATTCCCATTTCAACACTACTGTCTTCTTGAGAGAAGTGCATGGTAACGTGGCCGTCATTATTGATTAAATCAAAACTCAAAATATTTTCTAATGGGATTAGTCCCTTTAAGTCTAAGTCAATGATATACCAGATACTATCAATCAGCTCGCCTGGCAAACTGGACACCACACCGACAGAGGCATAACGACTTTTTTTAGAATCAAATGTTTCAAACATAGATTTTCCTCCTTTAGTTGGAATCACTTACTTTAAGTACAAATAAGCTTTGTAGTGACTTATTGTAATTCTTTTTTGCTAAAAAAACCACTCATTGTACTTAGTATATAAGAAAACGTAAAAATTTACAGAAGCCAAGGCTTGTCAGATGTCCTGTATTGGAAGATAAAAAGACATATCGAAAGTCTTTCGATATGCCTCGTTGGTTTGTTTATTCTTCTGTTGATTCGCCGATAACTTCTGGTTCAGCACCTTCAGAAGCTTCGTCTTCTTCAGGAAGTTCTTGTGCTTCTTGGACAGCTACAATTTGTTCTTCTGAATCCGTAACGATTGTGTAATCATCATTTTTAGGTAGATCACCAACAGATAGGGATTGACCAATTTCTAATCCAGAGATGTCTACTTCGATCCCCTCAGGTAATTTTTCTGGTGTAGCGGAAACCGTTGCTGTATAAAGTGTTTGTGTCAACACACCGCCAGCCTTCACGCCAACAGATTCACCAACTAAGTTGATTTCTGTTTCAGCTTCTGTTTCTTCTGATAAGTTTACAGATAATAATTCTACATGAGTTAAGCGACGAGTAAAGGTGTCCACCTGTGAATCACGCAATAAGGTATTCACTTTTTTTCCACCGACTTCGATAGCGAAAACAGTATTTGCGCCATTTTCACGCAATAATTTAGAAAATTCACGTTCGTCGAATGAGATAGGGGTACTTTCTACTTTATACCCATTAACGACTGCAGGGACTTTTCCTTCGTGACGTAGCTGGTTGCGAATGGAACGGGGACGAGTTGCTCTTTCTTCTACTTTCAATGATACTGCCATAACCAAATTCCTCCTTAAAATGTGACTGTCTGTGGTTAAGCAGACAGATTTTATTTAAGTGATGGGTTATTCTCAGCACAATGGCTTTGCGAAAAAAACGCAAAAAGACAGTCGTATACACAACTGTCCAAAAAAAGTCTAAGTTCAACTTTCTCTACCAGGTCATAACGCTGTGTATGAGAAACCTTTGACACCGGAGTGTCGATTCACTTAATCATACGAATCTCTGACTCGTATAATTAAATTCTAGGGCTCATCTAATCAAAATGCAAGTATAAACTCCTTGCACCTATTGGAAGAGTGTGGAATTTTTCCTGAAATTGCTTTAAGTAAAGGGTTTGATTAAGGAATTAATTTTTTCAACAGTTAGCTAATGAACATAAAAAAAGCACTGTATGAAGTAGAAATAATAGGAAGAGGAGTTCTAGGGTTTTGACTTTTTTTAAAATTCGGTATAATGAGTCCGATAGATTTAAAGGAGTATCAGCATGCGGCTAGATAAGATCATCGAAGAAAACCTAAAAACGACTCGAAAAGAAATGAAACGTTTATTTCTCATGAAAAAAGTTTTAATAGACAACAAAGTGGAAATGAACCCACAGAGAAATGTGGATAGCAAGCTTCATAAAATTCAAGTCGATGGGCAAAAACTGCAGACGAACCACGTATACTATTTATTGAATAAGCCTTCAGGTGTCGTAACAGCAAAAAAAGATACGAAGTTTCAAACGGCAACAGAATTAGTAAAAGAGTCAGAACGTCCGGAAGCTCTCTATCCCGTAGGGCGATTAGATCGTGATACGACTGGATTGTTGCTTTTAACAGACAATGGACAGTTGGGTTACGACCTTTTGCAGCCGGAATCCAAAGTTACCAAGACCTATCGAGTGATTGTCAATGAGGCGGTAACAATGGAGGACGTGGAGGCGTTCAAAGCGGGGATCGTTTTTCATGGAGGCGTTCGCTGCCAACCTGCGAGATTAAGTATTGTAAGTTCAACGTCTAGGCATTCTGAGGTGCTATTAACGATCAAAGAAGGCAAGTTTCATCAAGTGAAAAAAATGTTTCTAGCATGCGGGAAAAAAGTTATTGCATTAACGCGAGTTTCTATGGGGCCGCTAGTATTACCAGAAGATTTAGCAGAGGGGAAGTATCGATCTCTAACGATTACAGAGCTTCAACAATTAAAAACATATTTTAGATAGAAGGTATAGAAATGGGATACAAAACAATTTTATTTGATATTGATGACACCTTGTTAGATTTTAAAGCCGCAGAGGAGCAAGCCTTAAGCTGGTTATTTCAAGACATGGGTGTAGAGCCGTCTTTAGAGGTAAAAAATCAGTATAAGAAAATGAATCAAGGCTTTTGGCGAGACCATGAAGCAGGTTTGCTTTCTCGTCAAGATTTATTAGATAATCGTTTTCGCTTATTTTTTGAGCAATATGAGCAAGAGGTTGATGGACCAAAAACTGAAGCGCGTTATCGCCACTACTTGAACCAAGGCCATCAATTAATTTCGAATAGCCTGGAAGTGGTAGAAAATTTAAGTCAGAAAAAAGATCTTTATGTGGTCACTAATGGGGTTTCTGCAACACAACATGAACGTTTGACAAAATCAGGCCTAGCTCCTTATTTCAAGAAATTTTTTATTTCTGAAGAGATGGGTGTCCACAAACCGATGAAAGAATTCTTTGATATCGTTTTTGCTGAAATTCCTCATATAGAAAAAGAAAGAACAGTGATTGTGGGAGATTCTTTAACCTCGGATATTAAGGGTGGACAGGTTGCTGGCATCGATACGATTTGGATGAATCCTCAGGAAAAAGAAGCCCAAGAAATAAAACCAACATTTCAGATAAAAGAATTAACCGACCTCTATCAAATTTTAGAAGAATTTTAAGTTTTTGATAGCAATTTAACGATGATTCGCTATAATAGGACTAATGAAAAACGAAAGAGGTTTTAGTTGCATGGAAAACAAGCCGATCATTATTGGCGTAACGGGCGGTTCAGGTAGTGGGAAAACTAGCGTCAGCCGCGCAATCTACAATCGGTTTCCCAATCATTCAATTATGATGTTGGAACACGATTCTTACTATAAGGACCAAAGTGGTATCAGCTTTGAGGAACGTTTAAAAACGAATTACGATCATCCGTTTGCGTTTGACACAGATTTATTGATCGAGCATTTAAAGGAATTAACGAAATATCAATCGGTAGAAGTACCGATCTATGATTACGTAAAACATACACGCAGTGATGAAGTTTATTTGCAAGAGCCAAAAGAAGTCATCATTCTAGAGGGTATCTTAATCCTAGAAGATGAACGGCTGCGTAATCTAATGGATATTAAAATTTATGTAGATACAGATGATGATATTCGGATTATCCGCCGTATTAAACGGGATATGAACGAACGAGGCCGGACATTGGAATCGGTAATTGATCAATATTTAACAGTAGTAAAACCAATGTACCATCAATTTATCGAACCAACGAAACGCTATGCAGACATCATTGTGCCTGAAGGTGGCGAGAATCACGTCGCCATTGACCTGATTGCTACAAAAGTGGCAAGTTTCTTGAATCATGATTAAAAAGAGCAAGACAGAAAACTTCTGTCTTGCTCTTTTTACAGCTTGTATTATGCGGCCGAGAAGACTCGAACTTCCACGATATTGCTACCACTAGCGCCTGAAGCTAGCGCGTCTGCCAATTCCGCCACGACCGCAAAGAAAGTACTTATTTATTTTAGCACAAAAAGACCAATGTGCCAGAGATAATGCTGCGAAATAAAAAAAATCCCGACTCATTGATAAGTCGGGAATAATTTTATAAGTAGTATTTTTTAGCAACTGTTAAGTCATCATTCAAGTCATAAACAAGAGGTTGACCTGTTGGGATTTCTAAGTCCATGATGTCTTCGTCAGAAATACCTTCAATGTGTTTAGCCAATGCGCGTAGTGAGTTACCGTGTGCAGCTACTAAAACAGTTTTTCCATCTTTCAAAGCAGGAGCGATTTCGTCTTGCCAGAAAGGTAATGCACGTTCCAAAGTAACTTTTAAGTTTTCGCCTCCAGGAATATCGCGAGGGTCTAACATTGCGTAACGACGATCCTGAGCTGCTGAACCTTCGTCAGTTGCTTCCATCAATGGAGGTAATACGTCGTATGAACGGCGCCAGATGTGAACTTGTTCGTCACCGTATTTTTCAGCGGTTTCTTTTTTGTTCAATCCTTGTAATTTACCATAATGACGTTCGTTTAAGCGCCAAGATTTAACAGTTGGTACCCAAAGTTGGTCAGAGTATTCTAAGATGTAGTCGCAAGTTTTGATCGCACGAGTTAAAACTGATGTAAAAGCAATATCAAATTCAATTCCTGCTTCTTTAATTTTGCGGCCGCCTTCTTTTGCTTCTTCGACACCTTCTGGAGCCAAATCAACGTCTGCCCAGCCTGTAAATTGGTTCAATTTGTTCCATTCACTCAAGCCGTGACGAGAAAAAACTAATTTTGGCATATCATTCTCTCCTTTTGAAATTTCTGAAATTTTCAATTCCTGATTCATTGTACAATGTTTCGGTCGTGATTTCCATTAAATTGAGTGTGTTTTTTATCAAATCACAAGCTTTGCCAGGAATTTTAGAGAATTATTTCGCTGGAACCTCAAGAATTTTTGGTCCCTCAGGAGTACCAACAATAACACGTGAGATCATATCAATAAATAGCCCGTGTTCAACGACACCAACGCAAGTGTCTAACTCTGCTGCAAGCGCGTGAGGGTCTTCTATTATGTCTAGATGTAGATCAATGATGTAATGACCGCCATCGGTAGTTAGAAGTTCTCCTGCATCGTTCAATCGCCAAGAAGGATGATATCCTTTTGCTTCAAATAATCGAAATACGTTGTGGCTGCCGAAGGGAACAACCTCGACTGGTAAAGGGAATTTTCCGAGCTTATTAACCATCTTGCTTTCATCAACGATCCAGATACATTCTTTTGAATAAGTTGCTACGACTTTTTCGAAAAGCAGGGCAGCACCGCCGCCTTTGATTCCTTGGAAGTCCTCACTAATTTCATCTGCGCCATCAATTGTGAGATCAACAGACGCTACCTCATCGATAGCTTTTAGGGGAATACCTAATTCTTTTGCTTGTTCTTCTGTTTTAATAGAAGTAACAACACCTGTGATCTTCAATCCTTCTTCATTGACACGGCGACCTAATTCTTTTACTAAGTAATAAGCAGTTGATCCTGTGCCTAATCCAACAATCATTCCATCTTTGACAAATTTTGCTGCTTCGATCCCAACTAACTCTTTCAAATTCATTGAAAAATCCCACCTTTTGCTAAGTTACGTTTATTGTAATCGCAAAAAAAGAAAAAAGATAGCCTTTTAAGTAAAAAAGACCAAAAAAGTGAATCCGCTTTATTTGCTGATATATAAATCATCAAGAGAAACTGCTTAATCTAAATAAATTTTTTTATTCTAATACAAAATCTAAACGCTGATCCAAAGTAAAAAAACTCTAGATAGTTTGTTGACAGCGAAAATCAATCATGGTATGCTATCAAAGGTGCTTTGTGAACAGGTCTCTCAATAGAGACGTGCTGACTGTGTCAAGGTACGCTTGATAGAGAATGCAGGGATGCATTATTTTTTATCGCTGAAAAAGAACCACCAGGATGTGTGGTACTAGAAAGCGGATCGAGGAAGGAGGAAACAAGGAATGCCTACAATTAATCAATTAGTACGTAAACCTCGTAAATCAAAGGTGGAAAAATCAAATTCACCAGCATTGAACAAAGGATATAATAGCTTTAAAAAAGCTCAAACAAACGTGAACTCACCACAAAAACGTGGAGTTTGTACACGTGTGGGGACTATGACACCTAAGAAACCCAACTCAGCATTGCGTAAATATGCTCGTGTTCGTTTGTCAAACTTGATCGAAGTAACAGCTTATATTCCAGGTATCGGCCATAACCTACAAGAACACAGTGTTGTTCTATTACGTGGTGGTCGTGTAAAAGACTTACCAGGGGTACGTTACCACATCGTTCGTGGCGCACTAGATACTGCCGGTGTTAACGATCGTAAACAAAGCCGTTCTAAATACGGTACTAAAAAACCTAAAGCTTAATCAAACGAATAGATAAAGACATATTTTCGGAAGGAGGAGTTACGTATGACTCGTAAAGGAACTATCGCAAAACGCGACGTTTTGCCAGATCCTATGTATAACTCTAAGCTAGTAGCTCGTTTAATCAACCGTGTAATGGTTGATGGAAAACGCGGAACTGCTTCAAATATCGTATACAACGCTTTTAACACTATCAAAGAATCAACAGGGAATGATCCATTGGAAGTTTTCGAACAAGCAATGGAAAATATCATGCCTGTACTAGAAGTTAAAGCTCGCCGTGTTGGGGGTTCTAACTATCAAGTGCCCGTTGAAGTACGTCCAGAACGTCGTACTACTTTAGGTTTGCGTTGGGTTGTTAACTTCGCTCGTTTACGCGGCGAACATACAATGGAAGAACGCTTAGCGAAAGAAATCATGGATGCTGCTAACAACACTGGGGCTTCTGTGAAAAAACGCGAAGATACACACAAAATGGCGGAAGCCAACCGTGCATTTGCTCATTATCGTTGGTAAGATTTTTTCTGCTGGCGAAGGTCAACAGAAAACTGACCAGACAATGCTAAATTTAATTTAAGAGAGGAGCAAACAAAGAAATGGCAAGAGAATTTTCTCTAGAAAATACGCGTAATATCGGGATCATGGCCCACGTTGATGCAGGTAAAACTACAGCAACTGAGCGTATCTTGTACTACACTGGTAAAATCCATAAAATTGGTGAAACCCACGAAGGTGCTTCTCAAATGGACTGGATGGAACAAGAACAAGAACGTGGTATCACGATCACTTCTGCTGCAACAACTGCACAATGGAAGGGTCACCGCGTAAATATCATCGATACCCCAGGACACGTGGACTTCACAATCGAAGTACAACGTTCATTACGTGTGCTTGACGGTGCAGTAACTGTATTGGACTCACAATCAGGTGTAGAACCACAAACAGAAACTGTTTGGCGTCAAGCGACAGAATACCAAGTACCACGTATTGTATTCTGTAATAAAATGGACAAAATTGGTGCTGACTTCCTTTACTCAGTAAGCACTTTACATGATCGTTTACAAGCGAATGCTCATCCAATCCAATTACCAATTGGTGCTGAAGATGACTTCACTGGTATTATCGATTTAGTTAAAATGAAAGCTGAAATCTATACAAATGATTTAGGAACTGAAATCCAAGAGACTGAAATTCCTGAAGAATATAAAGAACAAGCTGAAGAATGGCGTGAAAAATTAGTAGAAGCTGTGGCTGATACTGATGAAGACCTAATGATGAAATTCTTGGAAGGTGAAGAAATCACTGACGAAGAATTAAAAGCGGGTATCCGTAACGCTACTCTATCTGTAGACTTCTACCCTGTTCTTTGTGGTTCAGCCTTCAAAAACAAAGGTGTTCAATTGATGTTGGATGCAGTCATTGACTATCTTCCAGCACCAACTGACGTAAAAGCTATCCAAGGGTTTAATCCTAAAACTGACGAAGAAACGGAACGTCCAGCTGATGATTCTGCACCGTTCTCATCACTAGCGTTTAAAGTAATGACTGACCCATTCGTAGGTCGTCTAACGTTCTTCCGTGTTTACTCAGGTGTTCTAAATTCTGGTTCATATGTATTGAATGCTTCTAAAGGCAAACGTGAACGTATCGGACGTATTTTGCAAATGCATGCAAATACTCGTAAAGAAATCGAAACGGTTTACTCAGGTGATATCGCCGCTGCTGTTGGATTGAAAGATACAACAACTGGAGATACACTTTGTGCTGAAGATGCACCAGTTATCTTAGAATCAATTGAATTCCCTGATCCAGTTATCGAAGTTGCTGTTGAACCTAAATCAAAAGCTGACCAAGATAAAATGGGTGTTGCTTTACAAAAACTTGCTGAAGAAGATCCTTCATTCCGCGTTGAAACAAACGTTGAAACTGGCGAAACAGTTATCGCTGGTATGGGTGAACTTCACTTAGACGTGTTGGTTGACCGTATGCGTCGTGAATTTAAAGTGGATGCAAACGTTGGTGCCCCTCAAGTATCTTACCGTGAAACATTCCGTTCTGCGACAAATGCAGAAGGTAAGTTTGTACGTCAGTCTGGTGGTAAAGGTCAATACGGTCACGTATGGATCGAATTTACACCAAACGAAGAAGGTGCCGGCTTCGAATTCGAAAACGCAATTGTCGGTGGTGTGGTTCCTCGTGAATACATTCCAGCAGTTGAAAAAGGATTAGAAGACGCTATGGCAAACGGTGTGTTAGCAGGTTATCCATTAGTTGATATCAAAGCTAAACTTTATGATGGTTCATACCATGATGTCGATTCAAATGAAACAGCCTTCCGTGTAGCTGCGTCTATGGCGCTACGTGCTGCTGCGAAAAAAGCGAATCCATCAATTCTTGAACCAATGATGAAAGTTACAATTACTGTTCCGGAAGATTACTTAGGTGATGTTATGGGGCATGTAACTGCACGTCGTGGTCGTGTGGAAGGTATGGAAGCGCATGGTAACGCGCAAATCGTTAACGCTATTGTGCCGTTAGCTGAAATGTTTGGTTACGCAACAACGCTTCGTTCTTCTACTCAAGGACGCGGTACATTCATGATGGTCTTTGACCACTATGAAGATGTACCAAAATCAGTTCAAGAAGAAATTATTAAGAAAAACGGCGGCAAAGCTGATTAATTCTTAAAAGTCAATTGTTTTTGACTGCTTTTCCGAAAAGAACTGTATTTTTAGTAACGTTTCATGTAAAATAATTACTGATGATATGGGCTCGCATCGCTTGTGTGGTGCGGACCTATCAGATAAAAAACTAATCTCATTTACTTAGGAGGAACATTTTAAATGGCTAAAGAAAAATTTGACCGTTCAAAACCCCATGTTAACATTGGTACTATCGGACACGTTGACCATGGTAAAACTACTTTAACAGCTGCAATTACAACTGTACTTGCTAAACAAGGCGGAGCGCAAGCTATGGACTACGCTCAAATCGACGGAGCTCCTGAAGAACGCGAACGCGGAATCACTATCAACACTGCTCACGTTGAGTACGAAACTGACAACCGTCACTATGCTCACGTTGACTGCCCAGGACACGCGGACTACGTTAAAAACATGATCACTGGTGCTGCTCAAATGGACGGAGCTATCTTAGTAGTATCTGCTGCTGATGGCCCTATGCCTCAAACTCGTGAACACATCTTGTTATCTCGTAACGTTGGTGTTCCTTACATCGTTGTATTCTTAAACAAAATGGATATGGTTGACGATGAAGAATTACTAGAATTAGTTGAAATGGAAGTTCGTGACTTATTAACTGAATACGACTTCCCAGGCGACGACACTCCAGTTATCGCAGGTTCAGCTTTGAAAGCTTTAGAAGGCGACGCTTCATACGAAGAAAAAATCTTAGAATTAATGGCTGCTGTTGATGAATACATCCCAACACCAGTTCGTGATACTGACAAACCATTCATGATGCCAGTGGAAGACGTATTCTCAATCACTGGTCGTGGAACTGTTGCAACTGGTCGTGTTGAACGTGGACAAGTTCGCGTTGGTGACGAAGTTGAAATCGTAGGTATTGCTGAAGAAACTGCTAAAACAACTGTTACAGGTGTTGAAATGTTCCGTAAATTGTTGGATTACGCTGAAGCGGGCGACAACATTGGTGCATTATTACGTGGTGTTGCACGTGAAGACATCCAACGTGGACAAGTATTGGCTAAACCAGCTTCAATCACTCCACATACAAAATTCTCTGCAGAAGTTTACGTTTTAACTAAAGAAGAAGGCGGACGTCATACTCCATTCTTCACTAACTACCGTCCTCAGTTCTACTTCCGTACAACTGACGTAACTGGTGTAGTTGATCTACCAGAAGGTACTGAAATGGTAATGCCTGGTGATAACGTAACTATGGAAGTTGAATTAATCCACCCAATCGCGATCGAAGACGGAACTCGTTTCTCTATTCGTGAAGGCGGACGTACTGTTGGTTCAGGCGTTGTAACAACAATCAAAGCTTAATTAGCTTTATAGTTTAATTATTATACTCGGACGCAAAGAGTCACTGGAATTCCAGTGACTCTTTTTTTGGATCGAATATCGATATCTGGTTTGGTCTTGATTTATAAAGATTGAAGAATCTGTCGCTAGTTATAGGTGATAAAGTGAAATGCTATATTATATAGTAGGAAACATATCAAGCAGGTATTTTTTAGGTTTTCTGAAAACGTAATAGAAAATTCAAAAAAACTGAGAAAATCCTTGCAATCATTGATGCCATATAATATAATCATAAAGGTGCTGTTTGCAGAAGTGCAACCGACACTGGGGGGTTCTGAAAAGAATCCGTCGGCTTTGAAACGAGAGGTTGCGACACGCCCGGACGCTTTGCCACGAACGAGCGTGACGGAGATTTTCGTGGAGCTATGTCTACTTTTTAAAATAGGCGAAGGAGGGAACAAGATGGCAAAACAAAAAATTCGTATCCGTTTAAAAGCGTATGAACATGGTATTTTAGATCAATCAGCGGATAAAATCGTGGAAACTGCAAAAAGAACTGGAGCTAGCGTGTCTGGTCCGATTCCATTACCAACTGAACGCAGTCTTTACACTGTAATCCGTGCGACTCATAAATACAAAGATTCACGCGAACAATTCGAAATGCGTACTCACAAACGTCTGATTGACATTGTGAACCCAACACCGAAGACAGTTGATGCTTTAATGAAGCTTGACTTACCATCAGGTGTGAATATTGAAATCAAACTATAATTAAGAAGATGGAGGTGTAATCATGACCAAAGGAATCTTAGGGAAAAAAGTGGGAATGACTCAAATCTTCACTGAATCTGGCGAACTTATTCCAGTTACTGTTATCGAAGCTACTCCAAACGTTGTTTTACAAGTGAAAACAATGGAAAACGATGGCTACGAAGCTGTTCAATTAGGTTACCAAGATATGCGTGAAGTTTTGTCTAACAAACCTGCGAAAGGTCATGTTGCAAAAGCAAACACGGCTCCTAAGCGCTTCATTCGAGAATTCAAAGATGTTGAGCTAGGAGACTATGAAGTAGGTAAAGAAGTGAAAGTTGATACTTTCCAAGCTGGAGACATCATTGATGTTACCGGAACGACTAAAGGTAAAGGATTCCAAGGCGTTATCAAACGTCACGGACAAAGCCGCGGCCCAATGGCTCACGGTTCTCGTTACCACCGTCGTCCTGGATCTATGGGTCCTGTTGCACCGAACCGTGTATTTAAAAATAAACGTTTAGCTGGCCGTATGGGTGGCAATCGCGTGACAATTCAAAATCTTGAAGTTGTTCGTGTTGACGCTGACCGCAACGTTATCTTAGTAAAAGGAAATGTTCCTGGCGCTAAAAAATCTTTAATCACTATCAAATCAGCTGTGAAAGCTAAATAATTAGTTAGAGGAAAGGAGGAACTAAGGAATGCCAACTGTAGCATTATTCAAACAAGATGGAACTCAAAACGGTGACATCACTTTAAATGAAGAAATCTTCGGAATTGAACCAAATGAAAGTGTTGTTTACGATGCAATTGTTATGCAACGCGCTTCATTAAGACAAGGAACACACGCTGTGAAAAATCGTAGCGCAGTTCGTGGCGGTGGTCGCAAACCATGGCGTCAAAAAGGAACTGGACGTGCTCGTCAAGGTTCTATCCGTTCACCACAATGGCGTGGAGGTGGCGTTGTCTTCGGACCTACACCACGTTCATACAGCTACAAACTTCCTAAAAAAGTTCGTCGCTTAGCAATTAAATCTGTATTATCAGAAAAAGTTGCTGAAAATAACTTAGTTGCTGTTGATGCTTTAAGCTTTGACACACCTAAAACAAAAGAATTTAAACAAGTTTTAACTAGCTTGTCTATTGATTCTAAAGTATTGGTTGTATTAGAAACAGAAAACGAAGTTGCAGGTTTAGCTGCTCGTAACTTATCAAACGTAACTGTTACTACTTCAAACAACGTTACTGTATTAGATGTAGTCGCTAATGACAAAATCTTAGCAACGCAAACTGCTCTTACTCAAATTGAGGAGGTGCTTGCATAATGAACTTACTAGACGTAATTAAACGCCCGGTGATCACTGAAAAATCTATGTTAGACATGGACGAAAAGAAATATACTTTCGAAGTTGACACTCGCGCAAACAAAACTTTAGTGAAACAAGCAGTAGAAGCTGCTTTCGACGTTAAAGTAAAAAACGTAAACATTATGAATGCTAAACCAAAAGCAAAACGTATGGGTAAATACCAAGGCTTCACAAAAAAACGTCGCAAAGCTGTTGTGACTTTAACTGAAGACTCAAAAGAAATCCAACTTTTCGACGCTGAATAAGCGTTAGAAAATCACTAGTAAATAGGAGGGAAACTAGACGTGGCGATTAAAAAGTACAAACCTACCTCAAATGGTCGTCGTAATATGACAAGTTCTGATTTCGCTGAAATCACTACTTCAACGCCTGAAAAGACGTTATTACAACCATTGAAAAACAACGCCGGTCGTAACAACAACGGTCGCATCACTGTACGTCATCAAGGTGGCGGACATAAACGTCAATACCGTGTTATCGACTTCAAACGTAATAAAGATAACGTGGTTGCTACAGTTCAAACGATCGAGTACGATCCAAACCGCTCAGCAAACATTGCATTAGTTCATTATTCAGACGGAGTGAAAGCTTACATCTTAGCCCCTAAAGGCTTAGAAGTAGGTATGACAATCGTTTCTGGACCAGATGCAGATATTAAAATCGGAAATGCATTACCACTAGAAAATATTCCAGTAGGTACTGTGATCCACAATATTGAAATGAAACCTGGCAAAGGCGGACAATTAATCCGTTCTGCTGGTACAAGTGCTCAAGTACTTGGTAAAGAAGGAAAATACGTATTAGTACGTTTAAACTCTGGCGAAGTTCGTATGATCTTAGCTACTTGCCGTGCGACAATCGGTTCTGTTGGTAATGAACAACATGAATTGATCAATATCGGTAAAGCTGGTCGTTCTCGTTGGATGCGCAAACGCCCAACTGTACGTGGTAGTGTAATGAACCCTAACGATCACCCACACGGTGGTGGTGAAGGTAAAGCTCCAGTCGGACGTAAAGCTCCGGTATCTCCTTGGGGACAACCTGCATTGGGTTACAAAACTCGTAATAAGAAAGCTGCATCTGACAAGCTTATCGTACGTCGTCGTAAGACTAAATAGAACCATTGACTATGTGTCGCATATTTTGAGAGGAGGTACACCATGGGTCGTAGTTTGAAAAAAGGACCTTTCGTCGATGATCATTTGATGAAAAAGGTTGAAGCGCAACAAGGTGTTGAAAAGAAAAAAGTTATTAAAACTTGGTCTCGTCGTTCAACAATTTTCCCTAGTTTTGTAGGATTTACAATTGCTGTTTATGACGGACGCAAACATGTACCAGTTTACATCCAAGAAGACATGGTAGGACATAAATTAGGTGAATTTGCACCATCAAGAACTTATCGTGGACATGCCGCCGACGATAAGAAAACAAGACGTTAATTTTGAGGGGAGGATATTAACATGGCAGAACAAATTACATCAGCTAAGGCAACTGCAAAAACAGTTCGCACTTCTCCTCGTAAAGCACGTTTAGTAATGGATCTTATTAGAGGAAAAAGCGTAGCAGAAGCAATTTCAATTTTGAAATTCACACCGAACAAATCTGCAGGAATCATTGAAAAAGTAATGATGTCAGCAGTTGCTAACGCAGAAAACAACTTTGACTTAGATGTTGAAAATTTGGTAGTTTCTGAAGGATTTGTTAACGAAGGACCAACAATGAAACGTTTCCGTCCACGTGCAAAAGGATCAGCTTCACCAATCAACAAACGTACAAGTCATATTACCGTTGTGGTATCAGAAAAATAAGGAGGGATAATCAGTGGGTCAAAAAGTAAATCCTATTGGAATGCGTGTAGGCATCATCCGTGAGTGGGATGCTAAATGGTATGCTGAAAAAGAGTATGCTGAATTTCTACACGAAGATTTGAGAATCCGTAAGTTCATCGCAACTAAACTTGCTGATGCCGCTGTGTCAACTGTTGAAATCGAACGCGCTGCAAACCGTGTAAACATTTCAATTCACACAGCCAAACCTGGTATGGTTATCGGTAAAGGCGGATCTGAAGTTGAGAGCCTAAGAAAAGAATTAAATAAATTAACTGGTAAACGAGTTCACATCAACATCGTTGAAATCAAAAAACCAGATTTAGATGCAAAATTAGTCGGAGAAGGAATCGCACGTCAATTAGAAAACCGTGTTGCTTTCCGTCGTGCACAAAAACAAGCGATCCAACGCACTATGCGTTCAGGCGCTAAAGGAATTAAAACTCAAGTATCTGGTCGTTTGAATGGTGCGGATATCGCTCGTTCAGAAGGATACTCTGAAGGAACAGTTCCTCTTCATACATTGCGTGCCGATATTGACTACGCATGGGAAGAAGCAGATACAACATACGGAAAACTAGGAGTTAAAGTGTGGATTTATCGTGGAGAAATTCTTCCTACAAAGAAAAACACTGAGAAAGGAGGGAAATAATCATGTTAGTACCTAAACGTGTAAAACACCGTCGTGAATTCCGCGGTAAAATGCGTGGGGAAGCTAAAGGTGGTAAAGAAATCGCATTTGGAGAATACGGCTTACAAGCTGTTGATTCACATTGGATCACTAACCGCCAAATCGAAGCTGCCCGTATTGCAATGACTCGTTACATGAAACGTGGTGGGAAAGTATGGATTAAAATTTTCCCTCACAAATCTTATACTGCCAAAGCAATTGGTGTACGTATGGGATCTGGTAAAGGTGCTCCTGAAGGCTGGGTTTCACCAGTTAAACGCGGCAAGATCATGTTTGAAATCGCCGGCGTTCCTGAAGAAGTTGCTCGTGAAGCATTACGTCTTGCTTCTCACAAATTACCAATGAAGACTAAGATCGTAAAACGTGAGGAAATGGGTGGTGAATCGAATGAAGGTTAAAGAAATCAGAGAATTAACCACTGCCGAAATGCTAGATCAAGAAAAACAATTGAAAGAAGAATTGTTCAATCTTAGATTCCAATTAGCAACAGGTCAATTAGAAAACACTGCACGTATTAAAGAAGTACGTAAATCGATTGCACGCATCAAAACTGTGTTGCGTGAACAAGCTGACAAATAGTGGAAGGAGGCCATTTCCAGTATGACTGAAGAAAGAAATCAACGTAAAGTTTATCAAGGACGTGTGGTATCTGACAAAATGGACAAGACGATCACTGTTGTCGTTGAAACCAAGAAGAACCATCCAATCTACGGTAAACGTATGAAATATTCTAAAAAATACAAAGCTCACGATGAAAACAATGAAGCAAAAATTGGCGATATCGTGAAAATCATGGAAACTCGTCCATTATCAGCTACCAAACGTTTCCGTCTGGTTGAAGTCGTTGAAAAAGCAGTGATTATCTAATCACACGAGATTTTCCTATATAGATGTTTCTTAAATCTGAAAGGAGGATACACAAGTGATCCAAGCAGAAAGCCGTTTAAAAATCGCGGACAACTCAGGCGCTCGTGAAATTTTAACTATTAAAGTTCTTGGCGGATCTGGTCGCAAAACTGCAAATATCGGTGATGTGATTGTTGCTACGGTTAAACAAGCAACGCCAGGTGGTGTTGTCAAAAAAGGTGACGTTGTAAAAGCCGTTATCGTTCGAACTAAATCAGGCGCTCGTCGTACTGACGGTTCTTATATCAAATTTGATGAAAATGCAGCTGTTATCATTCGTGATGACAAGAGCCCAAGAGGAACACGTATCTTCGGACCTGTCGCTCGTGAACTACGCGAAGGCAACTTCATGAAGATCGTTTCATTGGCACCGGAAGTATTATAATCGAAAGATTCAACCAAAGGAGGTGCGCAACAGTAATGTTCGTTAAAAAAGGCGATAAAGTAAAAGTTATCTCTGGTAAAGACAGAAATAAAGAAGGCGTAGTATTAGAAGCCCTTCCTAAAAAAGACAAAGTCGTTGTTGAAGGCGTCAATGTCGTGAAAAAACATAAAAAAGCCTCTCAAGAAGCTCCTCAAGGAGGAATCGTTGAGGTAGAAGCACCAATTCATGCTTCTAATGTTATGGTGATCGACCCTTCAAATGGAGAAGCGACACGCGTTGGCTACAAAGTGGTTGACGGTAAGAAAGTCCGTGTTTCTAAGAAAACCGGCGAAGCTCTAGATAAATAATTAAACAAGGAAGGAGGATCTTATAGATGAACCGCCTAAAAGAAAAATTTGTAAGTGAAATTACACCATCTTTGATGGAAAAATTTAACTATAATTCAGTTATGGAAGTTCCTAAAGTTGAGAAAATCGTCATCAACATGGGTGTTGGTGATGCGGTATCAAACGCAAAAAACTTAGACAAAGCTGTTGAAGAATTAGCCTTGATCTCTGGTCAAAAACCAATCATTACAAAAGCTAAAAAATCAATCGCTGGTTTCCGTTTACGTGAAGGAATGCCTATTGGTGCGAAAGTAACACTACGTGGAGAAAGAATGTATGAATTCTTAGACAAATTAGTGTCTGTATCACTTCCCCGTGTACGTGACTTCCACGGAGTAAGCAAAAAATCCTTCGACGGCCGTGGTAACTTTACTTTGGGTGTTAAAGAACAATTGATCTTCCCTGAAGTAGATTATGATTTAGTTGATAAAGTTCGTGGTATGGATATCGTTGTGGTTACAACTGCTAAAACAGACGAAGAATCTCGCGAATTATTAACACAACTTGGAATGCCATTCCAAAAATAATCAAGGAGGCGAAAAAATTGGCTAAAAAATCAATGATTGCTAAAAACAAACGTCCTGCAAAACATTCAACGCAAGAATATACTCGCTGCGAACGTTGTGGACGTCCACATTCAGTTTATCGTAAATTTCATCTTTGCCGTATTTGCTTCCGCGAACTTGCCTACAAAGGTCAAATTCCCGGCGTGAAGAAAGCTAGCTGGTAAAATAAACTCGCATAAAGGAGGTAAACAGTTCAATGGTCATGACAGATCCAATTGCAGATTTTCTAACTCGTATTCGTAACGCCAACATGGTAAAACACGATTCAGTGGAAGTACCTGCTTCAAAAATCAAACGTGATATCGCAGAAATCCTTAAACGTGAAGGTTTCGTACGTGATGTTGAATATATCGAAGATGACAAACAAGGCATGATCCGTGTTTTCCTTAAATACGGTAAAAATGACGAACGTGTTATCACGAACTTAAAACGTATTTCTAAACCAGGCTTACGTGCTTATGTCAAAGCTGACGAAGTACCAAAAGTATTAAATGGTTTAGGTATCGCAATCATCTCTACTTCTGAAGGTTTAGTAACTGATAAAGAAGCTAGAGGTAAAAACGTCGGCGGCGAAGTGCTAGCTTACGTTTGGTAAGAACAAACAATCCATGAGGAGGTGTCTTTAAGTGAGCCGTATTGGTAATAAATTAGTCGTTTTACCTGCAGGAGTTGAAGTAACTCAAAACGGAAATGACATTACTGTTAAAGGACCTAAAGGTGAATTAACTCGTACTTTTTCTTCTGATATCAAAATGAGTATCGAAGGAAACGAAGTAACATTTACTCGTCCAAACGACAGCAAAGAAATGAAAACAATTCACGGAACAACTCGTGCAAACTTCAATAACATGGTTGTTGGTGTTTCAGAAGGGTTCCAAAAAGCATTAGAATTAATCGGGGTCGGATACCGTGCGCAATTACAAGGATCAAAACTTGTTTTGAACGTTGGTTATTCACATCCAGTTGAGATCGTAGCTCCAGAAGGTGTTACAATCGAAGTTCCTGCAAACACTCAAGTAATTGTTAAGGGATCTAATAAAGAAGTAGTAGGCGAATTAGCTGCGAAAATCCGCGGAACTCGTCCTCCAGAACCTTATAAAGGCAAAGGTATCCGTTATGTTGGCGAATACGTACGTCGTAAAGAAGGTAAAACTGGTAAATAGTAGGTTGACCCTACACGCGGCTTAGGCCAGCTTAATTAAAGAGGTGACAATTGTGATTACAAAACCAGACAAGAATAAAACACGCCAAAAGCGCCACATGCGTGTACGTAACAAGATTTCTGGTACTGCTGAGTGCCCACGCTTGAACGTTTTTCGTTCTAACAAAAACATCTACGCGCAAGTAATTGATGACGTAGCGGGTGTGACGCTAGCAAGTGCCTCTGCCTTGGATAAAGAAATTTCAGGTGGAACAAAAACTGAACAAGCACAAGCTGTTGGGAAATTAGTGGCAGAACGTGCTTCAGAAAAAGGTATTAAGAAAGTAGTCTTTGACCGTGGTGGATACCTTTACCATGGCCGTGTAGCAGCTTTAGCTGAAGCAGCTCGCGAAAATGGACTAGAATTTTAGGAGAAGGAGGAACACCATTCATGGTTTATATCGATCCAAAACATTTGGAATTAGAAGACCGCGTTGTAGCGATCAACCGTGTTACTAAAGTTGTTAAAGGTGGACGTCGTCTACGTTTCGCAGCACTTGTTGTTGTCGGTGACAAAAACGGTCACGTAGGCTTTGGTACAGGTAAAGCACAAGAAGTACCTGAAGCAATTCGTAAAGCAATCGAAGACGCTAAGAAAAACCTAGTCGAAGTACCAATGGTAGGAACTACGCTTCCTCACGAAGTTATTGGTGTATTCGGCGGTGGCCGCATCTTGATGAAACCAGCCGTTGAAGGTTCTGGGGTTGCTGCTGGTGGACCAGTTCGTGCCGTCTTGGAATTAGCTGGGGTTGCCGATGTAACTTCTAAATCTTTAGGTTCAAACACACCAATCAACGTTGTTCGCGCAACTGTTGAAGGTTTAACTCAATTGAAAAAGGCAGAAGAAGTGGCACAATTACGTGGCATCTCTGTTGAAAACTTAGCTAATTAAGGAGGACGAATGACATGGCTGAATTAAAAATTACTTTAAAACGCAGTATTATCGGACGTCCTCAAAACCAACGTGACACTGTTAAAGCGTTGGGTCTTAAAAAAATGAACAGCACTGTTGTTAAACCAGCCAATGATGCAATCAAAGGTATGGTTAACACTGTGTCTCATTTAGTGGACGTAGAAGAAGTTTAATAAACAATGATGATTAAAATCTAAGGAGGTGCCCAATATAATGAAACTTCATGAATTACAACCTGCCGAAGGTTCACGTAAAGTTCGCAACCGCGTTGGACGTGGTACTTCATCAGGTAACGGAAAAACAGCTGGACGTGGTCAAAAAGGTCAAAAGGCTCGTTCAGGCGGTGGTGTACGTTTAGGTTTTGAAGGTGGTCAAACTCCTTTATTCCGTCGTTTACCAAAACGTGGATTTACTAACGTGAATCGTAAAGAATATGCTGTTATCAATTTAGATGTCTTAAATCGTTTTGAAGATGGAGCTGAAGTAACTCCAGTTGCTTTAGTCGAAGCTGGAATCGTGAAAAACGAAAAAGCTGGAATCAAAGTTTTAGGAAACGGATCATTAGATAAAAAACTAACCGTTAAAGCAGCAAAATTCTCTAAACATGCTCAAGAAACAATTGAAGCTGCTGGTGGTTCAATCGAGGTGATTTAATGTTCAAACTTTTAAAAGATTCATTCAAAGTTAAGAACATCCGATCACGGATCCTGTTTACTGTCATGATGCTATTAGTCTTCCGATTAGGTGCGCAAATCACTGTACCGGGAGTTGATGCACATGGATTGCAAGGTTTGAGCGAAATGCCATTTTTCAGAATGTTGAATATGGTCAGCGGCTCAGCTATGCAAAACTTTTCGATCTTCTCGATGGGGGTTTCTCCATATATTACGGCTTCAATTGTGATTCAATTGCTGCAGATGGATATCATCCCTAAATTTGTCGAATGGTCAAAACAAGGGGAAGTTGGACGTAAAAAGTTGAATCAAGCGACTCGCTATTTAACTTTGGTTTTGGCTTTCATTCAGTCTGTAAGTATTACAGCTGGATTTGACTATTTTGCACAATTCGGTTTTGTACCAAATCGTAATGTTCAAACATTCGTTACGATCGGTATTATTCTTACAGCAGGTACCATGTTTGTTACTTGGTTGGGAGAACAGATTACTGAAAAAGGAATCGGTAATGGTGTATCAATGATCATCTTTGCGGGTATCATCTCTCGATTGCCGCAAAGTATCAAAGATATCTATGATGATTATTTCGTAAATATCGATCCTAGTGATCTATGGAAATCAGTTATTTTTGTTGTGATTTTACTTATTGCTATTGTATTGATTGTCGTTTTTGTAACGTACTTTCAACAAGCAGAAAGAAAAATTCCGATACAATATACAAAACAAGTCGTTGGTGCACCCACAAGTAGCTATTTACCATTAAAAGTGAATGCTGCGGGGGTTATCCCAGTTATCTTTGCCAGCTCATTCATTGCGACACCAAATGCGGTGTTACAAGCATTGGCTAGCAAGTATAGCGCGGAAGGCTGGTACGATGTTTTAACCAAATTATTTAGTTATAACACAGTGCCTGGTGCTGCGATTTATACGGTTCTTATTGTTGCCTTTACTTTCTTTTATGCCTTTGTTCAGGTTAATCCTGAAAAATTGGCTGAGAACTTACAAAAACAAGGAAGTTACATTCCTCGTGTAAGACCAGGTAAAGGGACAGAAGAATATGTTTCTGCAATTTTGATGCGTTTAAGCGTAGTCGGAGCTATTTTCTTAGGTTTGATCGCTTTGATTCCAATTATTGCGCAAATGGTTTGGAACCTGCCTCAATCAATCGGTTTAGGTGGTACAAGTCTTTTGATCGTAGTTGGTGTAGCACTCGAAACAGCAAAACAATTAGAAGGACTCATGTTGAAACGACGTTATGTCGGATTCATGGATGAAGAGTAGATTCGCGTGTTGAGGGTTTCCTCAACGCCGTTCTCACTTCAAATACTTAGGAGGGAAAGCAATGAACCTGATCTTAATGGGACTGCCAGGAGCAGGAAAAGGAACACAAGCAGAAAGAATTGTTGCGACGTACAATATTCCACATATCAGCACGGGGGATATGTTCCGAGAAGCAATCAAGAACGAGACAACACTCGGATTGAAAGCAAAATCTTACATGGATGCAGGGGATTTGGTCCCAGACGAAGTTACTAACGGTATCGTGAAGGAACGTTTAGCTCAAAAGGACACTGATAAAGGGTTCTTGTTAGACGGCTTCCCTCGTACTTTAGATCAAGCCAAAGCATTAGCTGAAATGTTAACGGACTTGAATAAAAAGATTGATGCTGTGATTGAAATTCAAGTAGCAGAAGAAGTGTTAGTTGAACGTTTGGCAGGACGCTTCATGTGCCGAAACTGCGGTGCAACTTATCATAAAATCTTCAACCCTACAAAAGTAGAGGGAACTTGCGACCGTTGCGGTGGTCATGAGTTTTACCAACGTGAAGACGATAAGCCAGAAACAGTTAAAAATCGTTTATCTGTAAACATTAAAAACAGTGAACCAATTTTAGCTTATTATGATGAAGAAGGTCTGTTATATCCAGTTGATGGAGATCGTGAAATTGATGCCGTATTTGCGGATGTAGAAAAGATTATCGAAAAATAATTTGCCTACCGACTTGAGATGCAGTTTATCTTGCCAAGTTCGATGTTTTATGATAGAATTTGTCAGTCCGACTTCTAGCTTTTTTTGGAAGTTAACTTAAGAATTAGGGTGGGAACTGCAGTTTCCGCCATTTTATCGTGTGAAAATGCGAAACAACTACAAGGAGGTACTCTGCGTGGCAAAAGAAGATATGATTGAAATCGAAGGAACAGTCGTCGAAACTTTGCCGAATGCAATGTTTAAAGTCGAATTGGAAAACGGACACGAAGTTCTTGCACACGTATCTGGTAAAATCCGGATGTATTATATTCGAATCTTGCCTGGAGATAAGGTTACAGTTGAACTTTCTCCATATGATTTGAGCCGTGGTCGCATTACCTATCGCTTTAAGTAAGTTGTACTCCGTAAAACTTCAGGAGGTATAATCATGAAAGTAAGACCATCAGTAAAACCAATGTGTGAACATTGTAAAGTAATTCGTCGTAATGGACGTGTTATGGTGATTTGCCCAGCAAACCCAAAACATAAACAACGTCAAGGATAATTGGAGGTGTAATTAAGTATGGCTCGTATTGCAGGAGTAGATATTCCTCGTGATAAACGCGTGGTAATTTCACTTACTTATATTTACGGTATTGGAAATACTACAGCGAAACAAATTTTAGCCGATGCAGGCGTTTCTGAGGACGTTCGTGTACGTGATTTAACCAACGAACAAACAGACGCTATCCGTGCTGAAGTTGATAAATTAAAAGTTGAAGGCGATCTTCGTCGTGAAACTAACTTAAACATCAAACGTTTGATGGAAATCGGTTCTTACCGTGGAATCCGTCATCGTCGTGGCTTACCTACACGTGGACAAAACACTAAAAACAACGCTCGTACTCGTAAAGGCCCAGCTCGCGCTATTGCCGGCAAGAAAAAATAATTAGTGAAGGAGGTTTAAATCTTCATGGTAGCAAAGAAAGTCAACCGTAAACGTCGTGTGAAGAAGAATATCGAAACTGGTATTGCTCATATTCATTCGACTTTCAATAACACAATCGTCATGATTACTGATGCAAGCGGAAATGCTTTAGCATGGTCATCTGCAGGTGCATTAGGGTTCAAAGGTAGTAAAAAATCAACTCCTTTCGCTGCTCAAATGGCTGCTGAAACTGCAACAAAAGCTGCAATGGAACATGGATTGAAAAGTGTTGAAGTAACTGTTAAAGGACCTGGTTCTGGTCGTGAAGCAGCGATTCGTTCATTGCAAGCAACTGGTTTAGAAGTAACTGCAATTCGTGACGTGACTCCAGTACCTCATAATGGATGCCGCCCTCCAAAACGCCGTCGTGTTTAATGAGTGCCCCACTCTATGAGTTTTACAGGAACGTCATTGAACAAGACACTTTTCGTTTTGAAAGGGGTAAAAGACAAGAATGATTGAATTCGAAAAACCAAGAATCACAAAAATTGATGAAGACAGAGATTATGGCAAGTTCGTTGTTGAACCTTTGGAAAGAGGTTATGGAACTACTTTAGGTAATTCTCTACGTCGTATTCTACTTTCTTCTTTACCAGGCGCTGCCATTACCAATATTCAAATCGATGGGGTGTTACACGAATTTTCAACCATCAAAGGTGTAAGAGAAGACGTTGTACAAATCATCTTGAATATCAAAGGTTTGGCTTTGAAATTATTCGCTGAAGAAGAAAAAACCCTTGAGATCGATATTACTGGACCAGCTACGGTAACTGCCGGCGATATTATTGTTGACAGTGACGTTGAAATCTTGAATAAAGATATGTACATTTGTACTGTTGCTGAAGGAGCGACATTCCATGCTCGCTTAACAGTAAAACCTGGTCGAGGCTATGTTCAAGCAGACGAAAATAAAAAGGAAGACATGCCAATTGGTGTCCTTCCAGTCGATTCTATTTACACACCAGTACGTAAAGTAAACTACCAAGTTGAAAATACACGTGTTGGCCGTCGTGATGACTTCGATAAATTAACGATGGAAATTTGGACTGATGGATCAATCATTGCTCAAGAAGCATTGAGTCTTGCAGCGAAAATTTTGACTGAACATTTAGATATTTTTGTAAATCTTACTGATGAAGCGAAAAACGCTGAAATCATGGTTGAAAAAGAAGAAACGCAAAAAGAAAAAATGTTAGAAATGACCATCGAAGAACTAGACTTGTCTGTACGTTCGTACAATTGCTTGAAACGTGCTGGAATTAATACGGTTCAAGAATTAACGAATAAGTCTGAACCTGAAATGATCAAAGTTCGTAATTTGGGTCGTAAATCACTTGAAGAAGTGAAGGCTAAATTGCATGATCTTGGTTTAGGATTACGTAAAGACGATTAATATTGTTTACAAAGGAGGGAAACCTACGTGAGTTACCGTAAATTAGGACGCACATCTAGCCAACGTAAAGCGATGTTGCGTGACTTAACAACTGACTTAATTATCAACGAACGCATCGTTACGACTGAAGCTCGTGCGAAGGAAGTTCGTTCAACTGCTGAAAAGATGATTACCTTAGGAAAACGCGGGGATCTTCATGCACGTCGTCAAGCTGCTAGCTTTGTACGTAATGAAGTCGCTGATGTTCGTGAAGAAAACGAAGCAATCGTTGTTGAATCTGCATTACAAAAATTATTCAACGATATCGCTCCTCGTTACGCTGAACGTCAAGGTGGATACACTCGTATCTTAAAAACTGAACCTCGTCGTGGCGATAACGCGCCTATGGTCGTTTTAGAACTTGTATAATAATCACTCTTCACTTTATAGATGATTCTTTTAGAGTGTTATGATGTTGGAGATTTTCTCCGAGTCTAGCTCAGCGCCGCTTCCCAGATTGACTGGGAAGCCGGCACTCATCATAAAGTGTTTTTTTATACCCAAAAATACTGTCAAGACAGATCGGTATACAAAAGCATTTTATCGAGTATCAAGGATTGATAAAACATAGCTTTTTTGCTAGGCTTAGAACAGATTTGCAAAGAAGTGGGAAGGTGTAACCATGAAGCCAATTATTGAAATCAATCAAATTGAATTTAGCTATCAAGAAGATGCGACACCCGCTTTGAAGGATGTCAGTTTTTCAATTAACAAAGGAGAATGGATCGCTATCGTTGGGCATAATGGTTCAGGAAAGTCTACATTAGCCAAAGCGATCAATGGTCTTCATTTACCGCAAAAGGGAACGGTGACTGTTGGAGGAATGGAACTGTCTGAGGAATCTGTATGGGATATTCGTCGAATGGTGGGAATGGTCTTTCAAAATCCTGATAACCAGTTTGTTGGAGCAACAGTAGAAGATGACGTTGCCTTTGGATTGGAAAACCAAGGAATTGAACGAAGCGAGATGCAAAGTCGTGTAAAGGATGCCTTGGAAAAGGTAAAAATGCAAAATTTTGCAACACGAGAACCTGCACGTCTATCAGGTGGACAAAAACAACGAGTA
This sequence comes from Enterococcus raffinosus, assembly GCF_019175485.1. Lineage (NCBI taxonomy): Bacteria > Bacillati > Bacillota > Bacilli > Lactobacillales > Enterococcaceae > Enterococcus > Enterococcus raffinosus. The sequence goes on from NZ_CP072888.1 coordinate 262,820, forward strand.
GCTATTGCCGGTGTTGTTGCCCTCCGACCGGATATTATTATTTTAGATGAAGCGACTAGCATGTTAGATCCTGAGGGTAGAGATGATGTTATTGCGACAATTCGTAAGATTAAAGAGGAAAGTGATTTAACAGTCATATCAATCACTCATGATATTGACGAAGCAGCCAGCGCCAATCGAATTCTAGTAATGAGAGAAGGCGAACTATATCAAGAGGGGACCCCTGAAGAAATTTTTTCTGCAGGACCTGAGTTAGTTTCGTTGGGATTAGATTTGCCGTTTCCTGAAAAATTAAAGGCTGCATTAAAAGCCCATGGTGTAAATGTGCCGTTGAATTATTTAGATGAAGAAGGGATGATGGACTGGTTATGGACATCCGTTTTGAAAAAGTAAGCTACGTTTATCAACCGAATACTCCCTTTGAACAACGAGCACTTTATGATATTGATCTATCTATTAAAGAAGGGTCATATACTGCATTAGTGGGACATACTGGTAGTGGAAAATCCACTTTACTTCAGCATTTGAATGCGTTATTAAAACCAACTGAAGGGCAAGTGAAAATTGGTGATCGGATGATTACACCGACTACAGATAATAAGAATTTGAAGCCTGTTCGGAAAAAAGTAGGAATTGTCTTTCAATTTCCGGAAGCTCAATTATTCGAAGAGACGGTGGCAAAAGATATTGCCTTTGGACCGAAGAATTTTGGTGCTAGTGATGAAGAAGCTTTCGTTTTAGCAAAGGAAAATTTGAAATTAGTTGGCTTGGATGAAGAATATCTTGAGCGATCTCCTTTTGAGCTCTCAGGAGGGCAGATGCGACGTGTTGCGATTGCAGGGGTGTTAGCCATGGAACCTGAAATATTAGTCTTAGACGAGCCAACAGCAGGCTTAGATCCGCTTGGACGTAAAGAAATGATGGAAATGTTTTTGCGGTTGCATCGGGAAAAAAATATGACGATCGTTTTGGTCACTCATTTAATGGATGATGTTGCCAATTTTGCCGATTATGTTTATGTTTTAGAAAAGGGCCATGTGGTGAAACATGGGACTCCTCAGTCAGTCTTTGCTGAGGTTGCATGGCTAAAAGAAAAGCAATTAGGCGTCCCTCAGGCAAGTGCTTTTGCTGAAAAGATGCAAGCACGCGGGGCTGCCTTTAGTGAATTACCATTAACAGAAAACGAATTGGCTGATTGGATCGTTAAACAAGCAGGAGGTCCTGCTCATGATGAATAAATTGATCTTTGGCCGCTATATTCCGGGGGATTCCTTGATTCATCGTCTGGATCCACGGGCTAAATTAGTTGCGAGTTTCTATTTTATTGGGATTATTTTTTTGGCGAATAATTGGCAAAGCTATGTTTTTTTAGGAGTGTTTACATTATTCGCAGTCTTTTTGTCAAAAATAAATATAAACTTCTTTTTAAAGGGTGTTAGACCCTTGATTTGGTTGATCATCTTTACTGTAGCATTGCAAATGTTGTTTACACGCGGTGGAACTTTGTATTGGTCATGGGGAGTATTTAGTCTTTCCTCCTACGGGATTCAGAACGGACTATTTATCTTTTGCCGTTTTGTGTTGATCATCTTTATGTCAACATTGTTGACTTTAACGACACCGCCATTGTCAATGTCCGATGCAATTGAATCTTTATTGAATCCGTTAAAAAGATTCCATTTACCAGTTCATGAGATTGCTTTGATGCTGTCGATTGCTCTGCGGTTTGTTCCTACATTGATGGATGAAACGGAAAAAATAATGAACGCGCAACGTGCTCGCGGCGTTGATTTTAATGATGGCAATTTGATCCAAAAGGTTAAAGCAATCGTGCCTCTATTGATACCGTTGTTTGTTAGCAGCTTTAATCGTGCGGAAGATTTGGCGACTGCGATGGAGGCCCGTGGGTATCGTGGTGGTGAAGGACGTAGTAAATATCGTAAATTACAATGGGCATCACGAGATACGATTGTCCTTGTTGTTTTTGGGATAGCAACAATTCTTTTAATATTTTTACGCAGCTAAGCTTGGAGACATCCAAGCTTTTTTTGTACGCCAATTAGTTTGAATGCACAGAGCTTATTTTGTAGTTTTTATGTTAGGATGAATAAAGGAATAAGATGGAGGGGAAAGATGGCTGAAAAGCGACCAGATTTACACGCAGGGATGAAGATAGAAACATTTAGCGAATATTATTATTTAAAAGAAGAACTGCAAGCCTTTTGTCAAGCTCATGGTTTGGCAAAATCAGGAAGTAAAGCGGAGTTGAACCAACGAATTGCAAACTTTTTGCGCACGGGGGAAAAGCTAGTTCCTAAAAAGAAACCAACAAAAATTGCGCGTACGGAAGAATTAACACTGGATAGTTTAATCGAAGAGAATATTGTTTTTTCTGAGAAGCATCGTGCTTTTTTTAAACAAGAACTTGGCGAGTCTTTTCGTTTTAAAGTAGCCTTTCAAAAATGGCTGAAATCTAACCCAGGAAAGACTTATCGTGAAGCGATTCTGATGTATCCTGATGTTGCAGCGAAGAAGCCTGAAAAAATTGATGCGCAATTTGAATACAATACTTATATCCGTGATTTCTTTATAGCGAACAAGGATCGATCATTACAAGAAGCGATCGTATGTTGGAAGCATAAAAAAGCATTGCCAGGCAGCAATAAGTACCATGTTTCAGATTTAAGTGTGTTGGAATCCCGATAAAAAAGCTGTTATAATGACTCCGGTTAAGAATATCTCTCTATGTTTAATTTAAGAGATATTAGATTAAGATTCGTTTGTTTTTAAAAGGAGAATTAGGATGGTTAGATATAAGGCAGTGATTGCCTATGATGGAACAAATTTTAACGGATTTCAGCGACAACCCAATGGTCGAACAGTACAAGAAGAAGTAGAAAAAACCTTACAGAAAATGAACAATGGAATCCCTGTAACAATTTTTGGTTCAGGTCGGACAGATGCTGGAGTCCATGCGATTGGACAAGTCATTCATTTTGATTATCCGCAGGAACGGCCGCTAGAACGTATGCGGTTTGCGTTGGATACACAAACCCCCGAGGATATTGCGGTTTCCTCAGTTGAGGTTGTTGCTGATGATTTTCATGCGCGTTATCACGTTGTAGAGAAAACCTACCATTTTAAAGTTCAAATTGCTAAGCCGCGGAGCCCTTTTCGGCGCCACTATGCTGCGTATTATCCGTATCCTTTAGATTTGGATTTGATTCGCCGAGCATTGCCGGATTTATTGGGAACTCATGATTTCACTTCATTTTGTGCGACAGGTGGAGCGATTGAAGATAAAGTTCGGACGATTTACCAAGCAGACCTTGAGGTGAATACAGCAGGAACAGAACTGACTTTCATTTTTCGCGGAAACGGCTTTTTGTACAAGATGATCCGAATTTTGGTGGGAACTCTGTTAAAGATTGGAAATGGGCGTATTCCTGCAGACGGAATTCCAGAGATTCTTTCAGCGATGGATCGGAACGCTGCCGGACCAACAGCGCATCCAGAAGGATTGTATCTTGCAGAAGTCAAATATAAATAAAAAAAGGATCAAACAACTGAAGACTCAGATTGTTTGATCTTTTTTTACGGTCTTTACTAAGAATGCCGATGTATTTTTTTTGGTCTAAGTACTCTTAGATAAAGAATGAACATACCAATAGCAATTACAAAAGAACATGCACCAGCGATGAAGCCTTTAGGCAGGTAACTAAAGGTTACTTTGTGCTTGCCTTTTGGGACGCGAATACTGACAAAGGCGTTTTGGAAGGCTTTTGTCTCCACTTTTTTGCCATCGATTTTGGCAGTCCACCCTTCATCGTAAGGAATCGTTGTAATTAAAGTCTTGTCTTCTTTCGTGTTTACTGTTCCTTCAGCACTACGTTTGCCGACTTGCATATCTACACCATTTTCTTTGATCTTATCGACAGCTAATTGATAGGCTACGGTGTCTAATGCTAAGACTTGCGGTTTTTGGAAGCTGATCGATTTTGTACCATAAAAACTTGCGGTGAAGGTAACTGTTGTTGCTTTTTCATAATAACCTAAATCATAATATTGTCCGCTGATTCCGATTTGCGCTTGGCGTGTTTGTCCATTTGCTGTAACGGTAGCGGTCGAACTTTCTAGCTCAGCAAAATCGTAAGGATAGAGACTTAAGTAGGCTTGAGTGTTTGCTGGGACCTGTACTTTCCAGGTGACATCTTTCGCTACATTTCCTTGTTTTTCAGTAATTGTTGTAATATTGCCAGCGTTAGTAACGTTGGCATTTTTTGTGTCTATTTGTGTGATAGGCAGAAATTGATAATACTGAAATTGTTCTTGCGACAATGCGTTAAATAATTGTGTCTGCGTGCCAAGGTTATCATTTGGCAAGGCCTTTAATTTATCAATGCTTGTTGGAGCCGTAAAAGCTAATGGCAAGGCGTTATTATTTTCAAAAAGATTATACTCGCCAACGCTTTGCGTTTTCGTGAATCCATATTTATTTAAGTCTTTCGTTTTCGCTATATTGTATTTAATCCCTGTGAAGGCATCAGCTAGCAATGTATTATTTTGATAACGAATGTTTAGACTTGTGCCTCTTGAACGAAATCCTAATTGATCCATATAACCAGAAGAGTGTCGATTACGAATTGAAGAGAACATGCTGACACCGCTATAGCCATAATTAAAGGCATCGTTAGAGGAAACGGGGTCAAGGTTCTCCATTCGATAAAACGTATCGTTATCACTCTTGGTTTTATCAACTAATGCTTTGATCGAAGGATAGGGCTCAGTATAGAGGCTGCGGGAAGCATAGTTCCAATCTTTCAACACGCCACGTACCATAAAGTCACTATTAATAAAGGCTTCTGTAGACATCAGTAATAAAAGTAAAATGCTGAGTGCCTTGAACGGAATCTTATTAAAATGGTAGGCGGTAAAGATCAACGCATATACCGCTAAAAAGCCTAATGTGATGTAAAGTGAAATATTTTTAAGGTAGTCGTAATCTTTGCCCTTCATTCCCCAGAAAATGGCAAAGAGTGCGATTAGCAGCAGACAGGAAGCTACCAGTTGCAAAATATTCTCTCGGTCTAACTTTTCCCAGCCCCACGCCGCTAGTGTGATCACTAAAAATGAAAGTAAATACGCGTAACGGAATAAGAACATGTTTGGCGCATGCATCCCATGCCAAAATAAATTCATCGGCTGAATATAAAAACTTGCAATCAGGATTGCACCAATCACACCATAAGCGAGTTTATTTTTCCAAGGAATCTTTTTGCAGATAAAGAAAAACAAACACAGAGCTAATGGTAATAGACCGATATATATAAATGGAATCGAACCATATTTCGTTGTATCGTAGGAGCCAATCAAGTTTTTTGCAATAAAATCCCACCAGCTTGTCGCTTCCGTTTTAAAGGTAGTGATTTGCGTTAGTTCTTCACCATTTGTCCGTAAATCAAGGATTGAGGGTAGAATTACAATCATTGAAGCAAAACCGGCTAATAACGAAGTGGCTCCATAGGGAATAATGCTTTTTTTATACAGCTTCCAATTGGTGATCAAACGTGCAATAAAGTAAAGAACTGAAAAAACACCAATCATAAATCCCATATAAAAGCTCGTTAGAAACAACATTAAATAGGAGACAAACAGTACAGTCGGCTTTTTCAAATCCATCACACGATTGATTCCTAAAATAATCAATGGTAGATAAACAAAGGCATCCAGCCACATGATGATTTCAGAATGTGCAATAGCAAAGGACATCAGAGCATAGGTGACACTCAGTGCTACACGAGACCAGTCGGGCAATTTAAAACTCCCCTTAGCGTAAAACCAAAAGGCTAGTCCCGCGGAGCCAATTTTGACTAGAGTTAAGAAATACAGAGCATCCGGCATCAATTGATTTGGAAAGAAAATAACCAACGGTGTAAAAAATCCGCCGAGGTAGTAGGAAACTAATGACAGATAATTCAACCCCATAGAGGCATTCCAAGTATAAAAAAGGCCTTGCTTACCTAAAAGCATATTTCGAAAACTTGCGTGAAAATTTGAAAATTGGGAGAAGGCATCACTGGCTAAAACACTACGGCTTGATCCAGGATAGATACCAATCGTTAAATAGACGATCACCATGAGGGTGAGCGGCAGGAAAAAGCTGGCTAATAAATACCAACGGTTTTCTTTAAGATAGTTTTTCATATAAAAATCACCAAACTTCTTTCAACAGACTATTCAAATTTTACCATAAACACAGCAAAATATTGTGAAAGAGCTATGAAACTCAAGCAAAGATTTGAAATTTGTGTGGAGAAGGGTTTATTCAAAATGAGAAATAAAAAAACGAGCCGATACGATCGACCCGCAATTCTTATTCAAAATATGTAAAATAAAAAAACTGTCAAAAAAAACCGTTCAGAATTGAACGGTTTGACTTAGTTGGATAATATTAAACGCGCTCAACTTTTCCAGATTTCAAAGCACGAGTTGAGACCCAAACTTTTTTAGGTTTTCCGTCCACTAATACGCGAACTTTTTGTAAATTAGGTTTTACAGTACGTTTAGTAGCGTTCATAGCGTGAGAACGGTTATTTGCACTTCTTGTTTTACGACCAGTAAAATAGCAAACTTTTGCCATGTGTTGTTTCCTCCTTTTGCCTTGATATTGGAGCGCTTCTTTGGCTCATACTAAAATAAAATAGCACATATTAGCAAGATTAGCAAGTGAATTTTTTTAGAAAGATTGACATTCTATGGATTTGCAGGTAAATTATACTCTGTTAGCGTAAAAATTTTTTAGTAAAAGTTTTGATGCAAGAAAGTTGGTACAATTTGCGGCAAGCAGGCAGCGCCCTATCAGCAAATCGCAATGGAACTTTCTTTTATTTGTCATAGGGCTATGATAAACTATTATAGTAGAAAAAATGGGCGAGTGTGCCTATTTAAGGAGGCTAACAACTATGGCTGTGAAAATTAATACACAGACTGGTATGATCGAAATTTCAAACGACGTCATCGCGACGGTTGTCGGCGGTGCAGTTACTGACGTGTTTGGTATCGTCGGTATGGCTAGTAAAAATCAAATCAAAGACAATATCACAGAAATTTTAAGAAAAGAAAACTATTCACGCGGCGTCGTAGTACGTCAAGAGGAGAACGGGATCGCAGTCGACGTCTATACGATCGTCAGCTACGGCACGAAGATCTCAGAAGTGTCGCGCAATGTCCAAGAAAAAGTGAAATATAATTTGGAAACGATGCTTGGGGTTACAGCCAACTCAGTGAATGTCTATGTTCAAGGTGTACGTGTTCTGCCTGATTAAGGGCAGCGTTCTTAAGGAGGACTAAGTAAGTGAAGGTAACAGAAATCAGCGCGAGTCAATTCCAAGAAATGGTAGAGGCTGGCGCTAAACGTCTGCAAGTCAATGCAGAATATGTCAATTCATTAAATGTATTTCCAGTACCGGATGGTGATACTGGGACCAATATGAATCTATCTATGACTAGCGGTGCAACGGCCGTTGTCAATTCTGCTTCTGAAAAGGTTGGAGAGTTAGCTAATGTTTTAGCAAAAGGATTATTGATGGGCGCTCGCGGAAACTCCGGGGTTATTTTGTCACAATTATTCCGTGGTTTTTCTAAAGAGATTTTAGAGGTGGATACATTAAATGCGCGAGATTTAGCAGAAGCATTAGTGCATGGTGTAGAGACTGCCTATAAAGCAGTGATGAAACCCGTAGAGGGGACGATCTTAACTGTGGCTCGCGAATCAGCAAAAGCTGGTGAACGTAAAGCGAAACAAACAGATGATGTGGTTGAAGTCATGTCAGCTGTTGTTAAATATGGAAAAAAAGCGTTAGATAAAACACCTGACATGCTGCCAGTATTAAAAGAAGTTGGTGTAGTTGATAGCGGTGGACAAGGGTTATTGTTCATTTATGAAGGCTTCTTGAGTGCGTTAAATGGCGAATTTCAAGCAGATGATACGTATGAGCCAAGTCCAGCTGAAATGGATGAAATGGTGAATGCGGAACATCATCGCAGTGTTCAAGGACAGCTAGCAACAGAAGACATCAAATTCGGCTATTGTACTGAAATTATGGTTCGTCTAGGGGAAGGACCAACTGTTGATAGTAAATTTGATTACGATACTTTCCGTAACTATTTGGATGGCATTGGCGATTCACTGTTGGTGGTCAATGATGACGAGATCGTTAAAGTACACGTGCACACGGAACATCCTGGCGAAGTCATGAATTATGGACAAAAATTTGGTGCGTTGATCAAAGTTAAAGTGGATAACATGCGTCAACAGCATGAAACGATCTTAGAACACGATGAAGAGGTCGCAGCTTTTGAAGCAGCACCAGCAGAGCATAAACCTTACGCAGTGATTGCTATTGCAGCCGGTGAAGGAGTCCAAGAATTATTCAAGAGTCTAGGAGTCTCTTATGTCATCAGCGGCGGTCAGACCATGAATCCAAGTACAGAAGATATTTTGAAGGCTATCAAAGAAGTCAATGCGGACCAAGTCATTGTCTTGCCGAATAACAAGAATATCTTTATGGCAGCAGATCAAGCAGCGGAAGTTGCGGAAATTCCAGTTGCAGTAGTACCAAGTAAAACTGTTTCTCAAGGAATGACAGCGATGTTGGCATTTAATGGGGATCAAAGCCTAGAGGATAATAAAACATCAATGACTGAGATGCTGGATTCAGTAGTCAGCGGTCAAATTACGAATGCGATTCGTGACACAGCGATTGATGGTGTTGAGATTCATGAAGGCGACTACTTAGGGATGATCGATGGGAAAATCGTTCTTTCAGAAGCAGATAAATACCAAGCGACCTTAGATACCTTGAATAAAATGATCAGCGAGGATATCGAAATCATCACGATCATCGTAGGCGTTGAAGGTACCCAAGCAGAAGCTGAAAAAATAAGCGAAGCAATTGAAGCAAGCTATCCTGATTTAGAGGTTGAGATCCACGAAGGAAACCAACCCGTTTATCCATACTTGCTTTCAGCAGAATAAATTAGTAAAAGTCGGAGGGAGTGGGCCAAGAATATCTGGCTCACTCCTGTTTTTGTCAAATTGAATTTTCGCCTTAACACAAACAATTAGCGGAATCGTATGCGAAGCGAGAATAAGGTGATTTTCGACAATCAACTCTATTGACTACGAGATAGCAGAAATTCAAAGACGAAAGGGGGATTACGATGACGATTCAAGAATCTGTTTCAGTATTACCAGGTGTAGGGCCGAAACGTGCGCAAACGTTAGCTGACTTAGGGATTTTAACGATTGAAGATCTATTAAGCTATTACCCTTTTCGTTATGAAGACATTCAAGAAAAAAATTTATTAGAGATCAACGATCAAGAGAAGGTTACATTAAAAGGGGTCATTGTCTCGGCCCCCGTAGTTAGCCGCTTTGGCTACAAAAAAAGCCGTCTTCAGTTTCGGATGATGCAAGATCACGCCGTTTTTATGGTTTCTTTTTTCAATCAGCCTTACTTAAAAGATAAAGTTGAAGTCGGTGAAGAGCTAGCCGTTTATGGAAAATGGGATGCTAAGCGTAAGTCATTAACTGGGATGAAGATTTTAGGCGGCAAACAAACAGAAGAATATGCCCCCATCTATCATGTGACGAAAGCGATTCGACAAAGTACCTTGATTGACTTAATTAAGGCTGCTTTTGAAAAATTTGGTGATCAAGTGATGGAAAACCTGCCTGAATATCTTTTGGAAAAGTATCGCTTAATGCCAAGAAAGCAAGCGATGCGAGCGATGCATTTTCCTAAAAATCCGGCAGAAAGCCAACAAGCCAAACGGCGAGTTGTTTTTGAAGAGTTTTTCCTATTCCAAATGCGAATGCAGGGATTAAAGAATAGTGAGCGCAGCGAAAAAAACGGAATCTCAATTCGTTACGATGTAGAACGTCTAAAACAATTTACTCAAAGGCTGCCTTTTGAGTTAACAGACGCGCAAAAACGGGTAACCAATGAAATTTGTTATGATTTACGAAGCAAAAAACATATGCAGCGTTTGCTGCAGGGAGATGTTGGGAGCGGAAAAACAGTAGTGGCCGCCATTGCTTTATACGCGACAATGACAGCAGGGTTTCAAGGAGCTTTAATGGTGCCAACGGAAATTCTGGCGCAGCAACACTTAGAAAGTCTGAATCAACTGTTTGATCCGTTGGAGCTGACGACAGCACTATTGACCGGTTCAACGAAAACAAAAGAGCGACGAGCGATTCTCGCAGGCTTACAAAATGGCGAAATAGATGTGGTCATCGGGACACACGCTTTAATTCAAGACGAGGTCCAATTTGCTAATCTGGGATTAGTTATCACGGATGAACAACACCGATTTGGGGTAAATCAGCGACGAGTCTTACGAGAAAAAGGGCTACACCCTGATGTTTTATTCATGACAGCGACACCGATTCCGCGGACATTGGCGATCACAGCCTATGGAGAGATGGATGTTTCTGTTATTGATCAAATGCCTGCGGGGCGAATTCCCGTCAAAACCAGTTGGATTAAGCCTAAACAATTGGAGCATACCTTAGATTGGGCGAAACAAGAATTGCAGGCTGGTCATCAGTTGTATGTGATCTGTCCCTTAATTGAGGAGTCTGAAGCGTTGGACGTGAAGAATGCGACTGAAATTTATGAGCATTTGAAGGAGTACTATGCACCGACTTATCAGGTTAGTCTATTACACGGAAAAATGAAGAATTCCGAAAAAGATGCGATTATGGAAGCATTCAAGGATAATCAAAGCCAAATTTTAGTTTCTACCACCGTTATTGAAGTGGGAGTCAACGTTCCAAACGCGACTGTGATGTTTATCATGGATGCGGATCGTTTTGGTTTGGCACAGCTTCATCAATTACGTGGTCGTGTGGGCCGTGGTTCAGATGCTTCTTATTGTATTTTAGTTGCTAGTCCTAAAAATGAGCTGGGCAAGGAACGTATGAAGATCATGACTGAAACAAATAATGGATTTGTCTTAAGTGAAAAAGATTTAGAATTACGCGGGCCTGGGGAAGTTTTCGGCTTCCGTCAATCCGGGTTGCCGCAATTTTTAATTGCGGATCTGGTAAATGATGCCAACGTATTAGAAGTAGCGAGGGACGAGGCCAATCAGATTTGGCAAGTAGATAATTGGCGTGAGCAGCCAGCCTTTGCACCATTAGCAAAGACCTTAAAACCGGCTGAAACTGGCGAAACATATTTCGATTAGTATGCTATACTGTAGAAAAATTTAAAGACTCCCATTGCTATTTTGGATGATATAAAAGGCAAATGGGACACGGATTAAATATGAATTTATTGAAAAAAAGGAGAGAGTGTTCTCATGAAAATTGCTGTAGATGCAATGGGCGGAGATTTCGCACCTAAAGCTATCGTGGAGGGTGTGATGTTAGCACAACAAAATCACCCGGAAATCGAGTTCCAATTATATGGAAAAGAAGACGCTATTCGTCAATATGTAACTAACGAAAAGAATATTACGATTATCCACACAGATGAAAAAATTAATAGTGATGATGAGCCTGTTAAGGCTATTCGTCGCAAGAAAAATGCTTCAATGGTTTTGGCAGCGCAAGCGGTCAAAGAAGGGAAGGCAGATGCGATTTTTTCTGCAGGAAATACAGGAGCATTATTAGCTGCTGGCCTGTTTGTAGTAGGAAGGATCAAAGGAATCGAACGTCCTGGTTTGATGTCTACTTTGCCTGTTTTAAATAGCAACAGTGGTTTCGATATGCTGGACCTAGGAGCGAATGCAGAAAACAAAGCAGAGCATCTTCACCAATATGCGATTTTGGGTTCATTCTATGCAAAACATGTTCGTGGTATTGAAAGCCCTCGTGTCGGACTTTTAAACAACGGGACTGAAGAAACAAAAGGCAGTGAATTAACAAAAGAAGCATTTAAACTATTGCAAGCTGAAGAGAGCATCAACTTTATCGGCAATGTGGAAGCTAGAGAGCTGTTAAATGGTGCCGCTGATGTCGTTGTTACAGACGGCTTTACAGGAAACGCGGTTTTAAAAACAATCGAGGGAACAGCAATGGGTCTGATGAGCTTGATTAAAGGCAGTATCAATGAGGCAGGTGTCAAAGGGAAATTTGGAGCACTGATGTTAAAAGATACGCTTTATGGCTTAAAAGACAAATTGGACTATTCTTCTCATGGCGGTGCAGTATTGTTTGGTCTGAAGGCACCAGTGATTAAAACACACGGTTCTACCGGTCCAGAAGCAGTAGCTAATACGATTGATCAAATTCACACGATGCTTGAAACGAATGTGGTTGGGCAATTGGTCCAGTTTTTTGAAACACCTAAGGGCGAATAAGCAGGGTGATAATTTACCGAAAAAGGTAGACAAAGGGCACAAACATCAGTAAAATGAACTGTGACCTTCTGGTAAAACATAGACGAATATTAGTTGATCAAGTGGAGGTGAATGTTGTTGACTCGTGAAGAAGTATTTAGCAAAGTTGCTGAAATAATTTCAAATCACTTTGAAATTGATAAAGACAAGGTAACACTTGAATTGAGTATCAAAGACGACTTAAATGCAGATTCAATCAGTATTATGGAATTTGTTCTAGAATTAGAAGATGAATTCGGAACAGAAATTTCTGATGAAGATGCTGAAAAAATTGAAACAGTTGGAGCTGCAGTTGATTACATTGTGGAAAACAACCAAGCTTAACAAAGTGGTACACCGGCAATTAGAGCCACTGATAAAGTACCCTAGTTTCTACAAAAACTCAGATTAATGAACGGAAAAAGCCCGATGATCAGCCTACAAAGTTGATCATCGGGCGTTCTTTATTATTTTTCTTCCGCTTTTTCATCAATCAGCTTAACGATTCGTTTTAAATTAGTGACAAAGAGCGTACTGGCTCCTTGAAGCATCATGCCCTCAATGTCTTTAGACCAAGAAACATTGTAGCCATGTCTGTTTTTGATTTCACTATTCTTTCCTTCAATCATATAACGCATACGGTAACGTTTTTGGAACGCTTCCGTTTCCTGAAATGTCTGTTGGTCGCTATGTGCTTGGGATTGAATCGTCACACTGTACGTTTTACTTTTTGCCCCTTCTTTATAACAGTCCTCATTCAATGGACAAGCTTGGCACTTTTTTACATCAAAATAGAAGGTCAATCGTTGGTTTTCTCCTTGATTTTTCTTTCCTTGAACAGCTTTTCGAAAGGCCAATTGTCCATTGGGACAGACGTACATTCCAGCGTCCTTATTATATTCCCACTCCTGTTCGGGATCTCGTGTGCCATTTGAAATCACTGGATGAAGTTTTGAATAAAGTTTAATTTTTTCTTCTGCTGTAAAAAGTAAGTTGGCTTTTCCTGAATACGCTGTATCACCGATAACTTCCTTCACATCAATTCCGTTCGCACGTGATTTTTCAACTAATTCTTTTAAATATGGGCCGTCTCCAACATCCCCACCAGTCACACTTGCGGCTGCGATAATTCGTTCTTCGGTGATAGCCAGATGGGTTTTATAGCCGAAAAATTCTGTTTCTGCGGTTTTATGTCCAACCTTTGCGGACGTATCGTGAGAATAGACTTCATATTCTTGGCAATCTTCAACCGTTTCTTTTAACTGATTGACTGACTCCGCGACTGCAGGTATGACGGACCATTCTGGATGTTCCTCAATTGCTTTTAAGAGCGTCTTTACATAGTCTTTTTCTGCTTGGTACTCGTTTTTTTGATTTTTTTCAGGCATGATCTGTTTCGCTTCAGGTTTTACTGTATAAATCGCTTTGCGCACCTTTTTTGAATAAGAACGTAAGAGCTCTATTGCGGATTTTTTATTAAATCTAGAAGCGGTATGTGTGGCATCTACGATAATTCCTTTGCTTTTGATAATCTCTTTTTCGATCGCGAGCTGAACGGTTTTGTTCAATAAGAGATCTAGTAAATTTGAATCGTTCAAGCGTTGTCGTCTGAATTTCGTCAGTAGACTTGGATCAATGACCTCGTCTTCTGGAGCTAAGCCAAGAAAATATTTGTAGGCCATGTCTGTTTTACTGCGAGCAACGAGATCCACATCAGACGCGGGAAACATCGCTTTTAACATCAAATATTTGAATAACTTAATCGGATCATAGGCATTGCGACCATCGTTTAAACAATATTTATTTTCTAGTTCCTCGTAAACAAAAGAAAAGTCAACTAACTCATTGAACCGACGCAAAATATGATCGGCTGGGATGAGTAAATCATAAAGATCACTATATGGACTAAGTGTGGTTTGAACCATTTGTTTAAGCATGAAATCGCCCCCTAGATACTTCTAATTATAAAGATATCTGGACAACGAATCACTATCTAAAAGAAAAAATTGTCGAAAGAAAATGCCTGCATTCTCTTTCGACAATTTTTGTTATTGAACTTTATCAGTGGCTCCCGGCAATTGCTGGTGTATTTTTTTTGTGTAATAAAAGAGAGATGAAGTTCGATCATTTTTTGAAAATTTCTTACTATCATGACTTCTGATTTAAAAATCCTAGAAAAAACAGTATAATAAAGCGTGATGGAAATCTCAAAAAAAGGAATGAGCCCATGGATACACAGTTGATCAATGAATTGAAAGAAAACTACGGCATCGTTTTTCACGATGTGAACTTATTAGAGCAGGCGTTTACCCACTCATCATATGTGAATGAACACCGTAACATGAACATCTCAGATAATGAACGGTTAGAATTTTTAGGGGACGCTGTCTTAGAAATTCAAGTATCGGACTATTTGTATCACCATTATCCAAATTTGCCAGAAGGCCGCTTAACTCGGCTGCGTTCGGCAATTGTAAGGGAAGAAAGTTTATCAAAATTTGCGAAAGAATGTCATTTTGATCACTATATCCTGTTAGGAAAGGGCGAAGAGAATTCTGGCGGTCGTGACCGTGCAGCGCTCTTGTGTGACTTATTTGAGGCATTTTTAGGTGCTTTGTATCTAGATCAAGGCTATGATGTGGCTCTACGTTTCATTCAAACCGTTGTCTTTCCGAAAATTGAGGCAGGGGTCTTTACGAGAGAAATGGATCATAAGACTCGTTTGCAGGAAGTTTTGCAAAAAGGTGGAGACGTATCGATCGATTATCGATTAGTGAATGAAGAGGGACCAGCCCATGAGCGGATTTTTACGATTGATGTGTATGCTGATGATGAATTGATTGGTTCAGGCCAAGGGAAATCTAAAAAATTGGCAGAACAAGATGCAGCGGAAAAAGCATTAATAAAAATTGCAGCTAAATAAGACGTTGTTCTCTACGTATCAAAATAGATGAGGCAGACGTAGAACTACGACATATCTTAAAGGTAAAGTCAGCAGTTATATCTGCTTAACAAAAGGGATGCACAGCAACTGTCGTTGCTGTGCAAGTTCGTATAGCTCTTTTTATGAAAGTATAGGAGGAACATTTTGTATTTAAAACGAATTGAGATCGCTGGTTTTAAATCCTTCGCCGATCGAACAAAGATCGAGTTTGAAAAGGGCGTAACGGCGGTTATTGGACCAAACGGCAGCGGGAAAAGTAATATTACTGAAGCGATTCGCTGGGTTTTAGGCGAACAATCTGCAAAGAGCTTGCGGGGAGGTAAAATGCCCGATATCATCTTCGCTGGTTCAGAATCGCGAAAACAGTTGAATATCGCTGAGGTGACCGTAGTGTTGGACAATACGGATCACTATTTACCGTTAGCCTTTAGTGAAGTCAGTGTGACGAGACGTTATCGACGAACGGGAGAAAGCGATTTTTTCATTAATAAAAAAGCTTGTCGTTTAAAAGATATCCAAGACCTTTTTATGGACTCTGGGTTAGGAAAAGAATCCTTCTCGATTATTTCTCAAGGAAAAGTAGAGGCGATTTTTTCCAGCAAACCGGAGGATCGTCGCGGAATTTTCGAGGAAGCCGCAGGTGTCTTGAAATATAAGCAACGAAAGCGTAAAGCTGAACAAAAGCTTTTCGAAACGGAAGATAATCTAAGCCGCGTTCAGGATATTATTTATGAATTAGAGGATCAGCTGACTCCTTTAGCTGCTCAAAGCGAAGCAGCCAAGGAGTTTTTAGCGCTAAAAAAAGAATTGACAGCTACGGATGTCAGTTTGATGGTAGCCAAAATCAAGCAAACGCGAGATTCTTGGCAATCAGCTAAAACTGATTTTGATACATTGTCCAAAATAGTCGAAGAAAAAAGCCAGTTTATTCAACAAACAGAAGTGCAATTAGGCACACTACGAGAAAAACGTGGAACTTTGGATGAACAGTTGGAAACTGGACAGCAGCAATTACTCCATTTGTCAGAGGCCTTGAAGCAAGCAGAAGGCCAGAAGGAACTATTGAGTGAACGTTCAAAGAATACCCAAAAAACTAGTGCGGAATATCGAACAACATTAGAGGAACAGCGCAAGAAAAAAGCAGAAGCACAATTGAACTTGCAGGATGTTCAAGCGCAGCAGAAGGATAAGCAAGTCGAAAAACTGGCGTTAGAGGAAAAGATTCAAGAGTTAACTTCGGAAGCCGAGAAATATCAAAAATCTCCTAAAGAATTATTAGAGGATCTACGTGGCACTTACGTGGAATTGATGCAAGAATCAGCGAATGTCAGCAATGAATTGAAATATTTAGAGCGTCAATACTCGCAAGAAAAAGCAAAAAACCAACAGAGCATGAGTCGCTTTGAAGTGTTAAAAGAGCAATTGGAAGCATTGACAGCACAACAAATAACCGCACAAACTAAGTGTCAAGATTTAGAAACACTGTTGAAAGAAGAGCAGGAAAACTATCGACGGTTAACAGTAGAAAAAAATGGGGCACAGCAGCAACTGCAAAAAGAGCAGCAGCTGATGTATGATTTGATGAGTCAGGTCCAGCAAGCGCGGGCACGACAAAAGAGTCTGCAAGAAATTCAAGAGAATTATAGCGGCTTTTATCAAGGGGTACGTAGTGTCTTGCAGCACAAGGACCAGCTAAGCGGAATTGTTGGTGCAGTGGCAGAATTGATTCAGGTACCCAAAGAATATACTTTGGCGATTGAAACAGCTTTAGGTGCATCTGCACAGCATATCATCGTAGAAAATGAAAAGGATGCCCGTCAGGGTATTACTTTTTTAAAGAGACAACGCAGCGGCCGAGGAACCTTCTTGCCGTTAACGACGATTAAGCCACGAAGCTTAGGAGCTCATCAATATCAGGCAATTAAGGATGAAGAAGGCTTTTTAGGAGTTGCAAGTGAGTTAGTATCATTTCCTGAGAATGTTGCACCTGTTATGCAGAATCTCTTGGGCGCTATTGTAATCGCCAAAGATCTAAACAGTGCCAATCAGCTTGCTCGGCAATTAGGATATCAAGTTCGAGTGGTCTCATTGGATGGCGATGTGATGAATGCCGGCGGCTCCATGACTGGTGGTGCGACGAAGCAAGGGAATCGTGGGAACTTATTCAACCAAGGACATGAATTGGAAGAATGGACGAAACGCTATGAGGAAATTAATCAAGCGTTGCAGACAAAGGAAAAATTTGTTCAGGAGCTACAAACAAAAGTAGCGGAGCAAACAGACACACTTGAAACTTTGCGAACACAAGGGGAGCAAACACGGTTAGCCTATCAGGAAGCGCAAAACAACGAAGAACAGGTTAACACTGAGTTGGCGCGTTTACAGAAAGAGCAAGCGTTATTCTCATATGAAGCTAAGGAATTGGAAAGCTTTTTGAATGACTATCAAACACAAAAAGAGGCTTTAAAAATTCAACAGGTTGAATTGAAGACGCAGCAAGAAAGAATCGATCAAGAAATTCAGCAGATGAATGAAGAAAGCGATCAGTTAGAAGAAAAACGCGCAAATATCAATGCTGAATTAAGTCGTCTTCAAGCGGATTACGCTGTATTAGATGAGCGGTTACTGTATCTAGAACGACAAGCTATAAACTTTGAAAGTCAGATGAATGAGTTGACGGGTCAGATTATGAGTCTGGAAAACCAAATATTAGCACTCTCTAGTGATTCGTCAGATCATGAGGAAACTGAAGAAAGCTTAAATCAGCGCCTAACAGAGTTGGCCACGGCGAAAGAGCATTTGCATGAGCAGTTGACTTTGTGGAAGGAATCCCGTCAGGACTTACAGAAACAAGTGGATCAGTCTGATAGTGCATTAACTGAAGCCAATAGGGAACAAAAACAATTGCTTGCAAGACAATCACAGGCAGATGTTCAAAAAAACCGGTACGAGCTGAAATTGGATAATGCATTGACCTATTTACAAGAAGAGTATAGTTTGACCTTCGAAGGGGCAGAAGCGCAGTCGGACCCTGAAATTGATCAACAGATAGCGCAAAATGAAGTCAGTCGCTTGAAACAAGCCATCGAAAAATTGGGTCCAGTTAATCTGAATGCGATTGAGCAATATCAACAGGTTGAAGAACGCTATGATTTTCTTACTACACAAAGAGATGACTTGTTATCAGCGAAAGAGCAACTATTTGAAACGATGGACGAGATGGATGATGAAGTCAAAACACGTTTCTTCACCACATTCCAAGCGATACGTGAAAAATTCAATGAGGTCTTCCCTAATATGTTCGGCGGGGGTCGTGCGGAGCTAGTATTGACTGATCCTGATGACTTGTTGAATACAGGAATTGAGATAGAAGCACAGCCCCCGGGGAAGAAATTACAAAGTCTGTCGTTGCTTTCTGGTGGAGAACGCGCATTGACGGCAATTGCCCTACTCTTTTCGATTATTCAGGTTCGCCCAGTACCATTTTGTGTCTTGGATGAGGTAGAAGCTGCTTTGGATGAGGCGAACGTTACTCGCTTTGGTCGTTACTTGAGTGCATTCCAAAATGATACGCAGTTTATTGTAGTTACTCATCGTAAAGGAACAATGGAAGCCGCTGATGTCCTATATGGAGTGACAATGCAAGAATCAGGTGTATCAAAAATTATTTCAGTAAGGCTTGAAGAAGTGAAAGAGGATGGGAAATTTCAAGTGAAGGAAAGGGAATTGTTGGAATGATAAAATTAATTGCGATTGATTTAGATGGAACATTGTTGACGGATGCGAAAACAATCTCCGATACAAATAAAAAAATGTTGGCTGAAGCAAAGGCACGAGGGGTTAAAATCGTGATTTGTACAGGACGTCCACTGATTGCGATCAAGGATTATTTAGCCGAGCTAAACTTATTGGATGCAGATGATTACTCTATTACATTTAATGGAGGATTAATCCAAACAAATACAGGTGAAATTTTAGGAAAGACAGCAATGGATTTGGCTGATGTACAACATATTCATCAGTTATTGACGAATCTTGCTCTGCCGATGGACGTTCTATCAGATGCTCTATGTTTCCAATTTGAAACAGCAAAAGATCATCCATCAATTTATCCAACATTGAACAAAGCATTAACGTATGTTCCAAAGACGATTGAGGCATTGGATGAGGATACGTTGTACAATAAAGTGGTGGCGGCAATTGATGCAGCATACTTGGATCAAAAAATCGCCTTAATTCCGAATGAAGAATACGAGCGCTTCGAAATTTTCAAGACGCGTCCTAATTTATTAGAATTTATGCCAAAAGGTGTGACAAAAGCTTTTGGACTTTCAGTCTTAGGTGAGCATCTTGGTATCGATGCTCGTGAGATGATGGCATTAGGCGATGAAGCGAATGATCTGTCGATGATCAATTATGCTGGAATGGGTGTCGCGATGGAAAATGCGACAGATGGAGTAAAATCGGCTGCTAATTTTGTGACGAAAACCAATCAAGCGGATGGTGTTGCGCATGCTATTCAAAAATTCGTATTTGATGATTTAAAGGAATAATTGAAATGAGGGGGGATATTCATGGGACTATTTGATCGAATAAAAAAGGCTTTTTCTAGTGAGCAAAAGGAAGAAACGGAAAAACAAGAGGCGCTTTTAGAAGATAAAGAAGTCTTAGATTCAGAAGCTGCCACTGACAATGAGGAAGAAACAGTCGTTAGTGAAGATACTGCTGATGATGCAATAGAACAAAAAGAAGAATCTCAGGAAGAATCGCAGGAACAAGCGACTGACGAAGCACCAGACACTCCTTTGGAAGAGATACCTCCACAGGGATCTGACAATTCTGATGCATCTGATGATTTAGTGACGATTGAAGAGGAGCAGTCTGACAAACAAGCTGAAGTTATCGAGGAACTCGTTGAAGAAACTGTAGAAAATTCCGAAGAGGCTGAAACAGAGACGGAGATCATGGATTCAGCAGAACCTGTTCAGGCAGAAGAGACGGTTCAGGAAAAATATGACAAAGGGTTGGAAAAGACGCGTAAATCATTCGGCGAACGAATGAATGAACTGTTTGCTCGCTTTCGCCGAGTTGATGAAGACTTCTTTGAAGAATTAGAAGAAACCCTGATAGGCGCTGATGTTGGCTTTGATACGGCCATTAAATTGACGGATTCCTTGAGACAAGAGGTTAAGTTAAAAAATGCCAAGAAACCAGCTCAGATCCAAAATGTAATTATTGAAAAGCTGGTAGAAATTTATGAGGCAGAGGGCGTCAACGAAAACAACAAACTCAATCTGCAAAATGATGGATTAAGCGTGATTTTATTTGTTGGGGTCAACGGTACAGGGAAAACCACCAGTATCGGAAAATTAGCCAATCAGTATAAAAATGAAGGCAAAAAAGTTTTACTAGCTGCAGCGGATACATTTCGGGCTGGCGCGATTGATCAGCTAGTGGTTTGGGGTGAGCGTTCTGGAGTAGAAGTTGTTCGCGGCAATGCAGGTGGCGATCCGGCGGCAGTAGTTTTTGATGCGGTGGATAAAGCCAAGAGAGAAAATTATGATGTTTTGCTGATTGATACAGCAGGACGCTTGCAAAATAAAGTTAATCTAATGAACGAGTTGGAAAAAATCAAACGAGTGATCAAACGAGAGTTTCCAACAGCTCCACATGAAGTTCTGCTAGTAGTTGATGCAACAACTGGTCAAAACGCGTTAGTTCAAGCACGCCAGTTCAAAGAAACTACGGATGTTACAGGATTAGTTTTAACTAAGCTAGATGGAACAGCGAAAGGCGGTATCGTGTTGGCGATCCGTAATGAGCTTCATCTGCCAGTTAAACTAGTTGGGTTAGGTGAAGGAATCAATGACCTTGAAGCCTTTGATCCAAATGATTTTGCAGTCGGACTCTTTAAAGGTCTGTTGAAGGAAGAATAAAAAAAGAACTGTTGAGAAAACCTCAACAGTTCTTTTGCATAGTCTGAAAATATGGCGGAACGTGCAGGCTGACGTTGCTTTGCCGAGCATTGGCATCCATTATTCGATGAACCTCGTTGCAATGGAACTGATGTTGGTGGTGCGGTTTTAACATTACAAACTCTTTTGGGGTCGTTTCTTGTTGTAAATGAGTGGTATCTATCATTGAACCATTTTTTTCTTGCATGAGCGAGGCCTCCATTCTTTTAATAAAAGCAAACTAAAACTGTAGTTTGATTAGACTAGTTGTTATTAATATTTAATCATATTTTCATTTAAAAGGCTATTTCTTTTTCAAGCATTTCCGTTCTGTTTCTGGTTATTCTTCTATATAATGTAGCTTGGGAGGACTATGGACAAATGAATACAAAAAAAATGATGGCGCAAGAAAAGGTAAAACCATTCTTGCTGCAAGCACGCTATGGGATCGAAAAAGAAAGTCAACGGGTCACCTTAGATGGTGAACTTGTACAGACGGATCATCCAGCCCCTGTTGGGAACCGGAGCTTCCATCCCTATATCCAAACAGATTTTTCTGAAACACAATTAGAGCTGATCACCCCAGTGACGGAATCAGTGGATGAAGTTTTAGCATATTTAGAAGCAATCCATGATGTTGCACAGCGAAGCATGTCAAAAGATGAAATGATGTGGCCGTTTTCTATGCCACCAGTACTTCCCGAGAAAGAGGAAGATATCCAGATCGCGAAGTTGGAGCGACATGCAGATGTGTTGTATCGGCGTTACTTAGCGCGGGAGTATGGCAAACGTAAGCAGATGGTCAGCGGGATTCATTTTAATTTTGAATATGGCTTAGATTTAGTAAAACAGCTCTTTTTAGCACAAACTGAAGAAGCTTCTATGGAAGATTTCAAAACGCGATTATATATGAAAATAGCCCGTAATTTTTTGCGTTATCGCTGGCTGTTGACCTATTTATTTGGAGCGAGTCCGTTAAGTGAAAACCGCTACTTTGATAGTGAGGATCGTCCAAAAGAACCTGTCCGAAGTATTCGGACTAGTCATTATGGCTACGTAAATAAACCAGATGTACAAGTCTCCTATGAAACCTTGACACGTTATAGTGAAGATTTAGCGGAAAATGTTTCGCAAGGCCGATTATCGGAGGAAAAAGAGTTCTATGCACCCATCCGCATGCGTGGTGGAAAAAAGGTGGCCGATCTTTTCCATACAGGAATTCGTTATGTAGAGTTGCGGAATATTGATTTGAATCCCTTTGATCGTGTTGGGATCAATGCAGAGGAGATTGAATTCATCCATTTGTTCATGTTGTATTTGTTGTGGACCGATGAAAAAATGTCAGCTGATGAGTGGGTAGCGGAAGGAAATCGCATAAGTGATGAGGTCTCTTTAGAGCATCCAATGAAACCAACTGCACATTTAGCAGAGGGACATATGATTTTTGCTGAGATGCTGCAAATGGTTGACGAGCTAGAATTAGAAGGTGCTGAACTAATTAAAAAATATCAAGCCTGGATGGATCGACCTGAAGAGACGTTAGCTGCCAAAATTCTTGCTTTGGATGAAACTGAAGGACAGGCAGCAGTGGCAACCATGTTGGGACGTAAGTTCTATGATCAAGCGTGGGCACACCCTTATCAATTAGCAGGCTTCCAAGAAATGGAATTATCAACACAAAATTTACTGTTCGATGCTATTCAAAAAGGAATCGAGACGGAAGTATTGGATCGGCAAGATCAGTTCGTGAAACTTCAGCATAATGATCATCAAGAATTAGTAAAAAATGGAAATATGACCAGCAAAGATACGTATATCGCACCGTTGCTGATGGCAAATAAGACGGTCACTAAAACGGTCCTAGCTCGAGCGGGCTTCCGGGTACCAGATGGCGAAACCTTTGGCTCGATCGAGACAGCGAAAAAGGCATATCCACGATTTGCTCAAAAGGCTTTCGTGATTAAACCAAAATCTACGAATTATGGCTTAGGGATTACCATTTTTAAAGGTGAGACCTCGGTGACGGATTTTAATAGTGGTTTGGCGCTTGCTTTTGCTGAAGACGATGAAATCATTATTGAAGAATTTTTACCTGGAACAGAGTATCGGTTCTTTGTCATCGATCACCAAGTGAAGGCCGTTTTACTTAGGATTCCTGCGAATGTTATAGGCGATGGGGATCGTACGATTGAAGAGTTAGTCGCTGAAAAGAACGCAAATCCTTTACGGGGGATGAATCATCGGTCGCCTTTAGAAAAAATTCAATTGGGTGATTTAGAACAATTGATGCTGAAGGAACAAGGATTACGGATTGACAGTATTCCCGACAAAGATCAACAGGTCTTCTTGCGGGAGAACTCCAATGTTTCTACCGGCGGAGATTCTATTGATGTAACGGATGAAATTCATGAAAGCTATAAACAAATAGCAATCGAAGCAGTGGAGGTATTGGGAGCTAGTATCAGTGGTATCGATTTGATCATCCCAGACAAGAACAAGCCTTATGAAACACACGATGACTACGGGATTATCGAAGCGAACTTTAACCCAATGATGCATATGCACATATACCCCTATATCGGGAAAAGTCGGCGATTGACTCTGGACGTCTTGCGCTTCTTGTATCCAGAAATGACTATCTAAAATACTGGCTCTTCGTCAATGAGTGTTGGTGAAGAAATTCAATAGAATAATCAAGTCATTCACACGGCTAGGCAGCTCTTTTGTCTAGCCGTGTTGTCGTTCTGGTCTTGTTCATTTGGGTGGTTTTCTTGAAATACTTTCCGCGATACAAAAAGATTCGTTCTCGGTAGTTTTGGAAGTTTCTAAAGCCATAGGCCATTCGTTTTAGTACTTTGATATGGTTGTTCAAACATTCCAGTGGCCCGTTGGAATAGGGAACCCGCAACGCGCGTTTGATTTCTGTTTGGTACTTTTTGAAGGTCGTAATCACTGGTTGGTAGTGTTCTGGTAACTCTTTGTAATTTTCCTTTAAAAGCTTCGTGAAATCAGGAACATCTCGTCTTCTGATAGCGGACAGAAAGTGCTGATAGACTTCGTAGCCTTGCTTTAAGGAGTCATCGTAAGACAACAGGCGATCGACGATTTCTGCTTCCGTTAGATGTGCCCGAAAAGAAGGTCGCCAGTAGCGGTGTCTCCCCTTCAATTCCCACGCATTCTTCTGAAGCAGTTTCCAGTATTTCTTTAAATGTTTTGATCGACTGTCGCCTTTTCTAAAGGACTTCATTATCTGAATTCGGTGATTGGTAAATGCTCGGCCAATGTGTTGACTGATATGAAAGCGATCGGCGACGATTCGGGCATTCGGAAAACAATCTTTCACCAATGTACGATAGGGTGTATAGAAATCTGAAACCACTAGACGTACTTGTTCCCGTACCTTTCTGGGATAACGCAAGAAATAGTCGCGTAAAGGATCGAGTTGACGATTTTCCACAATGTCGATCAGTTGATGGGTTTTGCCATCCATCATGACAAAGCTCATAGCACCCGAGACATTTTTCACTGATTTGAATTCATCAAAACACAACACTTCTGGCAGTGGCTGGTTCAAAGAAATGGTTTTAGGCCGAAGGCTGCGAAGGATCCGAATAACCGTTGTTGGAGAAACGTGTTTCATGCGTGCAATCAAGGACATAGAAAGAGGCTCACTTAATAGTTCGAGAACGGCTTGTTTGACTCTGCGGGCAATGGAGCAGTGACGATCACTAACCGAATCTTCGGCTAAAAAAGTTTTCCCACAGTGTTTACACTTAAAGCGTTGCTTGTTTATCCGCAGAATCGTCTTGTAGTTACTGACGTCATTTAATAAGATAGAGACTTTCTTCCAGCCCCATTTAATGATCGTTTGATCATTTTCATAGCGGCAATGAAAGCATTCTTCTGGTCGATAGGTTAATGTGCCATCAAAAACAAAACAGGTCTCGTCCTTGATTCGCTCTTTGCGAAAGGCATTCTCATGAAAGGTAAGATTTAGGTCTAGAATATCTAGTAACTCTTTGGTAAACTCTGAATAGGACATCTTGAAACACTCCTTTGAATGGTTTTCGTCGACTTTATTCTAAAGGATTTCAAGGTGTCTGTTTGCGTTTATTAGAAAAAAAGAAAAAGTGTTGGCAACAGAAGGTGTCACCAACACTAGATATTATAGAGCCAAAATACTCCACACGACTTGACTCAGTCGTGTGGAGTATTTTTATAAAAGCATTGTATGAAGTTGTCGATTTCGATTAATGAGTCAGAAAATAAAACGAGCTGACGATCCTCCGCTGACAAAAAGTGTTGTTCCACCATTTGATCAAAAAAATCACGCAGAAGACGATAATAATCATTCACATCAAAGAAGATACAGGGATTATTATTTTGCCCAACACGAGCCCAAGAATAAGCCTCGCTGATTTCTTCTAATGTTCCGACGCCTCCAGGCAAAGCCAAACAAACATCTGCGTGTTGCATCATCATCTTTTTTCGTTCATCTAAGTCATTTACGGTGATCATACGTGATAAACCGGTGTGAACACGTTCGCGATCCTGCAGAAATTTCGGCATGATGCCAATCACAGTACCGCCGGCGTCCAAAACACTGTCTGCGACCACACCCATTAACCCAAGTTTGCTACCTCCATAAGCAAGTTCGTGCCCATTCCTTACGATCCAATGTCCCAGTGCTTGTGCTGCAAGAGCATAGGCAGGGCCGGCCCCAAGGTGTGCACCACAATATACAGCTATTCGCATCAGTGTTCTTCCAATTCGAGCGTTTGCTTCGTTGATTCCACGATTAACCCTGTCTTCTCTTCCCACCATAGCTTCATTTCATTTTCATAGGTATTAGGGAATTTATCAACAGTGTTCATTAAAGGTTCTTCCTGTAGTTTGGCGTAAGGATAATTCATTGCCAGATTCAATTTCAGTTCTTTTAACAAACTATAATATTGAAACATCATGTAATACATCTCTTCATCATCGCCGCTTGCTAAAACTAATGCTGCCCGATCAAGCATGAAGCCCAAGCTGCGCATCATAAATAAAAAAGCAGGAATCTCATCTGTTTTAATATCGTTGACTTCTTTTAAAATATCCACGTGTAAATCAAGCGCTTGCAATAAATCGGTTTGAAGATTTTGATAAGTAACCATTCTGTTCTCCCCCTTAAATTCTTTCTTTGAAATAAGTATAGCACAGACCTGAAATATCCTACGTGCGGATTCAGCTTTTGGCTCGCATTATTACAAGGATTTGTGTAAAGTAGACGGGTAAGGAGGCAGTATGATGGGAAAATTAGCAGTGATCACGGACCTACATGCAGATATTAATCACTTTGGCGAGACTGAGCTGTCAAAACTTTTTGCTTTACTGAAAGAGCAAGAGGTGACACGCTTACATTTTGCTGGAGATACTGCGAATAAGATGGATCAGACACTAGCGGTCAATCATTTTTTTCGTCAACGAGAGCTTCCGACAACCTTCAATCTAGGAAACCATGAGATGGGAAATGTTAAAGGAGAACAAATGATTGAGCATTATCCAGACAGTCATTTTCTAAATCTCCGTTATTTGCCCCTCAACCAAAAAACGGTTCTATTAGGGTTTAATGGCTGGTATGATTATGGCTTTTCTGAGTTAAAAGATCCAAAACAAATTCGTTCAATCAAAAATATTTATTGGTTCGATCGGATCATCGAACGTTTTTCAGATGATCAGACGGTGAATCAAGAGATTTTACGTCAATTGCGCAATGTACTGGATGATTTAGCTAGAAAAAATTATCAGGTTATTTTGGCAACTCACTTTGTTCCAAAAGAAGAGTTTATTGTACATTTAAGTGGGAAATATCAAATTTGGAATAAATTGAATGCTTTCTTGGGGTCGAAGGCATTAGGCGAACTGCTGGACCAGTATCCCAATGTTCAACAGGTTGTATTTGGGCATACACATCGCCGGTTTGGCGATCGTAAGATTCATGACACCATTTATAGCTGTCGACCATTAGGGTATTATTATGAATGGTCGATTACAAAGAATTTTGTTTTAGATAATCATTTAGCAGAAGTTTTCATTCCTATGAAAATGCGCGGCTTATTGAATAAGCATCAGGAAGATTTTGCTGCTTATAAAGAGGATCATTTGATTGAAGAATTTCAACAAGCGATAACGTTGATTTCTTATTAGTGGAAGGATAATTTTAATGGAAGTAATAAAAAAATTTTTAAGACAATTTACGCAAACAACCCCTTTTGTTTTAGCCAACACGATGATTGTTATTCCGTATCTATTATTTATGCACTTGGTAGATTCGCAGTCGTCTGTTACGGTTCTACCCTTTGTTTTCTTTTATACGTTTCGTGTGACTGGAATTTTTCTGATTCGCGGATTATATCGGTCGATTGATCAGTATACGCTATTAATGGTTTCTCTTTTGGTCGGTGGGATTGGTTCTTTTCTAACCTTAATTGGAGCATTGCATTTTACTTTCTACTTATTTGGCAGTATCTTTTTAGGATTAAGTGCGGCTTGGTTGCCGCCAGCAAATGCCAGTGTTAATTTTTTTGAAAAATCTAAAGGCTTTCAAACGATGAGCAGCCGTCGCTATCTGATCGCTTTAATTGTTCTGGCGCCCTTATTTTATGGAACAACACTTGCATTTCCTATTCAATCAGTTATCGTGCCAAGTGTCGTTACCCTTTATTTTATTTGTGCTTATCATACGGTGAAACATTATCCGCATTACGAGATGGATTTTAAAGAATTAACGAAGCATGTTTTTTCAATTTCTGAATTGACCTGGTTCATTTTATTCTTTGTTGCTCTCTTTTTATTACGAAGTGGTCGATTGTTGTTTAATGAATCTTTGTTGAACAATGCCATTATTTTGTTTGCGGGAATATTTATGGTGGCTATCGTTGTGGTAAATCAAGTGAAAAGTCGATGGAAGCTGCCGCTTTGGCAGAATGCACTAACGTTTCTTAATGGCATGTTAGGAAATTTTATTTTTCTTTTCGGTGCATTTTATGTTGCGGTTTATAAAGGGGCTGCTTCACAAGGCCTGTATCTATTTTTACCTTATCTTTTAGGGGTTATTAGTTCCTTAGTATTGGCAGGAAAGGTGCGTCAATCGTTTAAAAATGAGTTGAATGTACAACTGGCTGGTTTAGCGGCGGGTTTATTACTATTAAGTATTCGCTTCTTATTTCCAGTTGCCATCTTTGTACTAACCTTTTTTCAAAAAGGAACCAGCGCTTGGCTAAATCGTTTGTACTATCAAACAGAGAGTATTGAAGCGCAGCAGCGCCTTACTGCAAAGTATTCAACATCTAACAAAGGGAGCATCACGCATCAATTTATCTTAATGTTGTTGATGCTTGTCACATTGCAGGCGAAAAATTTACCAATGAAGGATATTTTTCTGCTGCGCAGCTTGCACTCCTCAGAAATCCTTGCCACAATGGACATAGTTAAATTTCTCTCGATCATTATTCTATTGGTTGGGCTTGGTCTAATTAGAAGGGTTGGAAAACATGCGTTTAATTATTGATGGCGATGGGTCGCCAGTAAAAGATACCACGATCGCGGTTGCAAAAAAATATGGACTGCCAGTTGTGATCGTTACAAGTATTGATCACTATTCAAAAAAAGAATATCCAGATTTCGTGGAGTTTATTTATGTGGATCGTGGTGCCGATTCCGCCGATTTTAAAATAGTTTCCGTTATTCAACCAGAGGATATTTTAGTGACGCAGGATTATGGTTTGGCGTCATTGACCTTGGCGAAGGCTGCACATGTTTTACATCAAATAGGGATGGAATATACGCAAATGAATATTGATGCGCTCCTGACACAACGTTTTATTGGAGGCAAAATGCGTCAAGCGAAACAACGTACAAAGGGACCGAAACCTTTTACTAATGAGGATCGGACACATTTTCAAGAAGTTCTGGAAAGCTTGATCCAACAGTCTTTGTTGTAATCTAAATGATAAGCTTTGTAATACTTGTAAAATTTCTTTTTGGGGATTTTGATTTTTGTGCTAAAATGTTAGGGATCAGAAAGTAATGGAGGACATTCAGTTGAAAATTATTTTACTTTATGGTGGGAAAAGTCCAGAACACGATGTAGCGATTTTATCGGCTTTTTCAGTTATTTCTGCGGTTTATTTTGACTATTATCAAGTACAACTTATCTATATTGATAAAACCGGACAATGGGTTAAAGGTCCATTGTTAACGGAAGCACCAGAAACAGATGAAACGCTGCGCCTAACTTGGGACCCAACCGGTCATGAAGTTGAGGGATTCAGCGGCAAGGTAATCGCTCCCGGGGATATTAAGGAAGACAATGCGATTGTCTTTCCAGTTTTACATGGACCGAACGGAGAAGATGGAACCATCCAAGGCTTTTTAGAAACATTGGATATGCCGTATGTCGGTGCAGGTGTTATGACGAGTGCTTGTGCGATGGATAAAATTATGACGAAATATATCCTGCAAGCAGCCGGTATTCCACAAGTTCCATACGTTCCTGTTTTAAAGAATCAGTGGAAAGAAAATCCAAAACAAATCTTTGATAAATGCGAAGGGACCTTGTTGTACCCAATGTTTATCAAACCTGCTAATATGGGTTCGAGTGTAGGAATCACACGAGCAGAAAACCGTGAAGAGCTGCAAAATGCACTTCAAGAAGCCTATCGCTATGATTCTCGTGCTTTGGTAGAGCAGGGAATTGATGCGCGTGAAATCGAAGTAGCTGTTTTAGGAAACGACGATGTGCGGACAACATTGCCTGGAGAAATTGTAAAAGAAGAAGCTTTCTACGATTACAACGCTAAATATATCGACAACACGATTCAAATGGCGATCCCGGCAGATATTCCAGAAGAAGTGATGCAGAAAGCTCGCGATTATGCCAAGTCAGCCTATACAATGTTAGGCGGTTCAGGACTTAGCCGGATCGACTTTTTCCTAACGAATAAAAACGAATTATTCTTGAATGAATTGAATACGATGCCTGGTTTTACTGAATTTAGCATGTATCCATTATTATGGGAGAACATGGGCTTGAAGTATGGCGATTTGATTGAAGAATTGATTCAATTAGGTACAAAGCGTCATGAGCAGCGAGCTGCCCTTGAATAATATCGCTTCTGTTTAACAACCGAGTAGGGCTTGAGACATGATTCGATTGAATGATGTTTCAAGTTCCTTTTAACGTCTGGCGTATCAAAGGAGTATTATTTGGAAGATACACAGGTACATGAAAATTTCACTGTAGTCAGAAACAAAAATTTGGGAGGAACACCATGAATTTTACAACGACAATCATCAGCAAGGCCGTTCAAGGTAAAGTATTGGCGGAAAATGAGGTGACCGTTACTGGTGTCGAATTCGATTCACGAAAAATTGAAGCTGGCGATTTATTTGTGCCTTTGCAGGGAACAAATGATGGCCATGAGTTTGTATCAAAGGCAATAGAAAATGGAGCGACTGCAACGCTATGGAGCAATGATCCAGAAACAGCGCCAGAAGGTATTGCTGTCATTTTAGTTAAGGATACGCTGCTAGCCTTTCAAGCTCTAGCAAGCTATTACTTATTGGAAGAAAATCCAGATGTGATTGCTATTACAGGCTCAAACGGAAAAACCACAACAAAAGATATGACTGAATCGGTCCTTAGCCAAAAGTTTCGGACACATAAAACACAAGGAAATTACAACAATGATATTGGCTTACCTTATACGATCCTGCATATGCCAGAAGGAACTGAAAAATTAATTTTGGAGATGGGCATGGACCATGCTGGTGAGATCAGTATCTTATCAGAGTTGGCTGAACCGGATGTTGCGGCGATCACGATTATCGGTGAGGCCCATATAGAAAACTTAGGTTCGCGCGAAAAAATCGCAGACGCTAAGATGGAAATTACAACAGGTTTAGCTTCAGACGGCCTACTAATTGTCCCTGCCGACGAACCTTTATTAGAAGAGCGTATTAGTTCATTGTCTCAAACGGTCGAAACCGTTGGCATTCAAAAAGGGGATCTATCTGCTACGATTCTGAATGAAAACAAAGGCGCGACCGTTTTTTCAGTTGATGATAATGGGTACCAAATTCCTCTGCCAGGAAGCTATAATGTGCAGAATGCGTTGATTGCGATGGCAATTGGTCGATGGTTCGACGTTAGCAATGAGCAAATTTTTCAAGGACTAGCCTATGTACAGGTGACTCAAAATCGCACCCAATGGTTGAAGGCGAATAATGGCGCAGACATTTTGAGTGATGTTTATAATGCGAACCCAACAGCAATGGGACTAGTGCTGGATACTTTTGCAAAATTACCAACAGAAGGCCGCCGCCTAGCTGTTTTAGCGGATATGTTAGAGTTAGGCGCGGATTCCTATTCGCTACACGCGAGTATGGTAGATCATATTAATGACCAAGACTTTCAAGAAATCTATCTTTACGGGGATGAAATGAAAGGACTAAAGCTTGCTTTGGCGGATCGGTATCCATCATTGACAGTGCGGTACTTCAATAAAAGTGATAAATCGCAAATGATTCAGGCGATCAAAGAAAGTTTGCAAACAACAGACAGCATTGTTTTGAAAGGTAGCAACGGCATGGGCTTATTCGAAGTCGTTGAAGCTTTGCAGCAATAGTGAAAACTTGCAGAAAATGAAATGATGTGCTAAAATGAGCCATTGCCGAGAAATGAAGTAATGATTGAATGAGTCATCCAATAAATTAAAGATTCGCTAGCGGTGTATACGCTGGCTTACCAATTATTTTTGAGAAGCGGTTGGGGCATTTTTCAATTGAACGATGTCTCAACCACTTTTTGTGAGAGATGATCCTTCCGCCTGACTTCGCGGAGCGGTTTTTCGGTAGTATCGCCAAGGACGGCAACTAAAGG
This sequence comes from Enterococcus raffinosus, assembly GCF_019175485.1. Lineage (NCBI taxonomy): Bacteria > Bacillati > Bacillota > Bacilli > Lactobacillales > Enterococcaceae > Enterococcus > Enterococcus raffinosus. The sequence continues at coordinate 295,032 of NZ_CP072888.1, forward strand.
GACAGTTGCAGACCAAACGCAGATACCAAACCATACGCTCTAAATGATAAGGTCAACAGACATTAGGAGGATATCATTTGAAATTCAAAGAACTAAAATTATCACCAGAACTATTAGTAGCGATCGAACGCTCAGGTTTTGAAGAAGCAACACCGATTCAAGAACAAACTATTCCTTTAGCACTAGACGGAAAAGATGTTATTGGTCAAGCACAGACAGGGACTGGTAAAACAGCCGCTTTTGGTCTACCGATGTTAGACAAAATTGATACGACGAAGAATGTTTTACAAGGTCTAGTAATTTCACCAACCCGTGAACTTGCTATCCAAACACAAGAAGAATTGTATCGTTTAGGCCGCGATAAAAAAATTCGTGTACAAGCTGTCTATGGCGGTGCAGACATTGGTCGTCAGATTCGTGGATTGAAGGATCGTCCACATATCGTCGTTGGAACACCAGGACGGATGTTGGATCATATCAATCGTCACACCCTAAAATTAGAAACAGTCGAAACGCTTGTTCTAGACGAAGCAGACGAAATGTTGAACATGGGCTTCCTAGAAGATATCGAAAAAATTATCAGTAAAGTCCCTGCAGAACGCCAAACATTGTTGTTCTCAGCAACAATGCCTGATGCAATCAAAAAAATCGGCGTGAAATTTATGAAAGACCCTGAACACGTGAAAATCAAAGCGAAAGAAATGACCGCTGATTTAATCGATCAATATTATGTTCGGGCGAAAGATTATGAAAAATTCGATATTATGACTCGTTTGTTTGATGTTCAAACACCAGATTTAGCGATTGTCTTTGGACGTACTAAACGTCGCGTTGATGAATTAGCACGTGGCTTGGAGGCGCGCGGCTACAAAGCAGAAGGAATTCATGGCGATTTGTCACAACAAAAACGAATGAGTGTCTTGCGCTCATTTAAACGTGGCGATCTTGATATCTTAGTCGCAACAGATGTTGCTGCTCGCGGATTGGATATCTCAGGTGTTACTCATGTGTATAACTATGATATTCCACAAGATCCAGAAAGCTATGTTCACCGCATCGGTCGTACAGGTCGTGCTGGTAAAGGTGGTATGTCTGTAACTTTCGTTACACCAAACGAAATGGGTTACTTGCATGTCATTGAAAACTTAACGAAAAAACGTATGAACCCAATGCGTCCGCCAACCGAGAAAGAAGCCTTCAAGGGTCAACTAGGAGCGGCGATGGAACAAATTCAAAGCCAAATGGAAGAAAATTCTGATAGCTTAGAAAAATACAATGAATCAGCACAGGAGTTATTAGCAGCTTATTCTCCAGAAGAATTAACTGCAATGCTGTTGAAGACGGTCGCTAAGGACCCAGCTGACTCTGTACCTGTTAAAATTACACCAGAACGTCCATTGCCTTCAAATAAAAAAGGCGGCTTTAATCGTGGCGGTAAACGCGGCGGAGGAAACAACCGTGGCGGCGGACGCGGAAAAGATAACTACCGCAAAGATCGCGACCGTAACAATAACAAGAACAAAAACTACGGCGGAAACAAACAACGCAGCAACAATAAAAATTCAAACCGTAGTAACGACAAAAAGCGCGGGTTTGTAATTCGCACTAACACAAACGATTAATTCGTGTATAACTGTCAAAGCCATCAATCTTTTTGATTGATGGCTTTTTTCTTGATATAAAGGACTTTGCGCGGATTATTAAAAAAAAATCATAGCATTTAAAGAAGTCTTTGGTAAAATAAAGATGTTACTTGAAAGGGTTGAGAGTATGATCAAAGGAATCGGGATTGATGCGACTGAACTTGAACGAGTCGCAAAAATCATTGAGCGCCGACCGCATTTTGTGGAACGAATATTAACTCCGGCGGAACAGACCCTTTTTGCTAGCCATTCGCCTCATCGTCAGGTAGAATTTCTAGCAGGACGGTATGCATGTAAAGAAGCTTTTTCAAAGGCGTGGGGGACCGGCATTGGAAAAGTCAGTTTTCAGGATTTAGAGATTTTACGAGATGATAACGGTGCACCCGCCTTTACAAAATCACCTCATCAGGGAAAAGTTTTTGTCAGCTTGACCCATACGGAGGACCTAGCGATCGCTCAAGTATTGCTAGAAGAATAGAAAGAAGGATACTTAGTTTATGGTTGTAACGTATCATCGACCTACAAGAGCTATCATACATAGGAAAGCATTGAGAGAGAACATCAAACATGAGGTTGAGCGTTTGCCGGAAGGCGTGGAATTGTTTGCGGTAGTGAAAGCAGACGGCTATGGTCATGGAGCGGTTGCTACTGCTCAAACGGCTTTATCGGTTGGTGCTACAGGTTTTTGTGTGGCGACACTGGATGAAGCAATCGAGTTGCGAGAAGCGGGGATTACGGAGCCTATTTTAGTTTTGAGTGTGGTATTCCCAAGCTATCTATCATTGGTTATTGATTATGATTTGTCAATCACCGTGGCAACAAAGGAATGGCTGATCGAGGCTCAAGAAGTTTTAAAAGATTTAGAAGAGGCAACAAAACCAATAAAGATCCATATTAAAGCGGATTCTGGAATGGGGCGAATTGGTTTCTTAACACCAGAAGAAGTAAAGGAAGCTGCTGCAATCATTGATGATTCACCACATATGATTTGGGAAGGTCTATTTACTCATTTCGCTACCGCTGATGAGAAAGACGCTTCTTATTGGCATAAGCAAGCAGAGCGGTTTAACATGGTGATTGAGGCACTAGACCATTTGCCACGCTACGTTCACTCAAGCAACAGCGCGACGGCCTTATGGCATGACAAAGAAATGCCGGGAAACATGATTCGCTATGGCATTGGAATGTATGGATTGAATCCATCAGGTCATGAATTGCCAGAGACCTATCCATTAAAACCTGCAATGGAATTAGTTTCTGAGTTGATTCAAGTAAAAGAATTGGCTGCCGGTGAAGGTGTTGGTTACGGTAAAACCTATGACACACCTAAAAAAGAATGGATTGGGACTATTCCGATCGGCTATGCGGATGGTTGGCTGCGGAAGATGCAGGGATTTTCATTATTGGTAGAAGGCGAGTATTGTGAGATTGTTGGTCGTGTGTGTATGGATCAATTAATGGTTCGTCTGCCACGAGAGTTCAAGGTCGGTACAAAAGTCACATTGATCGGTAAAAACAACGGAAAAGAGATTACAATGCAAGAGGTTGCGGATCATTTAGGGACAATCCATTATGAGGTTTGCTGCATGCTTTCAGAACGTGTTCCTAGAATTTATCAAAACTAAAGGCAAGAAATACTTAGAGGAATGATATACGGTAAGAACATCGGGGGCATTTTTTGGAAAAAATGCCTACATTAAAAGGAGTAAGGAGATTATTATGGTTAAACGTGGTGATATCTATTTCGCGGATTTATCGCCAGTCATTGGTTCTGAACAAGGTGGCATTCGGCCGGTATTGGTCATCCAAAATAATTTAGGAAATCATTTTAGCCCGACGATCATCATCGCTGCGATCACAGCGAAAATGGCTAAGCCTAAATTACCAACACATATCGGAATCAAATCAAACGGTACCGGAATTGAACGAGATTCGGTTATCTTATTAGAGCAGATTCGCACGATTGACAAATCACGTTTGAAGGAAAAGGTTTGTCATTTAGATCGGTGCTTGATGGCAGAAGTGGATGCTGCCTTACGTATCAGCGTGGGTATCGAGACGATGTCTGCTGTGACATCGAATCTTACATAAAATCAGCTAGATTTACAAGGCTTGTTTCTTATCTTAGGAACCAGCGTTTAAGCTACAGGAAAATTTCTCAAAATGTGCTAGCTAACAAGGACACAACGATTCGTTGTGTTCTTTTTTTCATGGTTCAACGAATCATCTATCAATGATTTATAGTAAACTTGGAGGTTAGCATTGTATAATACAGGTATAGAAAAGTACTGGAAATGAGGGAGAGCAATGGTTGATATCGGAGAACAGCTTCGGTATTTTCGTCAAAGAAAAAAGATGAGCCAAAAACAGCTTGCCGAGCTGCTGCATGTTACACCGCAAACCATTTCTAAATGGGAATTGAATAAAAGTGCACCAGATTATGATCAGCTGATTGCCCTTAGTAAAATTTATCGAAAAAGTATCGATGCGCTTTTAGGCCAGGCCAAACCTAGCCTTTTGGATTATTTGGCAGATTCGCAGAATTTTAGAAACCAGTATGGGTTGCCCAGTATGAACGGAGGAGAAGATGATGGAAGAGAGGATTCGTAAAATCAATAAGCTACTTTTAATTACCTATAATTTAGGCGGAGTGTGTTTAATTGCGATAGGCCATCTGAGAGGCATCGGGGCTTCACCAGGGTATATTTCAACAGGAATAAAGATAGTCACTGCGATTGTTTTTTCTACGATGCTGATAGCTCATCTTATTCGCTATATTATGGAGCGGACAATAAAAAAGTAGGCTGGCACACAAAGTGTCAGCCTCTTTTTATGCTTGCGCAAAAACGATCAGATTGACCGTATCGCTGAGACACGTCTGTAAGGTAATACGCTCACCTCCACCAGCAGAGGTAATCTGGTCCCAATTATCTATTCCAGAAGCGATGTCTCTGCCGCTATCATCGACTTGAATCAATCCATTTACTATATAAGTGGTTGCATTGCCTGCGTTATCAGTAACAGTAATGGCATCTCCTCCACCAAGGGATAATAATGGCGAGAAGATTCCAGGATTGTGCCCAATAAAATGAGTGTTTTGATTATCCATACCAGATTGTGTAGGGTTTCCACCCCAAGTTGCAGCAACCGGACTACCATTGATAACCCCCTGGCCGCTGCCTTGCCCAGCATTTACATAAGGAAGAAACTGACCGTGAAAAGAAATTTGATTTGGCTGTAAAGAAGGTGTTTGTGGAGCAGTAACTTCTGTTTGAGTTTCCTCTGGGACTACAGGCTGTATTTCTTGTTCATTGTTGAGCTGTTCTTGTTGTACTGGAGGTTCGACAGGTGCTTGTTCTGTTTCTGAAGAAGAAGTAGTAGGTTCTGCTACTTCTGGTGGATCGGGAGTTTCAACAGGGGCTAGGACTGCCTCTTTTTGCGAAGCAACAGCGGTATGAGTTTTATCTTCTTTTTTTTCAGAAGGAGCAACTTTTTCTTCCTCAACAATAATAAGGACTTTCCGCTTATCGTAATCCTGTTTGTTTTTTGCCGATAAGGTTAGTGAGTGGCGTCCAGGTTTGCTTGTATTAATTTTAGAATAGTTGAGTTTGATAAGTTGATAGTTATCATCAACGGCTTTGTAATACTGTTTTGGGTGAAAGGAATGGTTCGCAGTGATCGTGATCGTGTCTTCACCATAAATCTTTACTTGATTTTCATAGCTATCTTCCTTTTTATTATTGGATCGAGCATCTGAAATGGAAGAAAAAATAAGTGGGACAAATAATAAGAGGAGACATACAATAACAGCTGAAAAAATAGTTTTTTTCCTTCGTGCTGATTTCATAAAAAACACTCCTTTTTCTTATTTGCCTAGATGATAAAGCATAAATGATTAACAAAAAATAAAAATAACGTAATTGTTAAAAGGAGTTGTTATATGTGGATTTTAGTTAAATAAATATCAATATTTTTCCGCTTTTATGGAGTTATTTTATGATATAATGACCAAAGAATGTTATAATCCAAAAAAATAAAAAAGATTATTGAATTTGAAGAATAGTGACAATTGGCTTAAGGGGGGACTTTTGTGCGAAGATTATTAAAAAATACAACACAACGGCGGCTAGCCATTATTGGTGTTTTAAGGGATTTGATTGGATGGCAGAATCCAGAAATGATTGCTGATCTGTTAGATTGCTCAATGAGAACGGTTATCTCTGATGTTGAAGCAATCAATGATCATTGGGGAGAACATGTTGGGGTAGAATATTCTCGTACAAACGGCTTTCGTTTGAATGATGCACTTCATAATAAGACACGACAGCTAGCGCGAAATTTGATGGAAGAGTCTGAAGCCTTTACTTTTTTGGAACGAATCTTCTTCCAACCAAATGAAGATATGGATTATTGGATCAAGGAGCTGTACATTAGTGAAGCGACTTTTTATCGCATGATCAAGCAAATTGATAAGGTTTTAAAAGAAAAAGGGCTCGTTTTGGAACGAAGGCCCTTTCGAGTAAATGCGAAAAACGAACGGTGGGTCCGTGTTTTTTATGTTCAATTATTTTTAGAGAAATATGGATTGAACGAATGGCCATTCGTATTAGAACGTGAACGAATGATTGAGTTTATCAAATGTGCGAATCGTTCTTTTGATATTGTTTATAATGATCGTGAAGTTCTAGAGAGCAGTTACTTATTGGCGATCATTATCGAGCGTACGTCACAGGGGTTTGTATTATCAGAGCGAGAGAAAATGAGCTTGAATCAAGCGTTGATTGATAAAATTTTGACCTTGAGACCAGAAGCAGATCGAATAGTCCAAAACTCGGAATATTTAGTGACAGATGAGTGGTATTATGAGGTGGCGAATAGTTTGTTTTGTTCGTGTTTCATTACGCGTTTTGATCCAACTTGTCAACATACACTCGGGTATTTAGATAGTTTTCTTGGAGAGCTAGAGCATGTTTATGAAGTCCCTCTGTCTGATGAAAGACGTAAAGTTATCCTGCAAAAACTTTTGCAAATACAAGCAGCATATCAGGTTTGTCCCTATCCACGGTCAATTTTATTTGACTCGGCTGCCTATTTTTCAAGAAATGCGAAACAGCAATACCCGCATTTCACAAAATACGTCCATCAATTATTACTGCGGATGGAACGAACACTCGGAGACCCTTGGTTTAGTCAATTTTATTTTTCAGTTCTGACAGTTTTATTTAAAGAATGGGAGGGATTGGCACATTCTTTAGATACTCATTCGACAAAGGTTAAGATTTTGGTGATGAGTGATTCTGGTAAAAGTCATGCAGAATTGCTTGCAGAACTCATTAGGAGTCGGTTTCATTCTCGGGTATGGATCGAATCCCATCAAGGATCGGCGTTGAATTATCGGCAGGATGTGAACTTCAAAGATTATGATCTAGTGCTTGCTAACTACCCAATTAAGAATTATTCCTATGGTAATTTGAAAATCGTTGATGATTTTTTGACAGAGAGTGATTTGTCATCGATTGGTTCTGTGATAAAAGAGATTCGTTAGACTCGCTTTGAGTCTCTTTTTTTGTTTCTATTACTCATAACTTTCGCTACAATGGGATTAACTGTTCTAAGTGAGGAGAAATTGATGAATTTCATACTCTTAGCTGTAGGTATTGTTTTGATTGTTGCGACATTTTTTGTCGTGTTAGATAGTTCTTCCCAACTCAAGATTCGGGTTAGAACCCAGTGGGGAAAATTGCCACGTCAGACTCGTTTTGATAAAGAAGAAAGCTTGAAGGCTGTCTGGCAGCTTGAAAAGCAATTTCATGAATGGGATAGTGAAATTGACGATTTAACTTGGTACGACTTGAATATGCGTGAAATTTTTGAACTGCTCAATGGGACTTATTCTAGTATTGGATCAGAGGCGTTGTATCAACGCTTGAGAAACTATAATTTTCATCCAGCCGATGATTTAGAAGAGTTGATCCAGTTTTATCAAGCGAACCCTGAAATCAGAGAGAAGGTTCAGTATTATTTTGCTGGATTGGGAAAGCGGGACAATAATTTTACTAAGCAATATATTGCGAATGGTCAAAAAGAAAAGTTAGGGAATTTATGGTTATTTGTTTTACTTGGAGCTTTGCCGTTTGTGGGACTTCTTTCGCTTTTATTCATTGGACCAATAGGTATATTTTTCCTGCTGGGGTCTATTTTATTCAATATTATTTTTTATATGACAAAGAAAGCCAACTTGGAAACAGAATTAGAAAGTATGCGATATTTGGTTCAGTCGATTTCTTTAGCTAATAGATTAAGTAAGTTAGCAACTCCACGTCAGACAGAAATCATGAAAAATGTAAAACCTTTAAAATCCATTGCTCGCTGGGGTTTTACCTTTCGAGTAAAGAGTACAAGTGAAGCGGATATTTTATTTGAATATTTGAATTTGGCTTTTATGATTCCTTTTATTGCCTACAATTTCGTGATTACTCGCTTGAGTAAATATAGTCAAGAAGCAATTGCTTTGTGGACAGTGCTGGGAGAGATGGAGGTTGCCGCAGCGGTTCTGAATTTTCGGACGTATTTCCCAGAAAGCTGCCAGCCAGAATTTACTGAAGGAGGAATTCAAGCGAAGGACGTTTATCATCCGCTTGTTGATTATTCAGTGGTTAATCCTGTTGACTGGCATCGAAATACATTAGTTACCGGCTCCGATGCCTCTGGAAAATCGACCTATGTCAAAAGTATTGCTATTAGTGCGATTCTTTCTCAGACGATCAATACAGCAATTGCTGAAGAATTTGTCTTACAGGCGGGACATGTTCTAACTTCCATGGCTGTTGAAGATGACATTATCGCAGGTGACAGTTATTTTGTCGCTGAGATAAAATCAATCAAAAGGCTTCTGGATCAAGTGGAACAAGGTGAACGATGCTATTGTTTTATTGATGAAATACTAAAAGGAACGAATACGATTGAACGAATCGCAGCTTCTTCTAGTGTTGTTACCTGGTTGGCAGATTCCCCAAGCTTAAGCTTTGTAGCGACACATGATATTGAATTGACTGAAATCCTGAAAAATCAATGTGATAATGTGCATTTTGATGAAACTGTGACAGAAGAACAAGGCATCACGTTTGACTACTTATTAAAGAAAGGACCGGCAATCACTCGTAACGCAATCGCCTTGTTGAAGGTGATGGATTATCCTGAAAAACTGGTCACTAAGGCTCAAAATGAGGCGCGTTATTTCGATCAGCAGCGAAAGTGGCCGATTCTAAAAAAATAGGCGGACAAGTATGTTTTGTTTCGAAACGAAAGAGCCTCTTAAAAACAAGAAGGCTCTTTTTTATGAAAAAGGGGTTAATTTATTAGAACTTTTGTATAAAAATCTCTATACTATAGTAAGCAATTAGTTAGGAAAGGACGTGAATACATGCTGAAAAAATTACTGGCAAATGTCGGTGAATATAAGAAGCAGAGCTTACAGACCCCTCTATTTACAATGGGGGAGGTTTTGATGGATGTGATCATGCCCTTGATCATGGCAGGGGTGATCGATCATGGCATCGAAAAAAGTGATACGAATACGATTTTACGTTATGGTGGTTTATTATTTTTGTGTGCATTGTTTGCACTAGCTATGGGAACATTAGGCGGGCGAACCGCCGCTATCGCTTCAGCAGGATTTGCCAAAAATTTGCGTCATAACCTGTTTGAACGGATTCAAAGTTTCTCCTTCTCGAATATTGATCGTTTTTCAAGTTCGAGTTTGATTACCCGTTTAACCACAGATGTTACCAATGTTCAAAATGCTTATCAAATGGTGATCCGGATTTTGGTACGCTCACCGCTAATCTTGATTTTCTCATTAGTGATGACCTTTCATATTAATCGAGAGCTATCCATGATTTATTTAGTGATTGTTCCGATTATGATTGTGGGGCTAGGTCTGATTATTCGCTTTGCTCATCCTTTGTTTGAAAAGGTATTCCGAACCTATGACCGATTGAACAACGTGGTCCATGAAAATCTGCAAGGGATCCGAGTGGTGAAATCTTATGTCCGTGAAGGCCATGAAGAAGAAAAATTCAGTCGTGTATCAAAAATGGTTTTTGATAATTTTACGAAGGCACAACGAATCGTTGCTTTCAATATGCCGCTCCTGCAGGTAGCCGTGTATACGTGTATGCTGCTGCTTTCTTGGTTAGGTGCGGAATTGATCGTGGACAAAGGGAATCTGACTACCGGTGAGTTAGTCAGTATGTTCAATTATACTATGCAGATTTTGATGAGCTTGATGATGATGTCAATGACCTTTGTTCAGTTGATGATCGCCCGTACATCTGCGGAGCGAATAACAGAGGTGTTGACGGAAGAAAGTGATCTGAAAAATGGCGATAATCCTCTGACAGAAGTATCAGATGGTTCAGTAGAATTTAAAGATGTCTGCTTTAGCTACAAAGATGATATGGATAAACTAGTATTGGAAAATATTGATTTGAAAATAGCTTCTGGTGAAGTCATCGGAATTGTGGGCGGTACCGGGAGTTCAAAATCAAGTTTGGTCCAGTTGATTCCACGACTTTACGATGTTACGCATGGTCAAATCAAAGTAGGCGGTCATGATGTTCGCAGCTACGATTTAGAAACATTACGTGACCAAGTGGGAATGGTTCTGCAGAATAATGTTTTATTCAGCGGAACGATCACGGAAAATCTGCGCTGGGGCGATGAAAACGCCACAGAGGAAGAAGTTATCCATGCAGCAACGATTGCACAGGCAGATTCATTTATTCAAGAATTTCCTAATAAATATGGCACCATGATCTCTGAAGGCGGGAACAATGTTTCCGGCGGTCAGAAGCAGCGCTTGACGATTGCCCGTGCTTTGTTGAAAAAGCCCAAAATTCTGATCTTAGACGATTCTACGAGTGCAGTAGATACGAAAACGGATCGGGCGATTCGCGAAGGCCTAGCTAAAGAGATTCCAGGGACGACGACCTTTATTATTTCTCAACGGATTAGTTCCATCCAAGATGCAGATCGAATCATCGTATTGGACGATGGAAAAATCAACGGTGTCGGAACGCATGATGAGCTGCTGGCAAATAATGTCATCTATCAAGAAGTCTTTGATTCTCAACAGAAAGGATTTGGTGACCATGATGAATAAAGCAACGATGCCCAAATCCAGCCCTATGAAAACAATCAAACGCCTTTTGAAAATTATGGCGAAGGAGCATAAGACGCAACTAATCATTGTCTTTTTCATGATCCTGATCAGTGCCTTTGCGAATGTGCGAGGCTCACTGTTTTTGCAGGTCGTGATCGATGATTACATCACTCCATTGATTGGACAAAGTAATCCTGATTTTACAGGTCTGTTGAAGGCGATTATGACGATGGCTTTGATTTACGTTGTCGGGATTATTGGCACGCTTTCTTATAACCTGATCATGGTAAAAGTTTCTGAAGGAACGCAAAAGAGGATTCGCGATCAAATGTTTAATCATCTAGAAACGTTGCCCTTACGCTATTTTGATTCAAATGCTGATGGAGACATCATGAGTCATTTTACCAATGATACCGATACATTGCGTCAGATGATCTCGCAAAGTATTCCGAATCTAATGATGGCGCTAGTCACATTTGTTTCCGTGTTTATTGCGATGTTTTCATTGAGTATTCCTTTAACTTGTTTTGTTATTGTTTCGGTTTCAATGATGTTTGTCATGCTTCGTTTTATTACCAATCGCAGCGGAAGGTATTTTGGTGAACAGCAGCGCTCTCTTGGAAAAGTCAATGGATACATCGAAGAGATGATGCACGGACAAAAGGTAGTAAAGGTCTTCAATCATGAAGAAAATGCAATGAAGGAATTCGACGTAATCAATGATCAGCTGCAAGAAAGTGCGACGAAAGCCAATGCTACTGCAAATACATTAATGCCCATTATGATGAATCTCTTGAATATTCAGTATGTTTTAGTGGCAATAATTGGCGGCCTCTTTGCAGTTTACGGTGTTTCTGCTCTGACTGTCGGAATGATTGCTTCGTTCTTACAATTGAGCCGTTCGTTGAATGGTCCTATTAGTCAAATTTCACAACAAATCAATTTCGTTATTATGGCTTTGGCGGGGGCAGATCGGATTTTCCAATTATTGGATGAAGAATCAGAAGTGGATGATGGCTATGTAACGTTAGTCAATGTCAAAGAAGTTAATGAGGATCTAGTCGAGACCAATGAACGGACTGGTATATGGGCTTGGAAGCATCCTCATGAAGATGGCACGACTTCTTATGTCCGTCTGACCGGAGATGTTCGATTCGAGGATGTGAATTTCGGCTACAATGACGATCAACTGGTACTGCATGATATTAATCTTTATGCCGAGCCTGGTCAAAAGGTGGCTTTTGTCGGGGCGACAGGTGCTGGTAAAACGACAATCACGAATCTGATTAATCGATTCTACGATATTCAAGAAGGTAAAATACGCTACGATGGTGTCAATGTCAAAAAAATCAAAAAAAGCTCTCTGCGTTCTTCTTTAGGGATCGTTTTGCAGGATACCCATCTATTCACAGGAACCGTTAAGGAAAATATTCGTTACGGAAATTTAAGTGCGACAGACGAAGAGGTTTATCAAGCAGCGAAGTTATCAAATGCGGATACCTTTATCCAGCATTTACCAGAAAAATACGATACGGTGATCACTGGCGATGGCGAAGGTCTATCACAGGGACAACGTCAATTATTGGCGATTGCCCGTGCCGCGATCGCAGATCCACCAGTTATGATCATGGACGAAGCAACCTCTAGTATTGATACTCGAACGGAAAGCATCGTTCAATCTGGAATGGATCGTTTAATGGAAGGGCGCACGGTATTTGTTATTGCCCATCGATTATCAACGATTCAAAACTCGGATGTGATTATGGTAATGGATCATGGTCGAATCATTGAACGTGGAGATCATGAAAGTCTGTTAGCCGAAGGCGGAATGTATTATCAATTGTATACTGGAAAAGTTGAATTAGATTAGTTGCTAAAGAAAAGGTGTGTCTTGCATAGGTGAGACACACCTTTTTGTTGGAACAACTGTAAAAGAATCGCTACAATAAAAATAAAGGTTTCTGGAAAGGAAGCGGTGGGATGAATGTTGAGATTTCAAGGTTGGACCTATCGGAATTATCTGAGGCGAAAAAATTGGTCAAAAAAGTATTTATGACATTTGAAGCACCAGATTATTCAAAGGAGGGCGTGGCTCATTTTTTGACATATTTGGATGAAGAGCTAGAAATGGAGCTTGCAGCGAATCAAGTACAGGTTTGGTGTGGGAAAGATGCCCAGCAAATCGTAGGACTGCTAGCGGTCCGTTTACCTGCTCATGTAGCACTTTTGTTTGTTGACGAAGCCTATCATCGTCGAGGGATCGCGAAGCAATTATTTCAAGAGATGCTTTCAGAACTAATGCCGGAACAAGTAACAGTCAATTCTTCTCCCTATGCTGTTCCGATATATGAACGGTTAGGGTTTCAAATTGAAGGAAACGAAAAAACTGTTTCAGGGATAAGGTTTCAGTCAATGGTTTATAAATAATAGAAAGGACAGATGAAGATGAAACGTTTTGCAATAAAAGATTACGGTACGGCCAAAGATGTATTGATAGAAATCGAGGCAGAACCTCGAGCGGTGGATGCGAGCCATGTTCGGGTAAAGCTATTGTCTTTCGCGATTAATCCTTATGATGTTGCTTTGCGGCAAGGAGCGATGCGTGATTTTCGAACACTTAAATTTCCTTACGTATTAGGCAATGATGGTGCGGGAATCGTGACAGAAGTTGGCAGTGAAGTTGCCCATGTAAAGATTGGCGATGAAGTGATTGTTCATGCGGTTGGAGGGACTTATGGCGAAGAAGTAGTCGTTCCAGGTAAAAAAATAGTGAAGAAACCAGCTTCAATGTCTTGGGAAGCGGCAGCAGGTGCTGTAACTCCGTGGTTAACAACGTACAATTTAGTCACGCACGTATTAGGTGATGATATTGGGAAGACAGTGATGGTACAGGGGGCATCTGGAGCAGTTGGCTCACTGCTAGTCCAATTTCTAAAGAAACAAGGAAAGATTGTTTTTGCTTCGGCTTCTAAACGGAATGAGTCCTTAGTGCGCCAACTAGGAGCGGATCAATTTGTTGCTTATGATGAAGAGGATGCTGGAGTGATTTTTGAAAATCAGGCGGATACAGTAATTGACGCAACTAAAGGCGGGCGTGCTGGTGAATCAGGGATGCAGATTATGAAAGAAGGCGGGAATTTTGTCGCCTTAAACGACCTGCCAGAGAAACAAAAAAAATCTGGGCATTATCTCTCTTACAGTCCTTCAAAGGATTATTCAGATTTTGAAGCGTTGACGGCATTAACAGAACTAGCGGACAATCTTCAGTTAACGATTGCAGAAGTATTGCCCTTCACTTTATCGAGTGTGATTCAAGGACATGAAGCATTAGAAGGTCACCCGTCAGCCGGAAAAATCATTATTAAAAGAGAGGCATAAAATGGATCAACGAAAATGGTTATTAATAAAAGCGAATTTTGATGGAACAGAAGATTTGGCAGATGGCTATTATCGCTTGCGTGAAATTGATGGAGGCTATCAGCTTGCGTTTTTAGTCGCGGGGCCTTGCGGAGACAAGATTCCACATCCAGAAGTGACGCTGCGTTTAGAAGGGAATCAGATGCAGCCGATTCGTTTACGGGATTTGGAAGCAACACCGATTTTGAACCTATCACAGGAAAATGATTTAGAAAGAATCGAAGCCTTGACAGATCAACTTCTAAATCGCTTTATCAAGGCCAAAAAACTCAGCCTTTAAGCATTTCTTTAGCTTTTCATAGGTGAAAAGGGATACAATTATGACAAATCGTTAGGAATGTCAAAAAAGGTCATTTCAGACCCACACTAGAATTGAAATTAGCCGAAATTCCGTGCTAAAGTGGTTCAGCGAGAAAAAATAGTAGGTGAAATCAATGAAAGTTTTACAATCTCTCAAACATACATGGAGTCTTTTTAAATTAGATTGGCGACGAATTTTCAAAAATCCGATCGCCATTTTTCTGATGGCTGCGTTAGTCATCATTCCATCCCTTTACGCCTGGTTCAATATAAAAGCCTTATGGGATCCATATTCCAATACCGGTGAATTACCAATCGCCGTGTACAGCGCCGATACAGGGGCGAAATTCCAAGACAAGGATGTCGAGATCGGAAATGAAGTTGTTAAAAATCTTCACAAAAATAAGCAATTAGGCTGGCGCTTCGTTGACTCAAAAGAACAAGTCGTCGAAGGCGTAAAGTCTGGTAAATACTATGCGGGTATTTATCTGCCAAAAGAATTTTCGAAAGATTTATTGAGCTTCACCTCCGGAGATATAAAAAAACCAAAGATCGAATATTATCTGAATCAAAAAATCAATGCGATCGCACCGAAAATTACGGATAAGGGTGCCGGATCAATCCAACAAGAAATCAGTCAAGAGTTTATTAAAACGGCTAGTTCAACACTGTTGAAGGTTTTTAATGAGATCGGCTATAACATTGATGAGAACTTAGTAAGTATCAATAAGGTCAAAAATTTGATTCTTACTACGAATGATAATTTAGGTGAAATCGATAAATATACGCAGGAAGTTGTAGAGGTTCAGGGCAAATTACCTGAGTTGAAGGAAAAATTGGCAAAAGCCAATGAATTGCAGGCTTATTTACCGCAAGTCGATGAGATGGGCCAAAAATTGATTACGTTAAATCAAAAGATGCCGGAGATCAAACAGCAAGCTAGTGTTATCTTGACTCTGCAGCAGAAGATTCCAGAAATTCAACAAGCTGGCAATCAATTAGCTCAAGTTGACGGTGACTTTGCTGAGATTCAAAAGACAATGAATGACGGCATTAACGAGGCCAAACAAGGATTGAACATCATTCATCAAGTTCAAACGATCCTGCCAGATATTCAAAAGCTTGGGAACCAAGCAGACGATTTTGCTGCAACAACAAAAGATGGCGCAGAAAAACTGAAATCCGCGGTACCCAGTATTTCAAGCAGTGTTCAGGTGACGCTGCAGTCGATTGGACAAGTAGCGACGACGACACAATCAATAACTAGTGATTTATCTGCTTTATTAGATAAAGAAGAATTGACTGCAGATGAAAAAGCACATATTGCTGCAATCATTGGTGATTTTCAAAATAATCTTGCAGGACAACAAGAAGCCATAGATAAACTCAATCAATTTTTGACGGACTTAAAGAAAACAGCAGAAGATAACGGTAATACTGAAGCAAGTCAAAGTTTAGCAACAATTATAGGTCAACTTGAAAATGTGAAAAATTCTCTAGGCGATCTAAGCAATCGTTTTGGTCACCTTAATGATTTGGTTCAAAATGGTAGTACAGATGAAGCAAAAGAATATTTAAAGGAAATCAATACAGCTGCTGGAAATATTGCTAATTTCGTTAACGGTATCAACGTTGAGCAAATCTCTCAAACAGTCAGCACGATTCTTGATAAATTAATCAATACAATTACTACAGCACAAGGGGTATTGAATCAAGCACAGCAAATTGATTTTGCTTCTTTATTAAATTCGACGGAGGGCACTGTCAGCAATGCGATCACCTTCTTAGAAAAATATCAAAAACAAATGCCAGCCATTGGTCAGGAAGTACATGATGCAAATGTGCTATTAAATGGACATATGAACGACATTGTTAATGGGATAAATACAGGTGCAGATCTTTACAATAATGAATTGCCAGTAGTAGAACAAAAGTTAGGCATGGCTGCGGACTTCATGCAAAATGATTGGCCGGGTGTGAAAAAGGATCTGACAGGCGGCTTGAAAGTCGCAAATGACAAGATGCCCGAGGTTGAGCAGGCCTTAAATCTCGCGACGGATTTAATCCAAAATGATTGGCCGACTCTACGCAGCGGTATCCAAAAAGCGGCGAATGCGATTCAGCAAGGGGATAAGACCATTGACTTCGGTCAAGTATTGAAATTATTGAAGCTGGATGCACAAAAGGAAAGTGACTTCTTCACTACTCCTGTAGATTTACAAACCAATACGATGTATCCAATCGAAAATAACGGGTCAGCTAGTACGCCTTTCTATACAGCATTATGTCTGTGGGTTGGAGCGGTATTGTTCTCAAGTGTTACCACAACAGAATTTTTCTTAGATAAAAAAGATCGCGGCAAATACACGAAACGTGAACAGTTTGGCGCACGGATGTTAACCTATTTGGTCGTAAGTGTTGGACAAGCGTTGATTGTAACGCTAGGAAATATGTTCTTACTAGGCGTTTATGTGAAAAATCCAGTTTACAGCGTACTATTTGCAGTGCTAGTCGCCCTGGCCTTCATGATGATTGTTTACACACTTGTGGCACTCTTTGGGACAGTCGGAAAAGGGATCGCGATTATTATTCTCGTGCTTTCCATCTCTGGTGGAGGTGGGAACTACCCGATCCAGGTATCTGGCAAGTTCTTCCAAGCAGTCAATCCTTGGTTGCCGTTTACCCATGCGGTTAACTTGCTACGTGAAAGCGCAGGTGGGATCTATTGGCCAAATGCGACAGGAGATATCATTATTATGATCGTTCTTTTCATCGTGTTTGGTATCCTAGGAACTTGGGCATATCCAGTATTACAACCTCGTTTAACCAAACTTACAAAAGTTGCCCATGAAAGCAAAATTTTCCATTAAAAAAGTACAGGCAAGACAACAGCGTATTACTGTTGTTTTGCCTGTTTTCGTGTTTTACTAAAGGTATGAAAATTTGTTGGAAAAATCATTGACATTTGATAGGAGTGCGAGTAATATTTCGCTTGTTTGCATTTTTTAAAGAGAATGCTGATTAATAGAAATAGGGAGTGAGTCTAGTGGATTATCTTAAACGCTTGCTGGTTGGCCGGCCGCTAAAGTCTTCGGAAAACGATGATCAAAACTTGTCACGTTTTGCTGCTTTAGCAATGCTTTCCTCAGATGCGCTATCTTCTGTGGCCTATGGGACAGAACAGATTGTTGTTGTTCTGGTTACCTTGTCAGCAGCAGCGATTTGGTATTCATTGCCAATCGCAATAGTCGTTTTGGTTTTATTAGCATCATTGATTTTATCTTATCGTCAAATTATTCATGCCTATCCTCATGGCGGCGGAGCATACGTCGTCAGTAGTGAGAATTTAGGAAAAAATGCTGGTCTGATTGCCGGCGGCTCACTTCTAGTCGATTATATGTTGACCGTAGCTGTGTCCGTATCAGCGGGGGCGGAGGCAATTGCTTCTGCAATTCCAGCCCTGTATCATCATCGCGTGTTGATTTCCGTTATTATTGTTTTATTATTGATGCTGATGAATTTACGTGGGCTGCGTGAAAGTGCGGGACTGTTGATGGTTCCCGTGTACAGCTTTATTGCGGTGATTACGATCTTAATTATTGTTGGTCTTGTTAAAATTGTGACAGGTGCAGCGCCCATGCATGCAACGGCTCAAGTCGGAGCAGTTGTTCCAGGAATTACTATGGCGCTCTTGCTGCGGGCATTCTCTTCCGGCTCTTCCTCGTTGACGGGGGTTGAAGCAATTAGTAATGCCGTTCCGTTCTTCAAAAAACCGCGCGCAAAGAATGCTGCAGGAACATTAGCAATGATGGGCTTGATTTTAGGATTCTTCTTTACGGGAATTACTTTTTTGAACTATTGGTTTGGAATTGTTCCGACGGCGGAAGTGACCGTCCTATCACAAGTGGGGGAAGCCGTCTTTGGTAAAGGTATCATGTATTATCTATTGCAATTTGTTACAGCATTGATTTTAGCGGTAGCAGCAAATACGGGCTTCTCAGCGTTTCCTGTCTTAGCTTACAATTTAGCAAAGGACAAATTTTTGCCTCACCGCTATCAAGATCGTGGCGATCGTCTAGGCTACTCAAACGGGATTATTACTCTGGCCTTAGGTTCCATTGTCCTGTTGTTGATTTTCCAAGGATCAACAGAACGCTTGATTCCATTGTATTCAGTAGGGGTCTTCATTCCATTCACGTTATCACAAACTGGGATGGTCTTGAAATGGCGTAAAGAAGGACATCACTGGATTCGAAAATCTATTGCTAACATTATCGGTGCTTTGATTTCATTTGCAATCGTAGTGATTCTATTTGTTTATCGTTTACCGGATATTTGGCCCTTCTTCATCATTATGCCGATTTTGATCTTTGGTTTTTACAAGGTTCATGAGCACTATAAAAATGTTGCCGAACAATTACGTTTAGTTGACGATGTTGAATTGCACGAATACGCTGGAAATACTGTGATTGTGCTAGTTGGAAATGTGACTCAAGTAAATATTGGCGCAATCAACTATGCGCGTTCAATCGGTGACTATGTCATTGCCATGCATGTATCGTTAGAAGAGAATGAAGAGAAGGAACGGGAGATACGTCATGAGTTTAGAGAAAAATTCCCGGATGTTCGTTTTTCAGTTGTTCGTTCTCCTTATCGGTCGATCGTCAATCCAGTCAGTCGATATGTTGATCGGGTAAGTAAAAATGCCAAACAGCACAACTATACAACGACTGTCTTGATTCCGGAATTTGTTCCTAATAGAACATGGAAGCGTTCCTTGCATAACCAAACGGCGTTGCGCTTACGTTTCCGCTTGTCTTATCGGGATGATATCATTATCAGTACCTATAATTATCATTTGAAAAAATAGAAAACTGTCAAAAGTGGGGTGTCCAAATTGCATGGATACCTTGCTTTTTTATGCTTAAAAACTATATTTCTTAAGAGAAATCAAAAAAATTAAAAATAAAACGGATTCATCTGTTTTTTTGAGTAAAATGGGTTGATTTTAATTGCTATTAGCGGTAATATCAAACAGCATTAATTACTAACACTGTTAGGTATTAATGGACTGAAATTATTTTTTCGAAAGAAGGAGGAGTCTAATGACATTCGCAGAAGATGCTGAACGTGAACTGATGCAGCTGATGGTCCAAAATCGTCATGGCGCATTCAGTAAAATAGAAAAGAGCAGCAAAGGCGCTAATATCGTCATTAAGGTGCTGGATCGTTTAGGTGAACCGACAAATCCGAAGCATTTAGCCGATACGCTTAATCTGTCTACTGCTCGAATTGCTGCTGTGTTGGGGAATTTGGAAAAGCGCGGATTGATTAGCCGAACGATGGATCCTGATGATCGACGGCGAATCAATGTCAGTTTAACGGAAAGCGGAAAAAAAGTAGCCAAAGCTGAAAAGCAGGAGATGCGAAATAAAATTGTTCGAGTGTTTGAGCTTATGGGAGAAGAAGACACAAAAAAATATCTCGAATTAACTGCAAAGTTTGTCGACTACTCGCAAAAATTATCCATGGAAGGGGAAGGTGAGCAATAGTGAAGATTTTTAAATATCTTGGTAAATATTGGTATGCGATCATCGCCGTATTTTTACTTTTAATTGTACAGGCATCTAGTGATCTGAGCTTGCCAAGTTTAACATCGGATATCGTTGATGTCGGTATTCAACAAGGAGGACTTGAACAGTCGACTCCAGATAAAATTAGAAAATCAACGCTTCAAGGAATCGAAATCTTCATGACCGATAAAGAGAAGCAAACGATTAAAGACAATTATAAGGAAGCTACTCAAACCGTTGATGGAAAAAAAGTGGCTATCTATAAACTAGATCTTCAAGAGGGCATGACGAAAGAAAAATTAGCTAAAATCTTTGATCTGCCAATGATGATGATTGCTTCGACTCGCTCAAAAGATTCAAGCAACGCGAAAGAAGCAAAAGAAATCATTAATGATTACACAGCTATTTCAAAAGATGCTGCCAAAGCACAGACGTTAGGACAGGAAGCAAAAGCTTTAGGTGAACAGGCACAAGCTGCTGGACAAGAAGCCGCAGCGGCAACAGATGGCGCAACGGCTGCCGCTAAAGGCGCTGAAGCTCAAAGCTTAGCTGCTGAGGCCCAAGCAAAAGGAGCAGAAGCTCAGAAGCTTGGCGAAGCGATTAAAGCAAAAAATGATGCGATGCCAGCCAAAGTAAACGCTGCGCGTAAGGCGACGAAGGATAGCTTAGGTGATGTTGGTGAAGCTTCATTGAAGACTGTCGGTATCCAGTTGACTTTAGCTGAATACAAAGCCTTAAACGTCAACACGCAAAAAATTCAAACCGACTACATGATCAAAACAGGTGCTAAAATGATCGGTCTAACACTCCTATCAGCAGTAGCAGCGATTATTGTAGGTCTGATTGGTTCGTTGGTTGCCGCGACAGTGGGTAAAAACCTGCGGGTCGGACAATATGAACGCACATTGGAGTTCTCTAACAATGAGATGGAAAAATTCTCTCCGGCTTCATT
The DNA here is from genome assembly GCF_019175485.1 of Enterococcus raffinosus. Classification (NCBI taxonomy): domain Bacteria; kingdom Bacillati; phylum Bacillota; class Bacilli; order Lactobacillales; family Enterococcaceae; genus Enterococcus; species Enterococcus raffinosus. The sequence goes on from NZ_CP072888.1 coordinate 316,080, forward strand.
GATTACTCGAAATACCAACGATATCCAGCAGATCCAAATGGGGATCGTTATGATCATGCGTATCGTATTGTATGCACCGATTTTAGGAATTGGTGGTATTTACAGAGTATATAAAACCGGGACTGGCATGGGCTGGATCGTTGGTGTAGCTGTAGCGGGTGTCTTAGTTTTAGTCGTGACCCTGTTACTGACCACGATGCCTAAGTTTAAAGCTTTGCAAACATTGGTTGACCGTGTGAACCTGGTTTCTCGTGAAATTATCACTGGGCTCCCAGTTATTCGCGCGTTTTCTCGTGAAAAGTATGAAGAAAAACGATTTGATGTGGCCAACACGAATTTGATGAAAACACAAATGTTTGTAAACCGTGCGATGTCACTAATGATGCCGATCATGATGCTGTTGATGAATGGTATCTCGGTCTTGATCGTTTGGGTCGGCGGACATAATATGGACAATGGTCAATTACAGGTCGGAGATATGATGGCGTTTATTACCTACACGATGCAAATCGTTATGGCCTTCATGATGTTGTCGATGGTATCTATTATCTTGCCTCGTGCCAATGTGGCTGCAGGTCGTGTGGATGAAGTTTTGAACACAGAACCTACGATTAAAGATCCAGAACAACCAAAAGACGACCATGACTTTAAAGGTGAAGTGAAATTTGAAGGTGTTCAATTCCGTTATGGCGATGCTGATGCTGATGTACTACATCACATCAATTTCACGGCTAAGCCTGGTGAAACAACAGCCTTGATTGGGTCGACTGGATCAGGGAAATCAACGATCGTTAATTTGATTCCGCGTCTATTTGATGTGACTGGTGGACGAATTACCATTGATGGCATCGATATTCGTGAAATGAGTATGCACAAGCTGCATGAGATTATGGGCTTTGTACCGCAAAAAGGGATATTGTTCTCAGGTGACATTGCTTCAAATATCAAATTTGGCGATGCGGATATCTCTGATGAGCAAATGAAAAAAGCGGCTTCGATCGCACAAGCTGATGAATTTATCAACTCGAACGAAAAAGGCTTTGACCGTGCAATTTCTCAAGGTGGGACAAACGTTTCAGGTGGACAAAAGCAACGCTTATCTATTGCCCGTGCCTTAGCGAAGAATCCTAAGATATTGATCTTTGATGACTCATTCTCAGCTCTTGATAACAAAACAGATGTTGCATTGCGTAAAGCGCTAGCTGAAAATATCAAGGATGCGACGCAAATCATCGTGGCACAAAAAATATCAACGATCCTGCATGCAGACAATATTATCGTATTGGATGAAGGCCGTGTCGTTGCGCAAGGGCGTCATGAAGAATTGATGCAAACATCAGCTGTCTATCAAGAAATTGCTCAGTCACAATTAAGCAATGCTGAATTAGGCATAGAAGAAGCGGATTAAGGAGGAGCGAGAAGAATGGCAGAACAAAAACAAAATCGCCCTCATGGTGGCGGACCTGGCCGGGGAATGGCTGCGCCAGTAGAAAAAGCCAAAGACTTCAAAGGAACAATCAAAAAATTAGTTTCCTATCTTGGCGCATATAAAATCGCAGTTTTTTTTGTAATGATCTTTGCAGCAGCCTCAACGATTTTTAATATTTGGGGGCCAAAAATCTTATCAAAGGCGATTACAGAATTATTTAATGGCTTGATTAAGAAGTATCAAGGAACCGGCGATATTAACTTTGAGAAAATTGGTGGGATCTTAGTCTTCATGTTAGGCCTATATCTAGTAGCTTCCTTATTTGGAGTTATCCAAGGCTGGATCATGTCGACGATCTCGCAAAGAATTACGTATCGGATGCGTAAGGAAATTTCTGAGAAAATCAATCGCATGCCAATGAATTATTTTGAGAGTCGGACGACAGGAGAAGTTCTTTCCCGTATCACAAACGATGTGGACACTTTAGGACAATCCTTGAATCAAAGCTTAACTCAATTGATTACTTCAACCTTTACGATTGTCGGAGTTATCGTTATGATGCTTTCGATTTCAGTGAAGATGACAGGGATTGCGATCTTAATCGTACCAATTTCTTTAATACTGATCTTAGTTGTTGTGAAAAACTCACAAAAATACTTCAAAACCCAACAGGAATACCTTGGAGTTATCAATGGGAAGGTAGAAGAAACCATCGGTGGGTATACAATCGTTCGTTTATTTAATGAAGAAGAAAACTCATTAAAAGAATTTAAAGAGCAAAATGATGTATTGTTCAAATCAGCTTGGAAATCACAATTTCTTTCTGGTTTGATGCAGCCCATTATGAACTTTGTCGGAAACTTAGGCTATGTCGGTGTGGCGATCGCTGGTGGGGTTATGGCATACAACGGCTCAATCACAGTCGGAGATATCCAAGCGTTTATCCAATATGTACGTAACCTGACACAACCAATTGCTCAGCTTGCGCAAGTATCTAACATGCTTCAATCAATGGCGGCAGCGGCTGAACGCGTCTTTGAATTCTTAGCAGAAGACGAAGAAGATCAACTGGCTGAAAACCCAGTTCAGATCGACAAAGCAGAAGGCATGGTGGACTTTGAACATGTTCAATTCGGTTACACACCGGATAAGATCGTTATCCAAGACTTTACTTCTCATGTTGATCCTGGTCAGACAGTCGCAATTGTTGGACCAACTGGCGCTGGTAAAACGACAATGGTTAAGTTGCTGATGCGCTTTTATGATGTAAATTCTGGTGCAATCAAAATTGATGGTCATAACATCAAGGATTTCAATCGTGCAGATTTACGTAAAAATATCGGGATGGTTTTACAAGATACCTGGTTATTTAAAGGCACAATTATGGACAACCTTCGTTACGGTCGTTTAGATGCTACCGATGAAGAAGTTTACGCAGCGGCAAAAGCCGCTCACGTGGATCACTTCATCAAGACATTACCTGGCGGCTATAATATGGAGTTAAACGAAGAGTCTTCCAACATCTCGCAGGGGCAAAAACAATTGTTGACGATTGCTCGCGCGATTTTAGCAGACAAACCCATTCTAATTCTGGATGAGGCGACATCCTCTGTTGATACACGGACAGAAGGATTGATCCAAGAGGCTATGAATAACTTAATGAAGGGGCGTACCTCTTTCGTTATTGCCCATCGTTTGTCAACAATCAAAGATGCGGATAAGATTCTCTATATGCAAGGCGGAGATATTAAGGAACAAGGAAGCCACGAAGAATTATTGGCTCAAAACGGGCTTTATGCCGCATTGTATAATTCGCAATTTGAAGAATTATCAGAATAATAGAAAATGGACGGCCATCATTTTGATGTACCGTCCATTTTTTAATCACTCAGTAATGATCTTTATCTGTGATCATCATTGTCTTTTTATCGTAGTGAATGGTGATCGAATGACTAGTATACTCCCCATTTTTCAGTTTATTCCAAGTAGCCATTGCTCTTGGGGGCATTCCATAATCTTCTTTTTCCCAACTAGTCACCGTATCTGGTGGGCCAACAAGCTTTTCTAGTTCTTCGTAACTGGAACCGCCGGTGAAAGAATACTTCTCGTTATCGGCGTCGTAGTTCTCTGTTGCAACTTTTACCGAATCGTAAATACTTGATGTCCATTCTCCGGGAAATTCGGTTTTTTCTCCAGATTTTTCAGCGTTCGGTTTAATTGGTTTGTATGTCGGTGTGCGAGTATCATTTATTTTTGTAACCAAAAAACTAAGCGGACCCATTAAGACAAAAATAGTCGAAAGAACCGACCAAATCAAAATTTTCGTCTTTTTCTTTTGGGGATTGGACGGCTCTTGAATTGGTTTTTCTGGTGTCTTCTTTCTTTGTTTTAAATAGAGCGTACCACAGTAATCACATTTCCAGCCATTTTCAACTTGATGAAATTTAGTACTTCCACAGTTCATACATTCTTTACTTTTCATGATAAAGTCCATCCGATCCATAATTTTCAGGAAAATCATCTGGATACTTGCCTAGTCCTGCGCGTGGATATTTTTCCGGTAATCGAGTAAAGGAGACATAGCGGACTATCGGCGTCACATATCCTACTTGATCATCAGTGAAATAGACATTAGGTTTTCCTTGTTTTTCATAAACGAATTGCTTCGTATAGCCTGCATAAGAATTATCTTGAACGAAGGCAATAAAAGCTCGTACTTCTCGCCAAGTCAGTTTGCCTTGCTGCCATTGTTCTCTAAGAATTTTGGCTTCGTAACTCACGGGGTTATTTTGATCATCGAACTCAAGGGTAAGATTTTTTTGAATTTCCTCTGAATTTGTGAGAATGTCATCAGGTTGTCCCCAAATGCGTATAATATCTGAACTTGAGTATTGATCAAAATTAGGACCATAAGCCGCAAGAAAACCTGCTTCGCGGTAATAGGTGGTTACAGCGAATTCAGAGTCTGGATTTTCAATAATCATATCCTCTTTCGGTGCTGTTTTAAGTCTCTTATTTTTTAATGACTCATGTTCCGCTTGGGCTTTCTTCAAACGCTCTTCGAAGTCCGCAGTTTTGTCTCCGCCGTATTCTTTGACGGATGCGCTAGCTAGTTTCAGTTCGGTTTGATTCAAAGAAAGCTCAGCAATTCGTACATTTCTTTCTGGATTTTTTAATTGACTAGCAGTATACGTTTCTTTCCCAGGTTTATCAATTGCTGCGGGATTAGTGTAAGAAGCTGTTTTTGTTGGTGTTTGCTCTTTCGTAATGACCAGAAAAAATCCGCTAACTAAAAGAAGGCCCAACATGATAAGCAAAGTAATCCGCGTAATAGGCATCCTTTTTTGCGGAAGGCTACTCGTTTTTTTCGGGTCCTCTTCAAATTCATAAACAGCATGACAATAATCACATTCATAGCCCTCTGCGGTTTTATTAAAGTGATTTCCACCGCAATATTTGCATACTAAACCCTTCATCTTTTCTCCTCAAACTTCTTTTTCATAAAAGTCATCTTCAAATAACTTGAATAAATGATAACACGGAGTAAATGGTGAGGAAAAGCACATAATGAAGGATTAAGGGAAAGTTTATTGTGGTCTGTCTGCCTTTATCTTATGAACACAATTTCTGCATTTAGATAATATGTTCATATTTGACTATTATTTGAAAAGATGATAAGTTTCAAATAGAGAATGTTTTCTAATTATAGAACATAATTTCAAAAAGGAGAGGAAGAGAAATGCTGGAAGGAGAAAAGAAGTCATTGGTGGAGTATGGAAAGAAGCTTATTTCCTCAGGGTTAACGGCAGGGACAGGGGGGAATATTAGCGTATATGATTCTGAGAAGAAGTTGATGGCTATTACACCAAGCGGAATCGATTATTTTGAGATGACTACAGAGGATATTGTCGTATTAGATCTTGAAGGGAATGTGGTAGAAGGAACACGAAAACCTTCAAGCGAGTGGCAAATGCATTTAATCAATTATCAAAAACGTGGTGAGGAAGTCCGCGCGGTTGTTCATGCGCATTCAACATTTAGTTCTATCCTTGCTACGTGCCGTAAGGATTTACCAGCAAGCAATTATATGATAGCGATTGCAGGAGGGAGTGAGGTTCGCTGTTCGAAATATACGACGTTCGGGACAGCGGAATTAGCGGAGTATGCTTTTGATGCAATGAAAGATCGGTATGCCTGTTTTTTGGCGAATCATGGTTTATTAACTTGTGGTCCGACTTTGAAAGAGGCTTTTTCTATCGCTGGTGAAATCGAACGATTGGCTGGACTGCATATAGGCGCATCGTTACTAGGGGACCCAGTGATTTTAGATGATGCAGAGATGAAGAAGGTGCATGAACAATTTCCAAGCTATGGACAATAAATAGCTTCAGATTAATCGGAGAAGAGGCGAGAAAATGAGTAAGGTAATTATCGTGGGTGATACATTTGTTACAGTCGATACAATGAAAAGAGCTGTGGAATCTATGCTCCTTCCAAAACCATTAGAGGTTGTTGCATTGGAATGGTGTCCAGAAGATTCGCCTGAGATGTTTCAGCGAAACTTGAAGTTAATCGAGCAACATGGTCCTGAAGCAGTGCCTCCGCCTGAGGGAATCATGGAAGAACTGGTGGATGCAGACTATTTATTCGTTCATCTTGCACCGATTTCACGTAGGTTGCTGGAAAATGCGAAGCAATTGAAATTAGTCGGTACTTGTCGCGGTGGAGTGGAACATATTGACATGGAAGCGGTACACGAAAAAAGGATACCAGTTATTCATGTTATTCGAAATGCTGAACCAGTTGCAGATTACACACTGGGCTTAATCTATACAGTGACTAGAAATATCGCGCTTTCTCATGAGGCAGTGATGAAGGGTGAGTGGTCCAAAAAATTTCCGAATGATGGATACCGGACGACGCTTTCAAATCAAACAGTTGGATTAGTCGGGCTAGGTCATATTGGAAAAATGGTTGCCCAACGTTTAGTAGGTCTGGGAGTGGATGTGATCGCCTATGACCCGTTTGTTGAACAGGAAAAGGTTCTTGACTCAGGACTGTCTTTAACATTTGTTTCTTTAGAGGAGCTATTTACAAAAGCAGACATTGTTTCGCTGCACATGCGTGTCACACCGGAAACGGAGAATCTAGTGGATGAATCATTGTTAGCGCTGATGAAACCTAGCGCTTATTTGATTAATACCGCAAGACCAGGAATATTAGTAAAGGAAGCGTTCATTAAAGTTTTGAAGGAGCGTAAAATTGCTGGGGCAGCGATCGATGTTGTTTGGGAGGAACCGATGGCATTAGATGATCCTTTGCGAGAATTGGATAATATAGTTATTACGTCGCATATCGCAGGTGATACAGTCGATGCGATACCGAATTCACCGTTCTTATTAGCGAAAACAGTAAATGACTATATAAAAACTGGAGTCAGTGAATTTATTATATAAATAAGCGTTTCTGAGAGGTTATTTCTCAGAAACGCTTTTGTGTTATACCCGATCGTAATCTTCTAAACGAATGTCTTCTAGTTCTTCTTCTTTGAAGCCTAAGTCTTTATCTATTATTTTTTCGACAGCTTTTATTAATGAAGCGGCGTCTAGCCCGTATTTTTTTAATAAATATGGTTTTGATGCACCATGTGTCCATTCATCGTCAATTCCGACTTTGATCAAGGGTCTATGCAACTGATGTTCTAACATCACTTCGCCGACTGCGGTACCTAACCCGCCGATTTTCACGTGGTTTTCCATTGTAACAACACCGTGCTTTACTTTTTTGATAGATTCTACTACCAACGGATCGGTAAATGGTTTCAATGTTGTGATGTGAACATGCTGAACAGAAACTCCTTGCTTTTCCAACCATTGGGTAGCTCTCATAGCCTCTTCTGTACAGATGCTGCTGGAGAACAAAGCGACATCGGTTCCCTCTGAAATGACACGACCCTTATTGAACTTAGTCGGCTTGTCAGGAGAGAAGAGTCGCGGCATTTGCCCACGAAGCATTCGAACGTAGATAGGACCATTTACTTCTTTGCAGATGTCTAATGCGGATTCAACATCTGTCGCATCGCCACAGTCAAAAATTGTCATATTTGGAACGGTTCTTAAAATTCCGACGTCTTCGATGGATTGATGAGTGACCCCCCCGGGAGTGGTAATTCCAGGAACGAATCCTAAAAGTGAGACAGGAAGATTCGGGTAGGCAATCGACATCTCCAATTGATCCAGCGGTCGACGATATAAAAAGACTGCAAAAGTGTGTAGGAAAGGACGGAAACCCTCTCGAGCTAAGCCAGCGGCCCAGCTTAACATGTTTTGTTCAGCGATCCCCATAGATAAGTATTTTTCAGGGAAAACTTTTGGGAACTCCTTTACCTCGCAAGAAGTACCAAGGTCGGCAGATAAAACTAAAACGTCCTCATTTTCACGTGCAAATTTGATCATATTTTTTGAATGAACATCCGATTCGATTTTCATAATAAGACTCCTTTCTGATTTAGCTTACATTTCATTGTAAAATGTTTCATATTTATCAAATTCTTCTCCCTGTTTTAAACGAACGAAATGCAAAATGGGTCTTCTTTCGTTTAAATAAGGGATTCCTTGCGTTGGATCAGTATAGCAAAGGATAACTAGTGGTTTATTCTTTTCACCTTTTTTTGTAGCTTCTTCAATAGCGTTGATGTCATGTCCATCGACAGAGACAGCTTTTGCTCCAAAAGCAGTGAAGCGATCCTCTAATGGTTCAATATTCATGACTTTTTTGGTTTCTCCTTCGACCTGCTGTCCGTTGATGTCGACTAATAAAACGAGATTATCCAATTCATAAAAAACAGCTGCCTGTATGGCTTCCCATAATTGCCCTTCTTCCATCTCGCCATCGGACATCATCACGAATACACGTCCTTCTTCCCCGCGCAATTTTCTTGCGTGAGCAGTTCCGCCTGCGACACTGATTGCCTGATCTAAAGTCCCGGCAGCATTTTCGAATCCTGGTGTGTGATTGGCTCCAATCATTTCCATTGAGTAACCGTCGCGGTTGAACATCTCCAACGCGTCTTCGTCTAGGCGATTTGCTTCGATCAAAGCTGCATATACGGGCGCAGCATAATGAGCCGGTGACACGAAGAAACGATCATAAGGAGCTTTTAATGATCCGTGATACTCAGCTCCTTGAATGTAATCCATATTGTCCTTTGAAGGGGTTCCTGGGAACTTTTCAGGTAGTCGGGGCGCTGTGCTTTCGCTAAGATTGAGTACGCGTAAATAAAGCGTTGCGAAAAGTTCGGCTGAAGAGCAGGCTTGTGAAAGGTAACAGCCATTTCTTTCAAGTGTCAATTTCAGTACGTGTTTGCGAATGTTTTTTGCAGCTTTTTCTACATCGGCGATCGTATAATTATTTGCCATGATAAAACTCCTTTTTTATATAATTGTATTTATTTTTGACCATAATTGTTTTGATAGAAGTCATATACTTCAGAAGTATAGGAAGAGTCTAATGGTTTTATTGCTCCATTTAATGTTCGAGCATAATAGACACTTTGAGCGGTTTCTTCAAGGATGACAGCATTTTTTAATGAATTTGTCGCAGATTTACCTACTGTAAAGACCCCATGATTTTTTAACAAAATTGCTGGGCAATTCGTTTCTTGATAACAACGTACGATTTCGGCTCCGATAGCTTTTTCACCTACGGCTGCGATTCTAGATAAAGGAATTTCTCTACCAAAAACGGCAGCGGAAGTCGTTGTATAAATAGGAAGTGGTTCTCCAGCAATCGAAAATGCAGTAGCGTATGGAGAATGTGTATGGGTGATACCAAAAACGTCCGGACAATGATTGTACACATAGAGATGTGATTCTGTGTCGACAGAAGGGGTTAGGTCTCCTTCTATCACATTTCCTGCTAAATCAACCACAATCATATTTTCAGGAGTCAAGTCCTCGAAATGAATCCCGCTAGGTTTGATGACCACATATTCTGTTTCTGGATCTTTTGCGCTGACATTTCCGCTCGTCCATAAAACCAATCCATTTTTAGGAAGCGCTTTATTTTCTTTGCAGACAGTCTTTTTCAATTGTTCAAGCATAACGATACCTCCAATATTGTTTTTTACATTATTTCATCATAAAGAACAAATGTCAATGCCGGATTTTTAAATTAATTTGTATAAAATCTATTTATAGTAATTAAAAACCACTGTAATCGTTTCCAATAAAAGTGTTGACAGAACGAAAAACCCGTGCGATACTTTTCATAAGTTCTAACAAGTGAAAAATAGTTCAATAAAAGGAGGAATTATTGTGGAGTTGTTACAAAATATCTTAAGTTCTTTTGGTGCCGCTGTTGTTGTACCGGTAATGTTGTTCATCGTAGCCTTATTTTTGAAGGTAAAGCCGAAAAAAGCCTTTCAATCTGCGTTAAATGCCGGAATCGGATTAACAGGTTTCAACTTGATTGTTAATTCATTTGTGCCGATTGTTACACCTGTCATCAATAACATGGTTGAACAAACAGGTGTTAAATTACCAGTATTTGACACTGGTTGGCAGGCAACCTCAGTTATTGCCTATTCTACACAGGTAGGTGTCGTCTTCTTAGTAGTGGGATTGGTCCTGCAAGTGGCTTTGTTTCTATTAAAGTGGACAGATGTATTTATGCCTAGTGATATGTGGAACAACTATTCTTTCATGGTTTGGGGTTCTATGATTTATTTGATTACCAGTAACATGGCTTTAGCCATGGCTTGCATGATCGTGCAAAACTTATACGTCATGCTACTTGGAGAAGTAATCGCAAAACGCTGGGCCAATTATTATAATTTGCCTGGTACGACATTAACTGCACCGCATCATGTAACTTCTGTTCCTTATGCAATCGTGATGAATTGGCTTTTAGATAAACTAGGTGCTGGGAAAATCAATTGGGATCCTGCCACTTTGAAAAAGAAATTAGGGTTTTTAGGAGAGCCAGTTACTTTAGGATTGTTTTTAGGTTTATTAATTGGTATTATGGGAAATTTGAATAATTTAACTTCATTAGATGGTTGGGGCAGTGTTTTCACAATGGGGTTAGCAGTATCAGCCGTTATGGCGATTTTCCCTCGGGTCGCAAGTATTTTCGCTTCAGCATTCACTAGTCTAACGAATGCTAGTAAGAAAACTGCGAAAGGCAGCGGTAAAAACCGTGAATGGATGCTCTCTGTCAATGACGCCGTCGGTTACGGGGAACCCGCAACTTTAATGACTGGGCTGATCTTGATTCCAATCATGGTATTGCTGGCGATGATTTTACCAGGAAATGAAACGCTACCTTTGGTTGACTTAATCGCTTTGCCATACATGGTAGAAATGATTATTTGTGTTTCGAAAGGAAATATTTTCAAAGGCGTTATATCAGGAATCATTTGGTTTACGATTGGACTATACGTATGTACATTAACAGCACCATACTTTACTGAAGTTGCTGCTCAAGTTGGCGTGAATATTCCAGAAGGTGCTATGATGATTACGAGCTTCGGAATTTTATACAATCCTGTGATGGCATTAATCTTTTTAGCCTTTTTATCAGGGAACTTTTTATGGATGGGAATCGTTGTGGTTCTTTATTTAGCAATGTATGTATTGTTCAAGAAAAATAAACAAGCTGTTTGGAGTTTCTTGGAGGGTGAGAAAAAGGATGCTCCAGAAGAAAAGGTGGTTGCATGAAGGCGCTAGTCAAAACAGAACCTGGCTATAATAAAATGAAGTTGTTAGAAATTGAGAAGCCTGTACCTAAAGGAACCGAAGTATTGGTTAAAGTGATTTATACAGGAATTTGTGGAACAGATATTCATGGATTCAAAGGGGAATACGATCGCTTGAAGACACCGTTAGTGTTGGGTCATGAATTCTCTGGAGTAGTCGAAGCAATAGGAGAAAGTGTAACAAATGTACAGAAAGGTGATTTGGTCACTAGTGAGACGACATTTGATACTTGCGGGGAATGTGAATCATGTAAAAATAAGGAGTACAATCTTTGTTTAAACCGTCAAGGAATAGGCAGTCAAGTGAACGGCAGCTTTGCGGAATATGTGTTGACTCGGGAAGAGAGCATCCATGTTTTAGATGAAAAAATCAGTTTATTGGCCGCATCGATTACAGAACCTATCGCTTGTGGTGTTCATGCAAGCCTTGAAAAAGCGCAAGTTAAGAAAAATGACGTGGCAGTGATTGTCGGACCTGGTCCTATTGGCTTATGCTTAAGTCAAGTATTAAAAAGTGTTGAGGCCAAAGTGATTGTTGTAGGAATCACTCAAGATGGAGAACGTTTGAAAACGGCAAAAGAATTAGGTGCAGATATCGTCATTGATTCCTTGACAGAAGACGCGGTTGAGATCATAAATACATTTACTAATGGAAAAATGGCAGATTATTGTTTTGAATGCTCTGGTGCAGCCCCCGCAATCAAAAATATTTTTGATTATTTGAAACAAAAAGGAACTTTAGTACAAATGGGGGTCTTTTCTAAAAGCTTAAATGAGTTAGATATGAATTCAATTGTACAAAGAGAAATGAATGTTATTGGTTCGCGCTCGCAAAAACCGTCTACCTGGCGTTTGACTTTGGATTTAATGAGAAAAGGAATGATTAATGCGGAACGATTGATTACAAAAGTTTATCCATTGGAAAAATGGGATGAGGCAATTGAACAAGTAATGGCTGGCAATGAGATAAAAGTTGTATTACAGCCGAACAAACAATAAGGTGAGGATTAGTGATGGAAGAGAGAAATCTTGTAGAAAAAAATTGCATCTTGCTTGATCAAGATGTCCATTCATTTGACGAAGTCATTCAATTAATCGGAGCGGAATTTGAAAAGGCGCAAATTGTGAAACCATCCTACGTGGATGCTGTGATTGCCAGAGAAAAAGTATTTCCTACAGGCTTAGCGGCTGACGGACATAATATCGCGATTCCTCACACGGACCCGGAACATGTCTTGCGTCCAGGGATGGGTGTCGTTGTTACGAAAGAACCGATTGAAGTTTCCATGATGGGAAGTCCGGATATTAAATTGCAAAGCAACATTTTTTTCCCGCTGGCAATGGAACACCCTAAGAAGCAGTTGGCCTTGTTGCGGCAACTAATGAGTGTTTTTAAAACGAAAGAAGACTTGGATTCGATCCGTATGGCTAAAACGCCCGAAGAAGTTTTAGCGGTAACTGGTAAAATAAAGTTTTAACAGACATCAATTGATGAAAGCGTTATACTATTGGTAGATAGAGGAAATGCTATGTGCCTGAGAAAAAAGAATAACAAACTAATGGGAGGTTTAGAAATGGCTGAAATTAAAGTTTTATCCGTGTGCGGATCTGGCACGGTTAGTTCAGCAATGGTTGGTGAACGGATCGTCGAGCTGTTAGAGGAGCACGGTTATGAAGTAGAGATTCAAGAAGTTAACCCGGGAATGGTAAAGGGAGCTGTAGCCAATGGAGATATTGATCTAATTGCCTTTACAAGTCCAATTGACCCAGCAGATGCGGAGGGAATTCCACAAATCAATTCTGTCGGATTATTGACGGGTTTAGATGAAGAAACATTCTTAGATGCAGCGCTAGAAGCCTTGAAAGAAATGGGAAAATAATAATTTGTAAGGCTGGATCAGAGTGTCCAGCCTTTTTTGAAAGGATAGAATAATGAAGTTAGTGGCTTTGGATCTTGACGGAACAACACTAAATTCCAGCGGAAAACTGACAAAAAAGGTTACTGAAGCGATTCGTTTAAGAGCTGAATCCGGTGCGTACCGATTTGCTTTTTGTTCTGGACGACCCATGTCTGGTGTTTTGCCCCATGCGGAAATTACAGGCATCGCTGGCGATTATCACGTAATTGCCAATGGAGCAATAGTGCAAAATGGAACCGGTCAGAAACTTATTGAGGAGTTGCTTGATTTAAACGATTATTGGGAAGTGGTAAATTATTGTCAAAACAATGGCTTGACATGCATCGCTGTTAACGAGCGAGAAGTAACAACTTCTTTTCCAACAATCAATCTAGGAACTTTAGAATTTTGTTTTCTAACAAATAACCAGTTAACTATCTGTCCAATCAGCGAACTTAACCCAGCGGACAAATATTCCAAATTGCTTATTTGTGATAACCCCGATATAATTAAGCAGAACAAAAGTAAGATAGAACAACGCTTTTCTAATCATTATTCTTGTGTTCAGGGATACCCCACAATGATTGAGTTTTCTAAGAAAAATGTCAGTAAGGGAGCAGCATTAGTAAAACTAGCTGACTATTATGGTATTTCCAATAGTCAGGTATTTGTGATCGGTGACAATGGGAACGATCTCTCGACTTTTGAAAGATTTTCTCAATCAATCGCCATGGGAAATGCTACGATTGAATTAAAAAAGGCAGCGAAATGGCATTGTCCAACGAACGATGAAGATGGAGTAGCAAAAGCGTTAGAGCTCATTGACGAATTTATTACATAATTACAGGATGTCGGTCCAGTATTCGAACTAGGAGGAAAAAATGGCGAATGATATTTCTACATTATTAAAAGTAGCAGAACTTTATTATTTAGATAGGATGAACCAAAATGATATTGCGAAAATAATTGGGGTATCCCGTCCATCCATTTCCAGAATGCTGGAAGAAGCCCGTGAAAAACAAATTGTCAAAATATCGATCGAAGCGCCCTTTGAGCGAAACAATAAACTGATGATGCAATTAAAAGAAAAATTTGATTTATTAGAAGTTATCGTTGTAAAGAGTTTAGGGGACTACGATTATGATCTAGACAACGTAAGTAAAGCTTCAGCAGATTTTATCAGCAATGCGCTATCAAATGATAAGATTTTAGGGATATCTTGGGGTGTAACGGTCGAAAAAATGGTGAAAAATTTCCCGGATCATGACTTAAAAAATGTTCATGTCGTTCAGCTGACTGGAAGTTTAGGCCCAAATCGAACAGTGATGGATGGAAATGAACTGGTTTTCCGCTTAGCGCAAAAACTAAACGGACGCCATGAATTTTTCAATGCACCGGCTTTTGTCAATTCTAAAAAGCTGCAGGAAGAGCTGTTGGCGCAACCGCAAATTGATTTGAATATCTCACTTGGACGGAAAATCGATGTGGCGTTTAGCGGAATCGGAAATATCGAAACGACGCGAAATACACTTGTCTCTTCAGGGATTTTAGATAACCGGGATTTGAATGATCTTGTGGCCGAAGGAGCTGTGGGAACGATGATCGGTCGAGCGTTTGATATTGAAGGAAAAGAAATTCAATACCGCAATCAATTTCCGATATCTAGCGGCTTAGACTCTTTACGCCTAGCCCCAATTAGTATCGGAGCAGTCTGCTCGAAAAAAAGAGCGACGGCAACTCTAGGCGCCATCAACGGTAAATTGATCAATGTGTTGATTTGTGATGAAGAAGTTGGGTATGAATTATTAGATTGTTAACTAAAAAAATGCTGCTGTTTGAAGGTCTCTTCAAACAGCAGCATTTTTCATTTTATTTACTTGTTTTAGTAGCAGGGTCTAATTTCCGTTCGACCATCCCTAAAATCCAGTCAGTCATGATAGCCATTAAAGCAGTAGGTAAGGCACCTGCCAAAATAATGGCGGTCCCATCTGTTGCATTCGTACCACGAATGATAATATCGCCTAAACCACCCGCTCCAACGAATACTCCGATGGCAGTGATTCCGATGGCAACGACTAACGCATTTCGAATTCCTGCCATAATGACTGAAACGGACAGAGGCAGTTCGATCATATAAAGTCGCTGCCAATTTGTCATACCCATGCCGGTTCCGACGTCTAAGGCATTTTTATCGACTTGCCGCATACCAGTGTAAGTATTTTTGATAATTGGTAGTAACGAATATAGAAATACTGTCAGGATAACAACGTTGACACCAAGACCCATTCCAATCATCAATACGGAAATCATTGCCAATGAGGGGATTGTTTGGATAACATTGGCTAAACGAATAACCCAATTGGCTAACTTTGTATGGCGCGCAATGAAAATCCCCAACGGAATTCCAACGATCGCGGCGAAGATAACTCCATAGATCGAGATTAAGAAGTGGCGTACAAATTGGGCAAAAATAATACTGCCATTCGTTTGATAGTATTGAATGAATTGTTGAAAAGTATTTAGATTTTCCACTACGCTCACTTCCCTTCGAAATAGTTATGTTCTTTTAGAAAATCTTCTGCAACGATTTGTGGTTCGACTAAGTCATTATCTGCGCGATAATTAAGCTTTTGCATCTCTTCAGTAGAAATCGTTCCTGCAAGACGTTCCAGTGCATCTTTTACTTTGGGATCAGATTTCAATAGCTTATTAGAAACGATTGGCGCAGCGTCATAAGGAGGGAAGAAGCGTAAGTCATCTTCCAGCATTACGAGATCATAGCTGGCGATACGTCCATCTGTTGAATACCCGAGAACAATATCCATCTTTCCAGCTGAGAGGGCATCATATACAAGGCTGACCTGCATCGGTAAGATTGAAGAAAACTCAAATCCATAGGCTTGCTTAAATCCTTCGTAGCCATCTCCTTTACGTGTAATCCAAGAAGTGTCTACCCCAGCTTTCAATTCTCCTGAAACTCGTTTTAAATCACTTACCTTTTTAAGATTATATTTTTCAGCGGTATCTTTTCTTACTAAAAAGACATAGGTGTTATCAAATCCGTAAGATGGGAACCAGGTT
This sequence comes from Enterococcus raffinosus, assembly GCF_019175485.1. Lineage (NCBI taxonomy): Bacteria > Bacillati > Bacillota > Bacilli > Lactobacillales > Enterococcaceae > Enterococcus > Enterococcus raffinosus. The sequence goes on from NZ_CP072888.1 coordinate 332,245, forward strand.
TGATCAAAACGCTTTTCAAATTCATCATGTACGATATTGAACGCTTTTTTCGGATCTTTTTCCGCAGGCAATTGCAAGATAGAGGATAAATCTGTTCCCGTGTAGCGTGCGGAAGATATGGAAGCATCGTCTTTTAACATAGCTTGATGGTTAATCATATTGGTAGCTAAATTATTAATTACAGTGGTCTTTTTATCCGTATAATGTTCAACCATACCAGCAGTGATGCTTCCTAATATTTGCATTTCTGAAGTAATCCCGCCTGTAATAGCGATTGTGTCTTCATCATTGGAAGCTAATCCAGGAAAAGAACAACTACTTAGAAACAATAATGAAAGTCCGAGTAAAGCTAAAACTTTTATTTTTTTCATTCTTTACTCCTCCTTCCTTAGTGCTGCGGGTGTCATGCGATCCTCTAAGAAACCTAATAAGAGGTCCACAATTAACGCCATTAAGATAACAGGAACGGTTCCAGCGATAATCAAAGGGGGTTGGAAATTATTCAAACCACTGAAAATCATATCCCCTAATCCGCCTGCTCCAATATAAGAAGCCAGCGTTGCCCATGCAATTACATACACTGCGGCTAAACGAATACCAGCCATGATCGTTGGGACTGCGATTGGCAATTCTACCGTGAAAATTGATTGCAAATTGGTCATCCCCATGCCTTTAGCAACATCTCGGTAATTTCGGTCCACATTCTTCATTCCGATATACGTGTTTCGTAAAATCGGCAATAAAGAATAGATAAACAACGCGATGATCGCTGGGAATTTACCTACGCCGAAGAAGGGAATCATCAAAGCAAGCAAAGCAAGTGAGGGAATGGTTTGTAAGACACTGGCAACTCCGATAACAAAATTTGATATTTTCGGCAGGCGAGTCAATAAAATGCCTAAAGGTACAGCAACTAAAATACCAAGACCTAATGCAATAGCAGAGATATATAAATGTTCAGCACTCTTTGTCAGCATTTGCCCACCATATTCATTGATGAATGCTTGCATAGTTATGCCTCCTCGCTTGTAATGCTTTCGGCCGCATCTCCGAAGGTTTCTTCTTCACCCCAAAGAACATCATAAATGATGTCTACAAGGGAAACTCTTGTTAAAATGCCGACAAGATGCTTGTTTTCATCTACGACGGGAACATATTTAACGCCACGTTTTAGAATTCGTTGTAAACTATCACGAACCAAAGCTGCTTCCTTCACATAAAAAACGTTTGGATTAATAATATCCCCTACACTTGTCGCTTTACCGCGTCGACGTTCACGGTCGATAGTTTCGACATCGACAAATCCCTTTAAGACATTGTCTTCATCAACAATCAATAACGTATCTACACGTTTTTCGCGCATTAAACGAATGGCATTTTGCAAGCTCTTTTCCGGTGTAATAGATACGGCGGTATGCATCATAATTTCGCCAACTGTTGTCGTATCCGGTTTTGCTTGTAATAATCGATCTTCACCCAAAAGCTCCTCTACGAATTCATTCGCGGGTTGCTGCAGGATGTTTTCCGGTGTATCAAATTGAATGACTTTTCCGTTGTCCATAATCGCAATTCGATTGGCCAATTTTAAAGCTTCATCCATATCGTGGGTAACGAAAACGATGGTCTTACCTAAGCGTTCTTGTAAATCCTTCACAAGGTCCTGTAAAGAATCGCGAGTGATCGGGTCGAGGGCACCAAAAGGTTCATCCATTAAAATGATGTCTTGATCGGCTGCGAGTGCTCGAACAACCCCAATCCGTTGCTGTTGCCCACCAGATAGCTCATGGGGATAACGATCCAGCATGTCCCGCGGTAATTCGACTAGATCAATCATTCTTTCTGCTGTTTTATTCTGCTCTTCTTTGTCTACCTTTAACAAACGTTGAACAAGATTAATATTTTCACGAATCGTCATGTGTGGCATCAGTCCAATATTTTGGATGACGTACCCGATTTGACGACGCAATTCAACAGGGTTTTTCTTCTGAATGTCTTCTCCGTTAATCGTGATTGTTCCTTTTGTTGGATCAATCATCCGATTAATCATTCGCATAGTCGTCGTTTTCCCGCTCCCACTTGTACCAATCAAACAAATGAATTCTCCTTTTTCAAAAGAGAGGTTGACGTCCTCAACGGCTACTTTGTTTCCATTGTAAATTTTAGAAACGTGGTCAAACTCAATCATTTTTTCACTCCTTCTTTCTGAATAAAAATCATCTTATTAGCGCTTTGTACACCAAGATTACGAACTTGCTAATGCAAGTTCGTAATCTTAATAATTAGCATCTTAAATGTAGAAAAGTTAACAGACTTATAGTTTTAGTATGCAACAAAGGTCAATTAAAAACAAATAACTGGCTTGTTTTTGGTCAAAATAATGTATTAGAAACCGTTATCTATGGTTTTAAAATAACCGTTACACCCTTAGTACATCACATTTTTCTCATCACAAAGGAGTAGAGAAGGGGAGAATAAAAAAACATTTTTATACTAATGAAAGAAATCAATTTTTAAATTTGTATTATTTTTTCTTTTGGTTCTTGAGGAAGAAAGCAGCACGGTGCTTTTCAATCAGAATTCCCCATGATAGAATAGCGAAGGAAAAGAGGAGAAGCTATGTTAACCACAGAGGATTTTGATTTTGATTTACCAGAAGAATTAATTGCCCAGACCCCTCTAGAAAAACGCGATAGTTCGCGTTTATTAATTTTAGATCGGGAGACTGGTCAAATTGAGGATAAACATTTTGATGAGATTATTGAGGAGTTAGCTCCTGGTGATGCGCTAGTAATGAATGATACTCGAGTTTTACCTGCTCGCTTATATGGAGAGAAGCCAGAAACCGGCGGTCATCTAGAAGTACTCTTATTGAACAATACACAGGGAGATGAATGGGAGACATTAATCAAACCAGCGCGTCGGGCGAAAGTGGGAACCCAAATCGTGTTTGGGGATGGACGTTTACGTGCAGAAGTGAAGAAGGAATTGGAGCATGGTGGTCGGATCGTAGAATTTTCCTATGAAGGAATCTTCTTGGAAAATTTAGAGTCTTTAGGAGAAATGCCCTTACCGCCATATATCAAAGAACGTTTAGAAGATCCTGAACGTTACCAAACCGTGTATGCGAAAGAAAATGGCTCAGCGGCAGCACCCACTGCAGGTCTGCATTTTACACCAGAACTATTGGAGAAGATTGCTGCGAAAGGCGTGAAGCTTGTCTATTTGACATTGCATGTTGGGCTTGGGACATTCCGACCGGTAAGTGTAGACAATATTGCTGAGCATCAAATGCACAGTGAATTTTATCGTTTGACAGAAGAAGCTGCGGCTCAATTGAATGAGGTTCGTGATAAAGGCGGAAAAATAATTGCCGTTGGAACAACATCTATTCGTACGCTAGAAACAATCGGAACGAAATTCAATGGTGAAATCAAAGCCGACAGTGGTTGGACAGATATCTTTATCACACCTGGCTATGAATTTAAAATTGTTCAAGCATTTTCGACGAATTTCCATCTGCCGAAATCAACACTAGTAATGCTAGTCAGTGCTTTTGCTGGACGAGAAGAGACTTTGGCGGCTTATCATCATGCAATCGAAGAACGCTATCGTTTCTTCAGTTTCGGTGACGCAATGTTTGTTAAATAAGACCAAAAGAAACCAGTGGATGATTTCACTGGTTTTTTTGCACACAAAAAAGCCAGGCTCTCGATTGCCTGGCTCTTAGAATATCGGAAGGATTAGTTCATTCGAATTTTATATTACTTTTTATGATACATGCAAAGTATTACATGAATTTCTTGACTATAAACATAAATATTTGTTTTTACTACGTTTTCACTTTTATTCAGTTTTAAGAAACTTTTTTCTTACTTACGTATCTTTTTACTTGTGTGTTTGATGTACTACTCAACCTCTGATACGCATTCACTATTTATAAAGAAATACTTCACACGTACACTCTTGACAACTTTTCGGTGAATCTTGTATTACTAACAATTTTATTGTTTACTTTTTTCTACTTTCTTATCGAGAAATCCTTCGAATGATCTAAGTTCCTCCTTCCTTGTATCTATAATATAGCACATTTGAGTTGTTTTTGGAAGCGATTACACTTGGTTATTTAGAAAGATTAATTTTGTTACTTTTTGATCAAAAGACAAGGTGTATGCTTTGAGTTAAGACTCTTTTCTGTGTTATAGTAATAATATAGACAGGTTTTTTATAACGAAAAGGAGGGATGGGATGGAACCCTACAAAGAGACGATAGATACCGTAGTTAGCGAATTTGACGCTGATTTAGCTGATGGATTGACGGAAGATAAAGTACAGGAACAAATAAAAAATAACGGAAAAAATAAATTTGATGAAGCGCCAAAGGAATCCTTGATTAAAAAATTTTTTCATAGTTTGACAGATTTTACAACGATTATTTTATTAGTTGCAGCAGTTATATCCCTTTATACCGCTATAGCGACTGATCATGGTGATTATTTCGAAAGTTTTCTAATTATAGCTATTGTTGTGATTAATTCGGTTTTAGCGATCGTGCAGGAAGGAAATGCGGAGAAAGCATTATCTGCTTTGCAAGATATGAATAAGCAGACAGCGACTGTCATGCGTGATGGAAAACAAGAAGAAATTGATGCTGAGAATCTTGTGCCGGGGGATACACTACTACTTGAATCTGGCTCAATGATCACTGCGGATGCAAGAATCGTAGAAGCGTCACAATTACGTGTAGAGGAATCAGCATTAACTGGTGAAAGTGAACCAGTGATGAAAGATCCAGAATATCAAGGCGAAGAGGACGATGCATTAGGTGATCGCTTGAATATGCTTTACAAAGGATCGACAGTAGTTAATGGTCGCGGGAAAGCAATCGTAACTGCAACTGGTATGAAGACTGAGATGGGAAAAATCGCCGGTCTTTTAAATAGTGATGAAACACAAAAAACACCTCTGCAAAAACGATTAAATCAATTAGGGAAACGGATCAGTTTGATCGCTTTGGCAGCTGCGGCTTTTGTGTTTTTCATTGGAGAGATGCAAGGCGAACCAATGTTGGATATGTTTATCACAGCGATTTCCTTAGCTGTGGCGGCCGTGCCGGAAACATTGACGGTTATTGTGACATTAACATTAGCCTATGGCGTTCAAAAAATGGCGCAAAAGAATGCGATTATTCGCCGATTACCAGCTGTGGAGACTTTAGGATCAGCAAACGTGATTTGTTCTGATAAAACTGGGACATTGACGCAAAACAAAATGCGTGTTCGTCGTGTCTGGACACATGGTGATTCGGTCGTTGATACTGAAGAAGGTATGACGGAAGAAGCGATGGAAGTTTTGAGCATTGCGGCTTTATGTACCGATGTCATTGTGGAAAATGATGACAATGAATTAGAAATTAAAGGCAATCCTACAGAAGCAGCAATTGTTCGCGCAGTAGAGGAAAATTATCATACGAAAGCTGAACTGGAAGAAAAATACCCGAGAATCGGTGAAATTCCTTTCGACTCTGATCGGAAAATGATGACGACTGTACATAAGCGCGGGAAGAAATTTATTTCTATTACTAAAGGTGCTTTCGACGTGTTACTACCAAAATTCCATTACGGGGATGTAGATCAGGCGGCGATCGTTAATGACCGTTTCGGGAAAAAAGCGTTACGAGTCATTGCTGTAGGTTATGCGATCCATGAAGAAGAACCTAAGGACATAACCTCGGAAGCATTAGAAAAAGATTTGCGCTTGATGGGCTTGATCGGTATGATTGATCCGCCAAGACCAGAATCAAAAGCAGCTATTGCACGTGCCAAAAAAGCAGGGATCAAAACAGTGATGATCACCGGGGACCATGTCGTTACTGCCGGAGCTATCGCCAAAGAATTAGGAATCATGAAAACTCGGAAAGAAGCGATCTCTGGTGCTCAATTACAAAAAATGAGTGATGAAGAGCTTGATGGACGTGTGAAGGACTTATCTGTTTATGCACGTGTGACACCAGAAGATAAAATTCGAATCGTCAAATCCTGGCAACGTACAGGCGCTGTCGTAGCGATGACTGGAGATGGCGTCAATGATGCTCCAGCATTAAAAGCGAGTGATGTTGGTTGTGCCATGGGAATCACCGGTACCGATGTTGCTAAAGGTGCAGCCGATATGGTGTTGACCGATGACAATTTCGCAACAATCGTTGATGCAGTAGCTCGTGGACGTTCTGTGTACCAAGGAATTCGTAAAGCAATCAACTTTTTATTAAGCTGTAATATCTCAGAAATTTTCATTGTAGTGATTGCAATGCTATTAGGCTGGGGTGCCCCGTTTACGGCAGTACAATTGTTGTTTGTAAACGTGGTAGCAGATGGGCTTCCTGGATTTGCGTTGGGGAGAGAACCGGCTGAAGCTGGAATCATGGATGAAAAACCAATTCCTCGCGATGAAGGAATCTTTGCTCGCGGTCTATGGGAAAAAATTGGTTTGAACGCAGCGGTCTTTACGGTTGTGACTCTGATTGGTTTCTATATTGGGGCATTTGTTGAACATGTTAGCTACTTTACGCCACCAAGTTTGGAAGTTGGGCAAACTGTTGCATTTCTAGTTTTAGCTTACTCATCAATCCTGCACGTATTTAATGTACGTAGTAGTAAATCGATTTTTAAAGTAGATTTAGCAACGAATAAATCATTGGCTCAAATGGCCTGGTTAGCATTAGGAATTACAACGGCAATTGCGCTAATTCCTCAGACACAAGAATTGTTCTATCTTGTACCAATCAGTATGAATCATTGGGTGATTGCGATCTTGCTTTCAATTGTACCAATCATAGTGAACGAGCTAATCAAGTTCCATAAAGCACCAGAAGTAGATCCGAAAAATATCTAGAAACGAACGTCTTCGATGGTCATTCTTTCCATCGAAGACTTTTTTTAATAGTAAGGGAAAGGTTATACGCAAAAAGAGATTTTGAGTCTGTTTAAGTTCTTCTTAGGATCGCTGTAAGAGAAGTTGCAAAAGCAAGTTAAAACCAGTATTATGGTACAAGTTGCAAACACATACATATAGAAGAAAGTAGGAAATTAAATGACTGAACCTGCCATTTCTTATCGTTTAATAAAGAAAGAAAAACATACAGGCGCACGCTTGGGCGAGATCATTACGCCTCACGGTACTTTCCCGACCCCTATGTTTATGCCCGTAGGGACGCTTGCTACAGTAAAAACAATGTCACCAGAAGAATTGAAGGAGATGGGTGCCGGCATTATCTTAAGTAATACCTACCACCTTTGGCTGCGTCCAGGAGAAGATTTGGTCGCTGAAGCAGGCGGCCTGCACAAATTTATGAATTGGGATCAGCCAATCTTAACCGATTCTGGCGGTTTCCAAGTCTTTTCACTGGCTGATATGCGCAATATCGTCGAAGAAGGAGTTCATTTTAAAAATCATTTAAATGGTTCGAAGATGTTCTTATCACCAGAAAAAGCGATCGATATTCAAAATAAATTAGGCTCAGATATTATGATGAGCTTTGATGAGTGTCCACCATTTGATGAAAGCTATGATTATGTCAAAAAATCTGTTGAACGTACGTCTCGCTGGGCTGAACGCGGCCTAAAAGCACATGCGAATCCAGCGACTCAAGGCCTATTCGGGATTATTCAAGGGGCTGGCTTTGAGGATCTACGACGTCAAAGCGCGAAAGATCTTGTAAGTATGGATTTTCCTGGCTATTCTATCGGCGGGCTTTCTGTTGGTGAGCCAAAGGAAGAAATGAACCGAGTATTAGAATTTACTACACCGTTAATTCCAGAAAACAAACCTCGATATCTTATGGGAGTTGGCGCAGCCGATTCATTAATAGATGGTGTCATACGCGGTGTTGACATGTTTGACTGCGTGCTGCCAACACGTATAGCACGTAATGGTACCTGTATGACGTCTGCTGGTCGATTAGTCGTTAAAAATGCGAAGTACGCTCATGATTTCCGTCCTCTAGATGAAAAGTGTGATTGCTATACTTGTCGTAATTATACACGTGCATATATTCGTCATTTGATCCACTGTGATGAAACCTTTGGGATTCGCCTGACTTCTTATCACAATTTGTATTTCTTGATCAACTTGATGAAGCAAGTTCGTCAAGCAATTATGGATGACAACTTATTAGAATTTCGTCAAGCCTTCTTTGAAGAATATGGTTTTAACAAGCAAAACGCAAAAAGTTTCTAAAGTCTGATTAAAAAGGCTAGTGTAACGCTGGAAACTTTGTTACAGTTAAAAGTGGATTTACTAAGAATGCGAGGGGAAATTTAAAATGGGAAACTTTTCAATGATTATCTTGCTAGTATTAATGCTGGGAATGTTCTTTATGATGAACCGTTCTCAAAAGAAACAACAGCAAGAACGTCAAAGTTTATTAGATGCAATGAAGGTCGGAGATAGCGTAGTTACTATTGGCGGACTTCATGGTGTGATCTCTGAGATCAACAACAACGATAAAACAGTTACGTTAGACTGTGAAGGAATTTATCTAGTATTTGATCGTTCTTCAATCAGAACGGTGAAGTCTGGTGTCCGTCCAGCGGCAGCCCCTGTTGAAACGGAAGTTGTTGAACCAGAAACAACAGAGCCTACTGAAACTGTCGTGGAAGAAAAACCTGAAGATAAAACAGAAGATAAGTAAGATTTATTATTGTTCTTACTATTATAATCGTTAAGGTGCGTAATTATACGCACCTTTTTTTTGTTTCCTCGCAAAAACCAGATTACTTATCAGCTGTTAAAAATAAGGAATATAAGATTTTAAAACCATCTCTTTTGCTGATGATAATCTGAGAAAATAAAAAAAGAGAGGTACTTTGCCAGTAGAGGAATCAGTACTAGGAAATAGTTATGACGCACGTGTTCTTTTGTTTAGTGGAATAAAACGATAGTGGAGGGGAAAAGAATGAGAGAAAGAAATGGTGTATCTATCCTTGTCCTTCTTTTGTTATTGGGGCTGAGTATGACAATGACTAGTGTGTTTTCTCCTGTGGTTACAAGCGCGGCGAAAGATGTTACAGACAAGGTAGAGGTTCTTGGGGTAGAAGTATCCAAAGAGAACGGGATTCAAGTTTCTGAAGCGAATAAAGTTCAAGTAGACGAGATTGTCCAATTGAGCTACTTATGGACCATTAGTACAGAAAACATGAAAGAAGTGGAAGCGGGAGATACATTTGCTTTTACGTTACCCGATGAACGGTTTCTCCATACTTATATAGAGGAGCCGACATTGGATTTGACTAATTCTGTCACCAAAGAGACGATTGGTCAGGCTTTTCTAAGAAATAATCGTTTTACTGTAAGACTTAATGACCTAGGAGCAAGTCAAAAAGAGCTGATAAATATTCCACTAACAATTAAAGTGAAAGCTGTAAAAGCAGGCAATAGTATTAATCTAGGAGGCAATGATTCGCTGACAAATCACAAATTGACAATTATCGATTCAGTAACTTCAAAGGCTAGTCCAATCCAAGTAGAAGCCCAAGTAACAGGAATTGGTGACTTGCCTGAATTTCAACATTTCGAATATGTGATCGTGGATCAAGCAGAACCTGTTAAAGCAGTTGCTTATGGGATTACTGAAAAAAAGATAGTAAAAAAAGGGGAAGTAGTCAAAGTTTCCTTCTATAAAAATAAGTCTCCTCAGAGAAAGTATTTAGACAGGATCGAGGGTTTGAAAGACTGGAAGTCATTGTTAAGCGATGGACACAGCTATTTAATTCGTGAGGTTTCTACTCCAGGGTATCAAACAGTAATTACAGGCGGAGCTGGTGAAGGAAATCAATATAATTTTCGAACTCAAAATACCCAAACCAATAAATTTCTTGTCTTAAATCAAATTTCCTTAAGAGGACAGGTCTCTAGTGATCAAGTTTTTGTTCCTGCGACAGCTATTCTTCAGAGTCGAAAGGAACAGTCAGAAATAACAATTGGAAAACCTTCTACAAAAGAAAAGATGACAGCTCAAAAGTCTACTACCCCTACTTCAACCACTAGTTCAGAGAATAAGGACGGTATCAATTTAACTAAAATCGATTCGGTAACAGGAGAGAAGCTCTCAGGTGCAGAATTTGAATTAAGCAACGAGAAGGGAGAGAAGATGTATCTTCGTAAGAAGCTAATAACGGATAAGAATGGCCTGCTGCACATTCATCCGTTGCCAGAAGGTAACTATTCATTAGTAGAAATAAGAGCACCTGAAGGCTATACATTGAATAATGAGCCGATAACATTTACCTTTACCAAAAAAAATAAGCGAATCTCCTTAACAAAAGAGAATATCAAGGAAGGCGAGACAGCAGCTACGAAAAAGAATGCTTCAAAAGAAATGGACACAACAAAAGAAAGCAGCCGCGAACAATCAAGCCAATCAGCATCAACTGCAACTAAAAAACAATATCCAAAAACAGGGATGTCTAATAATAAACTTCTCTCTATTATAGGCTGCATCTTCTTGATAGGGTCAGTTTTTGTATTAAGTGCTAAAAGGACCAGTTAATGCAGACTTAATAGAAATTCATTTGGGTAGCCACTAATTTCGTATAATCCGAAAAAGCAATTATCAGGTAAATTACACTTGTGAAAAAAGTTCTTTAGAAGAGTAAAGAATTAGTTAAAGTTACTATAAAAACAAATGTTACGAAAGTCTTTAAAATAGGGAGTTTGTTAATAAAACGAAATGGTGTGAAAAAAATCACAAAAACTATTTACAAACGATCGGCTGTGTTGTATGATGTGTATGTGAAAAGTAACACAAAAATTTTTAGGAGGATACACATGGCTAAAGCGATTGAAAAGGAAAAAGACGCGATCAGCGTTGAGCAAGTGATTGATGAATTAGCGGCAAAAGCAAATGTTGCTCTGAAAGAAATGGAAGATTTCGATCAAGAAAAAGTTGACCATATCGTTCATGAAATGGCAATGGCTGCACTAGACAAACACATGATGTTGGCAAAAATGGCGGTTGAAGAAACTGGCCGTGGGATTGTCGAAGATAAGGCAATCAAAAATATGTACGCATCAGAGTATATTTGGAACAGCATCAAACATGATAAGACAGTTGGCGTAATCGGTGAAGACAAACAAAAAGGGTTAATTGAAGTTGCCGGACCTGTCGGTGTTGTTTGTGGGGTAACACCTACCACGAACCCAACTTCTACTACAATCTTCAAATCAATGATTGCATTGAAAACAGGGAATCCAATCGTTTTTGCATTCCATCCAAGTGCTCAAAAATGTTCAGCTGAAGCTGCACGTATCGTTCGTGATGCTGCAATCGCAGCGGGCGCTCCTGAAAACTGTATCCAATGGATCGAAAAGCCATCGATCGACGCAACTTCAATGTTAATGAATCACCCAGGTGTAGCAATCGTCCTTGCGACTGGCGGACCTGGCATGGTTAAATCAGCATATTCTACTGGGAAACCAGCTTTAGGTGTAGGTGCTGGTAACGTACCTTCATACATTGAAAAAACTGCAAAAATCAAACGTGCGGTAAATGATTTGATCGTTTCTAAATCTTTTGATAACGGAATGATTTGTGCTTCTGAACAAGCGGTCATCGTTGACAAAGAAGTCTATGAAGAAGTAAAAGCTGAATTCCAAGCACATCAAGTATATGTAGTGAAGAAAGCAGAATTGAAGAGATTAGAAGACGCTGTAATGAACGAAGGAAAATATGCAGTAAATCCTGCAATCGTTGGTCATTCAGCTGAAGATATCGCGCAACGCGCAGGAATCAAAGTTCCAGCGGGAACTAAAATCCTGATTGCGGAATTAGATGGCGTGGGTGCGGATTATCCATTATCTCGTGAAAAACTTTCTCCAGTTTTAGCTATGATTAAAGCAAATGATCACCAACATGGATTTGATCTTTGCCAAGGCATGCTTGAGTTAGGCGGATTAGGACATACAGCGGTTATCCATACTGAAGATGAAGATTTACAAGTGAAATTCGGCTTACGTATGAAAGCTTGCCGTATCTTAGTAAATTCACCATCTGCTGAAGGCGGTATCGGTGACATCTACAATGAAATGATCCCATCATTGACTCTTGGTTGTGGTTCATACGGTAAGAACTCTGTATCTAAGAACGTATCTGCTATTAACTTAATCAATGTTAAAACTATAGCGAAACGGAGAAATAATATGCAATGGTTTAAATTACCATCAAAAATCTACTTCGAAAAGAACTCTCTATTGTATTTGACGCAAATGGAAAATGTTGAACGTGTTATGTTAGTTTGTGACCCTGGTATGGTTCAATTTGGGTATGCTGACATCGTTCGCGAAGTTCTTGGACGTCGTAAAAATGACGTGAAAATCGAAGTGTTCTCTGATGTTGAACCAAACCCTTCAACAAACACTGTTTACAAAGGGCTAGAAATGTTCAACGAGTTCCAACCAGATACAGTCATCGCTCTTGGTGGTGGTTCAGCAATGGATGCGGCGAAAGGCATGTGGATGTTCTTTGAACACCCAGACACTTCATTCTTCGGCGCGAAACAAAAATTCTTAGATATTCGTAAACGGACTTATAATATCGGCAAACCTGAAAAAACTCAGTTCGTATGTATCCCGACAACTTCTGGTACTGGTTCTGAAGTAACACCATTTGCCGTTATTACAGATAGTGAAACACACGTGAAATACCCATTAGCAGATTACGCGTTAACACCGGATGTAGCGATTGTTGACCCTCAATTTGTTATGACAGTACCTGCTTCAGTAACAGCTGATACTGGTATGGACGTATTGACACATGCGATCGAGTCTTATGTATCTGTTATGGCATCTGACTATACTCGCGGATTAAGCTTACAAGCAATCAAGATCGTTTTTGAAAACCTTGAAAAATCTGTTAAAACAGCTGATCCAGAAGCACGTGAAAAAATGCATAACGCATCAGCGATGGCTGGTATGGCGTTTGCCAATGCATTCTTAGGAATTTGTCACTCAATTGCCCATAAAATTGGTGGAGAATATGGTATTCCTCACGGACGTACGAACGCAATTCTATTGCCTCATATCATCCGTTACAATGCCAAAGATCCTCAAAAACATGCGATGTTCCCTAAATACGACTACTTCCGTGCGGATACTGATTATGCTGATATTGCTAAATTCTTAGGACTTAAAGGCAATACAACTGCAGAATTAGTGGAAGCACTAATCGAAGCAGTTTACAACTTAGGAGCAACTTGTGGTATTGATATGAACTTGAAAGCGCAAGGCGTGACTCAAGAAACATTGAATACAACAGTGGATCGTATGGCTGAGTTAGCTTACGAAGACCAATGTACAACAGCTAACCCTAAAGAACCATTAATCAGCGAGCTGAAAGAAATCATCGTAACAGCTTACGATTACAAAGCGTAGAGCTTAGCAAGAGCCCTCTTTATGAGGGTTCTTTTTTTTTGAACATTTCCTATCCTTTTAGGCAAACAAATAGTAAATGAATAGCTGTCTAAATAATTTCGATCGATGTCCCAAAGACAATAGCGAGTTATGGGAAATTTATATATTTTTTAGAAAAAAATAATTTCGATTGTTTTTATTTAAAAGATTCAATTTTTTTAGGAAAAATGAATCTCTTTGATTGTTATAGTCTGTGAAAAACGATAGACTAGAATTAGGATAAGAAGAAGGGTTCGAGGGCATGGAGAAGCTGAAGCGAGAGATAAAAGAACTAAGTGAATCAAATGCGCGTTTAGGTGCATTAATTGATTATTTAACAAATGAAAAGAAGTTAATGGCAAGTAAAGCAAATCATATCTTTATGTTAGATATGCAAGATTATGTTGCCGCGTTGAGTCGCTTGGCTCCCTCGGATTCAAAATTTTCTGTGGCACCTCCTGAAATCAAGCAAATCAATCGACTTTTGACGCAGCAATACGAACTGATGAAACTGGTTCAAAGAGATTATGCTCGTCTTGAGGTTTCTGGGAATTTACCAGAGGAGCTAGAGTTCGATGCGAGCAAGAAAAAGCATTTTAGACGCTTGCAGATTATTAATCAGTTATTACTGCAAGACAATATCTATTTTCAATCTATGCTGGATGCAAAAAAAATCAGCGGAAATATTCGGATCGGTGAGAAGAAAAACTGGCTGCAACGACTACTTAGAAGATAAAGAAATCCATTCGTGGGTTTCTTTTTTTTTTGATTTTTGAATTAGATGACACAAATAAAGAACGACGAATTGATGTGCTCTCCAATAAATGATATGATGTTTTAAAATACATCATATGAATTTGAAAGGAGTGCATCATGAAAAATAAAAAAATGATTTTTGTGGTATTTATCGTAGCGTTGAATCTTCGATTGGGGATTTCATCCATACCGCCATTAATTGGAATGATCAAGCAGGACTTGCAGCTGAACAATTTTCAAGTAAGTTTATTAACAAGTATTCCTGTAATATGCATGGGCATGATGGCGTTTGGTGTCAAACGAATGCAGCAACAATTCGGTCGTGATCGAAGCATTCTGGCTTGTCTATTTTTATTGGCGATAGCAACCGCCAGTCGGGGAATATTTTCAAGTTATATAAGTTTAGTCGTTTCTGCTATTGTCATTGGCTTTTCAATCGCAATCATCGGTCCCTTGCTTTCAAGCTTGATTAAGGAGTTTTTTCCAAAACAAACAGGCTTGCTAATTGGTATTTATTCAATCAGTATGGGGGTGGGATCGGCTACGGCATCGAGGTTTAGTCTTTCGTTAGCTAAAAACACTTGGCCCTTTGCGTTAGGAATTTGGAGTCTGTTAGCTATTCTAGCGGGATTAATTTGGTTCGTTATGATGGGAAAGAAGTCTGTTCAAATGATGAGCTCAGTAGCTAAAGTAAAGGGGTTTCCACTTAGTAATAAGCAAGCTTGGAAGATGGTTCTATTTTTTGGCTTACAATCAGGCATGTTTTATGGAATGAGCACGTGGTTAGTCGAACTGCTTGTTCAAAAAGGTTTTTCTCGTGAGACAGCTAGTCAATACTTAACATTATTTGTGATTGTGCAAATGCTTTTTAGTTTTGTCATTCCAGTATTGATGGACCATTGGGGAAAGAGCCGAAATTGGATCATTCTTTGTGGCGTAATGATCGTTTTGGGAATAGTCTGCTTGATGATGAATGTGTTTTTTCTCTTGATTGGCGGCATTTTTCTGATTGGTTTTGGTCTAGGCGGTTATTTTCCTATAGCGATGTTGTTGCCGCTTCAGGCTAGTGAGGATCCTTTAGAGGCAAGTTTATGGACAGGGATGATCCAATCTTTTGGCTATATTGTGGGTGGAATGATTCCGATTCTTTTAGGGATTTTTGTCGATATTTTTAAATCCTTCAACATCTTCTTATATGGTATGATTATTTTGTGTAGCGGGATACTACTACTGACAATTCAAGGAAGAGGCTATGAGAATGACGAAAAATCGTAATCTGGTGAACGAAACGATTCAACAGCTGGAGAATTACATTCAGCAAAAAGAGCTGATGATAGGAGATAAACTACCCGTCGAAAAGGAATTAGCTGAGTTTTTTGGTGTTGGTCGTTCCACATTGCGTGAAGCGGTTAAAATTCTAGCTTTTAGTAATATTTTAGAGGTGAAGCAAGGTTCTGGAACCTTCATCAAAAATGGCATAATCGGTGAGTATTCGACGAAGGAGCTTTTGCAGGCACGATCTATGATTGAGACCCAAGCGTCTATCATGGCAGCAAAACACCAAACGGATAAGGAAATGCTGGAGTTGAAAGAAGTGTTGTTTCAACGGAATCAGCTGCTGGAAGCGGGGAAATTTTCCGAATACATTGATGCAGATTTGACTTTCCATCAACAAATTGTTTCTATGAGTCGCAATCCCTTTTTAATCAAGTGGTACAATGAGCTACTTCCTGATATAAAATTACATTTGAGTCAACAGGTCTTGCGAATGGAAGCGTATCAGGATAATACAAGTTTGCATAATAAGATTTATCGGGCATTACTTGATAGGAAAGTGGAAGAAGTTCAGGCGATGATTCAAAAAAATATTTCTATAGACGAAGAGGACGCAATGATTTGATCGCATCCTCTTTTTTGGCTAGCAGCGTACCGCTAATTTTTTATAATCAATTCCTCGAGCTTGGCACCATTCTTTTGGCGCACCGCTTAGAATAATAGGGTTATGAATCAAATCAGTCGTTGCGGCTTTATCCGTCATAAGGTACAGGCGATGCAACTGTATCTTCCAGTCTTCAATCAATTCGATTGTCGCGTCAATGCCATTACTTATAAGGTGATCTAAGATGGCTGCTGAAATGCCGACAGCCTTAGCGCCTAAACAGAGTGCTTTAAAAATATCATACGCGTCGCGAATGCCGCCAGAAGCCAAAATGGTCATATCCTCGATTGTTTGGGCTTCTAGCAGTGAGATAACTGTTGATTGACCCCAATCATCCAAATAGTCCAATTCTCGTTTTTTCCGACGAGCATTTTCAATTTGAGAAAAGCTCGTGCCACCGCGTCCTGAGACATCTGCTGCTTGAGCGCCAAGCAATTGCAGCTGCTGGATGGTTTCTTTGCTCATACCGAAGCCGACCTCCTTCACAATCACCGGAACAGATAATTGCTGGATGGTTTCTTCGATATTTTTTTGCCATTCATGAAAATCGCGATCGCCCTCAGGCATGACAAGTTCTTGTGGTACATTCAGATGAATCTGCATGCCATCTGCTTGTAGCAGATCTACGATTTTTTTTGCATCTTCACTGGTTCTTCCTGCCCCCATGTTCCCTAAGATCAAGCCATTGGGATTTACTTCCCGAACTACGGTATAGGAATCGGCAACACTAGGGTCCTTTAATGCTGCGCTAACTGAACCAGTAGCCATCATTAGGCCGGTTTCTCGAGCAATGATTGCTAAATCATGATTGATTTTTTTTGTTTTTTTACTGCCACCAGTCATGGCATTGATGTAGAAGGGGACACTGAGCTTTAGTCCTAAAATATCTGTGCTCAAGTCAATTTCTTCTGGACGTGTATTGACCAAAGAAGAATGAACGAGACGAATTGCGTCGAAATCATTTTCTTTGGGTTTCTGATGAAAAGCTCTAGCTAATGAAACATGTTCATCCTTACGATTCATGACGATCCTCCGTAAGATGGTAGACATGTAAAGGTAACGGGGTGATGCCCGCTTTTTCCCACGAACTCATCAACGGTAAGATACCGGCACGTTTATCAACAATCACGATTCCGCAATCGCCACCGCCTGCGCCAGAAGATTTTGCGGCGCCGCCATATTTTTCTGCTAGGTCATTCAAGCGTTTCAATTCTTCGGTCTCAATGGATACGTTGCTTAGGCTAGTAAGCTGATTTAATAAACTGCGGTTTTTGCGAATCATTTTTTGGATCAAAGCAATATCGTTTTGTTTGAAGCCTTGGATCATTAGATCTACGCAGTTTTTACTCTCGTTTAAGAAATTCTCATAAGAGTTTTTCTTTTCCTCACGGGATTGATGAACTTGATCCACTAAATCTGAAGTTGATGCTGGACTGCCAGTCCAGCCAATCAATAAGCGCAAATCTTCGGGAACTTGCAAGGGTTCGATCTTTAGATTTGGCCAATCACTTTCAATCAAGGTAGTCATTTTTTCAGTAGCTAATTTTTCCAATACCCAATCATGATCAAAGGTTGAAAATGCGAGCCAGCCGCCATAACAGCTAGCTGCGATATCGCCGCAGGAGCCGTTGCCTTGGACGTTCAGGTGAGCCAGTGTAGCCAGTTTGAATAATTCAAGTTGAGAAAGATTTAGTTCGTAAAATGCGTTCAGTGCTTTGACAGTAGCCACTGTTACAGCGCCGCTGGAGCCTAAACCGTATTTTCGTCCATTGGAATTATCTAATTCGCTGGTAACCTTTAGGTCGAAGAAGGCTAGCTGCTTACCTTTTTCTTGAGCGAATTTTTCAGTAAAGTGAATGGCAGCCAATATATAATGGAACGGATTGTCTCGAATATCTAAGACTAATTCATTTTTACGTCGTGTCCAACGAATCGGCATGTCGCTATATTGAGCGGATTGGATACTGCCGCTTTTTTTAGCTGGACCAATAGAGACGGAAATGAATTGATCGATCGCAACGATGATTGCCGGATGTCCCGGTTCAACGACCGCATATTCACCGGCGATGTATAATTTTCCAGGTGCAGTCACTTCGATCATTTAATTCTCCTCCTCTGACAAGATTTCAATAGCAGAACCAGCATGAGCAACAACGATTTGTTGTGGGTTAAAGTGGTCTTTTAAGGTATCTAACAATGCTTCTTCATTTTTACGTTCAACTAGAATTTTGACATTGGGACCAGCATCCATCGTAAAATAACAAGCCAGCCCATTTTCTCTGATCTGACGAACGAGATTCATCGCCTTCATACTTTCTGCTGACCAATAGGTAAATGGGGGAGTTGCCGCTAAAGTCGTTCCATGCATTTTTAAGGCACTGGCTTCAGTGACTTCTCCAAGAGCAGTAAAATCTTTATCCTCGATGGCTTTTCGTGCTTTCTTAAGATCTTGCGGTACAGTCTGTAGCCAGCCGTTATAGAAAGCAGAGGTTTCGACTGTTCGCTGCATACCGTCGCGGCTGGAGATGTCTTTTTGTGCGTCGTTAACCACTATGAAGAGCATACTAAGCTCGTTTTCAAAGCCGTCACTAGGAATGTTGATAGCAAAAGAAGAGTCATCGGAGTCGCCCTTTTGCCATTCAGCAAACCCGCCGTAAATGCTACGACAAGCAGAGCCTGATCCGCGTCGAGCCAAACGGGATAATTCTTCTGGTGACAGGTCTAAATTTAGCGCTGCACTGGCTGCACCAGCTAAAGCGGCTAAGCCGCTAGCAGAAGAAGCCAAGCCAGCTGCTGTAGGGACAAAGTTTTGACTTTTGACAACTGCGGCCAAGTTCGTGCTTGCTTTAGCTCGCACTAAATCAAGAAAGCGACTCACTTTTAGGGTCGCTTTCGAATCCTGCAGTTGATTGTCTAGATAGAAGAGATCCTCGGACACGTCTTCTGAAAAAGTAACGCTTGTTTCAGTATAGAACGCATCCAATGTTAGGGATAAGCTGTTATTCATTGGAATGATCAGCTCTTGATTTTCTTTCCCCCAATATTTTATCAAGGCAATATTCGTATAAGCCCGAGCTTTTCCATTAAACATGCGCATAGACACCTAACCCTTCGATCCATGTATTTCGTGCGCCTGCATCCAATAGAATCTGTTGCAATTGTCGCCCGCTTGTTTCGTCTTCAGCTACAGCAATCATGCAGCCGCCACGACCGCCGCCAGTTAGCTTCGCGCCTAAAGCGTGATTTTCTAATGCCGTTTCAATCAAATGATCTAAATGCCGATTGCTCGTTCCTAATAAACGCAATAGACCTTGTGCTTGATTCATACAATCGCCTAAAATTTGTGGTCGATTTTGTAAAATGGCTTTTTGAGCCTGGGCAGTCAATTTACCCAGTGTTTGCATTTGCTTATTCGTTTCGTAAGGACGCATTTCCATTAGTTTAGCAATGTCCTTAACCGCTTTACGAGTCTGTCCCTTAACGCCGGTATCGGCCACTACTAAAAAGGCATCCATGTTCAATTGGAAGGGTTGGAAACCAATCCCTTTCTGATAAAGAATTGGTTCAGTACCGCTAATAGTGGTCGCATCAATCCCGCTAGGATTTCCGTGCGCCACAGCTTCTGCTTGATTTACGAAATGCAGCACATTTTCCTGAGTGGCTGGTTCTTCCATCCAATCAAAGACAGCACGAGTAATCGCGACTGCTACCGCTGCGCTAGAGCCCATTCCGCGTTCTGCTGGAATCGTACTTTCTATTTTTAAATAAAATGGTTCTGGAATTTTGAAATGCTTTACCAAATACCAAAGTAAGACCGTAACATTGCGCATTGTATTAGGCGCTTCTGAAAGCGGTCCGTGAAAGAAACTGGATTCAATCCACGATTCTAATTTATTCGCGCGAATCGTTGCTTGGATTCCTGTTCCTGAAAAGGGAAAAGCAATCGCTGGTTCTCCATAGACAACCGAGTGTTCTCCCATTAATATAATTTTCCCACTGGCATAACCCGTGCCAATCGATTTCATTAAAAAAACCCCTATTTCGTTTTAGAGTAACTATTCCCAAAAAAATATTTCTGCAGTTTATTGCTGTCTGCTAATGATTTTAAAGCAATTATTTTTCTAGTGAAAGCAATACGTTTTTTTGTATTCCACCTGAATAAACAGGGGTTGATTTTTCTTTATAACGACTATTTATTTATTTCTCTTTTTCATTTTACTCAGAGAAAGCCGACAAGTAAACGAAACCCTTGAAAAGATTTTGAAAATCAACGATTTTTTAAACATTCCTTAGAAGAAGGAAATGCTTTTTTTTAGAAGTATTTCAATTGACGGCACAAGATATTGGGGGTATATTAGATAAGTTGAAAAAAACGCACTATATTTTGTATGAAATGAGTTGGAGGTTTATGAGCGTGATCGTATTAGCAGGAACCATTGGAGCAGGGAAATCAAGTTTGACCGCGATGCTGTCAGAGCATTTAGGCAGTCAAGCTTTTTATGAATCCATTGATGATAATGAAGTATTGCCGCTGTTTTATGCTGATCCAGAACAGTATGCATTTTTACTACAGATTTACTTTTTGAATAAACGTTTTGACAGCATCAAAAAAGCGATGCAGGATGATAACAATGTTTTGGATCGTTCGATCTATGAAGATTCATTATTGTTTCATTTAAACGCCGATCTTGGTCGTGCAACTGAGACGGAAGTTAAGGTCTACGATGAATTATTAGCGAATATGATGGAAGAGCTGCCTTACGCCGCTCACAAAAAACATCCTGATTTATTAGTGCATATTCGAGTTTCCTTTGAAACGATGATGGAACGTATTCAAAAACGTGGACGAGAGTACGAACAATTAGAATTTGATCCAACACTCTATGATTATTATAAAGAATTAAATAGCCGGTACGACCAATGGTATGAAGAGTACAATGAGAGCCCTAAAATTCAAATTGACGGTGATCGTTTGAACTTTGTAGATGATGCGGCAGCTCGTGATGAAGTGATTCGTTTGATCGATGAAAAAATTTTAGAAGTTCAAGGCGCAGTAGTGGAATAATCAAAAGATGCTTAACTCAATGGGGTTAAGCATCTTTTTTTACCACTATCGCCTCGAAAGGACGTAATGTCACTGTTTTTTTCCACGATGGGTCGGGGTAATTTGCCAGTAATATCGTAGTTGCTGTATTTATCCAACGGTTTGGTAGAGTAACAGATTGTGGCTGATCGCTCAAGTTAGTGATGACATAGGCTTCATCGGATACTGTTTTGCGTGTATAAGCCCAGACTGTCGGGTGTTTTGGCAATTCAATTTGATAACTTCCAGAAATAAAAACAGGCATTGATTTTCTCAATGAGATCAACTTTTTATAGTAGTTGAGCGGAGAGAAAAGATCCGCTTGCTGCATAGCAACATTGATTTTGTCAGTGTTAGGATTTACCTTCATCCAAGGCAGGCTATTAGAAAAACCGCCGAGGTTATTCCAATGCATTGGAGTGCGAGAGTGATCCCGAGTCCAATGAGTGGTTAAACGTAGAGCTTCCTCAGGCGACAATCCTTGTTCAAGCCAAGCATGATAGGATGTCAATGAATCTGTCGCGTTCACTTCATCGATCGATTCGAAAGGATAATTGGTCATTCCTAATTCTTGTCCTTGGTAGATAAAGGGTGTTCCTCTTAAGAGCATATAGGCAGTTGCTAGTGCGGATGCCGACTCACTTGTTCCGTTTCCAAAAACGGAATTGCTACGGGGGTTGTCATGATTATCGATATAAAGTGCATTCCACCCTATCGGCTGCAGGTCTTTTTGCCATCGTGACAAGACTTTTTTGAACCCTAAGAGATCGCCCACCTCTTTCCCAGGTTCTCCGCTTCGAACTTGGTGCTCTAATTCAAAGATCATATCGATATAACCGTCTTCTTCATGTGTCCAAAATGGAGCTTTCTTACTATTGACTCCGCTGGCTTCACCGACAGTCATAATGTCGTAGCTGCGGAAGATTTCTCGCAATTCAGACATATATGTTTCGATACCAGCGACATTCATGAAAGGTGCCCATGGATTATCGGTAATTTTAAAATCCCAAGGTTCTTTTTGAATGTGACTAATCGCATCTAAACGAAAACCGTCGATACCAAAATCGAGCCACCAGCGAATCATTTGATAGATTTCTTCCCGCACTGCTGGATTTTTCCAGTTGAGATCAGGCTGTTCTTTTGCGAAAACATGAAAATACGCTTGCTTCGTTTGCTGGTCATAGGTCCAAGTTGATCCTCCAAAAAAACTTTGCCAATTATTAGGCATTTTTTCAGGGGTTGCATCAGCCCACAGATAATAATCTCGATAAGGATTTTCTCTGTCTTTTCTTGATTCGATGAACCAAGGATGCTGATCACTGGTGTGGTTTACTACTAAATCCATGATGAGACGAATCCCTTGCGCATGAGCTGCTTCGAGTAAGTTCTTCAAGTCCTCAAGTGTACCAAATTCGGGATTGATTGCTTGATAATCGGAGATGTCATAGCCGTTATCTATGTTGGGGCTTTGATAGATAGGGTTGAGCCAAATAAAATCAATCCCTAATTCTTTCAAATAGGGAAGTTTTGACTGGATTCCTTTTAGATCACCAATTCCATCATCATTGCTATCCATGAAACTGCGGGGATAGATTTGATATCCTACAGCATTTTTCCACCATTTACTCATTATTAATCTCCTAGCTCTACTACAAAAGCATCCCAAGGAGCTAACTTAACAGTTTGCTCGCGAGGAATATCTGATGTTAAGTTTGAAATAATCACTTTTCCTAAGTTTCCTTCTGGGAAAGTAAAGGAATGAGGGGTGTTTGAGAAATTCGCGACGACCAACCATCGTTTGTCTTCGTAGATTCGAAGGTAGCTGTATACTTCATCCGCTGTGTCAGGCAGTAACTGATAATCTCCCCAAACCATAATCGGGTGCTCTTTACGTAATTGAATCAATTTTTGATAGGTATAAAAAATTGATTGGGGATTATGCAAAGCTTTTGTAACGTTGATTTTGGAATAGTTTGGTGAAACTGCGAGCCAAGGCGTTCCTGTTGTAAAACCAGCTTGAGGAGACGTATCCCATTGCATCGGAGTTCTCGCGTTATCTCTTCCTTTTTGATTGATCGCGTTTAATAAGGTTTCCTTTGATTGTCCTGCTGAGAGCTGTTCGAAATACATATTTCGACTTTCAATATCCTCGACTTCTTCAATGTCAGTAACTACATGATTGGTCATGCCGATTTCTTCTCCTTGATAAATGTAAGGTGTGCCCTTCATGCAATGGAGTAAAATAGCTAGCATCTTTGCTGATTTCTCATGATAGTCCTCGTCATTTCCCCAACGAGAAACAATACGAGGGAGATCATGATTGTTCCAAAAAAGGGAATTCCAACCGTTATCACCTAATTCAGTTTGCCATTTTGAAAAAACAGTTTTTAATTCTTTAATCTGTAACGGTCGGCTGACCCACTTAGATTGTTCCGCTACTTCATCTAAACCAATGTGTTCAAACTGGAAAACCATAGATAATTCCTCGCGAGAAGGGTCAGAATAAAGTTTTGCGATGTCAGGCGTCGCTCCCCATGTTTCGCCAACAGTCAAAAGCTCTTTGTTGCCAAAGGTCGCGTGATTCATTTCCTGTAAGTATTTATGGAGTTTAGGCCCGTTACCAGTAATCTTTTTATCCGGAATCTTTCCAATCAAGTCAATGACATCCATCCGAAAACCACCAATGCCCTTATCGATCCAAAAGTTCATCATGTCGTATACAGCTTGCCGAACAGAAGCGTTTTCCCAGTTTAGATCGGGCTGCTTTTGGCTGAATAGATGGAGGTAATATTGTTTCGTCTTTTCGTCATATTGCCAAGCAGGTCCGCTAAAGATACTCTTCAAATCATTTGGATAAGTATTATTGATTGGGTCACGCCAGATATAAAAATCACGGTAAGGATTGTCCTTGGATTTTCGTGCTTCGATGAACCAAGGGTGTTCATCGCTAGTGTGATTGACGACTAAATCTAAGATAATTCGAATGCCGCGTTCCTTCGCTTCATGAATTAATTGCTCCATCTCTGCCATCGTGCCGAATTCTTGCATGATGGCTTGATAATCTGAAATATCATAGCCGTTATCATCATTTGGACTTTGGTAAACCGGACTTAGCCAAATGGCCCCAATTCCAAGTTTTTGCAGGTAATCCAGTCGTGAAATAATTCCCTTTAGATCTCCGATTCCATCGCCGTTTGTGTCTTGAAAGCTGCGTGGATAAATTTGGTAAACAACGACTTCTTGCCACCAGTGGCTCATAAACGTCACACTCCTATGAAAATGAGGAAAGGATCTAGCCTTCCGTTATTTTTTAAAAATTGCAAAACCATTCGGTTCAATCGTAATTCTATCGCTGTCTGCATCAGCTAGATGCAGCATGATGGATTCGCCTAGAGAATGCTCAACGATTGGTAGATCACCTGTATTGAAAATGCCGATCATGCATTCATCTGGAATAGTTCTTGTAAAGATTAACGTTCCAGTGTTCGCATCAACTTTCTGCCATTCGAGCGAGCCTTCGGAAAGAATGAATTGATTTTCTCGGCGAAACGCAATCAATTCCTTTACAAATGCAAAAAGATTCAAATCCTGTTTTTTAGGATCCCAGACCATGCATTTTCGACAATCAGGGTCCATGCCGCCATCCATGCCGACTTCGTCCCCGTAGTAAAGACAAGGAACCCCTTGTTGCAAGTAAAGAAACGCTAGAACTTGTTTCATTAGGTTCTTGTCGCCGCCGGCAAGTGTTAATAAACGAGGTGTATCGTGACTGTCGATCGTGTTTAACATCATTTGATTTGTTTGCTTGCGGTACAGTGTTAACTGTTCGTTTAGATTGCTGACTAATTTATCCAACGGAATCTTTTTCTCTAAAAAATAGTTCGTGATAGATTCAGTAAAGGCGTAATTCATCACCGCGGTAAATTCATCGCCTTGCAACCAAGGTTGTGAACTGTGCCAAACTTCTCCGAGTAGATAGAAATCTTCTTTTAATTCGTGACAGGTCTCCGCGAATTTTTTCCAAAGATGATGATCCACTTCATTAGCTACATCTAACCGCCAAGCATCGATATCGAATTCTTGGATCCAATATTTTGCAATCGTTAAGATGTATTCCTGAACTTCTTTGTTTGCGGTATTTAATTTTGGCATATGAGGTGTAAAAGCGAACGTATCATAATTCATATCTTCCGCAACTTCAAAGTCGTCTGTTTTTGTATAATGAATGGGGAAAGAATGGATATGAAACCAATCTTTAAAGCGAGACTGCTCTCCTTTTTCTAGGACATCACGCCATTGCGTAGAGGTATCACCAATATGATTAAATACCGCATCTAACATGACACGTATCCCGCGACGATGACATTCTTCGACTAATTTTCGAAAGAGCTCTTTATCGCCAAACCCAGGATCAATTTCTAAATAATCCGTTGTATCGTATTTGTGATTGGTAGGAGCAGTGAAAATTGGACAAAAATAAATGCCATTAATTCCTAGATCACTTAAATAGTCTAGGTGATCAATAACTCCTTGAAGATCTCCGCCGTAGAAATCTTGTCGTCCAGGAAATTCCTTACTAGCCCAAGGGAGTACATCTATTGGATCGTTACTAGGATCTCCATTAGCAAAACGCTCAGGAAAGATTTGGTACCAAACGGTTTCTTTTACCCACTGAGGTGCCTTGAAGCGATCAATCTCATGGAAAAAGGGCATGCGGAAATAGTTATTAGCCATCAACAAATAGATTTCTTCAACAGGGAAAACTCCATGTTCTGTAAAAAAAACAGAGGTTTCGTCGTAGCCTGTAACGATAAAACCGTAACCCAGACGTCGGCGAGGAGCAGTAACATCAATTTCCCAATAATCATACAGATCGGTAGATAGGGTCTTCCTCATTTTTGCGGGTTTGCTATACCAGCGTTGTTTGTCTAGTTGATAAGGGTCTCCATGGACTAATGAGACGTTTTTACAATCTGCCCGAGCGGTACGCAAACGTATATGCATTATTTCGTTTGTGTATAAATAGGCAAATTCACTTTCAGTGCGATGATAGATTGCTGCTGTGTTCATGTAAACCTCCGTTACTAATAGATTGCCTCTTCCGTTTCGAAATCAAAGAAGCGAGCTTTATTTAAATTGAAGGCGAGACAGATTTGTTCGCCAGGATTATGAAAATCTCGAGCATCTACTTTAGAAATGAATTCTGTGTCACCGATTGTGGAGTACAGCATGGACTCATATCCAAGCAGTTCGCTGACAACAACGGTGGCAGAGACAACGGAATTCTCATAAGCTTCTAAAGCAACCTCTTCTGCTGTAATGTCTTCTGGTCGAATCCCAAAAGTTACTGTTTTACCCTCATATCCTTGACCCGTTAACGTTTTTACTTGTCCTTCCGGCAAAGGGAGATCCAGACCTTTATGATTTGTGATGCGCCCATTTTTAAAAGTAACTTCAAAGAAATTCATTGCTGGACTACCCATAAAGCCGGCAACAAATTTGTTCGCTGGTCTATTATATAGTTCCTGAGGAGATCCCACCTGTTGAATGACCCCTTCATTCATAATGACGATACGATCTGCTAAAGTCATTGCTTCCGTCTGATCGTGAGTTACATAGATTGTCGTGGAACCTAAGTTTTGATGGATTTTAGCGATTTCTGCTCGCATTTGTACGCGGAGTTTCGCATCTAAATTAGATAAAGGCTCATCCATCAAAAATACTTTTGCATCACGGACGATGGCACGACCCATAGCAACTCGCTGCCGTTGGCCGCCTGACATGTCTGCGGGCTTTCGGTCTAACAATTCTGTCAAACCTAAGATTTTCGCAGCTTCTTCTACACGTTGTTTGATGTCATCTTTAGGATATTTTCGCAATTTCAATCCAAAAGCCATATTTTCGAAAACAGTCATATGAGGATAAAGGGCATAATTTTGAAAAACCATCGCAATATCACGATCCTTAGGTGGAGTATCGTTCATTCTAATTCCATCGATCTCGAATTCGCCATCAGTGATATCTTCCAATCCCGCGATCATTCTAAGTGTGGTGGATTTTCCGCAACCTGAGGGACCAACGAAGACGATGAATTCATGCGTTTTGATATGAAGATTAAAATTTTTGACAGAGTAGGCATTATTGTTTGGGTATTTCTTGTTGATGTGTTTCAAATTTAATTCGACCATTCTAATGCTCCTTTGGATTTAATAGGTTATTGTGGTGCAATTATTACATATTATGCAATCGGTTGCAAATGTGTAATTTATATTTCGATAGTTAAATAATTTGTATTTTATAATGTTTAACAAGCGATGAATATAAGTTAAACGCTGTATTAACAATGTTTGATAGTCTTTTAGAAATGAAGGACATGAGATTTAAAAAAACAATTTTTTTGTTTAAAATAAAATAAATTCAAAAAAATAAAATAATTTAAGCGCTTTCTATTGCAAAAAAGAGCAATCGGTTGCATAATATGTTTTGTAGCAAAAATCAACTAACGCAGGAGGAAGCGGAATGAAAAGTAAATTAAAGAAGTATTTATTGTCAGGGGCAATGTTAGGAGCAGCTGTTTTAACATTGACTGCATGTGGGTCAGGATCTGATGAAAAGAAAGCGGCTAGCTCATCAGATAAAACAGATGTGACGTTATGGGTTACAACGGATTCAAAAAAATTCTATACGAAAGTTTTAGAAGACTTTAAAAAGGACAATCCAGATATCAATGTAAAGGTTGTTGAAACTGAAGACTCGAAGGCTCAAGAAAATGTTAAAAAAGATCCTTCTTCTGCGGCAGATGTTTTTGCGCTGCCTCATGATCAGTTAGGACAATTAGTAGACTCTGGGGTTATTCAAGAAATTCCTGAAAAATATGCAAACGAGATTAAAGAGGAACAGTCGGAAACAGCATTGTTAGGGGCTACGTATAAAGACAAGGTCTATGCGTTCCCATACGGAATCGAATCTCAAGTGCTTTATTACAATAAAAAATTGTTGAGTGAAGACCAAGTCGGAACCTATGAGAACATTACTAAAGAAGCGACTTTCGGTGCGAATTTAAAGGCTGTCGATGCTTATAAAATTGGTCCATTGTTCATGTCGGTAGGTGATAAGCTATTTGGCGATACTGGAGAAGACGTGAACGGGACAGATTGGAATAATTCTGCAGGCGTTTCAGTATTGCAATGGATCGCAGATCAGAAAAATAATTCTGGATTTGTGAATGTCGGAGACGATTATATTTCGCAATTTGAGAACGAGAAGATTGCGGCATTTGAATCGGGTCCATGGGATAAAGATAAAGCGATTGAAGCGGTTGGAAAAGATAATTTAGGAATCGCAGTTTATCCGAAAATTACTATCGGGGGCAATGAAGTCCAACAAAAAGCTTTCTTAGGTGTGAAATTATATGCAGTAAACCAAGCTCCTGCTGATGGTGATTCGAAAAAAATTGCAGCAGATTACAAACTTGCGGCTTACCTATCTAATGCTGCGACACAAGAAGCTCAGTTTAAAGATGAAACGAGAAATATTATTCCATCGAATACAGCGGTTCAACAAGCGGATTATGTGGCGAATGATGAATTAGCGAAAACGGTCGTTACCATGAGTGGTTCGGATTACTCTGTTGTTATGCCGAAGATTCCTGAAATGACGAATTTTTGGACAGCCTCTGCAGCCGTTTTAAGTGATACTTACAATGGAAAAATCAAGCCAGATCAATATCAAGCGAAGTTAGATCAACTAGTTGAGGATATCTCTGGCAACAAGTAAGGAGTAGATGTCGGAGCAAAAAAATTAACCTTTTTTGCTCCGAAATTCTTTTGTGTATCGAACAAGCTTACTTCAAAAAAAGGAGGTTCTTTCAATGGAAATATCCGGGGGTTATGGTGATGATTTCTCAATGAAGCGTGTGTTCAGGGAGGGAGACCTCAAAACAAAGCTATCATTCGGAATCATGGGACTCAGCAACCTGTTAAATAAACAATTCTTTAAAGGTATTTTATTCTTGTTGTCTGAAATTATATTTATTATCGCTTGTATCTATCAGGTTATTCCGGGAATTGTCGGATTAGTAACGTTGGGAACGAAAACTCAAGGGATGCAATGGCAAACGATTGATGGAATAAAGATGAAGGTGTCGGTAGAAGGCGACAACTCCATGCTATTGATGATCTATGGATTAGCAGCTATTATTTTCTGTGGCGTATTTGCTTATGTTTACTGGTGCAGCCTGAAGAGTAATCGAAAATTATTTTTGTTAAATAAAGAAAATAAGAAGATCCCAAGTTTTAGAGAAGATCTAAAAACACTAGCTAACGGCCGCTTTCACATGACATTAATGATCATTCCGTTAGTCGGTGTGCTGCTTTTTACTATTTTGCCGTTGGTTTATATGATTGGTATTGCATTTACGAATTATGATCATAATCATTTGCCTCCTGGACACTTGTTTGACTGGGTTGGCCTGGCAAATTTTAGCAATGTATTAACCGGCCGTATGGCAGGGACTTTCATGCCGTTGTTGTCGTGGACAATGATCTGGGCTGTTGTAGCTACGGCAACCAACTTCTTTTTTGGAATTTTACTGGCCCTGCTAATTAACACAAAAGGGCTGCGAGGGAAAAAAGTTTTTCGAACGATCTTTGTAATCACGATGGCGGTGCCGCAATTTGTTTCTTTGTTAATCATGCGTAATCTTTTAGCGGATTGGGGCCCTTTAAACGCTCTTCTAGAGAAGTGGGGATTGATTTCTAACGCGTTACCATTCTTAAGTGACGGCACTTGGGCGAAGTTTTCGATTATTTTTGTCAATATGTGGGTAGGGATTCCGGTAACGATGTTAATCGCGACAGGAATCATTATGAATTTACCGACTGAGCAGATCGAAGCAGCTGAGATTGACGGAGCAAATAAATTTCAGATTTTTCGATCCATTACATTTCCACAAATTCTGCTAATCATGACACCTAATCTGATTCAGCAGTTTATTGGAAATATCAATAATTTCAATGTGATCTATCTATTAACTGGCGGTGGACCCAATAATTCTGCTCTCTACCAAGCCGGGGATACTGATTTATTAGTAACTTGGCTGTATAAATTGACCGTTGTAGCGAGTGATTATAACTTAGCCAGTGTCATAGGGATCATTATCTTTGTGTTGAGCGCGGTCTTTAGTTTATTAGCTTATACTCGCTCAAAATCTTATGAAGGAGGTTTGCAATGATGAAGAAGCAAAAAACGCGAACACTAGCATTTGTTTACATCTTGTTGATCACTCTTTCGATCATTTGGCTATTTCCAATTTTATGGGTTGTTTTGACTAGCTTTCGCGGAGAAGGAGCGATGTCGGTCAACTATATTATTCCGAAAACCTTTACGCTGGAGAATTATAAAATGCTATTCAGTAATAACTCATATCCTTTTGCCCAGTGGTTTTTCAATACACTAATTGTAGCAATCGCTACCTGCCTCATTTCAACGTTCATCACTGTAGCAATCGCTTATTCTGTTTCGCGAATCAAGTTTAAGTTTCGAAATCGTTTCTTGAAGTTAGCGTTGGTTTTGAACATGTTTCCTGGCTTTATGAGCATGATTGCTGTGTATTATATCTTAAAGGCGATGGAACTAGATGGGACATTGATTGCTTTGATCATCGTATATTCCGCGGGTGCGGCATTAGGTTTTTATATCGCGAAAGGTTTTTTTGATACGATTCCGTACTCCTTAGACGAGTCAGCTATGATTGATGGGGCTACAAAAAAGGATATTTTCTTTAAGATCACATTGCCGTTGTCAAAACCGATCATTGTCTATACGGCATTAATGACGTTTATGATTCCGTGGATGGATTTCATTTTCGCACAGGTTATTTTGGGTCAACAAAAGCAGAAATACACGGTAGCAATCGGTTTGTTCACCATGCTTCAGCCAGATAAGATCAATCAATGGTTCATGCCTTTTACAGCAGGATGTGTGATTATCGCCATTCCGATCACATTGTTGTTTATGGTAATGCAAAAGTATTATGTGGAAGGGATCACGGCTGGCGGAGTGAAGGGATAATTTAGCTTTGCTTTCATTTTACAAATTTGAATCGTTGAGGACAGAGGTGAAATTAATTCGCTTCTGTTCTTTTTTATTATCAAGTAGTATTAAACTACTGAATCAAATTTTTTTGCTATACTGAAGGTGAATGATTTAGTTAGGGAGGATTGTGATGGACAGCAGACAAACATTCAATCAAGAGATGTGTTCATGGATCAATGTAGATGCTACACAGCCTCACGAGATAAAAAAATTACGAGCCAGCTATGCGATCAGCGACGAAATGCTGACGTACGCATTAGATGATAATGAACGGGCGCGGGTGGAGTATGATCCGATGGAAAAAGCCCTTCTATTGATCTTTAATGTGCCGAACCTCTTGAAAAAGGATAATCATTATGAGACAAGTCCGATGGCCTTTATTCTGAAGGACCATACCTTTTTTTCTTTTGTAAATGATCGGACTTCTTATGTTGAGAATATTATTGAAAACATCTTATCGAATGAGCCGAATCAAAGTACCGCGAGTTTATTGTTTCATACGTTATTTTTGATTTCTGATTATTATTTTCCGTTAGTGGAGGAAGTCGACAGTCAGCGAATCCACCTAAATAAGAAACTACGGGAGAAAACAACGAATAAAAATTTATTGGCTTTATCTGATTTGGAGATCGGTTTGGTGTATCTAGTGACAGCGACTAAGCAAAATGCTGTGTTGCTGGAACAAGTAAAGGTTCAATCTATTTTTTCTAGTTTTACCGATAAGGAAAAAGAAGAGCTGGATGATGCGTTGATCGAGGCGAGGCAGGCAGTAGAGATGACGAAACTGTCTAGTGAAATTTTGGATCAATTATCTGGTACCTATAATAATTTATTGAACAACAATTTGAATGATACGATGAAAATTCTGACGATTTGGTCGTTGTTACTAACAATTCCGACAATCGTGACGGGCTTTTTCGGGATGAATATGCCATTGCCGTTTACGCATTCTGAGATTGGGTGGGTTATTACGCTAATCATCAGTCTTGGGTTATCAGTGTGGTTAATCTTGGTCTTATGGCGCAGAATACGTTAAAAGCGAAGCAATCAAATGAGGAGCCACTGATAAAGTTCAATAACAAAAATTGTCGAAAGAGAATGCAGGCATTTTCTTTCGACAATTTTTTCTTTTAGATAGTGATTCGTTGTCCAGATATCTTTATAATTAGAAGTATCTAGGGGGCGATTTCATGCTTAAACAAATGGTTCAAACCACACTTAGTCCATATAGTGATCTTTATGATTTACTCATCCCAGCCGATCATATTTTGCGTCGGTTCAATGAGTTAGTTGACTTTTCTTTTGTTTACGAGGAACTAGAAAATAAATATTGTTTAAACGATGGTCGCAATGCCTATGATCCGATTAAGTTATTCAAATATTTGATGTTAAAAGCGATGTTTCCCGCGTCTGATGTGGATCTCGTTGCTCGCAGTAAAACAGACATGGCCTACAAATATTTTCTTGGCTTAGCTCCAGAAGACGAGGTCATTGATCCAAGTCTACTGACGAAATTCAGACGACAACGCTTGAACGATTCAAATTTACTAGATCTCTTATTGAACAAAACCGTTCAGCTCGCGATCGAAAAAGAGATTATCAAAAGCAAAGGAATTATCGTAGATGCCACACATACCGCTTCTAGATTTAATAAAAAATCCGCAATAGAGCTCTTACGTTCTTATTCAAAAAAGGTGCGCAAAGCGATTTATACAGTAAAACCTGAAGCGAAACAGATCATGCCTGAAAAAAATCAAAAAAACGAGTACCAAGCAGAAAAAGACTATGTAAAGACGCTCTTAAAAGCAATTGAGGAACATCCAGAATGGTCCGTCATACCTGCAGTCGCGGAGTCAGTCAATCAGTTAAAAGAAACGGTTGAAGATTGCCAAGAATATGAAGTCTATTCTCACGATACGTCCGCAAAGGTTGGACATAAAACCGCAGAAACAGAATTTTTCGGCTATAAAACCCATCTGGCTATCACCGAAGAACGAATTATCGCAGCCGCAAGTGTGACTGGTGGGGATGTTGGAGACGGCCCATATTTAAAAGAATTAGTTGAAAAATCACGTGCGAACGGAATTGATGTGAAGGAAGTTATCGGTGATACAGCGTATTCAGGAAAAGCCAACTTACTTTTTACAGCAGAAGAAAAAATTAAACTTTATTCAAAACTTCATCCAGTGATTTCAAATGGCACACGAGATCCCGAACAGGAGTGGGAATATAATAAGGACGCTGGAATGTACGTCTGTCCCAATGGACAATTGGCCTTTCGAAAAGCTGTTCAAGGAAAGAAAAATCAAGGAGAAAACCAACGATTGACCTTCTATTTTGATGTAAAAAAGTGCCAAGCTTGTCCATTGAATGAGGACTGTTATAAAGAAGGGGCAAAAAGTAAAACGTACAGTGTGACGATTCAATCCCAAGCACATAGCGACCAACAGACATTTCAGGAAACGGAAGCGTTCCAAAAACGTTACCGTATGCGTTATATGATTGAAGGAAAGAATAGTGAAATCAAAAACAGACATGGCTACAATGTTTCCTGGTCTAAAGACATTGAGGGCATGATGCTTCAAGGAGCCAGTACGCTCTTTGTCACTAATTTAAAACGAATCGTTAAGCTGATTGATGAAAAAGCGGAAGAAAAATAATAAAGAACGCCCGATGATCAACTTTGTAGGCTGATCATCGGGCTTTTTCCGTTCATTAATCTGAGTTTTTGTAGAAACTAGGGTACTTTATCAGTGGCTCCATCAAATGATGCTTCGCTTTTTTTATCTTATAGGATGAATGTTTCAATGACTTCGGCTACAGCGCTTTGCTCGTGATCTGCAATGGTTGTATGTTGAGCCGCCTCTTTTACAGCAGGAACCGCGTTTGCTACGGCAATGCCCAGTTCTGCTGCATGGATCATAGCCAAGTCATTGGTGTTGTCACCGATTGCGATTGTTTCTTCCATAGGAATCTCCAGATGCTCGGCGAGTGTTTGTAAGGCGACTCCTTTACTGACTCCTTTAGGGTTGAATTCGATGTAACGATTAGAAGAATAACTGATCTCTAAGACATCGTGGAGGGACTTGGGCATCTCTTGCTCTAACCGTTCCAAATAGCTGCGATCTAAATTTTGGAACAAGGCTTTATAGCAGACTTGATCTTTTAGAAAGCTTATCTCATCATCCGGCCGTTTTTCGTGGGGGATTGTCGTTAAGTAGGCGTCCTCCTCTGGGTTGCTGTGATAGACATACGTTTGATCGAAGGTATAGAGATGGATCGCAACATCATAGTTCGAACCAAATTCAAATAGTTGAGCCAAAATCTCAAAAGGCATAGGAAAATCTTTGATGATTGTTGGTCCATAGTTTTCTACGACTACGCCGCCATTAAAACCGATCATATAATGATTTTTCTTATTCGCCGCATCTAACTCTTCTAGCGTTTGTTTAATGGAATAAAAGCCGCGTCCGGTAGCTGGTGCAAAGACCAATCCTTGCGCTTCAGCCATTTTTATTGTTTCTTGTGTTCGTTTTGAAACATGTCGGCCTTTATCTAACAATGTTTCATCGAGATCGCAAGCAATCAATCGATACATAGTGGAGCCTCCTTCATTTTTATTGTTCTTATTATAGCAAAATCCGAGTGGGCTCACTCGGATTTTTAATGGTTGTATTTAATTAGAATGGAATTTACGGTTGTAAAATTCTAAACTGGTACTCATCAACCAGCCAGCAAACAGCCCCAATAAACTGCCGATCACGATTCCTAGAAAGCGGAATTGGATCAGAGAATAAAGATACTGTTGTCTTACCAACATAGAAAGCATTAATGCCATTGGGGTGGAGAAGAACTGAGCGATGGCATAATTACGTTTCACGAAATATTCGACTGTTACAAAAAGGGCGGTAATAATCAGTAAGGTTTCAAAAACGGATAATGGTAAATTCAGCAGGAAGGCTGCAATTGCCAGTCCGATAATCGTACCGAAGATTCGTTGAACATTGCGATGAGCCATCGCTCGAAGATTGTCTCCCTGTAATATGGAGGCGCAGGAAACGACCAACCAATAAGGGTTTTTCAATTGCAGTCCCATACTTAGATAAACAGCAAAGAATAAAAAGCCGCTATATAAAAGACTATCGATCACTACTGCTGGATCATCATTGATTCGTTCCTTCACTGTTTTTGGAGGTTTACTAGCAGGCAAAGGTTCCTTTTCTACAAGATGTAGCAGGGAAGCGAAGCCTAAAGAAAAAAGAACACCGAGAAGCAAGAAGCTGCTCATTATGGGAATTCTATGTAGCGGAATTTTTGTACTAGCCCCCATTGCTGTAACCATGACAATAAAGAAGGGACCAGGTTTAGCGATACCATATAATCTAAAGAAAAATCTTCCTAAAAAACCAACGATTGCAACGACGATCGGAGCCGTCCAAGCAGCATGAGTGGAAAGCATTCCGAGAAAGTTTCCTACAGTTAAAAAGCTGCCGACGATAGATAAACGGATCATCAATTGTTTTAATGGAAGTTTTTGATAATAGAGAAAGGTGAAGATACCTAATGAGCCGAAACTAGAAATCGTTAGTTGGTGGAATAAGTAGCCGGTAAAAAGAATGCTGCTCATGCAAAGGCCGGCGCCAATCAAGCGTAATGGGGATTCCTTGGGTTTGTTGTAATGAATCAATTCTTTAAAAAAAGAATGCTCCATACGATCACTTCCTTCCTCTATACGTTAGCACACAAACTAAAGAAATTTCAACAAAAGTTTCAGAAAACAATCAGAAATAGGAATTATCTGGTTGACATTTTAAGTTACTCCTTGTATACTGGTAAAGTTGAGAAATGAAAGCAGAAGCACCCGCTTCTCGCCTTACGCGAACATCTCGCTGGGCTAGATAGTTAATGACTGATCTTTTCGATGAGTCGAACTACGTGCGGGTTCGTAAAGAACTCGTTTTTTTATTCGCTTTTTTTCTCTCAAAAATTTTGGAGGTGAATGACCATAGCAAAGGATATGATGGTTAACGACGGCATTCGTGCACGTGAAGTACGTTTGATCGGACAAGACGGCGAACAATTAGGTGTGAAATCGAAAGTAGAAGCCTTAAAGATTGCTGAACAAGCAAACCTTGATGTAGTCCTAGTCGCTCCTGGTGCAAAACCACCTGTAGCGCGTATTATGGATTATGGGAAGTATCGCTTCGAACAACAGAAAAAAGAACGTGAAGCTCGCAAGAAACAAAAAGTGATCAACGTTAAAGAAGTTCGTTTGAGCCCAACAATCGACGTGAACGATTTTAATACAAAACTTCGTAACGCACGTAAATTCTTGGAAAAAGGCGACAAAGTAAAAGCGTCAATCCGTTTCAAGGGCCGTGCCATTACCCACAAAGATATTGGTCAAAAAGTTCTTGATCGCTTAGCTGAAGAAACTGCCGATATCGCGACAGTGGAACAAAAGGCGAAGATGGACGGACGTAGCATGTTCTTAGTGCTTGCACCGAAAGAGAAGAAAGACTAGCAATAATTTTGAGAATGCATCTTTGACTCTCGTTAAAGAGTATGCGAAATGAAAAGTAGGAGGAAATTTAGTCATGCCAAAACAAAAAACACATCGCGGTTTAGCAAAACGCGTAAAACGCACTGGTAAAGGCGGTTTGAAACGTTTCCGCGCGTTCACAAGTCACCGTTTCCACGGAAAAACAAAAAAACAACGTCGTCAACTACGTAAAGCGTCTATGGTATCAAAAGGCGATTACAAACGTATCCGCCAACAATTGGCACGCATGAAATAATTGCGCAACCCGCTTTACAACTTAAAAAATTCAATGATTTATTTATTAGGAGGAATTAAACATGGCACGTGTTAAAGGTGGAACTGTAACTCGTAAACGTCGTAAAAAGACATTAAAACTAGCTAAAGGTTACTACGGTTCTAAACACACTCTATTTAAAACAGCTAAAGAACAAGTAATGAATTCATACAACTACGCATACCGCGATCGTCGTCAAAAGAAACGCGACTTCCGTAAATTGTGGATTGCACGTATCAACGCTGCAGCTCGTATGAACGGCTTGAGCTACTCAAAATTAATGCACGGTCTTAAAGTTGCCGGTATCGAAATCAACCGCAAAATGTTAGCTGACTTAGCAGTTAACGATGCAGCTGCTTTCACTGCACTAGCTGACCAAGCAAAAGATTCATTAGCTAAATAATGAATGATCAACCTCGCTCGATGGAGCGGGGTTTTTTTATTTGTTCAAAAACCGTACCAAACGTTTAAGCATATTAGAAGATACTTTCAATTACTTATGCTATGTTTAATATATAAAATGGTCGGGACAGTTAAGCGAGTTTTAACGGTTTCGTTTTTCATTAATAAAAAACGCAGGAGGGAAATAGCATGAAATCATTATTTAAGTTTATGGTTGCTAGTACACTTATCGTAGGCGGCGTTTTAGTTGCAGGGACAATTTTGACAACGAAGAAAATCGATGACTACGGCGATGATCTGCAAAACTTTTTACACTAGTCTTATTGCGGCATAGCGGCACTTCATTTTGAAGTGGCGCTTTTTTTTGTTTGCTAAAACACAATTATTTCAGTCTTCTATGAAATTATCGACCTTAAAAATTGTGATTTCTCCGTATACTTAAGGTATCAAATGAATGAGATGGAGGAATACATATGAAATGGTACCAATTATCAACTAAAGATGTTTTACATAGAACAGACTCACAAGTCGCTGGATTAACAAAAGAAGAACGGAAGACACGTTTGAAAAACAATGGACCGAATAAGATGGAAGAAAAGGAGCAGGTTCCATTGTGGCGTAAAATCGCCAAGCATTTTACAGATTTATTGATGGTGGTTTTGATTGTTGCGGCGCTATTGAAATTTGCGACAGGCGAAGTGATTGAAGGCAGTATTATTTTCCTAGTAGTAATCGTCAATGGCTTTGTAGGCTATTGGCAAGAGCGAAAAGCGGAGGAATCATTAGACGGATTAAAGCAGATGATGGGGCAGGAAGCCACGGTTTTAAATGAAGACCAAGCGCTTAAAGTAAATTCAGAGGAGCTGGTTCGAGGAGATATTGTTCTCTTGAAGGCAGGCGATGTGATTCCCGCTGATTTACGTTTGATCGAGGTACATGACTTAACGGTAGAGGAATCGATCTTAACTGGTGAATCAGAGGCAGTTGAAAAGAAGGTTGATGCGATTGCGCAAGAGGCTCTAGCTGGGGATCAGCTAAATATGGCCTTTTCAGGTACGCTGGTACAGACAGGTTCGGCACGTGGTGTGGTTATTGAAACAGGAGACGCCACTGAAATCGGAAAAATCAATCATGCGTTGCAGTCGATCCAGTCTCAGACAACACCGTTAGTGAAAAAGATGCACCAGTTAAACAAGCAAATCTTTAGAGGGATTTTAGCATTAATTGTGTTTTTACTCTTCTTTACGAGTTTCAGGTATGGAATGGATTGGAGCTTGATGTTCTCGGCGAGTATCGCGTTGATCGTTGCGATGATTCCTGAAGGACTGCCAGCCGTTTTAACAATGATTTTATCCATGGGTGTCAAGGAGATGGCTGATGAGAATGCGATTATCAAAGGCATGCCAGCGGTAGAGACGTTAGGATCGATGACAGTGATCTGTTCAGATAAAACAGGAACGCTCACGAAAAATGAGATGACTGTGCAGGAGGTTGTCACGGAGAAACCAACGTTAGTGAAGGAAATCATGAACAATTGTCAGGATTTAAAAACCAAAGATGAGCAAAAAATCGAAGAAATCCATGGCAATCCAACAGAGCTGGCACTATTGAAGTATGTAGACGAGGAAAATCAGCAGCTAAAACCAGTGTTAGGAAAGATTCCCTTCAGCTCTAGCTATAAGTATATGGCAACACTACATGCCGTTGACGATGAGTACGTGATTTTCATTAAAGGGGCACCGGAAGTATTATTAGAAAAAGCAGCGTTAGAAAATACGGAAAAAAGTAAGTGGGAAAAGCGTGGTTTAGCGTTGGCTAGCAGAGGCCAGCGTGTTCTGGGCTTCGGATATAAAAAGGTTTCTTCTGCGGAATTGACCCATGACGCCTTACATGGCTTAACCTTTGCTGGCTTGGCGGGGATTATTGATCCGCCAAAAGAGAGTGCGATTCGTGCTGTAGCTCAGGCGCAGCAGGCTGGAATCTCAGTAAAAATGATCACCGGGGATCATAAAGCAACGGCACAAGCGATCAGTGAACAAATTGGCTTGAAGCACACGGCTAAACTACTAGAGGGGGCCGACATTGACGGAATGTCAGATGAGGAATTGGCTGAAGCGGTTGGGCATGTGGACGTATTTGCTCGAACGACGCCTGATCATAAGCTGAGAATCGTGACTGCGTTGCAGAAAAATGAAGAAGTTGTTGGGATGACCGGCGATGGCGTGAATGATGCGCCGGCCCTGAAGCAAGCAGATATTGGGATCGCGATGGGGATCAAAGGCAGCGAGGTAAGCAAGCAGGCTGCTGATATGGTATTAGCAGACGATAACTTCTATACAATTGTAAAAGCAGTTAAAGAGGGGCGTCGGATTTTTGATAATCTGCAAAAGACGATTAATTTCTTTTTACCTACAGCTTTGGCGCAAGGGTTGATCGTGATATTGGCTCTCTTAATGAACCGTCCGCTACCGTTGACACCGATTCAAATATTGTGGGTGAATATGGTGACTACAATCACGCTCTCCTATGCTTTAGGCTTTGAAAAAGCAAGCAGCGATACGATGACGCGTCCGCCAAGAGACACAAAGCTGGGGATACTATCAGGCTATAGCTTCTTTCGGATTCTGTATGTCTCTCTGCTGATCATGATTCCAGCCTACTTCTTATCTATGCGCTTTGAAGGAGTGGCGCTGCAGCAGACCATTCTTTTACAAAGCATTGTTTTAGGGCAGGCAGTATACATGATCAATTGTCGTGAGCTGTTTGATCCAGCGATCAATCGCCGCTTCTTCGAGAATAAGTTTTTGTTTCTTTCATTAGGCATTCTATTTATTCTTCAAGCAGGTGTGGTCTTCCTTCCTTTGGCGCAGCAGCTAATTGGAACAACGGCACTTAGTCTGGCGCAGCAATTAGTAATTTTAGCCAATGCATTGCTGCTGTTTCTAGTCGTTGAAATCGAGAAGAGGATCAGTAAAGGGGTTTTTCGGAGAAAAGAAAAAGCGGTCAGCCGTTACCAGAATGACTAACCGTTTTACTTATAAATAAGAATGTGAAGTGAGTTCGGTCAATTGACTGAGCTCATTTTTAGTTGGAATGGTGGATAAATAGAGTATCGGAACGGGCATCGAATCTAGCGGAATGTTAGAGAGAATCAAATCCCCGGTACCCATCTTCGCTTCCGGCAATTGAGAAATTTCTAGCGATACGAGGTTCACCCGTTTTCCTAAAAGGTCTGCTAGTTCCTGCTGCAAGAAGGCTTTCCAGGACGGCTCGCTTTGGAAAATGAAAAAGACTGTTTTGCTAGGCGGCTGAAT
The DNA here is from genome assembly GCF_019175485.1 of Enterococcus raffinosus. Taxonomy (NCBI): domain Bacteria; kingdom Bacillati; phylum Bacillota; class Bacilli; order Lactobacillales; family Enterococcaceae; genus Enterococcus; species Enterococcus raffinosus. The sequence goes on from NZ_CP072888.1 coordinate 373,090, forward strand.
CGTATAAATCGCTTGCTGACTCAAAAGAGAAAAGAGGTTGACGAAATAGGTAGTATCTCCAATTGTAGAAAATTGCGGCAAACGATTAAACAGTTTGGTACTGGCTTCGGCCAAAATAGCATATTGGTCATTTCTTTGCAGCAGCAGTTCCTGATATTCTAGTTGAAATTGCTTCGACAATACTGGCGATTCTGCATATTTTAACAATAAAAGCACGATGTTTGTCGCTAAGTTTGTTTGCAGCAACGCTTGTAAATGGAGGGCATCCGCAATTTCCTGAACCGCTTCCTGAGCGTTCTTTCGCAACAACGGGTATTCCTGCGTTAACACCTTTGAAACATTCTTGCCCAAGGGATTGTTGTAGTTCCAGCTTTCTAAAAAGCAGAAAAAGGCAAAAAAGATTTCCTCCTCTTTCAAATAGACGCCTTCTTTTTCATAGAGCTCTTTTAGTAGTGGTGCGTAGAGACTAAACAGCGGATCGTTGGCTTCAAAGCTGAAGTCATTGATTGAGCAGCCAGCCTTGATGCGAATACTGTTGATAAAAAACCAGCAAATACCAAAAATCTGTTCTGTCTCAACAGATATGCCGTCAGTAATCCTCTTTGTCAAAAAATATAGATAATGTTCTTCATGGATCGAATAATCCTCAAAGAAGTAATTGTTATGGGTGAAGGGAAGCAGCAGTCGATGATAAAAAATTCGAATAGCACTTTCTTCGCCGATTAGATAGGCGTTCGTTGAGGTTAGGCGAATTTTAATGTTAAAGGACTTCAGCTGTTGATTGATTTTTGTTCGATGGCGCTTAAGCGTTTCGTAGGAGACGCCCGTTTCATCAAGAAAACGAGGAATATTCAGTTCCTTCGTAAAAAAAAGTTCTTTGATTAATTGCAAGCTAACTGAATGGGGCAAAAAAGCTTCCCATAGATCATTGGTCAACGCCTTTTCCTTTGAGAGCAAACGAATCCCGCTGTTATCAGAGTCTAATGTCCAATGTTCCGGCAGGTAGTGGCGAATCAGCTGTAAATCAGAGAAAATTGTTCGTTCAGTGGTTCCGATGTTCTTTGCTAGTTCTTTAGCGGTCAGTTGCGGGTGATTCAAAAGCTGCTCCAAGAGTAAGATCTGACGATGAATATCTTTTTCGGTAATAATTTTTTTCAGCATCGAGTACATAGAGGAAGCCTCCTTTGGAACTAAGCATACGAAAGAGAAGCACTGCGGGTCAAGCGACAACCTCTTGAATGAGATTCTAAGTGCTAGGGATTTTTTTTATGAGGGAAATAGTCTATACTTTTATAAGTAAGAAAAAAATGTTTTATCAGAGAGGATGGACACCATGTTACAACGAAAAATCGGCAGCAGCTATTGGGAAACTTCAGCGATTGCACTAGGAATCATGCGAATGTCAGCGCTAACTTCCACAAAAGCAGCGGAAGTTTTGGAGACAGCTTTAGAAAGTGGTATTAATTTTATTGATTCGGCAGATATGTACGGTGATGGAAAATCAGAATTGGTTTTTGGTGAAGCGTTAAAAGAAGCCAATATCTCTCGAGACAAATTCTTCATTCAATCAAAAGGCGGCATCGTGACTGGCGATGAGAAACGTTATGATTTTTCGAAGCAGCATCTGTTAGACTCTGTAGATGGTATTTTGGAACGGATGGGGATCGATTACTTAGATAGTTATCTGTTGCACCGCCCAGATCCATTGATGGAGCCAGAAGAGATCGCGGAAGCCTTTGATATTCTGCAAGCAAGTGGAAAAGTTCGTCACTTTGGTGTATCAAACTTTAACCCAGAGCAATTCCAACTATTGCAAGCACATGTGGATCAAAAGCTGTTGATCAATCAATTGCAATTCTCGATTATGCATACAGGTATGATTGATTACGGGATGCATACGAATATGACAGATACACGTTCCTTCGACCATGATGGCGGGGTGTTAGAATTCTCTCGTCGTAAGGGTGTGACGATCCAAGCGTGGTCGCCATTCCAATACGGGTTCTTTGAAGGAGTCTTTGTCGATAACGACAAATTCCCAGAATTGAATGAACTGTTAGAAAAATTAGCGAAAAAATACAATACAAATAAAAATGCGATCGCGACGGCTTGGATCTTGCGTCATCCAGCAAATATGCAAGTGATCTTAGGCACCATGAATCCCACGCGAATCAAAGAAAGTGCCGCAGGTGGAGAGGTAACTCTTACGAAGCAAGAATGGTACGATGTATACTTTGCAGCGGGAAATGATCTACCATAATAGTAAACGATTCTAATTATTTTTGAATAGCAACAGCAAAGGAGACTCATCATTAGGATGAGTCTTTTTTTTATCCTTTTTAATTAATTGTTATTTCTGAAATGAGATATTTTTTGTCTTTTATTAATAAATTAAGGTATTTAGCCAAACGATAAAATAAAAAATAATCCGTGTAAATTATTTTTTAAAAACTATTGAACTAAAAATGTTTTAAATTACAATGGTTATAAATAATCAATAATTAATATAAAATCTTTAAAAAATGAATTATATTGAGTGGATTATTAATCGGTTAACGTCTAAATAAGGATGAAATAATCGACGAAAGACTAAATATAACTGATTTGTCGCTCGTAGAAAAGTGATTTATCAGCGAGTATTGTTTCTAAAAAATAACAATTGTTTTTAAAAAGAGTAGGGGGATACATATGAAAAAGAGAGGAATCATTTTAGTCAGTTTGATTGCGGGTATCTGTTTATCGATCCTATTTGGTGAGCGCGCTATGGCTGACGAAGTAGCGGTGGATACGATTGTCGAACTTCAGGATGCGGTAAAGAATGCACCGGAAAATCGCCGAGTTACTTTAAGCAATAGTTTTCCAACGGATATCACGGCAACGATCGGTTTAGTGGAATCAGCGTACGAGGTAGAGGTTGATGGCGAGGGAAAAACTCTTCAGTCTACGACAGCGAAGCAGTTATTTTCTTATAGTGGCGGAACTGGCAATGCGGCCTCAAGGCTGACCATTAAAAATTTTACTTTTGAAGGGTTGGGAAATAATACCCGCGCACTGACAGTCTCTGGGTATAAAGGTGAGTTCATTTTAGAGAATACGATCGTCAATAATTTTCGAGGCTATGATGATGGCAGCGCCTTTTACACTAGTGGAAATACGACGCTGCAAAATTGTACGTTTTCTAATAATGTGAACAATGCTTCTGGTTACTCAGGCGGAGCGATTGCTTGTAAAGGCTACTCGGCGAATTTCAAGGCGTACAATTCGAAATTTATCGGCAATCAAACCATGCAGGCGGGAACAGGAAATGTCGGCGGTGAAGGCGGAGCAATTTACTTCTTCCAACCAAGTGCATCAGCGAAGTTCACCTTCAAGAACAATTACTTTGAAGGCAATAAATCAGTTGAAGATGTATCAGGCGGTGGGAAAGCGAAACTTGCTGACGGTGGCGCGATTGCCTTCTTCAATACCGTTACAGGGACAGATATTTTATTTGAAGGCAATTCATTTGTTGGCAATGTAGCTGGGGACGATGGCGGGGCCATTCTGATCCAAACCAATGACAATATCGCCAGTGCTGCGACATTCATTAATAATACGTTTTATCAAAACAAAGCATTAGGGCAGGATCTTTCCTCAAATAGCGGTGGGGCGATCCAGATTTATGCCAACGGTGGTTTGACTGAAGGAAGACGAGCCGCTGTTGATTACATCAATAACAGCTTTGTTGAAAATGAAGCGGCATATGACGGCGGAGCAATCGGCAGTTCAGGCTATGGCTTGAATTATTCAGCTGGACGTTACGCCAATAATTTATTTGTGGGAAATAAGGCCAGGGCAGCAAGTAAAAATAATATTGCAGATGGCAGAGTAGACGGTGCAGGAAACCTTGAATCGAACCTCGGCTATGATAATGGCACAGCGACTTCAGTCACGATGGAAAATGTTTTTGGCACAGCGCTGGTCGGCCTCGTAGAGAACTACAATAAGATCAAAGCAGGGACATCAAATGATGCGATCATTCTGCCAACGGTTCCAATAGCACCAGAGAAATTAGCAGATGATCAAGTAGAGAATTTGCGCAATGTCGCTGAAGACCAGCGTGGCTTGCCGCGAACGGCAAAGGCAGATATCGGTTCTGTAGAGATTGATTGGATCAAATATGACAGCAATGGCGGGATATTTGATTTGGGAACGGCACTTGCGAAATATGAAGGAACGATTTACTACGAAGGAACACAGCCCGAGACCTATTATCAAGTAGGGTATAAGGATTTGGCTCAAACGATCCCAGCGGGTACGGATCTGCATGCCACACGAGAAGGATATCAATTTGCGGGCTGGTCAAAGAATAAGGACGCAAAAGATCCAGATGCTGATTTAGCTGCCGGGCAATCTATTACGATACCAAAAGGGAATGAGACCCTGTATGCTGTTTGGAAAAAATCAGAGCCGGTGATCGTTCATTATATGACCTATGATGAAAACAAGCAGCTGGTTCAAATCAGTCCAGATGAAACGCTGACGGGTGCGTTGGGAGAAACCTACCACGCTCAAATTAAACAAATTGATGATTATGTCTTTTCTGGTGTGAAGGAAGGAGATTCCATTACGGGTATCTTCAGTGACGAGCCCAAGGAAATCACCTTGATCTATGCAAAATCTGCCAAGGAAAAAGGGATTGTGCTGGCACAGTATCAAGATGAGGCAGGAAAACCGTTGGCTGGTGATGAGCTGTCGACAGGAGAGATTGGCAGTGATTATACAACTGTCCAAAAAGATATTGATGGCTACACGCTGAAGGAGATAAAAGGGGATGCAACTGGCAAGTATGCGTCAGGCGTGACTCAAGTTATCTATGTTTATACGAAAAATCCAGCAGCTCAAGGGAAAGTAACGGTTCATTATCAGGATGAAGAACAGAATCCATTAAGTGCAGATGTCGTATTAACAGGGGATGTAGAGACAATTTATACGGCAGAAGTGAAACCTTTTGACGGCTATGTTTTAAAAGGGATTGATGGTCAAGTCAGCGGAACATTTACCATGCAAGAACAGGAAGTGACATTGATCTATGCGAAGAAGGGCTCTGGAACTGAAAAGGGCGTCCTGATTGTGGAATATCAGGATGAAACAGGGCATCCGCTTCTAAATAGCGAAGTGACGATTGCTGAAGTTGGGGAAAAATATACAACGGTTCAAAAGGAGATCGACGGTTACGAATTCAGTGAAGTAAAAGGAAATGTAGAGGGTGAGTACATTGATGGAATCACCAAAGTCACTTATATCTATAAGAAGATTACGGAACCGATTGAATTAGGAAATGTCACGATTCAATACCAAGACGAAGCGGGTGATGAGATAGCGGAAAGTTTTACTGGAAAACAGCCGATTGGTACTCCGCTTCCTATTGAAAAACTAAATAAAGAAATCGCTGGCTACCAATGGAAGGAAGTCAAGGGATTAGACAGTGACGCAAGATACAAAAAAGAAGATCAGGTCATTACGGTTATTTACAAGAAGCAAAAATCACTCGTCATTGTCAATTATTTGACTGAAGAGGGCAAACAATTAGCGAAGCCGCTCTCAATGACTGGCGAAGTGGACTCGTCTTATCAAACAGAGGAAAAGAAATTCAAAGGGTACCGATTGAAAGAAAGGATTGGACAAGCTGCCGGAAAATACACGTTTGAACCTCAAGTTGTCACCTATATCTATACAAACAAAAGCACGATCAAGATTCAATACGTGGATGAGGCAGGCAAGGAGTTAGCACCTTCAGAACAGAAAGCAGGCATCATAGATGAAGCCTATGAAACAACTGCTAAGGATATTGAAGGCTGGACGGTTAAAGAAACACCGAAAAATGCGAAGGGAACGTATCAGGCAGAGGAACAAACCATTACTTATGTTTATGTAAAAGCAGCATCGAAAGAGGTGCCAGTGAGTGGAGGGAATAATCCGGGCAATGGTCAAGAAAATCCAGTTGCAGATGGGGGAACGACCACATATGGAACGACAAGAACCTTACCTGCTGCTGGGCAGCGCCAAGCAAGTACGAAGAAATTACCCGCTACTGGAGAAAAATACTCCGGCTCACTAATTCTGACTTTAACAGGAATGGGAATCATCGTGCTTATCGGAAGGATGGAACTAAAAAGAATAAGGAAAGAATAAGTTGAAAAACCGCTGAAGGAGCATAAATCCTTCAGCGGTTTTTAGTTAGGAACAATAAAGTAATTTGGATTGCAGCGATTTTAATTGTCCCTTTTTTCGAACGGCTACAGGAATTTCCACGCCGTTTTCTAGAGTAACCGAGGAAAAATTTTTGGCAATAGAGACAATCGCTTTTTTATGAATCAAGAAACTGCGATGACAGCGTAAAAAATTATCTGAGAGTTGCTCTTCCAAATTGTTCAATGTGGTTTGATTGATCAGATACTGATCATTTCTAGTGTGAAGAGAAAGAACGTGTCCTTTATTGGAAGAAAAATACAGAATGTCATCAAGAATAAAGGAAGTGATCTCGTTTCCGGTATTCAATTTAATTGTTTGGCTCGTAGTTAAGGATGCCAAGCGCTGCTCAATCGTTTTTAAACAGGTATGAACGCGCTCGCGAATATCTACGGCGGGGTCTTTGATGATGAAATCCAATGCCTGCACGCGATATTGAAAAGTTAAGAAGCTCAGCTCAGAACGAACAGTAATAAAGATAATGAACCCAAAAGGATCGAATTTACGAATTTCTTGAGCGACCGCAAAGCCGTTACTCAGTCCAGCTTCTTCATCTAAATTAATATCTAAAAAATAGATATTCCATTGATTTCTGCGATCAATATTTTTTAATAACTCTTCGCCGGAGCCGGTACTGTAAACAAGTGCTAATTCCCAGTCAGAAAAAAGCTGATAATTTTTGATCGCTTGTTCTAAGGTTGCGCGCTGAGTGATATTGTCTTCAGCGATATAAACGTTAATGGCCATGTTCGTACTCCTTTTTCAAAAATAATGTTTGGCAGAATTCCTGCTCGTTTTGTGTTGTCTTTAAAGAAAGGTGATCAGGATAGGTTTGAATGATGGATTGAACAATAGATAATCCCAGTCCGCGATTCTTCCCTTTCGTTGAAAAGTTTTCTTTCTGTAAGACAGCAGGTGCAAGAGTGTTGTTTTTAGTTGCATTCACTAGAATAAATACATATTGATGCTCATCATCAATGATGGCTAGACGCACGTAAGGCTGATCACTTTCTGCAGCAGCTTCCAAAGCATTGTCGATCAAAATACCGAAGATTCGAGATAGGGCAAGCTGATCGATAGCTAGTTGTCCAATTGGCTGCTCGATTTCAATGTCGAAGGGAACTTCTTTTTTAGAAGCAGTCATAATTTTCGTGAAAATCAATGTCTTTAATTCCGGCATTTCTAGATTCTTCAGCTTGGAAATCTCTAAAAAGTAGTGATAATCTTCTTCAAATGTTTGAGTCACGTCTTCAAAATATCTTTTCAATGCCGCTTCATTGATGGGAGATTGATAGATATACCCGCCTAATGAAAAGAGCAGATTACTAAAATCATGGTGGTTCTTTCGAATATTTTGAGTGACATTCTCTAAGCTATTAATGTATTGAGTCAACTCGTATTTCTGTTTTTCTTGTTCCGATAAAATTTGTTTCGAGCGTCTATTTAGAAATAACAAGAAGACAAAAGCACCAATGGCTAATGTATTTTGGATCACCAGAATGGTTCCAACTGTAAATAGCTTATGAACAGGTTCAACGATAAAGTAAGCAGAGGGTGCCAATCGTCGAATCAAAGCAGCACCTAAATGGTTATCCGATAAGAAAATCGTTGAGGTATGTCCTGGATAATCAGAAGATGCCGAGATAGAGCTGACCTGAATAAATAGTGAAAATAAAACAATAGCCAGCAATACGGTCCATAATACAATCAACGCCTGCAATGAATAGCTTAAGAACAGCTTCTTGACATGTTCTAGAAATTTTTTTATCAAAGGCAAAAAGAATAGCGAGAGTAAATAGTACCAATTCATAATATTCACTGAAAAAAAAGGAGAGTCAGAAAAATTCATTAAGAATATTCGAATGTATTCAAAAAAGCCAGCAGTCAAGATAGTAAATCCCGTTACTAGCAACAGGTTGCATAGGAAAAGTCGATTTCCGCGATTGAAAACCAAATAAAGAATCAAAATCATAGCGGACTGACAAAAGATATTAAAAATATTATGGATGGCTAATACACCCGGATAATAGCTTTGAATGATATTTTTGAAAATCCATCCTAAATTACAGGCAGCAATGGTTGTCAGCAAAAGGGAGAATTTATTGATTTTATCTGGAAAACAATATGCTAATGTCCCTAAGTAAACGATCAAAGAGGGAGCCATTTGAAAAAGATATAAAAATATTTCTTGGAAGATCGTAATATCTCGCGAATAAAAATAAATCATCTAAATTATTCCTTTATTATATTATTAAAAAATATGGAGTGAAAATATCCTTCAATTAATAAGAAGCTCATTTAATTATATAACAAAAAAGGGTAAAATAGTATCTTTTAGATGAGAAATAATTTAAAAAAGCCATAAAGATATGATTACACCTGTTGTCCAATAATATAAATCATTGTTGAGATTCGTTAAAACTAAAATAAAAACACAACAAAATTAATATTAAAATTAAAAATGTTTTTAAAAGAAAAACGACGTTCGCGCATCTTGAACGTCGCTTTTTCTTCGTTTATCCAACGTTTAGGTGGTTATTTTACTATTCATGAAAATTTAAAAGTTTTCTATTTTGATAATTTATAATTATTTTTAAGAACAAAGCGTTAAAAATGTTAGATGAAAAGGGGAGTAGATGTGAAAAAAAGCAAGATGAATGTTGTTGCTATGCTAATCCTTATGCTTAGTACCTACATCGTAGTTTTCTTCAATCTAAATTCAGATAAAGCTTTAGCTGCGACACTTCAAGATAATTTAGAAATTACTGACTATTATGCAGAAAAACGACCGGGTGGAGGAACGTCATTAGAAACCGGACAACAGTTACGAGTTCATATGGAGTTCAAAATTGATCCTTTGCCTGAAGGAACTTCTGTTGGGGATACGTTTGAGATCACGATACCTAATGATTACAATTTCTCGTACCACTGGAGTACCGGGGTTCTTGGAAATACACCTTCAGATCCTTACTTAACGTATAAAATCCAAGGAGATAAGATCGTTTTTACTATTTGCGAAGCCGCAATCGAAGCGGAACGTCTATATAACGGAGTATTGGATTTAACGGCAACGGCTAGAAAAGCAGGGGACAATATCGACGGTGGCGGAAACGGAAAGGGTGATGTGTTAGAAGTTACTGATGGGCCTGATCCATCCGTCCATGACCCAGAAGATCGCCCATTTCCTGATGAAAGCAAGTATCTTCATAAAGAGGGAAAGCAGGTTAATGGACAAAATGCGATTGCTTGGGCAGTGAGAGCAAATTATCTCGATTATGGTGCGGCCTTTGATTATTACACAAAAGATCAGGGAGTGACAAAGATTGCGGATAAAGCCAATGGCCTTCTAGTCGATCACTTGGTTCCAGGAACCCATTTTAAAGAAGATTCTCTGTGGGTGACAGTTCCTACCTATATTATTACGACAGATGAGGCTGGTTCACGAATGGGCGATCGTCAATTGGGTGCAAACATTTCCGGAGCTCCGCAGAAAGTTAATTTCTCAGACTTTGTCATTGAAAAAGAAGGAAACGGCAATGCGTTTCTAAAGCTAGAACAGACAAGCGGTCAAAGCTATCAAGAATTTCAAGATTATGTACAGGCCTATCCTGATGCGAATAACGGGCAAAGAGCCTATGGCGTATATAAGCATGACGATGGAACAGAGACGGTTCTCGTGGCTTTTGGTACGATGCCAGGGTCAAAGCACTATTATGAAGAATTAGAGGCTCATTATGTCGGTTTTGGTAATGCTAATATTCATGATGCGATAGATGCAGACCTATCCCTGACGAGTGATCAGAAAAGTCAGCTGCATGATATTTATGGTACACAGGGTAAAAGCCCCTCAAACGGTGCGATCATGGCTTACGATGTTTCGTTTGCGGTAGATGTAGATGTGCCTGAATATGGGTCAGGAAAATATCAAAATGAGTTGTCCTTTATCTATAACGATAATGATTCCGAGGATACAAGGACCGAAACGGATTTTGACGCGATTTGGGGAGATGTGGAGGCGGACTTTCTAAAAGCGTATAAGACAGTCTCAGGTGAAAATGAAAGAGAGCTAGCAGAAGGGAAAGTTTTCAAATTCAACATTGCGGATCGCTATGGAACGGTGGTTGCTTACGGAAAGACGGTTACAGAAGTGACACATAAAGGTCGTGAAGTTGAAATTAAGTTTTATAGTGACGAGTCCTATACGACCCCGATCGAAAACGTAAACAAGAATGATCCAAATCATTGGAGTAACTTTCTAGTTGATGGACGCTGGTACTATATCAACGAACTCGATACAGACGGCTATGAGGTTCACATTCAAGATACGAATGGGAAGGAAACAAATCAGTTCAAATATGACAGTAAGCAGGAGCATCGTTGGCGTTTCATTGTAGTCAACAAGGAACCTATCAAGCTAGAAGCGGAAAAGAAGATTAGCGGAATTGGCAGTTTAGCAGAAGATAAAGACTTTGAATTTGAATTAAGAGATACACGGGACGGTTCAGCGGTCGCTTACGGGAAAACGACGATCACAACGACAGATGGAAAGAATACCAATAAGCCGATCACTTTTTATACGGATAACACCTATACGGAAGAAATAACAAATTGGAAGAAGATGACGATTAATGGTGTGGAGACGGTCATCTTAGAAGATGGGATCACCTATGAATTGGTTGAAGTAGACAGTCAGGGCTATCAAGTAACCTATCATACAAAGGATCCTTCTAATGACGCACCAGTCGAGGGGAACACCTATACAGCAGATTACGAAAATGGCGGTAAAATTACTTTTTCTGTAAATAATCAAGACACATTGGATTTTGAAGCTAATAAAAAAGTTGAAGGGACCGGTCTACTGACGCCCAATAAGACTTATACAGTTGAATTGAAGGATTTATCCTCTGCTGGAAACCCAGTAATTGCCTATGGGAAAGTAACCATCGCAGAAAAAGGAAAAAATCAAGCAATTGAATTCTTCACCACGAGTGATTATAGTACGGCGAATAAGATCACTGATTGGGCAAAAATTTTACAAGAAGGTAAAAATTATCAACTAGTGGAGACCGACACACAAAATTATCAACCAGTCTATTCTGGCGGAACTGGTGAGAAAAACAATGAATTTCAAGTTATTTACAATGATTCCTCGAAGAAAATCACCCTGAATATTGAAAATCAAAATACCTTTGATTTTAGTGCCAAGAAAAAAGTAACTGGTGACGGTGTTTTTGATGGTGAGACATTTAAGTTTCAATTAGTAAACAGCAGCAATCAAGTCGTTGCCCATGGGAAAGCAGAAGTGACAGCTAAGGACACCGATGTGCCGATTACTTTCTATCAAGATTTGGCAGATGAGAGTACGAAGATTACTGATTGGACAGATATCCTGACAGAAGGCGAGACCTATCAGCTGAAGGAGGTCGATGATTCAGGGTATGCTGTGACTTACAAGGATCAAGATGGAACAGAAACCAATCAATTCACTGTTCAATTTAATACTGGAAAGTCATTGAGTATTCACGTGGACAATCATCGCGAGAAAGTACCACTGCCAGAAACTGGTGGAGAAGGATTGAAGCAACAGACCCTTTTTGCAAGTGGGTTTCTAATTCTCCTAGCTTTGGCTGGTGGAATCATTGAATATCGCAGAAAGGCGGGTGCTTAATATGAAGAAACCTTCTATTCTATTCTCCCTTCTAGCGATTGTCTTTCTTTTGACAGGCAGCCTGCTCAATTCACACCATGCAGAGGCCTCAGAAACACAAACGGTTTATCTGCATAAACAGGCGACAAGAGCTAACCAATCTGCTCAAGACATGCTGACTGAAAAACAGGGGATCAATGGTGCCGAGTTCACAGTCATCGACATCACGCACTTTGTTCGTACTCATTCGACTTCTCATGAAGAAGCGTTGGAACAAGCAAAAAGTGTAACGAAAGAAGAGGTTGCGAGCCTAGCGGTCGGACAAGCCGTTCCAAATCGCTTAGGAATGGAAGTCATTGCTAAAGGAAAAACCGCGCAAATGGATGTTCCGAACAAGCAAGGACAGAAGGAATCAATGGATGGTGTGTTGAAGCTATCGTTGGCCAAGAAAAATAAAGCTCATAATGCAAGCTATCTATTTATAGAGACGGCTTCGGTGAGTCAAGCGGCTCCTAGTGATTCGATTATTATGCATTTTTCTATTGAAGACGAGTTGAATAATGCGGTGCCGGATGAAGTAATTCATGTCTATTCTAAAAATGACAGCCTGCTAATAATTCCGACAGAACCAAAAATCGACAAGCAATTAGCAGAGGATCATTCAGATTTCACTTATGATGAAGCAATTCATTACAAGATTCATGTGACCGTCCCGACACCAATCAGCAGTTATCAGTATTTTAGAGTGATCGACATACCTGATCCAGCTTTGGTAGCGGATATCCAATCAGTGAAAATCACCGACCAAAAAGGCCAAGCCATTGATGCAACTAGTTATAAGCTTCGGGCGAAAGAAAACGGCTTTGAAGTGAATTTTGTCCCAAACAAGCTGGCGGCTTATCAAGAAAGCCAACTAACGATTGGTTATCAGCTGTCTATCAAAGCAGGTGCAGCGGCGGATACGCCTTTTTATAATAAAGCCTTGCTGCAATACCACGATTCTTTAAAGGAGCAGGAAAAAACAAGTACCTCAAAGGAAGTACTCACTGGCGGTTATCGATTTATCAAGGTAGATGGAAGCCAGCGCGAAACAAAGCTTAAAGATGCTGCCTTTGTAGTCAAGAATAAAGAGGGAAACTATTTATCGACGGAGTATAAGTGGAAAAAATCCGATGCCCCTGCTAAAGACGAAGCATTGTTGAAGCTTGTTTCAGATCAAGCGGGTCTGTTCGAATTGAAAGGAATCGCTTATGGCGACTATCAAATAGAAGAAACGGCTGCGCCAAAGGGCTATCGTCTATTACAAAAGCCGATTGATTTCAAAATTGAAAAGAACACCTACGAAGCAGGGAAAACAACCGGCTTGTTGGAGGTTATCAATAGTAAATTACCAAGTACGGGTGGTGGAGAAACAACAGGTGGCGGAAATCCTACAACAACAGTTACTACGAGTAATAATTCACGCCGATTACCAAGTACCGGCGAGAAAATCTTAGACCTTGGGTTATTAGGCGGGCTGCTGATTTTATTGGCACTCGTTACTTATAGCATTAGAAAAAAACAGCAACAAGGAAACAACTAAACGACTAATTGGAGGAAATGAACGTGAAAAAGAAAGTATTGGTTCTACTTGCGAGCCTTGTCATGGTATTACCCATCACATTAGGCTTCGGATCTTCATTAACGGCACAGGCGGCAGGAACAACGGTGGACATTAAGTTGCACAAAAAACGTTTTAGCAGCACACAGGCCGAGATTCAAAATACTGGGGAAGAAATGCCGGTCTTTAATTCAGCTGCCGGTTTTGGCGGCGTAGAGTTTAAAATCTACGATGTAACTAATGACTTTTACATCTTGTTAAACGCAATAAATACAAGCACAAGCAAAAAGTACACGATGGAAGAAGCCTTAGAGGAAATTAAAACAGCAAATTATACAGCAAAAACACCCGTCGATACACAAACAACAGCTACCACAGGGACCGTCGGGGATCTGACTTTTGCCAATGTAGACGCTAAAGTAGGCGGTAAAAACGCTGTTTACGTAATCGTAGAAACACCGATGGCGGGTGTAACGACAGCAGATAACATGGTAGTGGCTTTGCCAGTTAAAAATGCGAGCGACGTGACCTTAGATACGATCCACTTGTATCCAAAGAATGTCGTTGAAACAGCAGGAATTGAAGTAGAAAAAATTTCAAACTTGAAAAATGATGATGGAACAACGATTCCATTGGAAGATGTAGAATTTGTGATCCATCGTAAAGGGGTTTATAACGCAACAGGAACTGAATACTTAAGCGGATTTGACGCCTCCGATACACCTACATGGTCAACAAATGTAGCGGATGCCCATAAATTTAAAACGGACGTCGCTGGTAAATTTTCTGAAGATCGCTTATTGTATGGAACTTACTATTTAACAGAGGTAACAACCGCACCTGGTTATGTGATCCAAAACGGTGCGATCAATCAGTCATTTACTCTAGACGCAACAAACAAATCAAAAGCTTTCACTGGAACGAACGCCATTCAGAATGATGATATTGATGTGAAGAAAACCAATACAGGCGGGTCCGTCAATGTCGGCGATAAAGTCGACTATAAAGTCGAAACTGTCATTCCAAACGGGATTAAAGATCAGATTGATAAAGATGGCGATGGAGTAAATGACGCACCGCGATACGTGAAGTATGAAATCAAAGATACTCATGGTGTTCATTTGAAACTAGACAATACTACGTTAGTTTTAACAGATGGAACAACGACATTTACAAAAGGGACTCATTATACATTGGTTGATACAACATCTGGCGAATTTACAGTCACATTCACAGCGGCTGGGATCGCAGCAATGAAGCCGAATGCAACCTTGACCATGACTTACAAAATGGAGCTGCTGCAAACAATCGCTCCAGGGACAGAAGTAAACAATACGGCAGAAGTTACAACCGATCATGATACAGACACAGGTTCAGGTAGTGAAGTCTATACTGGCGGATATAACTTTGTTAAGGTTGATGGATCAAACGACAATGCAGCATTAGAAGGAGCAGAATTTGTTGTGCGTGATGCAGACAGCGATGCTGCAAAATACTTGAAAGTTGGCGTAAATGGGGAAGTTTCTTGGGTAACGAACAAAAGTGATGCGAAAGTATTTATGTCAAACACGCAAGGATACGTAACGATCAAAGGTTTAGCGAATGGTACTTACTACTTAGAAGAAACCAAAGCACCGAACGATAAATATGTATTATTAGCAAATCGTGTAGCCTTCACGGTCAATCAAAATTCGTTTGATAGTACCGATCCATTAACTTCAGGTACAGCGGAAACAGTGGTGAATAAACAAAAGGGCAGCTTGCCTTCAACGGGTGGTTCAGGAATCTATTTGATGATGGCCGCAGGCGTTGCCGTAATGGCGATTGTAGGCGTTGTATACTTACGCTCACAACGTAAAGAGGCGTAGGCAGTACAAAATTTAGAAGACAGTAACGACAAGCAACACCCATCGTTGCTGTCTTCATTTTTCAAAAAAAAGACAACGACAGTTATTGATGAGGAGCAGGTTTATGGCGAAGGATAAGAGAAAATCAAATTCAACAGCAGTAATGATCCAACGACTGGTTATGTTGCTCTTTTTTCTTTTTGGACTCGCTTTGCTGGTTTACCCGTTCATCAGCCAAGGCATCAATGACTATCTGGATCAGCGAACGGTCCAAAGATATCAAAAAGAAGCATCGAAAAAGAATAAGGCCGAAATTGAAAAGCTGCAAAAACAAATGGCAAAACAAGACGCAAAAGCCCAGAAGGAAAAAAATCCCGGATCGAATGGCGAACCCTTCTCACAGCAACGCAGAAGCAAAGAAAAGAATCAAAAAAATTCACCTTCCTATGTTAAGGAACATACGACTGGCACGATCATTATCCCGAAAATTGATGTGAAGCTTCCGGTTTTTGATGTGACGAATGATTTCTTCTTATCCAAAGGGGCAACAGTGTTGGAGGGGACTTCTTCCATTAATGGCGGCGATAGTTCCCACAGTGTGATTTCTTCTCACCGTGGCTTGAAAAAAGCCAAACTATTTACTGACTTGCCTAAGCTGAAGAAGAAGGACCAATTCTTTCTAGAGGTGTTGAATGAGACACATGCCTATGAGGTGGATCAAATCAAAGTGATTGAACCAACAGAAACGAAGGCTCTCTTGATCGTAGATGGAATGGATTCTGTGACACTGATGACTTGTACGCCTTATGGAGTGAATTCTCACCGGCTGTTAGTTCGCGGGCATCGGGTTCCCTACACCAAAGCGATGGCTCGAAAAAAGGCTCAAGTAGATGAGCGGAAAAAAATCAAGCAGCTATTGATGCTGGCAGCCGTTATCAGTGGCAGTCTACTAATTCTCTGGATTTTTTATCGAATTATTCGAACAGCTTTGATTGGAAGAAGAGACTATCAGCTTACCTTTTATTTGTTGGACCAAGAGACGAAACAGCCGATTACAAATCAGTCTGTTTACTTATCAGACAAGCGTGGGAAAAATCCAATTCTAAAAAACGGGCAGCCTGTTGTTGCTTTATCAGATGACGATGGCAGAGTGAGCTTCTCGCCAGTTTTTGGCAAAGTTTACGGACTGAAGTTTTCAGAAGATGGGAAAGTATTCGCACGTACAAGGGTGAAGAAAGTCAAAGAAGCACATTTTTCGCTAAAGGCTAAAGAGAAGAACGTCGTCGTTGAAGAAAAAGATCGAATTTTGGTTTTCAGGAGTGGCACATGAAGATAAAAAACAACAAACTACTTATTGTTTTACTTGCAGGGGCCCTTCTACTGATAGCGGGACTTATCTGGTGGAATAATCAATGGGCAATGAAGGTAAATGGTCAAAGAATTACAAAAGAAGAATATGCCTTTTATCAGAAAATCAATCCTAGGTTAAATGAACATGATCTTCAAAAAAAGATCGTAGAAGAAAAAGTGCAGCTACAGCAGGCCGAGAAGCAAAAGATCGAGACAATCTTAGATTACCAGACACTAAATCGGGAAATGAAACAGGTCAATCAGGATAATGAACAAAAAATCAAAGAGCATCAAGTTGTATATGGCTTGAGAAAATACGATGAATCATCTTTTTATCGCTATTCATATCGTACGACGATCAATGCGTTAGAGAAGAAAATCATAAAAAAGTCGACTGACAAAAAGTTGCGAGAGTATTATCAAGAGCACCAATCAGAATTTAAAGAGGTTGATGCAAAAGAGCTTTATCGTGTATTCGGCAAGCAACAGACACTTGAACAATTAAGCAAAGAAGCAGTCTCGCAGGAGCAGCTTACGACAAATTCAGAGATAACTTTTGAACGAGTTGCTTTGAATGAAAGATCTTTACGAGAGTGGATTAAATATCGGGAAGAGGAATTGACCGAGATAAATGATTTGTCTGCTGGACAATGGAGTGGGTTATTTGAAAAAGCAGACAAGACTTGGCGGTATTATTGTTTCTCAAATAAAACAGGCGAAACGCAATCTTTTGAAACGGTAAAGGAAAAAATTACGCTGCATTTAGAAAAGGAACAATATCAGGCAATTGTTAAGAAATGGGTAAAGCAGGCAAAAGTGGAAATTAAATAGGAGAAAAAAATGAAAAAGAATCAGATATGGTCCGTTATAGGAGTGCTGATCTTGGTAGTTCCAATGCTTTTTGGACTATTACCAGAAAAAACGGAAGCTGCTGGAGCAGTCTATTATGTTGATGCCGGGGGCGGCAATGACAACAATAGTGGAACTTCGCCAGATCAGGCATGGGCAACATTAGATAAATTGGAAAAAACAACATTTGAACCCGGTGATACGATTCGCCTTCATGAAGAGAGTGTGTTTGACGATACGCTTGTTTTAGATGGAAAACGGAATGGAGAAGGAGCTGACGGCGCTCCGATTATTTTGGAAAGCTATGGGGATACTGGCGGTAAAGCGACCATTAATGGAAATGGCGAAGGCTATGTTGACCAAATGGAAAAGCGAGACATTTATTCCGCTGTTACCTTGTACAATGCCAGCCACTGGACGATTCGCAATCTAGCCATTACGAATATCGGACCAGGCGAGGACACGAATAAAATGTCAAAAACAGACCGCGTGGGTCTTTATGTTTTGGCAAAAAATAATGGTTTAACACAGGATATTCATGTAGATAATTTGGATGTTAGCGATGTGAATGGCAGTTGGAATGCAAAAGACATCGGAAACGGCGGGATATTTTTCACGGTTTCAGGAACGCCTACCGGAGAGGTGACTCGTTTTCACAATATTTCAGTGACTAATTGTCAGGTGGAAAATGTGACGCGTACAGGGATTTCTGTTGGAGCTACTGTTTATGGGGACATCATTACCCCAGAAACTGAAGCAACGACGATTGAAGAAAGTGCGATTCAGCAATATGGACATACAGAGGTATTGATTGAAAATAATTATGTAAAACAAAGCGGAGGTGACGCGATTGTTCCACAATTCTGTTACAAACCACTGATTCAGTACAATGTATCAGACACCGCAAGCTTTAGTCATTCAAAGTGGGACCTTACTAGCAAAGAAAATGGAACATGGCAGGTAAACGCAGGCATTTGGCCGTGGTTGTGCTACTTTCCTAATTTCCAATACAACGAAGCGTTCAATACTGTAGACAACTACGACGGGGAAGCCTTTGATTGCGATTCTGGAACTGGAACCATTTATCAGTACAACTACAGTCATGACAACGAAGGCGGCTTTATGCTGATTTGTTCACCGAAAAATTTTGACAGTTTGATCCGCTACAATATCAGTCAGAATGACCGGAAGCACCTATTCCTTGTCTCGAACAGTTTGAATCCAGAATACAACGATCCTCGTTATCCTGGAATCACAGAGGAAGAGACCGCGAATGTCTATAATAATACCTTTTACACTGGGGCCGGTTTGGACGTTACCGTGATGAGTCAGGAAGAACCGGGCTATGTACGGATGAAAAACAATCTCTTCTATAATGAAGGTACAAATACCACGCCGTATTGGCAGCCCGCACATTATGGCGAAGAGCACCCAGCGACAGTTAAATATGATCACAATCTTTATTACGGCTACACGAATCTTCCGAACAATGAGGAAAATCCAATTGTTGTTAAGAATCCTTCAGTAGAATTAACTGGGGAATATAATGTCATCAGTCTCCCGGGAGAACCACAGCATGAGCGTGGAGCAACAGAGGATGAAGCAGTGGAAGAAGAGGTAATGGTAGCGCCGGGAACCGGCGGGACTGGACTAGACAGTGTATCTGGCTATCAATTGTTGCCAACCTCACCAGCAATTAATGCTGGAACAACACTCGCTGATAATGGCGGTCAAGATTATTTTGGCAATAGCTTAGCGGATGGTCAAACAGATATTGGTGCCCATGAGTATACGGGTGAAGTACCGCCACCATCAAGCAGCACGGAAGAAAGCAGCAGCTCAACGAAACCATCAACAAGCAGCACAGAAGAAAGCAGTAGTACGACAGAATCCTCATCAAGTAGTATGGAGGAAAGCAGTAGTACGACAGAATCTTCCTCAAGCAGCACGGAAGAGAGCAGTAGTTCAACAGAATCGTCATCAAGTAGCACGGAAGAGAGCAGTAGTACGACAGAATCTTCCTCAAGCAGCACGGAAGAGAGTAGCAGCTCAGCAGAACCATCAACAAGCAGCACGGAAGAGAGTAGCAGCTCAACAGAACCATCAACAAGCAGCACGGAAGAGAGCAGTAGTTCAACAGAATCTTCCTCAAGTAGTACGGAAGAAAGCAGTAGTACGACAGAATCGTCATCAAGTAGCACGGAAGAGAGCAGTAGTACGACAGAATCTTCCTCAAGCAGTACAGAAGAAAGCAGCAGTTCGACAAAACCATCCTCAAGTAGCACGGAGGAAAGTAACAGCTCAACAAAACCATCAACAAGCAGTACAAAAGAAAGCAGCGGTTCAACCGGGTCCACTTCAGGAAGTACAGAAGAAGAGAGTACCGAAGAAACCAAATCCTCTTCAACGAATGAAGAAAGCAGTTCTAAAGACTCTTCTGAGGATTCAAAAGAGGGAGACGGTAAAAAGAAACCGACAGATAATTCAGAAGTAAACATAGCTGGAGGAACGCCAAAGACCCCAAATGGTGGAGGCGGTAATAATGCTAACGTCTCTGCTCGAAACCAAACGATAAATGGCGCGACCGAGTCAACGAAAAAGGAGCTTCCTAAGACGGGAAACACGATAAATTATCTGCTGATTTGGTGTGGTATAGCACTAATCATCGGCAGTATTACATTAATTAAAAAAACAACTATCGCTTGTAAATGATGTAGCGAAGAAAAGAGGTCTATAATGAAAAATGAACACATCCCTCGCTGGTTCTCAGAATTAAACGAGGAAGAAATCAATTTTGTAAAAAAATTTATTTTATCTTCTGGTTCAATTAAGGAGTTAGCGGGGACTTACTCAACCAGTTATCCGACCATCCGGAAAAAACTGGACAAGCTAATCCAAAAAATTCAAGTGAACGAACGAAAAGACAATGATACGGTCGTGAAATTGATCAATCAATTAGAAGAAGAAGGAAAAATCGACCAAGATATCGCCAAAACTGTCGTATTGGAATACAGCAAGTCATTGAATTGCTTGATTATTGACTGAGTATAATGAATTTACCTCTCTTGAATGTTAGAGATTCTCTAGCATTCGAGGGAGCTTTTTTATTACTCAGTAGAAATGACCAAACGAAATAAACCCTGACAGCAGAGATTTCGTCTGTATTAAGTATTCCTTTTTAGCCAATCTTTGATCAGATTAAACCGATAGCCCTGCTTATTTGTACGTGGCTGGACTAATTTTGGTTTCTTAGTCGGTTCAACTGGCGGATTAGCGACTTCGACGGCATTATGATCCTTGACTAATGTAGAAGTTTTCTGACTGTTGCTAGTTGCTTTCGGAGGCACTTCAATAGTATCTCCCGCAGCTGGTTTTGCTAATATAAACTCTTCAGTTTCCTTCTTAGAAAAGGTCAAATGGAGATTTTCTAAACTGTTCACTTCTGGATGCTCTGCTTGAACAACGGTTAGTAGTTCTGACTCTGTTAACGTGTTTGGATCGAAGTCGGCTGGAACAAAGAGTTCAATGGATTCAGCTTTTGCTGGTTCAACATCAAAAATTTGATCCAGTTCAGTCAGATCGTCGATTTCAGTTTCCTCGTCGTAAGTATCTTTTTCACCGGGACGATTGTTTTTGACGAGCTTGACAAATTTTCGTGTACCATCTGCTTTTTTGAAAATAGTTAGGGTGGTCAAGATCTTTAAGGTTCTCGCGGCTTGCGCTCTTGTTTTTGTTTCATCAGCATCTCGTAGCGTCAAGGTGTGCTTTTTACCATTCGCGTCTTCAAAGACTGAGACTAAACGGATGTCAAGATCAAGATTTTTTCGGGAACCAGTGTTAGGAGCATCCAAAATATTCTTATATATACGGGCTTTTTCAGCATACTGCTGGTATTCCCGTTGATTGAGAAAGACTCGCTTAACAACGTTCTTCCACTCTGTCTTGGAAAAATAATCTTCAAAAAGGAGACAATATCTTCGCATGGCATCACAGGGTTTAGCTGTCATAAATATTTGACGGATTAAGTCTTGGCAAATAAAAGCGAAGTCGCCGCAAACCAGCGCATTTCTTACATTGATCGCCACAGCATACTGTATGATGTCCGCAGCATTTTTTGAGTGATCGAAATAAGCAATTATTTTAGCCTCTAGAGTCTCCTTCTTCATTGAAAATAATTGACGCTGACTTAATGGGGTAGTCTGTACGATCTTTCTCATGTTTCTCTTCATCCTCTCTTCATTGTATACGGTTTCTTTTTCTTCTTGAAAGTATCATACCGCTAAATAAGAAAGAAAACGAACTCAATTTTTATTAAAAAAATAAAAAAATTTCCCACTTAAGCTACAAAAATTTTTTTCAATAGGAAGTCAACAGACAGAGTATTTGAAAATAACACTCAAGCGAAATTCTCTCTCAGGATATTCTTTTCAAAAAAAAGAGAAGCAAGGGACAAAGTGAAACAATCGTTTTCTCCTGAGTGTTTTCTTTTTTTAGCAAGAATTCATTCTTTTTTTTACAAAATCGAGTATAAAATATGAAATAGCAGTTTTATATGAAAATGATAACGACTTTTATTTGTAAACGATTAGAAACAAGCAGAGACAGTAAAAAAACAGTCTTTTTGTTTTTATTTAGAAATCGTCCCATAAATTGTGAGTAAAGTCGCGTAATAAAATAAGGACATAAAATTGCTGTATAAGCGTTTACATAAAAGTATGCCTTCTTTTAAATCATTTTTAAACGATCATTGTGAAATAGAACACGTTATATTTTGAATAGTTAAAAAAATAAAATAGTCTCATTTTCTCGCTCCAAAAACTAAATAATCGATAATTAAATAGAATCAATTAGAAAGATTCTAACTTTTATTATAATTCAAAGAATTGTCGAGGGTTAAAGTTGTAAACGTTATCAAAGGCGGCTAGACTAAGAGTGTAAATAAAGAAAGCGCAAACAATATCTTGAGTTGTTTAAATTTTAAAGGCAAAAAATAACAACTTCGATTGCGCAATAATCGTATGGAGGAGAATCGTTATGAGTTCAAAAGTTCTTGACCAATTTCTTGAAACGAACTTGGAAGATCTAAGAGAAAAAGGATTGTTCAATACAATCGATGTGTTGGAAGGAAGCAATGGACCAATCATTACTGTTAATGGAAAGAAAATGATCAACCTTGCCTCTAACAACTATCTAGGATTTGCTACTCGCCCCGAGTTGATCGAAGCAGATGTGGAAGCAACGAAACATTATGGTGCAGGTGCTGGAGCAGTTCGGACAATCAATGGAACTTTAGACATTCACCAAAAATTAGAAGAAAAAATTGCGGAATTCAAAGGAACCGAAGCAGCGATTGCTTTCCAATCTGGCTTTAACTGTAACATGGGCGCTATTTCAGCGGTTATGAAAAAAGGTGATGCCATTCTATCTGATGAATTGAATCATGCGTCAATTATTGATGGCTGTCGTTTGTCTGGCGCAAAAATTATTCGTGTGAACCACCAAGACATGGAAGATTTGGAAGCAAAAGCGAAAGCAGCGACTGAAAGTGGCGAATACAACAAAGTCATGTACATTACAGACGGCGTCTTTTCAATGGACGGCGATGTAGCGAAGATCCCTGAGATTGTTGAGATTTGTGAAAAATACAATGTCATTACTTATGTTGATGACGCTCATGGAACAGGTGTC
Source organism: Enterococcus raffinosus (assembly GCF_019175485.1). Classification (NCBI taxonomy): domain Bacteria; kingdom Bacillati; phylum Bacillota; class Bacilli; order Lactobacillales; family Enterococcaceae; genus Enterococcus; species Enterococcus raffinosus. The sequence continues at coordinate 396,302 of NZ_CP072888.1, forward strand.
ATGGGTAAAGGTCACGGTACTGTAAAACATTTTGACATGCAGGACCATATTGATTTCCAAATGGGGACTTTATCGAAAGGAATCGGTGTTGTCGGCGGTTATGTCGCAGGTACGAAACAATTGATTACTTGGTTGAAATCACAAGCACGTCCATTCTTATTCTCTACTTCATTAACACCAGGAGCTGCAGGAGCATGTATCCAAGCCATTGATTTAATTGAGGAACATCCAGAATATGTGGACACACTTTGGGACAATGCCAATTATTTCAAATCAGAATTGGAACGTATCGGCTATGACATCGGAAAATCAGAAACGCCAATCACACCAGTCATCGTTGGAGATGAAAAACTAGCACAGGAATTCTCGAAGAAATTATTAGAAAACGGTGTTTATGTAAAACCAATCGTCTACCCAACTGTTCCATTGGGAACCGGCCGTGTTCGGAATATGCCAAACGCAGGTCATACAAAAGAAATGCTAGATGACGCAATCAAGGTATATGAAAAAGTAGGTAAAGAATTAGGCATCATCAAAGAAACCGTACAATAAAAAATATTAATACAAATAGAGAGAGGAAGTCACATCCATGAAAAAAGTATTAATCACAGGTGCATTAGGACAAATTGGTTCAGAATTAACTGAAAGATTACGTAACGATCTTGGGGTGAAAAATGTTATCTCAACAGATATCCGTACTGTTGAAGGCAGCCCAGTAGTAGAAAATGGTCAATTTGAAGAATTAGATGTAACAGACTACGACAGCTTTTTAGATGTTGCAAAACGTTATGAAGTGGATACGATCATTCATTTAGCCGCATTGCTTTCAGCAACCGCTGAAAAACGTCCAGCATTTGCTTGGAACTTAAATATGACAGGGTTAATGAATGCGTTAGAAGTGGCACGTGAAATTGGACCTGAAACTAAATTCTTCGCACCATCATCTATCGCGGCTTACGGTCCAGACTGTGAACCAGACAACACACCGCAAGATACAGTGATGCATCCTACCACCATGTATGGGGTGACAAAAGTAGCGGGTGAATTATTAGAAAATTACTATCACACAAAATATGGTGTGGACACTCGTTCCGTTCGTTTCCCAGGCTTGATCTCCTACAAAGTAGAACCTGGTGGCGGTACTACAGATTACGCAGTAGACATTTATTATGAAGCATTAAAAAACAAATCTTACACATCATTCATCGATAAAGGTACCTATATGGACATGATGTACATGGATGACGCGATCGAAGGAATCGTAAAATTAATGAATGCGGATTCAAGTCGCTTGGAACACCGCAACTCATTCAATATTACAGCGATGTCCTTTGAGCCAGAACAAATTGCCGCATCGATTCGCCGTCGTATTCCAGACTTCGAATTAAACTATGATGTAGATCCAGCCCGTCAAGGAATTGCGAACTCTTGGCCAAACTCAATCGACGACAGTTGTGCACGGAAAGAGTGGGACTTCAGTCCAAACTTTGATTTAGATAAAATGACTGACGAAATGTTAGAAAGATTATCAGCGAAATTTAAGGCAGAAGGCGTCGAAACAAAAGTGTCCTTTGATAAAGTCAATTCATAAAAGGATGAGTATTTCTTAATAGAAAATGAGGGGTGACTAAGAAAAAAGGAAATGTTTAAAATAACGTTTCCCTTTTTCTTTCTCCATGTTAAAATAATGTCCGAACAAATGGAGGAAGTTATTAAATACTTGGTATAGCGCAATTTTTTTGTTTTATTTCTTTTATGTGATAACTTCAATTATTTGATTTGAAGCTCAAGTTAAGAAGTGAACAAACAGTCGCTTCGACATAAGGAGGAAAAATAATGGCAGTCGACCAACAAGAAATCGTTGGTTCACAACAAGGTGAACTAAAACGAACAATGACATTTTTCCCGGCCCTTTCGACAGTAATGGGTACTGTAATTGGTGCAGGGGTATTCTTTAAAGCAGCCAGTGTTGCTGCAGTAACTGGGTCAACCAGCTTACACATGTTGTCCTGGTTCCTAGGTGGATTAATTAGTGTCTGTGCTGGACTGACAGGTGCGGAGTTAGCCGCAGCGATTCCCGAGACTGGTGGGATGTTGCGCTATATTGAACGCGCATACGGAGAATTTTGGAGCTTTTTACTTGGTTGGGCACAAGTAGTTATCTACTTCCCAGCAAACGTAGCCGCTTTAGCAATTATTTTTGCCACTCAGTTCAAGAACTTATTCGGTATGAGCGATGCAACGATCATTCCGATCGCGATCGTCGCAGCAGCGTCAATCATGTTGATCAACTTCCTAGGCTCAAAGGCCGGAGGAATGTTCCAATCGGTTACTTTAGTTTGTAAGCTAGTTCCTTTAGCATTGATCGTAATCTTCGGTTTGTTACGTCAAGGAGATGTATCTGTCAGCTTGTTCCCAGTTCAAGCGGGACCGGCTGTTGGTGGATTCGCTTCAGCATTAGGAGCAGGATTATTAGCAACAATGTTCGCTTATGATGGTTGGATTCACGTCGGAAATATCGCTGGTGAGTTGAAAAAACCTGCACGTGATCTGCCTCGTGCTATCGCAGGCGGAATCTTAGGAATCATGGTTGTCTACTTATTGGTTCAATTTGCTTTCCTACGCACCATTGATATGTCAGCTTTAGCAGGAAACGAAAATGCGGCGATGGATGTTGCTGGAAAAATCTTCGGCGGCATGGGTGGTAAGCTAGTAACCATCGGTATCTTGATTTCTGTATACGGAACAATCAACGGCTACACAATGACTGGTATGCGTCTTCCTTATACAATGGGACTTGAAAAACAATTGCCATTCTCTGATAAATTAGTGAAACTAAACAAAAACCATGTACCATACATTGCGGGTATCCTAGAATTAGTGATCGCTATCGGTATGATGATGGTCGGCGGTTTTGATATGTTGACTGACATGCTAGTCTTCGTTATCTGGATCTTCTACACGCTAGTATTTATCGCGGTAATCAAATTAAGAAAAACAGAACCAGATTTGGTTCGTCCATACAAAGTACCGTTGTATCCATTCATTCCAATCGTTGCAATTATTGGTGGTATCTTCATCCTAGTGATGACCTTAATCAACCAATTCTCATTAGCAATGATCGGTATTGCGATTACAGCATTAGGAATTCCTTTCTACATCTATTTGAAGAAAAAATACAAATAAAAAATAAATCAATTTGATAAAAGCACCTAAGACAGAATTCTCTATCTTAGGTGTTTTTTTGCGGCAATCAGCCCTTTTTCTTCTATAGAAACTGCCGCAGCCAATAAGTTGCCACAACGTTGTGGCAAAAGTCTAAGTTCTAAATGTAAACGCTACCGACTATGATGAGGATAGAAAAGGAAAGGAAGGTAAATGTATGACAGGATTTCCAAAAGATTTTTTGTGGGGAGGTGCAGTAGCCGCTCATCAGCTTGAGGGTGCCTGGCAAGAAGATGGTAAAGGCATAAGTGTTGCAGATGTAATGACGGTCGGCGGACCTGGGATTTCTCGAAGGATCACAGATGGGGTTCTTGAAGGAGAGTATTATCCCAACCATGAAGGGATCGATTTTTATCATCGCTATAAAGAAGACATCGCGTTGTTTGCTGAAATGGGCTTCAAATGCTTCCGCACCTCCATTGCGTGGACGAGGATTTTTCCAAAGGGCGACGAGGAAATACCAAACGAAGCAGGACTGAAATTTTACGATGATCTCTTTGATGAGTGTTTGAAATATGGGATCGAGCCTGTTGTGACACTTTCACATTTTGAGTTGCCGTATCATTTAGTAACCGAGTATGGTGGATTTGCCAATCGCAAGTTGATCGATTTCTTTGTGAAGTTCGCAGAGGTTTGTTTTAACCGCTATAAAGACAAAGTGAAGTACTGGATGACCTTTAATGAAATTAACAACCAAGCCAATTACAATGACCAATTTTTCCCATTTACGAACTCTGGAATTGCCTACAAAGAAGGTGACGATCGCGAACAAATTATGTACCAAGCCGCTCATTACGAGTTAGTGGCCAGTGCAAAGGCTGTTCAAATCGGTAAAGCAATCAATCCAGATTTTGAGATTGGCTGTATGATCGCCATGTGTCCGATCTATCCTGCGACCTGTAAGCCCGCAGACGTTCTGATGGCACAGAAAGCAATGGAAAAACGCTATTACTTCACGGATGTTCACGTGCACGGCACTTATCCAGGTTACATGATGACATACTTCGATAGAAAAGGTTATGATTTAGATATAACACCTGAAGATTTAGCAGAATTGAAAAAAGGAACCGTCGATTATATCGGCTTTAGTTACTACATGTCCTTTGCCATCACGCATAAAGAGGAGAATGTTTATTTCGATTACCATGAGCAGGAGGATTTTGTCAGAAACGAATATATCGGTATCTCAGACTGGGGATGGCAAATCGATCCAGAAGGATTGCGTTATTCATTAAACTGGTTCACAGACCACTACCATGTCCCATTATTTATTGTGGAAAATGGTTTTGGCGCCATCGATGAAAAAGAAGACGATGGCAGCGTTCATGACACTTATCGAATCGAATATTTCCGCAATCATATCAAAGAAATGAAGAAAGCGGTCGTGGAAGACGGTGTTGATTTAATGGGATACACGCCTTGGGGCTGTATTGATTTAATCTCCGCTGGAACTGGCGAAATGAAAAAACGTTATGGCTTCATTTATGTGGATCGGGACAACGAAGGCAATGGAACCTTGGAACGGAGCAAAAAAGAGTCATTTGATTGGTTCAAGCAAGTCATTGCGTCAAATGGTGAGAATTTAGCTTAAAGAAGCTCCCTAATGATAAGGGAGATAAAAATAAGAACGAATAGGGAGGAAAAAACGATGAAAAAAGCATTAATTATTTGTGCCGGAGGAATGTCTTCATCAGTAATCGCAAAAAAAACAACAGAGAACTTACAAGGAAAAGGAGAAGAAATCCAAGTAGATGCGACGTCTCAATCGCAAGGAGCAAGTACGATTGCGAAGGATGAATATGATTTATACCTTGTTAGTCCGCAAACGAAGATGTACTTTGACAGCTTAGAAAAGAGTGCGAAGAAAGTTAATAAGCCGATTGTCAACATCCCGCCGCAGGCTTATGTTCCAATTCCAATGGGGATTGATAAATTGTCTAAAGTGATTCTTGAAAATATTGAGTAAAGGTTGAGAGCTATGTTGAGCAAACGAGAAACACAAATCCTAAAACTGCTTTTTGATCATAGGCACACGTATTTGACGAGCCAAGAAATTGCTTCGGGAATTGATGTTTCCAATCGAACAGCCAGAAAGTATCTGCATCTGCTAGAGGATGCATTGAAAAAGGAAGCTGTTGCAACCATCGACGCGAAGCAAGGAAATGGCTATCAGTTGAAAATTGAAGATAGCAAAAAATTTGATGTATTTTATCTGAATGAAGTAAAGGAGCAGTCTACTTCAAAGGATATCACAACGATTCAGGAATCAAATGATCGACAATACTATATTTTAAACCGTCTTTTTTTTGAACAAAGTGCTGTTTACGTTGATGCAATCGCAGATGAGCTATTTGTTTCTCGCTCAACCATATCGAACGATCTAGTCGAAATTAAAAAACTGATCACACCGTATCAAATCGAGCTTCAAAGTAAAAGTAATAAAGGGATCTTCGTCGTAGGAAATGAACAGAATATCCGCCACTTTATTATGAATTACTTTTTTATGGATCGTTTGCATGACAATTTATTTGCCTTTTCCATGTACGCGAATTTATTAGAAGGAATCAGTGTCGAGGAAATTGTCATTATTGTTTTAGATGAATGTCGGGAATCCCAATTAAAGCTTTCAGATTTCATCGTTTACAATTTAGTCCTCCATATCGGCTTAGCGATCAAGCGGATTCAAAACGGTTTTTTGATGGATATCCAAGCGCCGATTGCTTTTGACGAGGATTCGATTGAATATCAAACCGCGTTGAAAATATTAGCAAGGATCGAACAGGCGATGGGGATCACGTTTTCTTCTGAAGAGGCGGATTTTATTGCTCTTCATTTAAAAAACAAAATTACCGCTAAAACGATTTTTCAAAAAGCGGATGCGACAGAGGATGAAATTCGATCCCAATTGTTGGAAACGTTGAAGGCGATTGATCAGGACACACCGTTTGACTTGGAACATGATACGATCTTGATTGATGGGCTGATGATCCACTTCATTCCATTGCTAACAAGGCTGCAGAACAACTCCAGTATTGAGAATCCCTTGCTGGAGGAAATCAAGTCGCAATATCCAGATTTGTATGAACTGACAGTCAATTACTTTTCCAAGATGCCTATATTTAGCTCCTATCGAATGACCGAAGGAGAGTGGGCTTATCTGGCCATCCACATAACAGCAGCGGTTGAACGCTACTTCAATGATCAAAAAACACATGTCTTAGTCATTTGTGCGACTGGCTTAGGCAGTTCTCAGATGATCAAAAATCGTTTAGAGCGAGAATTTGGTTCTAGAATTTTGATTGAAAAGGTCATCAGCTACTATGAGATCGCAGAGCAGGACCTCAGTCAGATTGATCTGATTATTTCATCCATTAATTTGGGAAATATTGTTTTAAACGCACCGATTGTTAATGTCAGTGTTTTTTTAGGGGAAGAAGACATTAAAAAGATCAATCATGAAATTAGCACTAAGGGCGGTCATTTCAATACCTGTGAGGAAAATAAGCAGGTCGAAATGGTGGAAGAAAAAGTTGAATTAATTAAGCGAAGTTTCCAATCAGAGCTGTTCTATTTTGCTGATAACAGGCTAACAAAAGAAACGGTACTAAAAGAATTGATTGGCAAAATTGAAGCAGTTGAACAAAATGACTTGCAGGAAAGCTTTTTAAACCAGTTAAAGCTTAGAGAATCTTACAGCTCTGTAGTATTTTCAGAATATATGGCTGTACCTCATCCAATCGAAGCACTGACCAATGAAGGTTATGTGGCGGTTGCTGTAGTGCCAGAGGGGATTGACTGGAGTGAAGAGTATCAAAAGATTCAATTGGTTTTCTTGCTGTCACCAGATAAGTTAGGAAAGTTCGAGATAGACAAGGTTAGTCAAATGTTGGTAGAAATCATGGAAGATGATAGCTTCAGAAAAGCCTTAGCTTTCAGTGATACTTTTGATAACTTTATCAAAGCGTTTATTGATCAATTCGAAAAAACATCATAAAAGGAGAAAACAATGGACTCAGAAAAATTACAAGAAGCAGCATTTGAAATTATTTTGAGTAGTGGGGATGCTCGAACTCTTGTACATGAAGGCTTCAAAAGTATGCGTGAAGGAAATTATGAAGAAGCTGAGGTACATTTGAACGAAGCGAATGATTCACTAGTCAAAGCACACAAAGCACAAACAGAACTCTTACAGCAATACGCCAGCGGAGAAAAAATTGAAATGGAAATCATCATGGTCCATGCACAAGATCACCTGATGACCACCATGACACTCCGAGAAGTGGCAATCGAGATGCTGTCTTTGTATCAAAAAGTCGCTCAATAAGGATGTCAGTTCTGCTTTTCGCAGTAAATAAACGTGCAATTCACAGACAACAAATTTCAACAAGTCAAAGTATGAACACTTTAGCAGAATGATATACGGCATGAGAATAAGACAGATTTTTTGAAAAAAATCAATACCTTAATACGAATAAGGATGTCAGTTCTGCTTTTCGCAATAAATAAACGTGCAATTCGCAGACAACAAATTTCAACAAGTCAAAGTATAAACACTTTCGCAGAATGATATACGGCGTGAAAATAAGACTGATTTTTTGTACAAAAAATCAATACCTTAATACGAACAAGGAGAGAACACACAATGGACAAGGAAAATGTTAGTCAGTTAAAAAAAGAAACAGCATTGAAAAATTTTAGATACAATCGCTTTCTTTTACTTAGATATTTATTGGCTGGATTTTTCTTTACCAATTTATATTGGTTGCTTTCTTTAGCCATGAGTAAAAGTTTGTGGGCCTTGCTGCCGCTGGGATTAATTGTACTTTCAGTCCCTGGTATTGCAGAACATTTACGTCTGTATGGCTATCCATCCGACGATGTTCGTAATCAATTAAAATGGCACCGCTTTTATCAACGAACGCAACTGGTGGTAAATGGCATTTTGTTACTATCTGTTTTAACTAACTTGGGATTTTCGCAAGTCTTCCCATTTTTTACCAATAATACAACGAGCAAAGGATTTGTCAGCTGTATATTGATTGTCGGAATCCTGTTGTCAGGAATTATTTTGAAAAGAATTAACAGCATTTATAGTCAAAAAGATAAACATGCTTCATACATTACAGAATTCAGCAAACTAAATAATAAATAAAGGGTGATTAAAAAATGGACGGATCAAATAATAAAGTATTTGCTTTTTTAGAGAAAAACCTGATGGGCCCGATGGGGAAAATCGCTTCACTTAAAGTAGTACGTGCCATCATGGGCGCCGGGATGGGCGCAATTCCCTTTACGATTGTCGGTTCAATGTTCTTGGTGTTCAATATTTTGCCAATGACTTTCCCATTTCTAGAAGATATCTTCAATGCGACATTTTTCAAGTTCAGTGATCTTTATATGCTAGCCAACAGTACAACGATGGGGATTTTGGCCTTATACTTCTGTGTTGGTTTAGGGTATGAATACACCAAAATCATCGCGGAAGAAGATGATTTGAATATGGCGCCAATCACGGGTGCATTGCTATCAATGTTTGCCTTTTTCCTTTCTATTCCTCAATTAGTGTTAGATAACGGCACAGTGGTTCGTTTGACTGATGCAAAAGAAAATATTATTAACGGTTGGGCAATTGGCGGCGACGGTGTCACACGTTTAGGAACAGTAGGTATCTTTACTGGGATTATCATGGCCGTTATTGCCGTGCAGCTTTATCGTTTGTGTGTATCGAAAAATTGGGTCATCCGCATGCCTGAGCAAGTTCCAGAAGGGGTGTCTAGAGCCTTTACAGCATTGATTCCAGCATTTGTTGTTGCTTTTGTTATTCTAATCATTACAGGTGTACTGGTCTTCTTTAATACAGATATTTTCCAATTGATCGCGATTCCATTCGGCTTCGTTACGAACCTGACTAGCAGCTGGATTGGTGTTATGGTCATCTACTTCTTGATCCATGCATTGTGGATCGTAGGGATTCATGGTGCTAACATCATTTCTTCCTTGATTGCACCGATTACTTTAGGAAACTTGGCGTTGAACGCTGATGGTGCGCATATCCCATTAGCAGGGGAATTCCAAAATGCCTTTGTAACGATTGGTGGATCTGGTGCGACATTAGGTCTATGTATCTTCTTAGTTTACATGGCAAAATCAGAACAATTAAAAGTGTTAGGAAAAGCAGCGATCGTTCCATGCTTGTTCAATATCAATGAACCATTAATCTTTGGTATCCCATTGATCTATAATCCATTTATGGCGATTCCATTTTTCTTAGCTCCGATGGTTTCAGCGTCAATTGCTTATTTTGCAATTCAATTAGAATTGATTCGTCCAGTAATCGCCAACATGCCTTGGCCTTCACCCGTGGGTGTTGGTGCCTTCATCAGTACCGGGGGTGACTGGAAAGCAGCGATTGTCGCAATTATCTGTGCGGTTTCAGCGTTTGTCATTTACTTGCCGTTTGCTCGTGCCTACGACAAGAAATTGGTGGATGAAGAATCAACAGTTAGCGAAGAAGCAGCTGGAGAAAGTATTTCAGCATAATGAAAGTAAAATAGCCACTGGCAAGTTGCCGGCGGCTATTTTTTATGCTTCTTCTTTTGTTGTTTCGTAATATTCTAAAAATAGTTCATGCAGGGTAGGATGTGTTTTTCTTAATTGGACTAAACGGTTGGTTTCGTAGGACATGAAGCAATGTTGACTTGTTCCAGTTGTGACCAGCTTGTCTCCATTGTAAACACGATACTCAAAATCTAAGCGTGTACCGGTATATTTCGTTACGATCGGTTTTATCAGAACCTCATCGCCAAAACGGACCATTTCCTTATACTCACAGCTGACGCCTAGTACAGGGATCATGATACCGTCCGCTTCAATTTTTTCAAAAGGATAGTCCATAAAGGTCAACGCATCTACACGGGCTTCTTCAAACCAGCGAATGTAATTGGAATGATGGATGATGCCCATCTTATCTGTTTCATAGTAAAAGGGCTTGCGAGCATAGCCAGGATATTTTTCCATAATTAGTTCCTTTCGGTTGCGAATTTTTTCATGTAGCGAGGCAGCGCTTCGCTGATTAAAGTAGGTAAAACTACGTAGTTATCTTTTGCTAAGGTGTCGCCAATCAAACTGTGGAGATAAACGGCTGCGGCAATCGTATCCGTATTTTTTTCAAATTGAGCCAAGAAACCAGTAATCATTCCGGCTAGGGTGTCACCTGTTCCGCCAGTTGCCATTCCTGGATTGCCAAGGGGATTTTGATAATAGGCGATTGCTTCATCATAGATGGTTGTTCGGTGACTTTTCAAGACGATTTTAGCTCCTAACAGGGCTTGTTTCGCACGATTGTTTTCATCCGTTTGATCAACAAATTTGAGGCCGCTAAGGCGTTCCCATTCCGCTAAGTGAGGAGTGAACACCGTTTGATCAGGGATTTTCAGCGATAGGCTATAGTCACTAAATAGTGTGATGGCGGAACCATCGATCACCAGCCATTGCTGCTCCTGTTGATTTTTCAAAACCCACTTTAGTAGTGTCAAGGCTTCCTTTTCAAGACCTAAACCAGGCCCTATTAATATGACGTCTGCTTTTTTCAGTATTTGGTAAATTGTTTTCAGCTCAGAAAAGTCCAGTACCATCGCTTCAGGTAACCGAGTATGAAGCGGGGCGTGATTCTTTTCAGCAGTGATAACCGTGGTCAGTCCGGCACCGCTTTTGATACAGGCTTCGGCACTCATAATGATTGCTCCGCCGTATTGTTGATTTCCGCCAATTAAAGCGACTCGCCCAAAGGTTCCTTTATGAGAAATCTCTGGTCGTTTCGTAATTACTTTATGCAAAATCTCTTCGTTAAGTTGGACCATTTAAGCACCTGCTTTCATTAACTATATATAGTAGTCATTTTTAATGGAAATAGCTAAGAGAAAATTCACTATGGGTATCATTATAAGGGAAAAAGGAGAGTCTGTCCCCGCATTTCTTAAAGAGTTTTCATTTTTATTCTATGGAATAGAATGCTATCATTATAGTGGTTTTAATTAAAGGAGGAATCTTTCAATGACAATCGATTTTAAGAAAGAAGTCGAAGCACGCAAAGACGATCTATTAGCGGATCTATTCACTTTATTACGTATTAAAAGTGAACGTGAAGACGACAAAGCAACCAAAGAAGCACCATTCGGACCAGGACCAGTGGAAGCATTAGAAAAAATGCTTGAAATCGCAGAACGCGATGGCTTCACAACAAAAAATGTCGACAACTATGCCGGTCATTTTGATTACGGTGACGGCGATGAAACCTTAGGGATTTTCGGTCACTTAGACGTGGTACCTGCTGGCGACGGTTGGGATTCAGATCCTTACGAACCAGAAATTCGCGAGGGTAAATTATATGCTCGTGGTTCAAGTGATGACAAAGGCCCCTCAGTTGCGGCTTACTACGCGGTAAAAATTATCAAAGAGTTAGGCTTGCCAATCTCTAAAAAGATCCGTTTTGTCTTCGGTACGGACGAAGAAAGCGGCTGGGGAGATATGGACTACTACTTCGAACACGAAGAAAAACCTGACTTTGGTTTCTCACCAGATGCTTATTTCCCAATCATCAATGGTGAAAAAGGAAATGTCACAATGATTCCACATTTTGACGGAACAAACGGAACTTCTTATGTTTTAGTAAGCTTCGAAGCGGGTCTTCGTGAAAACATGGTTCCCGGCAATGCGGTGGCTGAAGTGAAAGTTGCAGATGCAGACGCTGCTGAAAAATTAGCGAAAGATTTTGCTGATTATGTAGAAAACAACCCAGTCAGCGGAAAAGCAGAAGTATCTGGTTCAACGGTTACTTTACACTTAGACGGAAAAGCAGCTCACGGTGCTAGTCCTCAATTAGGAACAAATGCTGGGACCTTCTTAGCAGTCTTCTTGAATAACTATGAATTCGATAAAGGTGCGAAAGCCTTCATCGAAAACAGCGCAAACGCTATTCATGAAGATGTCTATGGAAAGAAACTAGGCGTTGATTTCAACAATGAAAAAATGGGCGAATTGACTATGAACGCTGGAATCTTCAGCTTCAAAGATGGTCAAGACAATGACAACCATATTACCTTGAATTTCCGTTATCCTAAAGGAACGACAGCGGAAGAAATCAAAGCAAAATTAGAAGAACTATTCGGTTCAGACGTTAAAGTGACACAAGGGGCGCACCATATGCTTCCTCACTACGTACCAGCGGATGATCCATTGGTAGCTACTTTGCTAGATACCTTCGAAGAACATACAGGAATCAAGGGAGAAGAAAAAGTGATCGGCGGCGGTACATTCGGTCGTTTACTAGAACGCGGTGTTGCCTACGGCGCTCAATTCCCTGGCTTTGAAGATACGATGCACCAAGCAAATGAATACATGTCTGTTGAAGATATCTTAAACTCTGCAGTCATTTATGCAGACGCAATCTATCGTTTAGTAAAATAACCCTAGAAGTGAATGGACCTCGCATTTTTGAATGTGAGGTCTTTTTTGTGGACTCAACTCTGATAAATTGGCGTAAAAATGAAACCTGTTGTATGATTTTTTGAGAATATTTTATTAGAAAGAAGGCTGAACATGAATAAAAGATCGATTATTTTAAGTACAGATCCAGGAATTGACGACGCAGTAGCGATTGCGTTGGCACTCTTCAGTGAAGAGCTGGATGTAAAGCTTATTTGTCCAATTTTTGGCAACGTTAGCTTAGAGAATACCAAAGCCAATACAGAAAAGCTGCTGACTCTCTACAAAAAGACACCGCGCGTTGTTTTAGGCAGCTCGCATCCACTAGTAAGAGAAGCGATCAATGCCAGTGAGATTCATGGAGAATCTGGAATGGACGGATATGTATTTCCTGAGGCGAAAATTTTTGCAGAGGAGACTCTGACAGCTGTTGCGGCCATGCATGAGGTGGTGAATAAGGAAGAAAAAACAACCTTAGTGGGGATAGGTCCCTTAACGGATATTGCCTTATTCCTTCACCTTTATCCGCAGGATTTATCAAAGATTGAGCAAATCGTTGTGATGGGCGGCAGCTTAGGACGGGGAAATTATGGCGTGCTGTCTGAGTTTAACTTCGCCGCTGATCCTGAAGCGGCAAAAATCGTCTTCAACAGCGGCGTTCCAATTCAAGTAGCACCCCTAGAAGTTGGAGACCAAGCGAAGATTATGCCGAAGGTTGCGGATCAGATAAGACATTTTGGCGAAATTGGCGAAATGATTTATCAGCTATTTTCCAAATACCGCAGCGGCAGTTTTGATGCGGGGCTAAACATGTATGATGCTTTGGCAATCGCTTTGCTCGTAAAGCCGGAAATCTTTGAGTTGGTAACAACAAGGGTGGAGATCGAAACCTCCCCGAGTTTAACTTATGGGGCCTCACTCGTTGATTTACAAAACTACTTAAATTTACCGGCGAATGCAGAAGTGGCTGTTAAAGTTGATCCAAAGGGATTTGAACAATGGTTTATTGAAGCCTTCGCGAAAACAGCGAGGTAAAAATCGCTTTAATCTCTTTTCTTTCGAGCAAAATATTATCGCTTTTTGAAACTATCGCGTAGTGTAGTAGATAGAAAGTGAGGAGATACGATGAGCGAACCAAACTTAATCGATCCAAGAAACCTATTTCATGGGAGTAAATTTAAGAAGCAAGATCAAGACACTCCTGCACTGCAAGACGATATGATGCCTAAACCAGATTGTGGGGAAGACAGTTATGTCGGAAACAAGAAATTAGAAAATCGCAGAGTACTGATTACTGGGGGAGACTCCGGTATTGGCCGTGCAGCGGCTATTGCATTTGCAAGAGAAGGTGCGGATGTTGCGATTCATTATTTCCCAGGCGAAGATAGAGATGCGAAGGAAGTCGCGGAGTATGTTGAAAAAGCTGGGAGAAAAGCATTGCTTTTACCGTACGATTTACGAGAAGACCATGCACCAAAAGAAATGGTTGCTAAGACAGTCGAAGCCTTTGGCGGATTGGACACATTGGTCTTAAATGCGGCGCAGCAAATTTCACGTGAGTCTATTGAAGAATTACCTGTGAAGCAGGTTGAAGATACCTTCAAGGTAAATATTGTTTCTATGTTTGCGATTGTGCAGGAAGCGTTGCCTCATTTACCGGCAGGCAGCAGTATTGTAACGACAACCTCTGTTCAAGCGTTCAATCCAAGCGATCATTTGATGGATTATGCGTCAACAAAAGCGGCAATTGCGAACTTCACTGTTAGCTTAGCCAGTCAATTAGCAAAAAAAGGAATCCGTGTGAACGGTGTAGCGCCAGGTCCAATCTGGACACCATTGCAATTGGATCATGGACAGCCAAAAGAGGCGTTGCCTGAATTTGGTCAAGATTCATTGCTAGAGCGAGCAGGACAGCCAGCAGAATTAGCACCAGTATATGTCTTTTTAGCATCAAACGATGCAAGCTACGTGACATCACAAATCTATGGTGTAACTGGCGGCGAGCCGATCAACTTATAAAAAATAGCGTATGCCGATGATTTTGGCATACGCTATTTTTATTCACTAATGATACGATCAATGCTTAAAACAGCGCCAGTTTTAGCATCTGCTTTAAATTCATACGCAACCAATTGATTGTCTTCGGTGCGGGTAATTCCACCCGAAAGAACATCCATTGTGATGGCGAATTTCTGCATATGCTCGGTATCAAAAGAAATCCAGGAGCCTTCGATCGGCCCTTCCTTTAAAAAGGCAGCTTTGATTTGATCTAAGACTTTATCTGGGGACATTTTTTGTTTTTTTCTGTAATAATGGTTCGCCGCAATCCCGGCAGCTAATCCGATTGATGAGCCGATAGCGAGACCTTGGGCGAACTTTTTCGTTTTCTCCATAATATAGATTCCTCCTCAATTACTAGTGATCGGTTCTTACTCCTATGTGTCAGCCATAATAGAATGGATGATGACACACCCCATTCTGTGTCCCTCTTATTTTACCATTCTTACAAACAAATTTGAAAAAGATACGTCATTATTCTTTTATTAATAGAGAATTCTGAGGCAGCTTAAGAAGGACACAGCAAAAAGAACCAGTGAGCCTTCTAATCACTGATTCCTTTTGTGAAATGGATACACTAAATCGAGCTTCCGGCATAGAAGCCGTCGCGGATAGCATCTCCTATTTTCCCTATTTTATTACTGTCTCCTAAAACACGTGTTTTTGTGTGATACTTTTCTTTGATGCTGTTGACGGTAGACAAATTAGGCTTCATTCCAAAAGCATTGATCACTGTATCAGCCGCTATTTTTTCAGTTGTTCCATCTGCTTTTTCAATCAATACACCACTGCTATCGATTTTGGTCACTTTTGCTTGTGTGATCATGTTGACATTGTTTGCAGCTAAAGCATTCATCAAAGAAATCCGATTGATAAACATGGCATCTTCGGCACAATTTTCTTTCATTTCTATGATCGTTACTTGTTTGCCCATCTCTGAAGCAATCTCTAAAGCACCGTCACAGCCTGTCGAGCCACCGCCGCAGACGACAATCTTATCTCCCGAGATCAATGACTCATCCTGATGACATTCAACCATCGTCGCGACATTTTCTGAGTCGATCCCTGGAATTGGAGGAACAAGAGGCTGTGCCCCACACCCAACAAAGATCTGATCGCAATCCTTTAGAATCGGATCATCTGGACTAACGAAAGTATTTAAGCGAACATCGATCCCTAGTTTTTCCATTTGTGTTTCGTACCATTGACTTAATAGCTGGATGTTCACTTTAAATTTTGCGGTTGCAACATCACGCATCATCCCGCCTAATCTTGGACTGGCTTCATATAGAGTCACATCATGCCCCCGAAGCTTAGCGACTCTAGCAGCTTCCATACCAGCAGCCCCACCACCGATAACCACAATTTTTTTAGCCTGTTCTGCTGTTTCCAATTTAAATCGGCGTTCTTCCATCGCCTGAATATTCACTGAGCAGCCTAGCTTCGTGTGGTTGTTCCAAATTCTTCCGATACAATTTTCATTACAGCGTAGACAAGGTCGAATGTCTTCTCGATTTCCCGCTAATAGTTTATTTGGTAAGTCAGGATCAGCGATCAATCCCCGACCGATCATGGCAAAATCGGCGGTTCCTGACTGAATCAATTCAACAGCGGATTCAGGATTGTGGGTCCCCGCGTTCAACAAAGGAACAGAAACGGCCTTGCGCGCAGCGTCAGTAACATAAGACATACAAGACTCACCTAAATAAGAAGGTGGGAAGATGTAGTCTAAGGTTTCATAGCAACCCGCGTCAATATCAAAAGCATCGACGCCTTCTTCTTCTAACAGTTTAATCAGAGGAATCAAATCCTCTAACGTTCGACCGCCTTCAAAACGATGATCCAACGAAATTCTAAAGAGAATCGGCAGTTCATTTCCGACCGCCTTCCGAATGGCTTGAATGATCTCTCTAGGGAAGCGAGCAAAATTTTCTGGCGATCCGCCATATTCATCCGTCCGCTTATTCCAGACAGGGGACATGAATTGATCCACCAAATAGCCTGCGTGGGCATGAATCTCAATTCCGTCAAATCCTGCGTCTTTTGCTAAACCGGCTGCAAAGGTAAAGCCATCCATGACCGCTTGAATGTCCTCCTTCGTCATTTCACGACAGGGAACATTTGGATCGAAGGTAGAAGGAATCGGAGAGGCAGACATAGGCGGTCGACCTAAGGTATCTGGAAAGGCATTACGTCCGGTTCCACAAGTGATCTGACAAATTACCTTCGTCCCATAACGATGGACAGAGTCACATAAAGAAGTTAGTGCTGGAAGTACAGTAAAAGAATCCAAGGTTCCTTCCATTGAGCCCTGAGCGATTTCTTCATTTAACGGCTGACAGCCAAGAATAATCATTCCCGCCCCACCTTTTGCTCGTTCAACGAAGTAATCGATTTCTTGTTCATCTTTTCTTCCGCTGGCAAAGGCTGAGTTCGTTCCCATCGGTGACATCACGATTCGATTTTTGACTTCCATCGTCCCGATTTTAAAGGGTGTGAAAAGAGCATCATAGTTCATGTTTATTCCTCCTTCTCAGTATCAAAGGGCATCGCATAATAACGGTATACATCGTATTGGATGACGATTGGATCGTTGGTAAAGTCAACTCTTCCAATACCGAAGCAGGCGATTCGGTTACACCAATCATATCTAGGATCGTCAGTGTCTAAGACAGGCATCGGTTGTGTCCCCATAACAGGCGGGAATTTTCCATTTGCATAATCTGCGGCTGCTTCTTCTGAACCTAAATCAATTCGCCCCTTATAAAACATATTGATGTCTGCACCATCATCAGTACGGATCATGGTACGACAATCGACATCTACAATTCCGTTGGGGTGGACGGTTGACCAATCCGCTCCAACTGGTAAAATTTCACCACTGATTTTCGGTCCCCAAACTTTTCCTCCAGTGATGACACCAGTTACCCGAGTTGATCCGATGGGCAGTTTTTGAATATACATCTTGGCATCCACATCGATTGAATAGGTAAAGATGTGTTCAATCTCAAATTTGTTCAACTCAAACTCTGTCATTTTCCATTCCTCCAAATCTAATTTTTTTCTTGTAAAAAGCGTAACATGTTCAAAGGTTTGTGCCATTGGTAAAATGACTGATTTTATTCATGCGTATCGTCAAATATACCAATAGATGCTAAAATTGGTTTATAGATAGCGGGTTGAAGGGAGGAATAATCATGCAGTATTCAGATGAAAAATTAACCGAATATACCAATCAAGCAATTGAAAGAATTTCACAAGGTTGTACCATTGACGACCTCGCGCAGTTCACCTATCAAAAGTTTCACCTGCCATTAATCGTGGCTGATCCGGGCTATCGTTTGATTGCTTATGCGGGCGGAGAGAACATCCATGATCCTTATTGGCAGCAGATCATATATAGTGGCGAGCCAACAGATCATACGATCATGAAGTTTTACATCGATGATGGATTGATGGAGGCGATTATCGGATCGAAGGAAGCTCTGCTTATTGATTGGGGTGTCTGCGAAGATTATCCTCAAACCTGTGGTCCGATATACATCGATCATAAGCTGGAAGGAGTTGTCAGTGTCTTATTTATGGAGGAAGAGTTACTAGACTTTTCTCTTAAGCTGAACAATCTGTTGCGTCAGTTTTGCGGGATTTTGATGCAATCCAATAACTTTCGCTTAACCCATGCGATCAATCCCGTGAAAGAGCTGTTAGCGCAGAAGTTCTTTGATACGGAAAATTACGAAAATGTTGCCTCGCTAAAAGGATATCTAGAGATCGTTAAGCTTCAGCCACAATTTTGTGTGGTAGTAGTATCAGAAAAAGAGGATGACGCGATCCTTTTGTCCCGTTTAAAAGGCCAAATCGTCAAGGAAAGCACGAATATTCTTTACTATGAAAAGGATCAAAAGCTCTATTTGCTCTTTCAAGCTGTCTCTGAGAGAGGATTAGACCAAATCTTTTTACGTTTAATCAAACAGTCTGAAAGCTATTGCGGTGTGAGTACAGTATTTAACTCTCTTGAAAGACGAGCCGCTTATATTCAGCAAGCGGAACTAGCCAATGATACCGCTCGGCTGCAAAATTTGTACGGTCAATGCACGGTTTTTTCACAGTCACTTTCGGAAATTTTTCTGCTTCAGCCCTTGGAAAGATTTAATAGAGCGAATTTAATTCCTCAGGAGATACAAAGGCTGATTGATTATGATGACCAGCATGAAACAGAACTTGTAAAAACATTGAGCAGCTATTTATATCAGCGTAACGACATCAATAAAACATCCAAGCTTTTACATGTTCATCGCAATACCTTGATTTACCGCTTAAATAAAATACGTGATTTGACAGCTGTCGAGATTGATGAGCCCGAGGTTGCTTGGACTCTTCAGCTAGTCTTTCGTGTCCTCGAAGTGCTAGAAAGAAACAGAGGGAGCGAGTAAGCTTCTTTCTCAAAAACAACGAAAAGTGTATAATCAAGGTAGTAAAAAGAAAAAGGTCGTGACGAAATGATTATCCCTAAAAGTATTGAAGAATTAGCCGACTATGCACAAAAAGGGAAGAATGTCTTCTTCTTTACCGCTGATTGGTGCGGCGATTGTAACTTTATTAAACCTCAGATGCCGGAGATCGAGGCGGAGTTTCCGCAATTTCAATTTATTCAAGTCGATCGTGATGAATTTATTGATGTGGCGGCTGAATGGAACATTTTTGGGATTCCTAGTTTTGTCGTGGTAAATGACGGAGAAGAATTAGGTCGATTGGTTAACAAAAATCGTAAAACCAAAGATGAAATCGCTGGCTTTTTGCAACGAGTAGAAGGGTAGGAGATTGTTATGTTCACACAATCATATCAAAATATTTTAGTTGGGATCGATGGCAGCGATCAAGCGATGGAAGCCTTCAAAAAGGCGTTAGCTGTCGCTAAGCGAAATCAAGGAACGGTGTATGTCGCAAACGTGATTGACCATCAAATTTATACATTCATGAGTTACTCACCCTTGAATGAAAACATCATGGATCAATTAGCCGCAGACGCAAAAGAACTGATCAATCAATGCAAAGCGATTGGAAGAGATTTTGGCTATACTAAGATCGAAGGCATTATCGCTTACGGTTCAGCGAAAGAAGCGATGGCCAAGACCCTGCCAAAAAAATATGACATCGATTTAGTCATGGTGGGACAATCAGGATTAAATGCAGTAGAACGTTTTATGACTGGCAGTGTTGCCAGCTATGTAATTAAGGAAGCTTTGTGTGATGTCCTAATCGTACATCCAAGTGCGAAATAAAAGGCTGGCTCGTCCAGCTTTTTATTTGGAAAAAAATTGATGAAAAAAATCTCATGCAAAAGCCCCATTAGATTTGTTAAGATACGAGAGGACTACGACTGGAGGTAAAAACGTGATTTTTGCGTATAATAAACAAAACGTTGGCGATACTTTAATGGTCATCGTCAAAAATGATGAAAATAAGGAAAATTCAGTAGAACGAAAAGGAGCCGTTGCTCGCGTTCAAACAACTGACGGTACAACGGTCGCATGGAACTTTTTCCATGTTTCTGAGTACTTAACGATCCATGGCAATGGACAAGTAGAACTAACAGAAAAAGAGATAGATGTACTAAATGAGCAGTTGAAACTCGCTGGCTTTGAAGAACGTCTAGTTGCAGATCTTTCACCCAAATTTGTGGTGGGCTACGTAAAAAGCTGTGTTGATCATCCAGACTCTGATCATTTACACATTACTGAAACAGAGATCGATGGCGGTGAAACCTTGCAAATCGTTTGCGGAGCACCCAATATCGAAGCAGGGCAAAAAGTCGTTGTAGCCAAACCTGGTGCCATGATGCCTGATGGACAGATCATTTGGCCAGGTAGCTTACGCGGTGTAGAAAGCTTTGGGATGATTTGTTCAGCTAAAGAATTACATCTACCAAATGCGCCAGAAAAAAGAGGCATCTTAGTGTTAGAAGAAGATGCTAAGACCGGCGAAAAATTTGAAGTAGGCAAATAAAAAACTCCGTTGAGATTTTCTCAACGGAATTTTTTTGTCTTGAGCTCTTCGAAATAAAGTTATTTAGGACGCTCTTCTTACCATTTAGGAAATAATACTCTTTTTAGTCATGCAAAATGATAAATTAAAAAAACAATTTACTATTTTTATACGAAGGAGGTAGGGAATCTTGCTTTTATTTTTACTTGTTCTTTCGATTATTAGTCTGATCATATCCCTAATGCTGAACGCCAAACTAAAAAAATTGGCTTTAGGAAGTGCCTTTCATCTTATGGTATTGGTTCAAGGTGGCAGTATTGGTGCGACCATAGGGATTTTAGTTGTCTTATTGATTAAAGGAAGAACAATTGGATAGTGGACTAAGGAAAAAATAGACGATCCAGAGGAAAATTTCCTCTGGATTTTTTGGATGGAAAACAAAAAGCCGTCTCTATTCACTATCGAATAGAGACGGTTAAAATTCTTATTGGTTCCCTTGTTGTGAGTTTGATTTCAATGAATTCGAATCAATGCTCAATTTTACTGAAACTGTATTTTTCTTATCTTGACGATAGTAGGTAATTTTCACTGTATCGCCGACTTTATGTTTGTACAATTCAGATTGCAGTTCGACACCCGATGAAACATCGGTATCATCAATTTTTGTGATGACATCATACTTCTTCAAGCCTGCCTGATCCGCTGGTGTAGATGATTGTACGCTTCCCACCACGACTCCTTGAGTAACAGAACTTGGTACCTTAACAATCTCACTTACTTGTTCAGTCGAAAGATCAGATAGGCTAGCCATCGTAATGCCTAGAGCTGGGCGAATTACTTTGCCATCTTTTTCAAGCTGGTTAATAACGTTCACTACATCATTACTTGGAATAGCAAAGCCGATTCCTTCCACACTGACATTTGACTCTGTCTGAACGATCTTACTAGAGTTGATACCGACTACTTGACCAGCCATGTTGACTAACGGACCGCCAGAGTTACCAGGGTTAATAGCTGCATCTGTTTGGATCGCATTGATGTTGACGGTTTGACCTTCATCATTTTGGTTGACTACTTGACGATTCAAGGAAGAAATAATCCCTGAAGTCACTGAGTTAGCGTACTGTGAGCCTAGAGGAGAACCTAACGCGATTGCTGGCTCACCAACCTTTAAGCTACTTGAATCACCAAAAGTTGCGGGTTTGATGTTTGCGACTTTGTCTGATTCAACCTTTAAAACAGCTAAGTCAGTATAGGAATCCGTACCGACTAAGGTTGCCTTCACTTTTGAACCATCCTTTAACAATACTTCCAAACCATCTTGTTTTTCCACAACGTGATTATTTGTAACGATGTAGGCGGTATTGCCCTCCAGCTTGTAGATGACACCTGAACCTTCAGAGGCTTCTTCCAGTTGCCCACTATCATCTTGCGACTGCTGATCATCATTTCTATTACCGAATATATCAGAGAAGCCGCCTAAGCCGCTTTGTGATTGCTGCTTCTGCAAGTTAATAACAGAAACAACCGCGTCTTGCACCTTGCTGGCTGCTTCGGTAATATCAGAGTTTACATCAACCTTCATGTTACTGACCTTCGTGTTACCTGCACTAGGCGAGCCGCTGGCGTTTTGATTACTTGGAGATAGTAACGAACCACTCGCTACGTAAAAGATTCCTATTGTTAAGACAGCGCCAAGTACACCGCCTAATAAACTAATCCCAAACCGTCTAAAAAAACCGAGTGGCTTTTTGGGTGTTGGGGTAATGTCTTTTCTTATCATAATTTCCTCCACCTCTACTATGATTTACGTTATATTGAGTATAGTATTTTTTTGTAAGTTAAGTCTACTACACTGATTTGATTTTTTTATGAAAAAGATTCGGAGGAAAATGTAGATAAGTGATAAAAAAACTTCTTTTCCACATAGCTAGTGGAAAACTAAGGAAAAAGTTTGTTAATTGTTTGAAGTTTTTTATCCACAAAATTGTGGATAAAGGGGATAACTCGGTGGAAAACATATGTTTGTATGTAAGAATACCTGTAAAAAGGGAATAAATCAGCCATAACCTGTGGATAAACCTGTGATTAGTGTGCATAACTTCGTGGAAAAAGCCCCATATACAGATTTTTGGCTAATTGAATTGGTGGAAAAGTAAAATTTCGACAAGAAGTCCACATTAGATGAAAGCAACTTTTTAGATAAAAATTAACTCTTTAAAACAAAAAAAGGTGGAAAAACATGAATATCAAAATTATTTCTGTGGGAAAACTAAAAGAAAAATATCTGGTGCAAGGAATAAACGAGTACACAAAACGCCTATCAAAATATTGCAAAATCACACTCATTGAAGTTCCCGATGAAAAAGCACCCGAGAAGCTAAGCGAAGCCGAAATGAATCAAGTCAAAGAAAAAGAAGGCGAGCGCATCCTCGCTAAAATCAAAGAACAAGAATACGTCTTTGCACTAGCCATCAATGGCAAAAATCCTAGCAGCGAAGAATTCGCTGCTACATTAGATAAACTACAAACCAGCGGAAAAAGTCAGTTCGTCTTCGTCATCGGCGGCTCCCTCGGACTCAGCGATCAAGTCTTAAAACGCAGTAACACCCAAATCTCCTTCGGCAAAATGACTTATCCCCATCAGCTGATGCGCCTGATTCTAGTAGAGCAGATTTATCGGGCATTTAGGATCAATGCAGGGGAGCCGTATCATAAGTGATGATATTTTTTGATTTTCCTTGGTATGACAGGCTTTATAGCACATTAAATAGATAAAAATGAATCGAAAGGATGGCTTATGACAGATAAAACCAGTTGCTATACTTATTTCATTATTAAAGGGGATTTTGAACCTGATGATATCACGAGATATCTGAATTTGCAGCCATTCGAGCAATGGCGGATCGGTGACGAGAAAAAGAATGGAAGAAAATTTGATTTTGCGGCGTGGAAATTTGGACTGTGTAACGAATACGATGTTTTTGTCGAAAATCAGATGCACAGCACACTAAAAGAATTAATACCTAAAAAGGAAAAACTGAAACGTCAAAAGGCTGATTTTGATCTATCGTTTTCATTGGAAATCGTTCCTTCGATATATATTGATGAAGTCCATCCGTGCATAAGTCCTAGTAAAGAAGTGATTGACTTTTGTTCAGAAACAGAAACTGAGATTGATATCAACTAGTATGTTTATAATTCAAGAGATGAAGAGTGAACATATACACTTTGGAAGAAACAATTTACATTGTCTATTTAGATCATATAAAAGAGCTGATAAGAGGAGTATGCTTAAATATGAAAAGAATTTATCAACCTTTGCCGGAATTTGATGAGGAAGAAGTTGAGAAGATTTTACAGTTTGGTAGTATCGAAGAGTTAATGATACTGCCACTTTCAATAGGAGAATACCATATGAATTGGAAAAAAGCTCAAGATATATGCGTAGAGTTATCAAATAATAACGATGAGAGAGTTCGAGCTAATAGTGCATTGGGTATTGCTTACATTGCACGCACGAAAGGTAAGTTAGAAAAACATATTGTTAAACCAGTGTTGTTGAAATTATTGAATAATTGTAGTGAGTATAGAGGGAGAGTAATTGATTCAATTCAAGATGTTAATATTTTCATGAATTGGACGATTGGAGAAAAGGCGATTAATAGGCTAGAAAAACTAGAATGACATAATCAAGATAAAATCCAGCACTCTAAGCGCATAAATAATTAGAATGAAACGAATGACTAAAGTATTTGAAGATTATTTTAGCGATCTTCACGCTGATAGGGTATCTATATGTTTAGAGTATGTTGAAAATGAAGGAGATAATATTTATATATTATTCAAGTGAAACCAATGTTTATTCTAATAGCTGTTTTCATAAATTTAATGGAGGAAGAATAGTTTGAAGAAATAGTATGTCTACTTGTTCAGCCAATTTTTAATAAGAGAGGATGATTCAGTTACTATGACTGTCGGTATTAAAGTGGATTGTTTCTGGTTTCCTATAGGAACAGGAGATTTTTTCCATTCGTTTTTTCGACGATATGCGTTAATCTTGAAGAGATGGGTTGGGGAAGCCGATTTCCCATAATTATGAACGATTTATATGAAGGGAAGTTATCAAAAGACAAGTTAAAAGTTGCGCGAAAAGAGATAAACGGTATCAACAGTGAATTGAGTAATTTTACTCCGAATAAAGTTGTTTGGGATGTTGAAGACTTAAAAAAAACACCACCATGGGGAAAGAATATTAGTGAAGATATCACCAATCTGGCGGAATACTTTGTTACCACGGATGGTCGATATTTGCTTGAGGTTTTAATGGAAGCTATTTCTGAAGCGATAGATAAAGATGTGAAGATAGAGATAACAGTATTGTAGGGAACGAATCAGCTTTGCTTTCAATTGTATATTATTACTATGAAGTTCGATCACTTTAATTAGTGATTGGGCTATTTTTGTGCTTAAAGGAGGAACATCAATGTTTGCTACACGAGAAAATCACTACATAACAAGAGGAGTGAATGAACAGGTATCAAAAGAAATACAGTTACGTTGTTGGCAACTAATTATTGATGTAAAGACAAAGCAAGCAAAGATTCAGTTGGATTATTTACAGATATTTGATTTTAATCGAGAGGATCAACGAGGAACGATCATGAAAAGTTAGGATTCTCCATTTTAGTGAAAAACCAGTGGCATGGAGGAGTAATTGCTCCTTTATGCCACTGGTTCTCATTATTCCGAATAATCAAAGGTGTCCTGCAATTTTCCATCTTGTTTATAGATTTTGACAGATGATTGTTTGTTTTTAGCGATTTCTTTGGCGCGTGCGACTGCATCTTCTTTTTTGGAAAAGGTATCGCTGGCTCGACTGGCTTTTTCTGAGATAACAAGCCATTCGTCGTCTTCGTATTTTACTTCTACATCAGCATTCATTAATTTTTTCGCGTTTTTATCGTGTTCGTGGGCATCGTTTTTTTGTGGAGCCTTTGCTTTCTGAAAATCTTTCTTTTCTTCTGCTGAAGCGTCGTTGTACCATTTTTCTGCTTGACTGGTAGCGATTGGGATCGCTCGATCATCGGGGTAACCATCATCTAACAGTGCATTGGCAATATCAATTGCTTTCTTGCGAACTAAAGGGTCTAAGTTTTTCATTGAAGCTGGGTAATCCTTCATATTCCAAGGCATAAAAAATTCCTCCTTCAAGATCTTGTTACTACTACCATACTATGGAAGCGATTTGTTTTAAATTGATATGCTTGCTCTGCTCATCTATAGGCTGGAAATTTCACAGAGTAAAAATGAAGTAGTATCCTTCAAGTGTAGTTTTGAATGTCTAATGGAGGTACCAACTATGGAAAAATATAAAAATATCATCGTAGGATTCGGTAAAGGCGGGAAAACATTGGCTAAAACGCTGGCCAGCAGAGGAGAAAGTGTCCTGGTCATTGAAAAATCAAAACGAATGTATGGCGGAACCTGCATCAATATCGGCTGTATTCCCTCAAAATCTATGATATTGAATGGAGAAAAAGGAACGCCGTTTACTGAAGGTGTAGCGAAAAAAGAAGCTTTGACCGCTAAATTGCGCAACAAAAATTATCATATGATTGCTGATGAAGCGAAAGGAACGGTAATGGATGGTACGGCGCGTTTTGTTTCCAATCATGTTTTAGAAGTGGAAAACGCAGGGCAAAGGGAACGTGTCGAAGGGGAACGTATCTTTATTAATACTGGAGCAACACCGATTATCCTTCCGATTAAGGCACTGAGAGAAAGCAAGTATTTGATCGACTCGACTCAAGCGATGGATTTAGAAAGCTTACCTGAAACATTGGTCATTATTGGTACTGGTTATATTGGATTAGAATTTGCCTCAATGTTTGCAAATTATGGATCAAAGGTCATCGTTTTAGATGCGAAGGAAGAATTTCTAGCACGAGAAGACGAAGATATTGCTGAACAGATCTATAATGATTTAACTACGCAAGGAATCGAATTTCACTTAGGTGTTTCTGTAGATGAGATCAAAGATCAAGCGGATCATACAGAAATTACGTATACTGAAAAAGACCAATCAATGACAATAAAAGCAGATAATATTTTAGCAGCAACAGGTCGTAAGCCAAATATTGAAGGATTAGGTTTAGAAAATACAGATGTAAAGGTAACGGATCGTGATGTTATCATTGTAGATGATTTGTTGCGAACAGATGCTCCGAATGTTTGGGCCATCGGCGATGTTAAGGGCGGCTTGCAATTTACTTATGTTTCACTGGATGACTATCGAATCATCTTGGATCAATTGGACGGAAAAAATACTCGTTCATTAAAGGATCGTACACTTGTACCATACAGTGTTTTCATTACACCGCCTTTATCGAATGTTGGTTTGACTGAAAAAGCGGCAAAAGCGAATGGAACGGAGTACAAGCTGTTCAAGTTCATGTCTGCTGGTGTACCGAAGTCCAACGTATTAGAAAATCCAAAAGGAATGTTCAAGGTTTTAGTAGATCCGAAAACAGATCATATACTAGGTGCAAGTATTTATGCAGAAGAATCACATGAGATTATCAACCTGATCACCTTAGCAATGAAAGGAAACTTGCCCTATACAATGCTGCGGGATCAAATATATACGCATCCAACAATGAGTGAAGCGTTGAATGATGTATTAAAATAGACAAAAGGCGTAATCCAAATGGGTTACGTCCTTTTTAGAATCAATCTTTTCTGATTTTTGAGACATGCTTGCTGCGACCACCAATATTTTTAGCGAATTGCTCGGATTCTTGCTTGCTTTGGAATATCCAAAGCTTCTCAGGGTCTTTTTCACGGGTGCGCTGACCTTCTTTACCAATGTAACCATGTAGGACTTTGACAACATACATAAGATCACCTGCTTTTTTAGTTTTGCTAATAGTATACGGATTGAGAAATTGAAAGCAATGTTTCTGCTTGCTTGATTCAATAGGCTGCGATGAGGGATACTAGTGATAGATAGTTAAAATACGAGGAGAAAAAATAATGGAAAAAACATTTGTTTTGGCACCAGATTCATTTAAGGAAAGTATGAGCGCCAAAAAAGCTTGTGAAGCGATGGAACGTGGGATTCGCAATGTTTTGCCCAATGCAGAAGTGATCCAAGTTCCAATGGCAGATGGTGGGGAAGGAACAGTTGATGCGCTAATTGATGGAAATGGTGGGACAAAAATAGAAGTAACAGTCTCAGGTCCATTGCCAAAAGAAAAAGTCATGACTTATTATGGCTTATTAGCAGATAAGAAAACCGCAGTAATCGAAATGGCGAAGGCAAATGGGTTAGAATTGCTTACAGAAAAGAAACGCAACCCTTTACTGACTTCAACTTTTGGTACTGGCGAAATGATTAAGGACGCGCTAAATCATGGGGTGAAAAAAATTATCATTGGAATCGGCGGCAGCGCGACAAATGATGGCGGGGCAGGAATGGCGCAGGCTCTAGGTGTTCATTTATTAGACAGTCATGGAAAGGAGCTTCCTGCCGGAGGGGGTGCCTTGTCAAAATTATCCAAAATAGATGTTACTGATCTGGATCCTCGACTTAAGAAGACCGAAATAATCATTGCCAGTGATGTAACGAATGTATTAATTGGTTCAAATAGCGCCTCGGTTATCTTTGGTCCGCAAAAAGGAGCAACACCCGAAATGGTTCAACAGCTAGAGACAAACCTTACTCATTATGCTGAGATCATTCAAAAGGACTTGGGTGTTGCTATTAAGGATCGAATCGGTGGAGGTGCAGCTGGTGGCTTAGGAGCGGGATTAGTAGTTTTTGCAGGTGCAAAAATGCAATCAGGAGTGGATATAATTATTCAGCTGACAAAATTAGCTGGAAAGATAGCTCACGCAGATTATGTATTTACAGGTGAAGGAGGAATGGATTTTCAGACGAAATTTGGAAAAACGCCATATGGTGTCGCAAAAGTTGCGAAACAGTACAACAAACCTGTCTTTGCCTGTGCAGGCCATATCGGTGAACAGATCGAAGTGTTATATAAAGAAGGAATAACTGCCATTTTTGGTATTTTGAATAAAGCTGATTCTTTAGATAATGCTTTGAAGTTAGGGGAAGCCAATTTGGAACGAACAGTAGAAAATATTGTCCGGGTATTATGTGTGAATTGAATCCCTTCACAGTTAAATAGGAAATAGGAAGCATTCTCAAAAAGAGAGTGCTTTTTTGATGTGAAAAACATGAATCAAAATATTTTATCAGAAAAGATTTATTTGTAAGAACGAGTGGTTAAAAGTGTGGGTTTTTCTGTTATTTCTTTTTAATTAACTGAATTTTTTTATTGGAGACAAATTGTTTCTTTTATCAGTTATTCATATATATTCCTTAAAATAATAATTTAGACTAAAATACAATCAAATAAAAAATAATATTAAATGATAGTTTGACCTCGAATTAACTATATAATATAATTATTTTATAAAAATACTTCTTATTTTTATAATTGTTAATTTAAAATAATTTCAAAATGCTTATTTTAGTGAATGATTTCAAAAAAAAAGTCAATCAAAAATATAGCATAAGAAAGGAGAAAATGATGCAACTATTGATTTTGACGAAGGCGCTTTCGTATGAGGAAGCCTTTGAAAGTCAGCTAAAACAATTAGGAAATGAGGTTTATTGCTCACATAATCTGATTGCAATGCTGAAAGAGGAAACATTCAACAAACAATTTTTATCTCAATTTGACGGAATTATTTTTAGTGAATCATTGTATGACAAAGAAGTAGAGGAATTGGTTCAACAATTACAATATGAACGCTTTAAACTTTTCCGTCGTGTTATTGAAGTAAGTTGTGATGACAGGACGGAATCGATTTTTGATGGCTTGATACCAGTAGATTCCAATCTTGAACGCTTGAGAGAGATTTTGCTGATTGCGGAAATCTCTCGTTTAGCTTATCAAAAGGAAGATCGAGCACAGCAGCTTCAGGTTAAACAAAAATTATCTGATTTGAACCTGAAATTGAAACAAAAAGAAATTGTGAATTATTTGATTCAGTCTGGAAATCGAACCGTCTCGAGAGAAGAAATTAGTCGCCAGATTTGGAATAAAGAGGCAAATAAATCTGTTTTAGCAAGTTTGTCAAAAATTGTTTCTAAAGTGAATGAGAAGTTGGAATATGAATGCGGCCATGTGGCTATTCAAACCGTATGGGGACAAGGATACCGGTTAAGTAAAGAATTTTATGATTATTTTGAAGAAGAGCTCTCTGAAAGAAAACCAATGCT
This sequence comes from Enterococcus raffinosus, assembly GCF_019175485.1. Lineage (NCBI taxonomy): Bacteria > Bacillati > Bacillota > Bacilli > Lactobacillales > Enterococcaceae > Enterococcus > Enterococcus raffinosus. The sequence continues at coordinate 426,348 of NZ_CP072888.1, forward strand.
AATTGAGAATTAGTGAAGGAGATGCTAGTAAGGAGGTGACGCTTAACGGAAAAGAAAGGAATTGATGAAAAGGAGAGAAAAAGAAAGGGAGTGTCAAAGAATGAAAGCAAGAATTAGAAAAATTCTTGGCAAAACGACTCGGGTGTTGGCAATTATCTTTATGGTAGTGTCTACATTTGGAGTCAATGGTTTGTCTATGATTGCTGAAGCAGGCTCAACAGCAAGTGAAGGAACGGGGTTCGGTCAAAATGCATACGGCTATATGTATGGCGGAACAACTAACCCGAATCGTTTTCGTACTGTGTCTTATGCAACCGGCGGTTCAGAGCCTAATGGAGCGAAGTTCATGTTCTGTACCGAGAATGGAAAGATGGTAAATGGTGTTGGGTTTGGTTCAGCAACACAACAAACGATCACTGATCCGATCGGCGCCTATTTAATGAATGAATTGGTTAATAAGGATTATGGGGGCGCTGGGAATCGCCATCTAAATCATGCGACTGTTTCCTATTATGTACACAGATATTTAGAAACGGGAGGCGCCAATTCAGCCACAGCTCAAAAATTTCTGACAAGCGTCAATGCTTTTAGAGGGGACGCACAATTAGAAAGTGTACTCACAAGTTTCAGTAAACACTATGCTGCTGCACAAAAATACGCGGGTCCCTATACAGCGGAAATAAAGTTGACGCAAATTCCAGGAACAAAAACAGCAACAGCAAAGCTAGTTATCAAGTCAGCTAATGGAACAGATGTGAGCCAATGGTATGGTTCTAATATTCAGTTATCAATGACTGGCGGACAGTTTAAGAAAAATGGAGAATCTACTTCTGTCGGAAGCATTACTATTAATAAAGCGGCAGATTTAGATAACTATACTTTGGTTCAAGGACCAGCTGGTAATCCACTTTCTGTGACGGCAACGATTAACAATTTACCTGGGACACAATTGATTCGTTATAACTGGACCAATAGTCAAAACATGGTTGGCGCATATGTTCCGTTGCAAAAAGCGTTAACCGTGAAGAATGATTTACCGATAAAAGTAGAAAAATTCTCAATTGTGGGTTCGACAAAAGCACCAACGGAGCTTGAAGTTGGAGATCGTTTGTCAGATGAATTAACGATTTCACTAAAAGAAGGGGAATGGGCCATTGATTCAAGCACTGGTCAGAATGTTCCTATCAATCTAGAGGTAGACTGGTATTTTTCAACACAAGATTTTGGTAATACGAAATACGATGTAACTAATTTACCAGCGGGAGTTAGTAAAGTAACGACAGATATGATGGAGATTCGTGCCCCAGGAACGTATCAGTTAAATTCGAAAAATCTAATTGACAAGCAAGGCTACTATTATCCAGTATTGAAAATGGAAATTGATAAACAGGGCTCCAGTAAAGAGTTCCTAAAAGAAGGCTTCCAAGCGCCATTTAATGATACAAACGAAAAAATTAAAGTTATTGAAAAATTTGCTTTAACAGGGACGACAAAAGCTAAAAGTCGTGTAAAGGTCGGAGATACTTTAGTTGATACGTTGAATATCCAATTATCCGATCCAGATATGACGTGGCCGAATATTTTAGGAACAAATAACAAAGTGCCAGTGAAATTAGCTGTAGACTGGTATTATTCTGAAACGGATTATGGTTCTACTCAAATAGATGTTGGAAGTTTGCCAAATGATATTAGTTATTTAGGAAAAGATGAACTCACGATAACCAACACTGGGGAGCATGTAGTTAACTCACATTTGAAATCGACGAAGGCTGGTTTCTACTATCCGGTATTGAAGTTAGATCTGAATGATCAAGCGAACAAAGAACACTTTTACAATGGGTTCCAATGTAAGTTTAATGAACAAGATGAGCAGACGCTTAACAAATGGCAACCAAATGTCAAGACGGAAACAACAGTCGCTCAGCTAAGTCCTGAAGGTGGAAAAGTAGCGGATAAATTGACGGTCACTGGAAATAAAGGCGGTCATGAACTTACTATTACAAGCAAGTTATTAGGACCTTTCTTAACAAAGCCTGATTTTATTAAAAACAGCAATAACCATGAAGGTGGAAGTCCGCAAATTCCTTCTAACGCAAAAGTTGCTGGTCAGGTGCAAACGAAGATTCAAGGCAACGGTACGTTTACAACACCAGAAATCGAAGTGACTGAAAAGGGTTGGTATGTTTGGGTTGAAGAAATTGCTGAAACCACGTATACCGAACCGTGGTATTCTGACTTCGGTAGTGCAGATGAGTACGTAGTAGTTCCGTGGACGCCAAATATCGAAACGACTGTCTCTGAATCGACTTCCGAGATTGGATCACAGATTTATGATTCAATTACTGTCTTGGATCTTCCAGGATTATGGGGATTGCCGACAGATGGAAAAGGCGATACGGATAGCTGGGACTTCAAGAATCCTGAACTAGTCGGAAAAGATCGTGATCCTGATAAAAATGGCGAGTATAATTTGCCAGATGGCTTTGGTAAAGGGGAAGACAAGGCGCTTGAAGCGACCTTCACGATGTATTACAGTCCGTCTAAACCACTTCGCGGCAGCGTTCCTGCGAATGCAGAAGTATTTGATGTGGTAAAAGCTCCTTTATTACAAGGAACATTGAGAACAACTGAGTTCAAACCATTTGATAAAGCTGGATGGTACACGATCGTAGTATCAGGTGGCTCAGATGAGGGACGTTTAGCCAAATTCGAAACAGAGTATGGCATACCATCAGAAACCGTTCACGTTCCACAAGGACAAGAGGAAGAATATTATACACAGGTAAATGAAGAGTACACGTTTGTCGGCAAGCCAGTCTATGATACGCTGCATGTCAACAAATCTTTGAAGAGCGATGATGCCGAAGTAACCTTTACCTTGTATAAATATAGTGATAAAGTAAATGACTTTAATTATTCAAATGCAAAAGAAATAGCAAAATCTTCTAAAGGTATGCCGATTAAGAAATATGGTGAGTACAAGTCAAACACCGGGGGATACGGATTAGAAGACTTGAGAATTTCTGAGCCGGGAACCTATGGATGGGTAGCGAAAGTTATAGATACTAAAACCAACAAAGTGCTTTATGAAGGTGAACACGGCGATGGCGGTGAGGTATTTAATGTAGAGAAATTGAATATCCACACGAAAGCTTCCAGCAATGATATTTATCTTGGAGAGCCAATCTACGATACGATCATTCTAGAAAATACAGTTCCAGATGGCTATTACGTGATTGTTGACCTGTACAAATTCTCTGATAAAATCAATGACTTTGCTAATGCGGAAAGCGCAACGGATAAAGATATTGTCTGGACGTCAGATAAAATCAAAGTCAGCAGCTCTGGCGAATACAAATCAGGAACGTTTACACCTAAAGAAGTCGGTTCTTATGGTTACGTTGAGAAATTGTACGACGAAAAAGGCAACTTAGTTCACACTGGTAAAAAAGGTGAAGAAACTGAAAATGTCGTTGTTCGACCAAAAATTGAGATCGGAACAAGTGCTAAAGACAAAGACTCAGGAATCAATGAAGGAAATGCGGTAGACGAGAATAGTCAGCCAAAAGAAGAAGTAACGATCGTTGATACTGTTTCTTACAAAGATTTAGTGGTAGGTCGTGAATATACTGTCAAGGGTGTTTTGATGGATAAAGCAACAGGTCAAGCATTCGTTGATTCTGATGGTAAGAAAGTAACCGCTGAAAAAACCTTTAAAGCTGATAAAGAAAACGGCACGATTGATTTAGAATTTGTCGTGAAGAAAACAGATATGCGCGGCAAGACCGTTGTTGTTTTTGAAAAGCTTTACGAAGGTGAGAAAGAAGTCGCTGTTCATGAAGAAATCGATGATGAAGATCAAACAGTTAATTATCCTGAATTGGAAACCAACGCCACAGACGGAGATACTGGTACGAATGAGGGAAATGCGGCAGAGGAAGTAACGATCATCGATAAAGTGAGCTATAAGAACTTGATTATTGGCCGTGAATATACTGTCAAAGGTGTATTGATGGACAAAGAAACTGGCCAACCATTCTTAACAGCTGAAGGCAAAGAGGTACATGCGGAAAAGAAATTTACTGCTGAAAAGAAAAATGGCACAATTGAATTAGAGTTTGTGGTAACTAAAGGAGATTTAGCAGGTAAAACTGTCGTGGTCTTCGAGAAGTTGTATAACAAGGATAAAGAAGTAGGCTCCCATACTGACATAGAAGACGATGACCAAACCGTTTACTATCCTAATGTCGGTACGAAAGCCGCTGAGTCAAGTATACACGGAGATACGGTCATTATCGAGGATAATGTTTCATATGAGAACTTGATTCCTGGGAAACAGTACAAAGTTGAAGGTGTTTTGATGGACAAAGAAACTGGTAAAGCTTTCTTAATTGATAAGAAAGAAGTCACTGGTTCTGCGATGTTCAACGCATCTGATACCGGTAATGGTACAGTCAAAGTGAAATTTACTTTTGATCGAAGTGCTTTGAAAGATAACAAGGAACTGGTTGTCTTTGAACGCGTGTATGGATCAACTGGCAAAGTTGTTGGTACTCATGAGGATATTGATGACGAAGACCAGACGGTTGAAGTAAAACCAGATGTTGAGATCAAAACTTCGGCAAAAGATGAAGAAACTGACATGAACGAAGGTTTAGCAAAAGAAGAAGTGAAGATTATTGATACGGTTTCGTATAAAAACTTGAATGTTGGCCAAGAATACACGGTCAAAGGTGTCCTGATGGATAAAGCGACTGGCAAACCTTTCTTGACGAAAGATGGTAATGAAGTACATGCGGAACGTGATTTTGTTGCTCAAACTCAGAATGGCACGATTGATTTAGAGTTTATTGTAACGAAAGGTGATTTAGCAGGTAAGACCGTTGTCGTCTTTGAAACGTTATATGTTGAAGACAAGGAAGTGGGCTCCCACACGGATATTAATGACAAAGATCAATCAGTCAACTATCCAGAAGTGGGAACAAAAGCTTCTGAAACGAGCGTTCATGTAGAGACTGTTGTCCTAAAAGACCTGGTTTCTTATGATAATTTGATTCCTGGAAAAGAATATCAAGTAACAGGCGTGCTGATGGATAAAACAACTGGAGAAGCCTTTAAAGTTGACGGAAAAGAAGTGACTGGTAAGACGGACTTCACAGCAAACAAAAAAGGAACAGGCACGGTTGAAGTTGAGTTTACATTTGATCGCAAAGCCTTAGAAGATCCTAAAAATCTAGTGGTCTTTGAAAAACTATATAACGTTGAAGGCAAGCTTGTTGGTTTGCATGAAGATATCGAAGACAAAGATCAAACTGTAGAAGTCAAACCAGAGATTGAAGTAAAAACAGACGCCATCGATAAAGATACAGAGATGGATGAAGGATTAGCCAATGAACGGGTAACGATCGTAGATAGAGTGTCATATAAACATTTGATCGTTGGTAAGAACTACACGGTTAAAGGAACGTTGATGGATAAAGCGACAGGCAAGCCATTCTTGACTCGTGACGGAGAAGAGGTCCACGCTGAGAAGACCTTCAAGGCGGAAACGCCTGATGGCACCATCAATTTAGAATTCTTTATTAAACGTGGTGACCTCGCTGGTAAGACAGTGGTTGTTTTTGAAACACTTTATCACGATGTAAAAGAGGTAGCCGCTCATACGGATATTGAAGATGAAGCACAAACTGTGTCTTATCCGAAAGTCGGAACCAAAGCTTCTGAAACCACTGGATCAACGGATAAAGAAGTGATCATTAAAGATAGCGTATCTTATGAAAACTTAGTTCCAGGAAAAGAATATACGGTTACTGGTACGTTGATGGATAAAGAAACAGGAAAAGCCTTTAAGGTGGGAGAGGAAGAAGTAACGAGTAAGGCGACCTTTATCGCTTCAGAATCTGGAAGCGGAACGGTGGAAGTTACTTTCCAATTTGACCGCAAGTATTTAACCGAAGATACTGTATTAGTAGTCTTCGAGAAATTGTTTAATAGTGAAGGCAAACTGGTTGGATTGCATGAGGATATCGAAGATGAAGATCAGACAGTCCGTCAGCCAGAGGTTTCCACGAAGGCTAAAGACAAAGAAACTGGAACAAATGAAGGATATGCTGATGACGAAGTAACCGTAGTGGATGAAGTCAACTACAAGAATTTAGAAATTGGCAAGGAATACACGGTCAAAGGCGTCTTGATGGACAAAGCGACGAACAAGCCATTCTTAACCCGCGATGGCAATGAGGTTCATGCTGAGAAGACCTTCAAAGCGACTAAGCGTGATGGTACCATCGAATTGGAATTCAAGATCACGAAGGGCGATCTGGCTGGTAAAACTGTTGTTGTCTTTGAGACGTTGTATCAAGAAGATAGAGAAGTAGCTGCTCATACCGATATTGAAGATAAAGATCAATCAGTAAATTATCCGAAAGTTGGAACACAAGCGGCTGAAATCAGTAAAGATAGTGATGAAGATGTCGTCATTAAGGATATTGTTTTTTATGAAAATCTAGTTCCGGGAGAAAGCTACACTGTGCGTGGCAAACTGATGTTGAAAAATTCAGCTGAACCATTCACTGTAATGGGACGCGAAATTGAGAGTCAGGCAACGTTTGTAGCTAGCGATACTGGTAGCGGAACAGTCGAAATGAGCTTTACTTTCCGTCGTAATATACTTTCAGATGATTTGACACTCGTTGCTTTTGAAAAATTATTTGATACGAAGGGGAATCTGATTGGTGCTCATGAGGATATCAATGATGAAGCTCAAACGGTAACAGTGAAGAAAACAAATCCTGAGCTGCCTTCGACAAAAAGTGATATTTTCAACAACGGCAGCGGCCTCGATGTGTCGTATGGGGGAGGAGATTCTTCATACAGCAGCGGTGGAAGTTTGCCGCAAACAGGGGAGCAAGTGTTGAAAGTCTTGCCTTATATCGGATTAGTAATTGTCATTTTGGCAGGGGCACTCTACTTTTATCGGAAAAAGAAAGCATAATTCTCTAGTACTGTAGTGCGTAAGTTATTCCAAACAAAAAATTTCCTCTCGAAATAATTTTTGAGAGGAAATTTTTTCGTATAAAAAAGTAACTTGATCGGCATAACAATGGACTATTTCTAAATTTACGCGGCTGTTGATAAATCTAGATTCTTTTCATTAAATGTATCCCCATGTTCTAAGTCACCGTATTTGAACCCGCGCTTGAACCAATCCGTGCGCTGTTGGCTAGTGCCGTGGGTAAAACTATCTGGAACGACATATCCTTGGTATTCTTTTTGCAGCGTGTCGTCACCAATCGCATTTGCCGCAGTGATTGCTTCCTCAATGTCGCCTTCTTCTAGAATTGACTGTCCTTGATAGGTTTCTCCAGCGAGATATTTTGAAAAACATCCTGCTAAATAGTCAGCCTGTAATTCTAGACGTACACTATATTTATTGTATTCAGTTTCTGAAATCTGTTTTCGAATTTTCTCAAGTTGGTTAGTTATTCCCAACTCATTTTGTACATGATGTCCGACTTCATGGGCGATCACGTAAGCCATTGCGTAGTCACCTGTTGCGCCGTACTTATTGGATAACTCATCAGCAAAACTTAAATCTAAGTAAACGTTTTGATCGGCAGGGCAATAAAAGGGTCCGACCTGTGAGCTTGCTTGTCCACAGGCTGAGTTTACGCTATCAGTAAATAGCACGAGTTTTGGATTTTGATAGGGCTTGTCCAACTGTTCAAACTCGCTGTCCCAGTAATCCTCTAAATGTGCAAAGACGACTGCGGCAAATTCTTTTTGCTCCGTGTATTCTTTTGAAGAAACATTTTCAGTTTCATAAGTTGCCGGAGTAATACCACCGCCTAAAGTGTCGGTGACTGTCCCTAAATCTCCTCCAGAAATGAAAAAAACAATAATAGCAATCAAAAATACACCAATACCGCCACCAGCCGCTATTTTTCCGGCAGGTCGATTGTTACTTCCTGAACGATCTTCCACATTGGAGCTTTGTCGATCTCCTCGCCAGCGCATACTATTCCCCCCCCCCTCTTTCTTTTAATTCCATTTTAGCTGAAAAGAGAAATAGCACCAAAGAATAGGCCTAATAATGCACTGTATTTCTCTTCGTTTTCTTTCTGAAAGAGACATAAATAGTGAGGGCAAAGGGTTTTCTCTTTCTTAATTTAAAAACTTTAAGAATAATATTGAAATATATTTGTAACATTACTTTTATCTGCGTGATATATCACTATGTTAGAATTACTTCTGACGTTATGCGATCATTCATTTAAATCAACATAATAGCCGGAGGAATAATTAGTGAAAAAGAGTATATTATCAGCATTGTTGGTGTGTACAATTGCTGTCTCAGCAGTGCCAAGTATTGCACTAGCAGATAATTATGATCAACAAATTCAAGAAAAAGACCAAAAGATCAGTGATTTACAAGGAAAGCAATCCGATGTTCAAACACAAATTGATGGATTAACAAGTGAAATCGCAACAGTTAGTGGAAAAGTCAAAGACTTAGAAGCGAAACAAGATCAATTAAATAAAGATACAATGAAGTTACAAGAAAAAATTGCTACTTTGAAAGTACGTATCGCAAAACGTAATGAAGTAATCAAGAACCAAGCCCGTGATACACAGGTGAAGGGGCAAGCTTCTAGCTATGTTTCTGCTGTTTTAGAAGCAGATTCATTATCAGACGTGATCGGCCGTGTTCAAGCAATGTCAACGATGGTTAAAGCAAACCATTCATTGATGGAGCAACAAAAAGCTGATGAAAAAGCGGTAGAAGAAAAAGTTAAAGATAATGAAACAAAAGTTGCTGAAATTCAAGCAAACCAAAAAGAATTAGAAACACAAAAAAATGAAATTGCCAACAAACAAGCTGAATTGAATGTTGTGAAAGCGAACTATGCTGCGGAACAAGCAACCGCTGAACAAGATAAAGCGAAATTGAAGAAAGAACAAGAAGAAGCGAAAGCAGAGCAAGCACGTGTCTTGAAAGAACAGCAAGAAGCTGCAAAAGCACAAAAAGCTGAACAAGAACGTCAAGCCAAAGAAGCTGCAAAAGCACAAAAAGCGTTTGAAGAGTCTCAAGCAAAGGCTGCTGCTGAACAAGCGAAAGAAACAGCGGAAAGTTCAACAGCATCTTCTACTGAAGCTTCATCAAGTTCAAGTGAAGAAAACTCAACGTCATCTTCTTCAACACAAGAAACAACTACTAGCACGACTGAGGATACAAAAGATTCAACACCAGCACCAACGCCTACACCACCAACAAGTACTGGCGGCAGTAAAGTCGATCACACTGGTTCAGGTAATATGTATGCAGTAGGTCAATGTACTTGGTACGTAAAACAAGTTGCTCCTTGGGCTGGAACTTATTGGGGTAACGGATGTCAATGGGGTGCTTCAGCAGCTGCTGATGGCTTCCAAGTAGATGGTACGCCTGCAGCTGGATCAATCGTGGTCTTTGCTCAAGGGCAATCCGTTGGAACATGGAATGCGGATCCTTCATACGGGCACGTTGCTTATGTTCAATCATACAATGCTTCAAACAATACAATCACTATTACTCAAGGCGGTATGGGCTTCCCATCACCGACTGGACCAAATACTGCGACATTAAGCGCAGCTGGTTTACAATATATTCACCCATAAGAACCAGCAAAAGAGTTTCCGAGAGATCGGAAACTCTTTTTTTTTAAGGCAAATAATCCTGAAAAGCAATTAGTCTGAGGCTATTTTTTTTGCTTACTTTTGATTGCATAGATAGACAATAATAAGCAAAGGATCGCTAGAGCAGTCATAACCCAAAAAACATTATGAAAGGCATGAATAAAATGGTTGCCTAAAGCTGGTGAGATGTAGCGAACATTGGGTAATTGTGCGAACAAAACGGCAGACGCGATACTGATTCCAAGGCTCATGCCGATTGTTCTAAAGAATGAGGTTAATGAGCCTGCGACACCGGTAAATTGTTTGTCAACAAAGGACATCGCTAGTGAGTTATTTGGAGATAGAAAGATTCCCATGCCAATTCCGTTTAAAAGAATAGGAAATAAAACCAGCAGCCAATTTAGTTTTAAGGGATAAAAAGTATAGCCGATTTGAGAAAGAATCAAAGTGCTGATTCCTGTGATGATTAGTTTGCTGGAACCTATTTTATCCGAAAGCCGTCCAGCGATTGGAGCAATCAACAGCATAACGACGGATTGCAGGACCATTACCAATCCACTGATCATGGGATCAATTCGGTGTAAACTTTGAAGATAGAAAGGCAATAAGATATTGGAAGCGACATTGGTTAGCATCGCTAAAAACAGCGCAAACATCGATAACATAAATCGCTTGTTTCGTAGGACATTTGGTGAAATCCAAGGATTTTTACTATGATCATCCTGAATAAAGGAATAGATGGTTAGACTAGCACCAATAAAAAATGCGAGACTTCCTACTAAATAACGGGCATTCGAACTTTGAAAGAAAAGACTTGAAAGAGATAGGGTGATAATTCCTACAGAGAAAATTCCCTGCCCCAGCCAATTGGCTTCTTTTAAGGGCTGTTCAATTGTGACTCTAGTCAACTTTGGAAAAGTAAAGACGTGATAGCCGATAAAGGTAAAAATCAAACCTAATGGGACATTAATTAAATAGATCCAGCGCCAGGAAAATGCCGATAGCAGAACACCACCTAAGGCAGGTCCTGAAATCGCACCGACTGAAATAAACATGGAGATGATCGCCAAAGCAGTTCCCCGTTTTTCAGGGGTCGAATACTCTGTGGTTAGCCCGATAGAGTTCGCCATGATCATGGCTGAGCCGATTGCTTGGACGATACGCCCGAATAAAAGAGCGGTAAAACTTGGTGATAGACCGTTAATGAGTGATCCAGCTGTAAACAATATGCCGCCGACGAGAAAAATTAGTTCTTTCGAAAGAATGTCCCCCAAATGTCCAAAAGCCACCAACAAGATCGTCGTGGTGATTAAACCGATTTGCACGATCCATGTGGCTTCGTTATTTGTAATTGCCAAGGCATGACTGATTGTTGGCAAGGCTAAGTTCGTACTTTCACCTGATAGAGAGGTGATAAAAGAAAATAGTCCTAAAATTATAATAGACCTACTGAGTGTTTTCTGTTTTTCCATAGTGTTCGCTCCTAAAATGAAGAGATATAATTCCCACTCATTATAGTGACTATCGAAAAAAATTACGACAATAGTGTATTTTTAGTTGTATCAAGAGGCTATGAAATGGACTTTACAGTAGAAGAAATTGCCTGTATGAAGCTCTCGAAGAAACCATTATGGAGAAGATGGCTTAAAAAGAGAAAATGCTCAGCGAGAAACCGCCAAGCATTTATCATCAGTTTAAGTAGGGGAGAAGACTTTGGAAGAGGATCGCGCTAGAGGCCGCCCCGGGATCAATGTGTCCGATGGAGCGTTCTCCTAAATAGGAAGCACGGCCTTTTTTTGCTTGCATATCTTTTGTCTTTTCTTTAGCGGCTTCGATGCTATCAGAAGATAATTCAGTGTTTTTCAGATCATCAATCACTGTTTGCCAAACATCTACCATGGTTTTGTCGCCTGGAACGCCTTTTCCGCGAGCTTGAATTCCTTGTAATCCTGCTTCTAAGAGCTCAGCAAGTTCTTGTTTATTAGTGATTTCGGTTAGATTGTTCGTTTCTTTTGTCAAATTCATAAAGGCTGAGCCATATAAGGGTCCTGAAGCTCCACCAACTTTTGAGATGAGTGCCATAGACAGAATCTTGAAGGTATCACTAATTGTCTGAGGTTGTTTTTCTTTAACTACTTTAGCATATTCAGTCATTCCGCGATCCATGTTATTCCCATGATCACCATCACCAATGGGCGTATCTAACTCACTCAAATAAGCTTTATTTTCTGCAATCGCTTGTTCGAAATCGGACAACCAAGCTTGAATTTCTTTTACTGTTATATTCATTTTCCCTTACTCCTTACATGTAAAATTACCAAGAAATTGTTGAAACTGGAGCTGTCAATGCTTTTTGCCAGTCTGTATTTGTTAAATCAATAAATGTTAAGGAAAGTCCCTGCATGTCAATCGAGGTCATGTAATTCCCGACTTTATGGAAGCTGACCTGTATCTTTTCTTTTTTCAGCAAATCTGAAACATCGTTAATAAAAATGAATTGCTCCATCAAAGGGGTTCCACCCATTCCATTGACTAAAACACCGATTTCATTTGGCTTCTTGTCATAGGAAGAGATCAATTTCCCGACTAATTCTTCTGCTAATTTCTTTGAAGGCTGCAATTTTTCTCGACGATATCCTGGTTCGCCGTGAATACCAACGCCGAATTCGATTTCATCTTCTGCTAATAAAAAGCCCGGTTTTCCGACTTCAGGAACAGTCGCGGCTTTTAGTGCCACGCCAATCGTTTTGGTTGCTGCTACAACCTGGTCCCCTAATTTTTTTAATGTGGGTAAATCAGCGCCATGTTTTGCGGCATGGCCCAGTATTTTATGAACCAAAATAGTTCCAGCGACTCCTCGTTTGCCGGCAGTATACGTACTGTCTTCTACGGCAATGTCATCATCCACTACGACGATCTCCACAGCGATATCGTTCATCTCTGCGATTTCCTTCGCCATTTCAAAATTCAAAATATCACCGGTATAGTTTTTAACAACCAATAGGACGCCTTGGTCATTATTTGCTTCTTCAATGGCAAGTTCAATTTGATCAGGAGTAGGTGAGGTAAATACATCACCAAGAACAGCTGCACTTAGCATGCCATCACCAACAAATCCTGCATGAGCAGGTTCGTGACCGCTGCCCCCTCCTGAGACGATTCCTACATACGAGGAAGCCATATTTCTGGCTATGACTCGTGAATCCGTCACTCGATGAACAATCGTTGGATAGCTAGTCACGATTCCAGACAACATTTCTTCGATGATATCTCTTGGTTCATTCATAATTTTTTTCATCTTAGCGCCATCCCTTCTTAGGTGCATTTTTTGCTTCTGTTAGAATGTGCTCAAGGTCATCGGAGACACTAGCAGTAATTCCAGCAGCGAAGGCGCCCTCCACTAAAGGAGCATCAACTAATACATATTTTTTTTGCTGCTCTGCTTCCAACATATCAAAAGCCAATTCAGCACTTAGGACAGCACTTCCTAGATCAGCAAAGACAAAGAAGGTATCGACTGAATCGTTTTTATCGATAGCTTCAACGATTTTGGTAGGATCACTGCCTAGTTCATTATCAGCGGTTCCACCTAAAGAAAAGATCTGAAGGGAATCACTTTGAGCCATTTGTTCGATCATGTCTTTCACGCCATCTGTAATCTTTTTACTATGTGAAACTAAGAGAATTGCCTTTTTCATAGAATTACTCCTTATTTTAAATAGATTTAAAAGTTCTCGAATAATTAAAGCTCAATCAGTGCGAATCTTTGTAGGCCTGTCCAATGCGATCAGCGACGATGATCGCATTTGCAACTTCTTCCACCACAATTGGGAATGGCATAGAATGAATCGACTCTTCTGGAATTGAAGCGATTTTTGCGACTTCTAAGGCTTCTTCAAAGGTGATCGAAGGCACCCCCAGATCAGCTAATGTGAGAGGTAAACCAATTGCTGTCATGAAGTCCATCACCGCATGAAGTTCGGCTGTTTCCGCATCTTCTAATACAAGTTGAGCTAGAGTTGCAAAAGCAACTTTTTCTCCATGAAGATAATGGTGTGTTCCGGGAAGTACGGTCATTCCATTGTGGATAGCATGCGCTGCAGCCAAACCGCCACTTTCAAAACCTAAGCCTGAAAGTAAGATATTGGTTTCAACGATTTTATTTAACGACTCTGTGACCACGTTAGCATCACAGGCAATTTTTGCGTTCAAACCGTCTTCCTGTAAGTGTTCCCAACAAAGTTTTGCCATGGCCAGTGCTGCGTAGGTTCCACTTGCTGGTGGCGTTGATCCATCTAGAGACCCCATTGGCAAGCTTGCGTTTACCCGTGAATAAGAATTGTGTGTAGCGCGTGCTTCAAAATACGTTGATAATGCATCTCCCATACCAGCGACAAGGAAACGCGTCGGTGCTTTAGCAATCACTTTTGTATCTACTAGGACAACACTTGGACTTTGTTTGAAATACGCGTAATCATCAAATGACCCGTCTGCGTGGTAGAGCACTGCTGAATGTGAAGTCGGTGCGTCCTGCGCAGCAATTGTAGGAACAATAATTAAACGTTCGCCTTCCGCTACGACTTTTGAAGCATCGATCGCCTTTCCCCCGCCTAAACCAATGATGCAATCTGTTTGTTTTTCCTTAGCGATTGCTTGGAGACGTTTGGTTTCTTCTCGAGTAACTTCCCCATTGAATCCGCCTTCAATAAATGAAATATTGAATTTGTTGGCTGTGGAATCAAGCTGTGGACGGATCCGCTCAACGTCATCGGGATTGGCAATCAACAGGGCAGATTTTCCGAATGTTTTGACAAAATAACCTAAGTTTAATAGTTCGTCTTCTCCTTGAACATATTTTGTTGGTAAGATAAGTGCTTTTCTCATGATGAATCCTCCTTTGTTTTGTTTACACGTTAATCATAAAGCGTTATCATAAAATAATCATTGAACTGTGTTACCGCTTTCTTTCATAAAAACATTGAACTATTTTATGAAATGGGAAAATTTTGCTATTTTGCTCGGAAGTTCTATAATAAATTTAGAGGTGATCCTGTGAACAACACACAATTTGATATTGAACAAGTACTGGATCTGAATAAATGGGAAGCTGTTCAGGAAAGTATTGCAATAGCGACGCATTTAGCCATTATATTGGTGGACTATCGAGGCAGACCTGTAACAAAGCATAGTCAGGTTCAGCCTTTTTGTCAGCTAGTCCGTAATCATCCGGAGCTTTCTGTTTATTGTGAAAAGTGTGATTCTCGCGGGGGACTTGAAGCTGTACGAACAGGACAACCCTTTATCTATCGGTGCCATTTCGATATCGTCGATATGGCGATTCCTATCATGATAGATAATCGTTATGTAGGAGCTATCATGGCGGGAGAAATCCTGTTAGAAGAGGAGCAGGAGGATTTAGAGCAGGTGCTGCAGGTAGAGGATCAAACTTTCCTAAATACATTTAAAAAAGAGCATCATTTTTTGATCGATCAATACCCGCGTTTCACTAAAGAAGACTTAAAAAAATCGGCAGAGATGCTGGAAAAGATCAGTGAATACATTGTGTCTGAGGCAATAAAAAAGGACTATTTAATCAAAGCCTATCGACAAACATTGCGTCTATCTAAGCGGAAAGATCCCGTCGATGAGCAATCATTGGACTTAGAATTTGTTCAACAAGATATTCAACATTCGAAATTAGAAAATCGTCTGCAGGATTCAACAGGAGTTTATTTAGCTAAAAATCCATTATTACAGCCTGCGATTGATTTAGTATTTGAGAATAAGGCGAATCATGTGGACCTGAAAACGTTAGCCGAGGTAAGTAATCTTTCGCCTAGCTATCTAAGTCGTTTGTTAAAAGAAGAGTTTGGAGAACCTTTTAGCAAAATTTATGGGAAGCTAAAAGTTTATTGGGCACAACAATTGTTAGAGACAACGGATTGGCCGATTGCTGAAATCAGCGATGCACTTGGCTATATTGAGCCTAGTTATTTTGTTCGCAGCTTCAAAAAAATTACAGGAGTCACGCCATTGAAATACAGAAAAGATCAGCAAAGGCTGAAATAAGATAAATGGAGCTAATCAAAAGTGATTGCAGAAAAGGGCACTGCTTTTTTTCTGCAATCACTTTTTTGGTGCTTTGGTGGTGTTCGCTATTAAATTCCTACGATTCAGTTATAATAAACAAGTATGATTTTTTTTACATAGAAGGGAACCAAGGATACATGTTCACAAAGCTTTCAAATTACATAAAATCAGATTTAATCGAAGCAGAACGAGATACGCTGGATGATAAAGATACTTTGCAGCAATTAATTGCGCAGAATAATGGTCATTCTTTTAGTGAAGATCAATTAGCGGCGATTCGTTTTCCAATGCAGACGCATTTACGGATTATCGCTGGTGCAGGAAGCGGCAAGACTCAAACAATTTGTGCCAAAGCGGCTTATTTAGTATTAGAAAAATCAGTAGATCCAAAGGCAATCATGATGTGTACTTTTTCGCGTAAGGCAAAGTTAGAGATGGAAGCGCGAGTCAATCATTATTTAGGCGGCTATGCTCGTGTCAAAGTACAAACATTTCATGGCTGGTTCAACGCGGAGTACAATGAGTTGCTGCGGAAGAATCCCGACCTGAAACAGTGGGGGATTGAAGGGCAAATCGATGAAGATCAATATTATCAAGTGGCGAATCACTTAATAAAAAAATATCATTTATACAATTTTGACAAGCTTGAAGATCGAACGATTGCCTCTCGCATTAGCTATTGGCGAAACATGGGGTATTCGGATCAGGAGATGGTTGGATTTGTCGCCAAGTATTTTGATGGGCAGGAGCTTCTTCTGAATCAAAAATTAAGTGAAGTTTTTCAGCAGTTTTTAACTGAGCTGGCGTTGACAAAAAAGACGCAGCACTTTATTACTTTTGACGATATGTTGTTTAATCTGAAATTGATTTTAGAAAACGACAGAACAGCCCGGCAAACGCTGCAGGAGAAATACCGTTACATTTTTATTGATGAGTTTCAGGATATCAACCCGTTACAAAAACAGATTGTGGCGTTGATCTGTCCGCCAGATAAGGAAGTCATGCAGAAAAATTCCAGTAAGCTGATTATTGTTGGGGATGATGACCAAAGTATTTACTACTTTCGCGGGGCGGAGCCGAGTTATATTAAGACGTTTGAACAAGAGTACAAACAAACGTCTCTGAAATTAATGACTAACTATCGTTCAGATGCACCGATCGTAGAAGCAGGCAATCGCTTGATTCGTTTTAATGCCCATGATCGATTGGAAAAAACGATGACTGCTAGTAAAACAACGACTGCTCATGATTGTTATGGCATTGGTTTTCCTGATGATGAGGATGAGGCCGCTTGGATCGGACAAAAAATACAGAAGTTAGCCAGTGAAGCTCCGCTGGAGGATGGCAGCCCTGATTATCGTGGTACGATGGTCTTGTATCCGACACGGGTACAGCTGCGTTCCCTGTTGAAACAATTAAAAAAACACAAGGTACCTTTTGTTACACCGTCTAACGATGACTTGTTGGGGATTTTTGGATTGCCGTTGTTTAAGACGCTCTTTCAGCAATTAGAAATGTTGGCCTCGGCGACAGCAATCCAACAAAAAAATGACGCACTGAAGAAAATCATTCAGCAATATGCCTTTTTTCATTTCATCAAATTTAATTCTAGTGCAAAATTTAGCGACGAACTGTTTAGTAAAAACAAGTTTAAGATTAATGATCTAGTTGCTTTTTTAGTCAGTGAACGAAATCTTTCTCCATCATCGCAAGATCATGCAAAAGTGTTTTTTAAGGAAATGTACTTTTTTTATCAACAGGGTAGGCTAAATCTTACGGCATTAGCAGATGCGCTGCTGGCAACACCCAAATTCAAAAAGGATTTGAGTGAAGAAGAGGCAGATTGGTTGCATAAAGAGTTGTCTGCAGCAGGAGATTGGCCAGGGCTTCTAGAAGCTTTTCAACAGGCTAGTCAGCAAAACGAAGGTATGAAAAAAAGACTGCGTGACTATGATCAGGAAAAATTAAATGCCGTTTATTTATTGTCGATCCATGCCAGTAAAGGCTTAGGCAAGAAAAACATCTTTATTAAAGGTGTTTATCAAGACGCGTTACCAAACCATCACACAGTAAAGAAAGCCGACTGTGATTTGCAAAAGGCAAGAGAGGAAGGCGCTCCACCGACAACGTTAGAGGAGCAACGCCGATTGATGTATGTGGCTATTACACGTGCAAAGGAAAATCTTTATGTTACCTATCCAAAAACTGTCAACAATAAAACCATTGAACCCTCGCCGTTTTTAAAAGAAGCAGGATTGCCACTCAAAGAGTATCGAAAAAAATAGTATAATAGATGGAAACAGGAGGCATTATGGCAGACTTGAGATTAGAAATAGGCAGTGCAAATTATCTGCGAGCGGCCAGCAGTTATGTTCGAATGCAGGTTTTCATTTTGGAAAGAAACATGTCACTGGCGGATGAGTTTGATCAGAATGATACATTAGCTACTATCTATAGTGTCCTTTTTGATGGAGGCCGACCCGTCGCAACTGCTCGCTTGTTAACGGAAGCTAAGGATGTAGCACGGATTGGTCGTGTAGCGACGATTGCCGAATATCGTGGCTACCATTTAGGTAGTCAAGTGGTCAAAGCATTAGAAAAAGTAGCTGAACAGAAACGCTACAATCAGATTTTGATTCACGGAGAATTGTCAGCCGCAGCCTTTTATGAGAGTTTAGGATATATAAAAAGAGGCGAGCCATACGAAGAGGATGGCGTATCTTGTATTACATTAGTAAAAATGATTTGAGTCAGTAAATCGAAAGGATGGAGGGACATGGATCACGAAGAGCAAGCAATGACTTATTTTCAAGCGGGTCGTAACTGTTGTCAGGCAGTCGTCGGTGCTTATTGCCAGGAAATCGGGCTCGAGTTGGACAGGGGAAATGAACTGGCGAGTCACTATGGCGGCGGTAATTATCAGGGGTTATGCGGAGCATTAGCTGGCACGTATATGATCGCAAATTTTTTAAAAGGAACACCGGAAATGATTGATCCAGCAAAGTGTAAAAATGATGCAGCTGGAAAGCTTGTCGTTGAAATGACGCAAGAGTTTCAACAAACATACGGCTCGCTTTACTGCACGAAGCTGCTTGGAAAAAGACCATGTTCCGAGTATGTCCGTACTGCTGTGAAGCTTCTCGAAGACAATCTAACTGAATAAAAGGGAATATGGATCAGTTAACAGAAGCGTTGGCTGATCTTCTTTATTCAGAATAAAAATGAAAACGATTGAAAAAAGGATTTGTCAATCGCAAAACTGTATGTTAGGATTTTCACTATCTAGGAGTTGATTAAGGGAGAAGTATTGGAGGAGAATGCCTAACATGAGTATCACAACGATTGAGGAAATCAAAGAAAATCTTGTGAACTATCTATTTAAATGGAGAAAACAAATTGCTATTGGGGGAGTAGTTGTAGCGATTTTAGTGCTGTTTACAATTATTAATAAAGTAACACCCAATAATTCTGCCTGGCTTCAAGGTAATTGGACCAATCAATCGGTGAACTATTCTTTTAAAGCTCAGAATAAGAACTTTACTGATTGGACGATTAAGCGTAAGGGTGCTTTAGCATTAAAAAAAGCGAGAGTCGCGGTGAATTCCACTAAAAAGGAAGTCGTTATGACAGACGACGGGAACACGATCGAATATCACGTGATTCGAACAGGACGAAAGCAATTGAGATTAGAAATAGTGAGAGACGGGAAAAAGAAAAGCTTAGTAGAACTGAATAAAGAGTAAAGATCAATCCTCAATAAAAGGAGATTGATCTTTTTTGTATGCTAAATATTTTTTTGAGAACAATTCTTTGCTGGTATTTTATAAAAATAGTACTATCAAAAAAGGAACGAAATGAGGTAATACACGACTGTAGAGTTGAACCGAAGTATTACCCAAAATATAGAGGTCTACCATGAAAAGGAGAGGTTCACATGAAAGTTGTAGTTATCGGCGGAGTTGCCGGCGGTCCTTCATTTGCCACACGCTTACGTCGGTTGAATGAAGAGCATGAGATCGTTATTTATGAACGTGGAGAAAATATTTCTTACGCCAGTTGTGCGTTGCCATATTATTTAGGCGGTGTGATTGAAGATTTAGATTCTTTGATTGAACGAACACCTGAAATTTTGAAGGTAAAAAATAATATCGATGTCTTCACGACTCACGAGGTACAGACAATTGATCCGGATAAGAAACAACTGGTTGTTAAGGATTTAAAAACTGGAGAGGAAGCAATAACGAACTATGACAAATTAGTTATTTCTGCAGGTGCACGTCCAACTTTTCCACCAATTAAAGGGGCTGAGAAAGCAGAAAATGGCTTTGTTTTACGCAGTGTCACCAATGCGGCTGACATCAAGTCATTTATCGATGAAAAGGATCCTAAGAATGTTCTAGTTTTAGGTGCCGGTGTTATGGGCTTGGAGTTGGCTGAGAACTTCAAGCATCGCGGAATGGATGTGACTCTCGTTGACCAATTGCCGCAGGTCGCGTTTCCCTATGATGAAGAAATTGCGGATTTAATCTACGATAAGCTGATTGAAAAGGGTCTGCATGTTCATTTAAGTACAAAGGTTGAAGAAATTCGCCAAGCAGGAAAAGAAGTTGTGTTGTCTGATGGCACAACGCTTGAGCCAGATATGATCATTTTCGCTACTGGGGTTGCCCCAAACAATGAAGTGGCGAAATCCGCTGGTATTGAACTATCTGATGATGGGCAGATTATTGTTAATGATCAATTAGAAACGAACGTCCCTGATATCTATGCGATCGGAGATATTATTAAAACAACGAGCCTAGTTACAGGACTAGCAACATCCAGTATGCTGTCTAGTGCCGCCAATCGGCAAGGACATATGTTAGCAGATATGGTCAATGGCACACCAATGAGTTATCGTGGGTATATCGGTGCTGGGGTAGCGAAAATCTTTGATTACACCGCAAGCTATGCTGGGATGACAGAGCATGCTTTGAAGGCTGCGGGAATCACGAATTATAAATCCATCTTTGTAACGCCCTTTGATCATGCGTACTTTTATCCAGGAGCGACACGCTTAAACTTAAAAATCATTTTTGATGCGACAAGCGGCAAAATTTTAGGAGGACAAGCAGTTGGTGAAAAGGGTGTAGACAAGCGAATGGGCGAACTATCTGTGGCTATCACTGGCAATCTAACAGTCTTTGATTTACCAGATTTGGAATTGCCTTATTCTCCTCCCTACTCAACGACACGCGATCCATTAAATATCGCCGGCTACGTGGCGATTAATCAAATGACCAATGTGGTCGAAACGATCAAGGTGGAGGATATTCCGGCAGAGGATTTAACCAATGCCTTTTTCTTAGATATCCGCGAACCTAATAAAGCGGCCTCTGGCAGCATCGAAGCGACCAAAAACATTTCAATGAACGAGTTGCGTGATCGCATCAATGAGATTCCAAGGGATCGCAAGGTGTATATTACCTTCAGAAAAGGCCTAAATACCTATACTTCTGCTCGCATTTTAGCAGGCTTCGGCATTCCGGCTATTTTGATTGAGGAGTAAAGGAATGAGTGAATTCAATCAAGTGTTCAATCAAGCACAGCAGTTCTTGATCCTACAGGCCTATATTGATTCGCAGCTGTCAGCAGAGGAATTAATGAATTTCACGTTATTGGAAACAATGGATAATCTGCCGGTTGTGTTCTATTCGGCGGGAGTGATGCTGATTCAACCGGATATTGATTTGGATCAATTCACCCATAAGTTTTATCCCAGGGATTCTATGGCTGTTCAACGCAAAGAGCATGAGTTAGAAATTGTTTTGCCCACACAAAAATTGCTGTTTCATTTTGACGAAATAAGTGAAGCCGAACAAGTCGAAAATGATTTGGTCTATTTATACTCGAACATCGAATAGTTGCCCTCTGAAATTCATCGTAGTATGGTAAAAGTAGTACATTATCACGAACTAGGAGGATTTCATGATGGAGAACACAGAATTTGCGATGGAAATGCTGGATCGCGCGCAAGAACGTTTTGAAGATACCTTTGAGCAGATGACGACGGAAGAGGCGAATCAAATGCCGGCTCCTTTAATCAAATCTGTTACTTGGCTTATGTGGCATACTGCGCGAGAACTAGATCTGCAAATTTCGGATTTAAATGGAACGGAAGCGTTATGGACAAGCGCTGGCTGGTCAGAGAAATTTGCTTTAGATTTACCGGACGATACGGAAGATTATCGTCACACCCCTGAAGAAGCCGCGAAAGTAATCGTAACAGATCGTCAATTGGTTTTAGATTATTTATCTGCCAGTGTAGCTTTTACAAAACAGTATTTGAAAAACGTTGAGGAAAGCAGTCTTGATGATGTGATCGATACCAATTGGAACCCGCCAGTAACCCGGCAAGTTCGTATCGTTTCGGCCATCGACGATGCTGTGATGCACTCGGGACAGGCAGTTTATACTAGACGATTGGTACTAGGAAAATAGATTTTAGGACAGCCCCTTTGTGAAAAAATCGGGCTGTCTTTTTTACTTACGAAAATGAAAAACAGTGTTTCACTTGCTAAATGAACTTTGTAGTGCTATTCTTTTTTCGAAAGAGGGATGGTGCACCCCTCCTAACTGCTGAATTATTCAGCTGATGGCGCCTGTTATAAGTTAAATACTTTTAATGCTCTGGCTTATTCGCTTTGAGTCGTTTTAAAGGTACTTAACGTGTAACAGGTTTTTTTGTATTCATTTTTAAGGAGGAACTAAATATGACAGTCGTAATTGAAAAAGTAAAAGCAAGAGAAATTTTTGATTCCCGCGGAAATCCAACCATCGAAGCAGATGTCCTTTTATCGGATGGTTCGTTGGGTCGTGCGGAAGTACCAAGTGGTGCATCTACAGGAGATCGTGAAGCAGTCGAATTGCGTGACGGCGGTGATTACTTAATGGGAAAAGGTGTCATGAAGGCAGTGGAAAATGTGAATACTGAGATCAATGATGCGTTGAAGGGATTATCTCCTTTTGATCAAGCGAACATCGATAAATGTATGATTGACTTAGATGGTACGCCAAACAAGGGGCGCTTAGGAGCCAACGCCATTCTTGGCGTTTCTATGGCGATCGCTCGTGCGGCCGCTAAAAGCCAAGGTATTCCTTTGTATCGCTATCTTGGCGGAGTGGATCTTGAATTGCCACAGCCCTTTTTCAATGTAATCAATGGCGGTGTTCACGCGGACTCAGGAATTGACGTTCAGGAATTCTTGATCACACCAGTAAAACGTGAAAGCTTCCGTGATGGTGTTGAAAAAATTGCTAACACCTACCATACATTAAAAAATATTTTAGCCAAAGAAGGGTACGAGACTGCTGTTGGTGATGAAGGTGGTTTTGCTCCTAAATTAGGCAGTACAGAAGCAGCAATCGAAATGCTATATCGTGCTATTAAGGAGGCTGGGTATGTATCAGGTGAAGAAATTGCCATTGCATTAGATCCGGCATCGAGTGAATTTTATAACGAGGAAACAAAAAAATACCATTTTGAAGGCGAAGAAATGACTTCAGAGGAACTGCTGACCTACTATCAAGATTTGGTAAATAAGTATCCAGCAATCATCTCCATTGAAGATGGATTCTCCGAACATGACTGGGAGGGCTTCAAGAAGATGACTGAAGCTATGGGAAAAGATATTCAATTAGTCGGTGATGATATTTTTGTAACGAATCCCGCCATCTTCGCTGAAGGAATTGATAAAAAAATTGCCAACTCAATTTTGATCAAACTAAATCAAATCGGTACCGTCTCCGAATCAATCGAAACGATCAAACTAGCTCGAGCTAATGGGTATTCAACCATGATCTCTCATCGTTCAGGTGAAACGGGTGATACATTTATCGCTGATTTTGCGGTTGCAATGAATGCCGGACAAATCAAAACCGGATCGATGGCCCGAAGTGAACGGGTGGAAAAATACAACCAGTTCCTACGTATCGAAGAAGAATTAGCAGGCTATGCAAAATTAGCACGTTTTCCTAAGGTTTAATTAATAAATGATTCTTTAATAACCCTCTGCCCATCTTTTTAATGAGCAGAGGGTTTTATATTTAAAGATCAATGATTGAAATTTTAAATACGTCCTTAAATGAGAACGTGCGCTTTGAATTATCATTTTTATTGTGAGAGAAAT
The DNA here is from genome assembly GCF_019175485.1 of Enterococcus raffinosus. Taxonomy (NCBI): domain Bacteria; kingdom Bacillati; phylum Bacillota; class Bacilli; order Lactobacillales; family Enterococcaceae; genus Enterococcus; species Enterococcus raffinosus. The sequence continues at coordinate 450,278 of NZ_CP072888.1, forward strand.
AGTGAATTGATACAATTCATAAAATGCGCAAATCATTAAACGTACAAAAAAGGCATTTATAGATTTTAGTAACCAGACACGTTTTGCACTATTAGGTGGAAAAAATTCAACTTTTCTAATGAAGTAGGTTTTTCTATACTAAGCGTGTAAATGATAGCGCTTGCTAAAAAGGAGAGGTGAGGATGAGAGAAGGACAGATACTGACAATACTAAAAGAAAATGATTACTTGAAGATCAATCATTTAGCAAAAAAAATTGGTGTTTCCTCTAGAACAATCCGTAACGATTTGCAAGGTTTATCAGAATTACAACAAGGATTCAAGATTGAACGATCTGCCAAATTAGGATGCCGATTGGTTATTTTAGATGAAGAAAAATTTTCATCTTATCTAGCTGGATTTACTGAATCAACGATTGAGATGCAAAAAGACCGATTAGATTCACTATTGAGTCTCCTTTTAATTGATGAAAATTATCAGACTGTCAAACAACTAAGTGACGAATTACTAGTCAGTAGCAGTCAAATTAAAAAAGATCTTTCGAAGCTTGAGAGATACCTTAAAGATAGCCCTTTAATTTTGGAAAGAAAAGCGCACTATGGGATTCGGATCATTTGTGAATTAAAAAATCGACTATTATTGCTGCAAGATTATTATCAGAAAGGGAATGTAAAGTTACTTGAGAAATTAGAGAAAACATTTACGGTAGAAAAACAAAAAAAATTAAAAGACAATCTTTATCATTTAATTGATAAGAATAAGTGGAAAATTGATTATATAGAATTTAGAAGGCTGGAAGAGGAGCTATTTTTATTATTACTGACTCAAAAAAAAGAGAAGCAATCTGACACTGACAAATCTAATTCTCTTTTGACAGAGATTCTCCATGGAACGGGTTTATTAGTGCCGAACCAAAAAGAAGCACATGATTACTTTGAGGCTAGTTTACTTGCTAAAACAAAGAAACTTGAAATATTAAGTAATAAACAAGTATTAAAAGAAGAAATTACAAACTTTTTTCAACAGATGGATCAGCAGCAAAAGACTCATTTTTCGACGGATCAGGAATTTATTGATCTAGTGTATCTACATGTAGCAGCGTTGATCGAACGTTCGCGTAAAGAAGTGAAATTTAGTAATCCTTATTTGGAAGATATTAGTAAAGATTATCCTGTGATTTTCAATTTTGCTGTGATGTTCTCAAAATGGCTCGAAGAAAAGTTTAAATTGAGAATTGCTTCAGATGAGATTGGTTATCTTGCGACACACATGACCGTTCCTTATCATAAATGGCAGCAAAAATTAATTGAAAACATTTATAGAATTGCGGTTGTTTGCTCATCGGGAGGAGGAATGGCTTACCTAGTAGAGATGAAGTTAAAACGAATTTTCCCACGAGCAAAGATTCAAACTTTTTCCATGTTTGAAATAGAAAAAATAAAAGGTTATTATCCTGATTTGATTTTCTCAATTATTGAACTAACGATTGAAATCGATTGTCCAGTTATTCTAATGAGTGAGATCCAAAGTGAGCTAGACTATTTAGAGGTAAGTGAAAACCTTAGTCTGCTGAGAAGCGATGAAAGTTTTTCAATAGAGCGTTCCTTTTTTGAGTTGTTTTCGGAATCTTTGTTTCGAATTGAAAGGGGCCAATCTTATTCCGATATTTTAATGGATCTTGCAGACCAAGTAGAAGAAACTATTGGATTTAAAGGATATAAGGATTCATTACTGGAACGAGAAAATTATTTGTCGACGATCTATCAAAATGGGGTTGCAATCCCTCACCCGCTACTCATGTCTGGAAAAGAAAACCGAGTTGCGGTTTGCCTCTTGCCAGAAGGAGCAAGTTCAGCTGGGCGGACAGCCAAGATCATTTTTATGGTTTCATTAAAAGCTGAACAACTAGACATTCACCAAATTATTTCGAAAGAATTGAGCAAGTTAATGAATCATCCGGCAGCGATAAATATGTTAGCTGAGAGTAAAAATTATCATGAGTTTTACTATACATTAAAACGTGTTTTAGGAAGAAGGAATTAGAGTGAATATTGATTTTTTGAAGGAGCTTACGAATGCTGACGGGATAGCGAGCAACGAAAAGGAAGTCCGTAAAGTTATTTTAACCGAGCTGGAGGGGCTTCCTTATGAAAAAAGGACAGATGGACTTGGTAGTTTGATTTTTACGAAGAAAGGAAAAAGCCATAAAAGTATCATGATCTGTGGTCATATGGATGAAGTTGGATTCATGGTTCGTAGCATCAGCAGCTTGGGGCTGATTCATTTAATGGTCGTCGGTGGTGTAAAACCGCTCGCTCAACATCTACAAAAGGTTCGGATTACTACGTTTGATGGAAGAAAGATTAGTGGTGTCATTAATGGTGACTATCGTGAAGGTCAAACTGAAAATCTTTATTGTGACATTGGAGCGACAACAGCTGAAGAAGTAGCTGAGTTAGGTGTAGAAATTGGGAATATGGCATGCTTCGCCACGGAATTTGAAGCCTTTGATGTTCAAGATATTTATGCTGGTAAAGCCTTTGATGATCGTTTAGCTTGTTTTGTCATGGGAGAGTTGATGAAGCGTTTAGCGGAAGAGGAGGTACCGCTGACTGTTCATTTTGCAAACACTAGCAGTGAAGAAGTGGGAATTCGGGGAGCAAAGACAGCTGTTCAGATGATTAATCCGGACGTCGTTTTTGTTATTGATGTGGCGACATTCAGCACAGCATTTGTTCGGGATCATACCAACCAACGGCAGATTGGAAAAGGGCCGATCTTGACTCACTTCGATCGAACGCTCGCTCCAAATCTGGAAATGGTGCGCTATGTGAAAGAAATAGCGAAAAAACGGACGATTCCATTACAGTTGGATATGTTTAATTCAGGTGGAACAGATGGTGGGGAAGCACACAAAGTGAACGAAGGAAAACCGACTGTCGTGACGATTTTGCCTGTTCGCTATGGACATTGCGCCTATTCAATCGTAAATAAACAGGATATTCAACAAATGATTGAACTATATGAAGAGTTAATTAAAAATTTTACAGAAGAAATATATCACCGAATGGTAGATTTCATTTAGAAGGGATAAAAAACATGACAAAAGAAGAACAAGAAATTGTACAACTGATCTCGATTGCTGGAGAAAGTAAAGCGAAAGCTTTTGAGGCACTGAAATGCGTAAAAACCAAGGAGTTTGATTTAGCAAAAGGACTGATTGAAGAGTCGCGAAATTTGGATTTAGAAGCTCATAACATTCAAACAGATTTGATTAGTCGAGAATTAAATGATGAAGTGGAATCGTCAAATGTCGGATTATTAATGGTTCATGCTCAAGATCACTATATGACAAGTCAATTAGCTCGAGACTTAATAGAGACGTTGATTTCGGTATTACAATAAAAAATATTTTTAAGGAGATAGATATTATGAAAATTTTATTATGCTGTGCTGGAGGATTTTCTACGAATATGTTGATGCAGAATATGCGCAAGGTGGTTCAACAAAGTGCAAAATTGAATGATGCGGATTTTGATTTTACGGCAATTCCCGCAGACTCGATTGAAAGTCAAATTGATGGTTGGGATATTGTTCTAGTTGGACCACAAATCACACATAAGATAGATTTCATCAAATCCATTTTAGAGCCGAGAGATATTCCTTATGCTGTGATTGATAAAGATGTTTATGGACAGATGGATGGAGCAACTGTAATGAAACTTGCCTTGGTTACACATAAAAAGCATCAGTTAGCGAAACAAGCCATCTAAGCTAAAAAATATCTACTTCGCTATTCTGAGATTAGAAAGTGTAAAGGAAATGACAATATAGTTTTTATCATGAAACAGAATCATTACTAGGAACTAGGAGGAATACTATGTTCGCAAAATTTGAAGCTTTTATGAATCGATTCTTTGTCCCATTGGCACATAAGGTTGATAATCAAAGGCATTTAAGCGCAATCAAAGCTGGGATGGTTGCAATGACACCATTTACTATTTTAGGAAGTTTCTTTGCTATCTTACCTGCATTACCGAATATGCTGGGTGAAGCCAATGGATTTAGTCAGTTCATTTTGAATAATGCAGAATTATTCAATTTGCCTGTGACTTTATCAACTGGCTTGATCGGCCTCTATGCTTGTGCGGCGATTTCTTATAATTTAGGGAACCACTACAAATTATATATTCCGGGAGCAGTAACGTTATCGCTTTTTGGCTTTTTGTTCATGACAGCGATGTTTGATGAAAATGGTCTGCTAGACATTGCTAATTTTGGTGCTAAAGGTCTGTTCACTGCGATGTTCGTTGCGTTAATAACAGTGGAATTATATAATTTCTGCAAAAAAAGAAACTTGACCATTCGAATGCCTGAAGGGGTGCCAGATTTTGTATCCAAGTCATTTGAACTGATTCCTGTAACCTTGATTGTAGGGGGAACCTTCATTATTGGTCGTTTCGCATTAATGCAAACTGCTGGCGAATTGCCTCCAACCATTTTGACTCGTTTCTTATCACCACTGGTTGGATCAATGGATAATCCTTGGTCAGTTTTAGCATTGAATTTCTGCATTTGTCTGATCTTTTTCTTTGGGATTCATTCATCTGTGTTTAGTCCAATCACACGCCCAATTATGGTTGCATTTATAGCAGAAAACATTTCGGCTTTTCAAGCTGGGGAACCAATTCCTCATTTTTATACAGCTGGGGCATCAAGTGCTTTCTTCGGCTTTACTGGCTGTGGGATTTCAATCGGCTGCATCGTTGCTTGTATGGTTTCTAAATCAAAACGGTATCGAAAAATTGGGAAAGTCTCACTGTTTCCGGCTTTATTTGGAATCAATGAGCCGATCTTGTTTGGTGCACCTATTATTTTGAATCCGTTAATGTTTATTCCACATGTATTTGGTGGGGCGATCATTGGAACCTTGCCGATGTTCTTTATGCATTGGGGATTATTGAATAAACCAATTTTTGATCCACCGTATGTGGGGGTCTTTCTTGAAGGATTTTTGACGAACGGAGATTGGCGAACGATTTTAGTTAACGCGTTGCAGTTAGTCTTAGCGGTTGCAATTTATGTGCCATTCTTTAAGGTTATGGAACGAAATGAATTGAGAGATGAAGCGAAGAAAAAAGAACAGAAGAATATTTTTGATCAAGGTGATACAGATATTTTAGACGGCTTAGATTTGGACTTCTAGTAATGGAGAGTAGCAGATGAGAATTGAGAAATTACAAAAACTTCTAAAAAAATCAGATAAAGAGGCCATCATTATCAAAAATCGTGGGAACAAAAAATACTTTGGTTCCTTAGGAGGCAGTGGTATCTATTTAGTTGTGACACCTTCTTCTCAGGTACAATTTTTTGATGGGCGCTACCGACAAGAAATAAAAGATTTAACGGGTGGGTTTGAAAATTTTGAAGTGCCACAGGGAAGTTATTTGCCCAAGATTATCGAATGGCTGCACCAGCAAAAAATCAAAAATCTGGCGATTGAATCAGACGGTTTGTCAATAAAAGAATATAGTTGTTTATCTGAGACATTCAATGTAACAATTTGGTCAAGTCAAATTCAACAATTACGTGCAATTAAATCAGCAGAAGAAATTCAATTGATCAAAAATGCATGTACAATGACGGATGAAATTTTTGCGGAACTACTTCCAAGTATTAGGGTTGGTATGAGTGAGAATGAATTAGGGGCATTGATTCATTATCTTTCTTTGAAAAAGGGAGCTTCAGCTATGGCCTTTGATCCGATTGTCGCAAGTGGACCGCGAAGTGCACTTCCTCATGGAAGACCAACGCGACGTTTATTAGAACAAGGAGATTTTGTCACAATTGATTTTGGAATTGTGCTGGAAGAGTATCAGTCAGATATGACTCGAACGGTGACAATAGGCAAGGCACCTCAAGAATTGTATAAGATCTATCAAGTGGTGAAAGAGGCTCAACAAACAGCTATTGATTTTATTCGCGAAGGTGTAACAGGTCAAGAAGTAGATGGAGTTGCACGAAAAATTATCAATGAGTCAGGTTATGGCAAATATTTTAGCCATGGGTTAGGCCATGGCATTGGTATGGGTGGTGATATACCGATTTTGAATAAAAACAGCCAAATGATTTTAAAAGAAAATATGGTGATGAGTGTTGAACCAGGAATTTATCTACCCGATGTAGGTGGTGTACGAATCGAAGATGATATTGCAATACAAAACGGTGTTGCCCTTGTCTTAAATCAAACGACTAAAGATTTAGTGAATGTAGGTGTGTAATATGTACAATTTGGAGAATGTCATTGACCGCAAGCAAGGAAATGCACGGAAATGGAGCAATCAGGTACTAAAAGAAAAATTTGGATTAAATGAAGAGGCAATTCCAATGGACTTAGCGGACATCGATTTTGAAGTTGCCCCGGCCATTCAAAAAGCAGTAATGAAACGCGCAAGTATTGGAGATTACAGTTATACTTATATTCCAGATGAGTTTTACGAAGCAGTGATCAATTGGAACAAACGGCGATATAATACACATATTGAAAAAGAATGGATTAAGCTAACCTTCGGAACAGTATCTACATTGCATTATATTGTACAGGCCTATACGAAAATAGGAGAAGGTGTTCTGATCAACACCCCTGCGTATGATCCTTTTGCTGAAGCGGTAGAGCATAATGAAAGAAAGCTCTTTTGCAGTTCACTGATTAATCGTGAGAATCGCTATTATCTTGATTTTGACGATATAGAAAAACAGATGAAAGAAAATAATATTAAGTTATATATTTTTTGCAGTCCACAGAATCCTTCTGGTCGTATTTGGACAAAGGAAGAACTTTTCCAATTAGCAGAATTATGTATTCGTCATGAGGTCCTTCTAGTTTGTGATGAAATACATCGTGATATTGTTTATAAGAACCAAACATTTACTTCGATTTGGAATGCACATCCAAAAATTTCACAACATAGTGTCTTGTGTCTTTCGCCTAATAAGGGGTTTAATTTAGGGGGATTAAAAACCTCATATGTCGTGGTTCCAAATCCGGATATTAGAGAAACACTGCTGCTTCAATTGCAAAAAAATTCAATTACCTCTCCTCACGTATTTGCTGTGCCAGCAATTGTGGCCGCTTATAATGAAAGTGAAGATTGGCTGGATGAAATGATTGATTATGTAGAAGAAAATATGGAAATCATTTATGATTTTTTTGCAGATATACCAGAAGCTAAAGTTATGCCAGCCGAATCATCTTTTCTAGCATGGATTGATGTTCGTAATTGGTTCAAGGATGAATCAGAGATGCAGGGTTTCTTTCGACGAGCAAAATTAACGATGGTGGTCGGCAGTTACTTTGTTCAAGATGGTGAAGGATTTGTTCGTCTGAGTATTGGAATGCCAAGAAACTTATTAATGGAAGCTTTAAGTCGTATAAAAAAAGAATACAACAAGAACATGATCCATGCTTAATTTCAGGGTAATCCAGAGCACTTTTTAAAAGTCCTCTGGTCTTCTTTTGACCTCACCCACTAGTCCCTCCAAGACTTCTGTGGTACATTGGTTCAGTGTGAAGTGAACGAGGAGGAAACATAGATGCGAAATATTAAATTAACCATTGAATACGATGGCAAACGATACCTTGGCTGGCAGCGTTTAGGAGATTCTGAGAAAACGATTCAGGGAAAGATCGAAAGTGTTATTGCGCAAATGACTGGTGAAAAGATCGAGATCATTGGATCTGGTCGAACAGATGCAGGGACTCATGCCAGAGGGCAGGTCGCGAATTTTAAAACAAATTCAGAAATGGCACGCGGTGAAATGCTGTCATTCTTTAATCGCTATTTGCCAGGGGACATCGTTGTAAAAAACGTTGAAGAAATGCCTGAACGTTTCCATGCCCGTTATAATGTAAAAGGAAAGCAATATAGCTATTACGTATGGAACAATCCAATTCCAACAGCTTTTGAGCGGTACCACAGCTTCTATGTTCCTGATAAACTAGACATGGACAAAATGAATGCGGCCTGTGAGAAATTATTAGGCAAACATGACTTTATTGGCTTTTCTGCGTTGAAAAAAACAAAAAAATCAACTATACGAACGATTGAACGTATTTCGATTGAACGTGAAGGAAGTATGTTGCATTTTATGTTCGTCGGTGACGGTTTCCTGCATAAAATGGTGCGTATTTTAATGGGGACCATTCTAGAAATCGGTTCAGGCAAGCTGTCGATTGATGTCATTGATGAGGTTTTGGAAAATAAAGTGCGCAAAGATGCAGGAGAGACTGCACCAGCGCAAGGCCTTTTCTTGGATGAAGTTTATTATTAATATAGTAGATAAAATCAGACATAACGTGCTTGTTATGTCTGATTTTATTTTAAACATTTCAATCGCAAAATGAGGGGATGGAGAAGGCGTATTCATCCATTCTTCAAAAATGTATTGCTTTCTGTCTTGAGAGATGATAAAAACTAGCTAACGACTCTTTGAAGGAGAAGACTATGCGAATTGATACGATTTTTGAATGTCTTTATGAATTTCACCAACAAAATGAAGGAACTTTGAAAAATTTAAACGGGTGTACAGTCAAGGACATCTGTGAATCAACCGGTTATGCACGCACTGCAGTCAGTGAGGATTTATCAAGATTAACGGCCCGTCATCAAGTGATCAAGGTGAAATCACGACCAGTTTTATTCTTTGCACGTTCTGTTTTAGAAAAATCATTCTTTTTTTCTCCTCAGAAAGATGAATACGCTTCAATTAATGAATTAGAATCGGAAATTCGTCATGAAGTTGAGAAAAGGGAGCTAATAAAACAAGAATTTCGAAAGAACCCTTTTTCAAAAGTAATTGGTTATGACGGCAGTCTTGCGGATAGCATAAAAAAACTGAAGGCGGCTGTCTTGTATCCGCCGAAAGGTTTAAATATCATGTTGACTGGTGAATCCGGTGTGGGGAAAACACTGTTGGCGGAGAATTTACATAGATTTTTTGAAGCAAAGATGGAAAAAAAGGTTCCTTTTATCTATTTCAACTGTGCGGAGTATTTTAACAATCCAGAATTATTAACGTCTCATTTGTTTGGGTACAAAAAAGGCAGCTTCACTGGAGCAGATAGTGATCATCAAGGATTAGTTGAGCTAGCAGATGGCGGTTTTTTCTTTTTAGATGAGGTTCATCGGCTGACGAATGAGGGACAAGAAAAACTTTTTACTTTATTGGATAAGGGATATTTTACTCGGATGGGAGAAGCGGAGAAGCAGCGCCATGTCTCGATAAAATTTATCTTTGCGACCACCGAAGAGTTAGAAAAAACGTTTTTAAAAACCTTTTTACGGCGTATACCAGTAAACTTACATATTCCCAGCTTATCTGAACGCTCGATTAAAGAAAAGATTCAATTGATTCTTACTTTTTTTATGGAAGAAAGTCAGGGGATTCAAAAAGACATCTCCATTTCTTATAACACATTAAAATATTTGGTGTTCTCGAAATACAAAGCCAACGTTGGTGAATTGAAGTCAGAAATTCAATTTATTTGTGCGCAGGCCTATTTGGACGCAATTGATTACGAAACTCAGGAACTGACAATTGATTTGCCAATAAGTATGTTGGATGAGAATGCCGTAGATACGAAGGAAATTGTTGTATTGAATGAGTATGTTCCTAGCAGGGGAATAAAGATCCAGCATGATTATTTTTATTCTCACGTAGAACAACTGCTTCAAGTCAAAGATCAGCAAAATGATCGTTTCTATAATTTCCTACTAAAAGAATACGCGGATTTGAAAAACGTGAATATCTCTTCGAAAGATGCTGTAGCGATCATGCAAAATAAAATGGATCAGTTGTATGATATGGATTTATTTAACCATTCCTTTTCAAAAGAGCACGACATCGATGAACAATTTTATGATCAGATTCATCAAATTATTCACTATATTGAGCAGGAACTGGCAACACTTCTAACAGAAAATTTGCGGAATGTTTTGGCAGCTCATATTTATTCCAGCATTTTTTATTCCGCTCAAATCCATGAAGAGTTCTTTGATCTGACAAAAAATATTTTTTCAGGGAAAATAGAAAATTATCAATTGGCGGAAAAAATTGTTTTGTACATTGAGAACCATTTTTCTTTAAAGCTGCCCAATACGGAAATTATTTTTTATGATTTGTTTATTCGCAAGGTTAAGTCCGCAGATCGCCGTTATGAGCTGGATGAAAAGTGCGGCATTGTCGTAGTTGCACATGGGAGTGCTACTGCGTCTAGTATGGTGGAATATACAAATGTTTTGTTTTCCACGAGCTTAATGAACTCAGTAAATATGCCAATTAACCAATCGGTAGAAGAAACGCTAGATAAAGTCCGGCAGGTTGTTCGTAAAAATAAGTATAGCAAGTTGATTTTGATGGTAGATATCGGATCATTAATCTATTTCGGCAATGTAATTAGTAAAGAATTTCAAATTGAAGTCCTTTTAATCAGCAATATCAATTTGCTTACGTTGCTTGAAGTCGCAAGAGAAGTGATCTATGAATCCACCAATTTTGACTACTTATTGCCAGTGTTGAAAGAAAAGAATCATAAGGCGCTTATTTGTCGAAAAGGAAATTTTGAGGACTCCAAGGTCTTGGTCATTTCTTGTCTGACAGGATTAGGAACAGCATTGAAGATCGAAAAGCTTTTACTCAATACGTTCCCGCAAGAGCTGCTAACTAATGTTAGAATAATTACCCTCGAAAAAAAAGAATTGGAAAATCTCAGCCGCTTGCTCTCTTTTGTTCATGAAGATGAGAAGCTGGTGGGAATTATTGGAACTGTGAAAACGGAGATTCCTGATATTCCATTCGTTTCATTGGATAATTTACTTTCAGATCAAGGAATTCGATTAGTGTTTCAAATGTTAGGTTTTGATTTATCGAAAGATGAGAATCAAGCCGTATTGAAAAAAGTCTCGGCAAAATATATCCAAGGTTTATCAATCGAGGCGATTACAGATCTTTTAAGTATTTTGAATCCGAAAAGCATTACGATTGAGTTATCCAAAATTTATTCGGATATTTGTATGCAGACGAAAAAGAAAAGTGATGAAAAGCGTCTCTTGAGATTCATCATTCATTGCGCCTGTGTGATCGAACGGCAGATCCAGCATCCGGAATACGACCATACTTCCTACGAACTGTCATATCGCGAGCTGCCAGAATTGGCATCTGTCATAAAAATGGCCTTCCGTCCTATCGAAGTGTCATACAATGTCATCATTCCGCCGCTTGAAGTGAAATATATTTATGAGCTGCTGTTTGAAGTCAATGTGTAAACCGCGAGAAATAGCCCTTTTTCAAAGGGTTATTTTTTTGGCACAGCAATTGCTTTATAAAAAGGTGTAAACAACCTACAAGGAGTGAGGGTATGGAGAAGGAACCGATTTTGATTTTGACTCATAATGGCTGGGGATCAGAGCTTTTAAAAAGTGTTCAGATGATCGTTGGCGAAACCAGCAATGTTCATGAAGTCGCTTTAAAGGCAGAAGATTCTTTGCCAGATTATCTAGAGCGAGTCAAAGCGCAGATCAATCAATTGAAATGGAAGGATAAACTACTGGTTTTAACGGATATTAAAGGTGGAACACCAAGTAATGTCGCTTTACGGTTGTCAAAGGATTACGAACTTATAGCGATTTCTGGCTTGTGCGCTTCTATGCTATTGGAGGCTGTAATGAAGCAGGAGGCTGGAGGATTTACTCGTGAGTTAGCGCAGGAGATTCATACGTCAGTAGTCAATAGTTGTCAAATATTAGAATTACCAATTAAACAGTAAAGGATGAGTAAAATGTCAAAAATCGTATTATCCAGAGTAGATAGCCGCTTGATCCATGGTCAAGTTGTGACTAAATGGCTGCAGCAATCAGCAGCAAATGAGATCATCGTGGTTAGTGATGAGTTGGAACAAGATGAATTCTTACAAAGTATTTATTTGATGGCAGCACCTCCAGGAGTAGAGGTCATTATCAAAGGAACAGAAACCGTGAAAGAATATTGGCAGAATGAAGCTGCATCTAAAAATACCAAAGTTCTTTTTTTAGTTCCGGATTTGACTACATTGCAAGAGATGGTCGAAGCTGGAATCGTCACAGAAGCGATTCAAGTTGGTGGATTGGGGGGCGGACCTAGCCGCAAAAATGTTGTAAAGAATATCAATCTGTCAGAAGAAGATGTTGCGATTCTGGAAGGATTATTAGCGAAGGAAATGGATGTGTACTTCCAAGCGATTCCAGAAGAAACACCGGTACCGATTCAAAAGCTAATTGAAAAATATAAATCGTTATAGAGATTTAGTTAGATGGTATACGTCATGAAGATCGACCTTATTTTTCAGAAGGAAAAATAAATACATTAATAAGAAAAAGGATGCCAGTCTAACTTTTCGCAGTTCGCATGATACGAAATAAAAAGAAATGTTTAAACCGAAAAGACGATAGAAAGATTTAGTTAGATGGTATACGGCTTGAAGATCAACCTTATTTTTCAGAAGGAAAAATAAATACATTAATAAGAAAAAGGAGTGTTTTATTTATGGGTGTTCTAGGTATTTCAATCGTAATGGGGTTGTACTATTGGTTTGCTCGTCTGCGTTTTGGCTACACCTTTTCTGGCATGCTATCCCAACCGTTATCGGCAGCATTGATCGCAGGAATCGCGACAGGTAAGCTAGCAGAAGCAATGGTGATTGGCGCAGGGATTCAATTGGTTTATTTAGGGGTGACGTCTACACCTGGGGGAAATGTTCCTAGTGATCCGGCTTTAGCATCAGCTATTGCGATTCCGATTGCTTTGGGTGTTGGAATGAATGCAGAAGCGGCAATTGCTTTAGCGGTGCCATTTGGTGTTTTAGGTGTATTCATGGATCAGCTTCGGCGAACAATTAATGCGACGTGGGTTCATATGGCGGATAAATATGCGGAGGAGTTAAATTATTCAGGGATTTATCGAGCAGCATTTTTATATCCTGCAATGGCTGGTTTTGTTATTCGTTTTCCGCTCGTGTTTGCTGCGAACTACTTTGGTCAATCCATCATTAATCAAATTCTTGATGTAATTCCAACATGGTTGATGCATGGATTTGAAGTGATGGGGGGAATATTGCCAGCACTTGGGTTCGCTTTAACAATCATGGTGATTGGAAAGAAACAGTTGATTCCGTATTTCTTAATCGGATTTGTAGCAGTTGTTTATTTTGGTGCAGAAGTGATGGCCGTAGCAATTATTGGTATTTGTGTAGCATTCTTGGTTAGGAACAAAGCGTTAGAAGAGGAGGCGGCTGCGTAATGGAACAGATGACAGAAAAGAATGAACAGCAACTAGAACAAAAGAAAATTACTAAGAAAGAGTTATCGCGTTCTTTTTGGATTTACCAATTGGGGTGTGAGTTGTCTAATTCATATGAACGTCTGCAAAGTTTAGTTTTTTGTGCTTCAATGATTCCGGCAGTCAAAAAGTTATATGCAGATGATGAAGAGGCACAAAGAGAAGCCTTGAAGCGTCATTTGAACTTCTTTAATACAGAAGGAACAATTGGCTCTTCAATCCAGGGAATTGTTATAGCGATGGAGGAAGAAAAGTCTAACGGTGCCGCAATTACTGATACGGCAATCACCTCGATTAAAACAGGCTTAATGGGTCCCTTGGCTGGAATTGGTGATTCAATCATTTGGGCAGCAGTGATGCCTCTAATTATTTCTATCTTCATCCCAATGGCGTCAAATGGAAATGCGCTGGGCGGGATTGGACCGATTGTCATTTACACAGCGGTCACTATGTACATTAGCTGGTTGTTGATCAATAAATCCTATACATTAGGTCGTAATTCGATCTTGAGTTTATTGAAAGACGGCAAAATCAAACAAGTGATTTACGCTGCCAATGTCTTAGGGATGATGATGATGGGGGCTTTAAGCGCCAGTTATGTGAATATTACCAGTCCAATGAAATTCAAAGTTCCAGGTGGTGCAACAATCATCCTGCAAGATATTTTTGATCAGATTGTCAAAGGCTTATTACCATTAACAGCGGTGTTCGCTATCTACTTCTTTATGGTTAAAAAAGGCCCTAGATATGGAATCATCATTGGCACAATCGTTGTGATTAGTATTGTGGCATCGTTCTTTGGACTATTATAAAAATTATTGAAGGTGTAAATATGATCAACTATGAAAAATTCGGCTTAAAGGAAGTCATCAATGCTTCTGGTCGAATGACCATTTTAGGTGTTTCAAAGGTCTCAGAAAGAGTAGTAGAGGCGCAACGATTTGGTGGGGAACATTTCTTTGAGATGAGTGACTTAATGATTCAGACAGGAAAGTATCTTGCAGACTTGTTGAAAACAGAAGACGCACAAATTGTCTCTTCTGCTTCAGCGGGAATTGCTCAATCCGTTGCGGCAGTGATTGGAGAAGGGAGTCTTTATCACGTTTATCATCCCTATACTTCTAGAATTACGAAGCGAGAGATTATCATTCCAAAAGGACATAATGTGGATTACGGAACACCTGTAGAGGTCATGGTTCAACAGGGTGGCGGAAAAGTTGTTGAGGCAGGTTATGCCAACATGTGTTCCGCGGAGCATCTAGAAATGATGATTACGTCAGACACAGCGGCCATCTTATATATAAAAAGTCATCATACGGTCCAAAAAAGTATGTTGAATGTTGTGGAAGCCGCACAAGTAGCTCAAGCACATAAGCTTCCGTTGATTGTAGATGCTGCTGCTGAAGAAGATCTCTTTAAATATAGTCAAGCGGGCGCTGATTTGGTGATTTATTCAGGGGCAAAAGCGATCGAAGGGCCAAGTGCTGGTTTAGTCATCGGTAAAAAGCGTTATGTAGAATGGGTGAGATTGCAGAGTAAGGGAATCGGGCGTGCAATGAAAATAGGTAAGGACAATGTTTTAGGGTTCACACAAGCGGTTGAAGACTATCTGACTCATGGCAGCGAATCGGGCGAAGAAATGAGGCAACGTTTGAGTCCGTTCGTGTCGGCGGTGAATCAAATTTCTGGTTTAGAAGCAAAGGTTGTACAAGATGGTGCTGGGCGCGATATTTATCGAGGAAGTGTCAAAGTTAATGCAAAAAAATCAGCTAGAGAAATTATTGCTGAGCTGAAAGAAAAAAATCCAGCAATTTATACCCGAGATTATCAAGCAAATAACGGGATTATTGAGTTTGATATTCGATCCGTTAACGAACAAGAGCTGGAAAAAATCATTCAGCGCTTGCAAGAAATTATGAAATGAAGGAGATAAAATATGTCATTGAGTCCTAATTATTTAGAGGATCGTATCTGCCTAAATGTGTTAGCAAATTCTGTTGAGAATGCAAAAAACTGCTATGAAGCAGCAGAAGGACATGTTGTGTTAGGTGTATTGTCGAAAAATTACACGAGTGATGAATTAGCGATCGAGGATATGAAGCAGTATCAAAAGGCGACTAATAATGCCTTATCTGTGGGGTTGGGTGCGGGTGATCCAAACCAGAGTAACATGGTCTCTCGAATTTCTGCTATTTTACAGCCTCAGCATGTAAACCAAGTATTTACCGGAGTAGGTACTTCGCGTGCTCTTTTAGGGCAAGAGGAAACGATTATCAATGGTTTGGTTTCACCAACTGGAAAAGTCGGGTATGTGAATATTGCTACTGGACCGCTGAGTTCGAAGGCACCAGAAGCCATCATACCGATTGAAACAGCCATTAAATTGCTGAAAGATATGGGCGGCAGTTCAGTGAAGTATTTTCCAATGAAGGGATTGGCGCATAAAGAGGAATACGCAGCGGTTGCCAAAGCATGTGCGAAATATGATTTTTACTTAGAGCCGACCGGCGGGATTGATCTGGATAATTTTGCTGAAATCGTCCAAATCGCAGTCGATGCAGGAGTTAAAAAAATCATTCCTCATGTCTATAGTTCAATCATTGATCCTAAAACAGGAGATACGAAGCCGGAAGATGTGGAGAAGTTGTTGAAGATGATGAAACAAGCACTAAAATAAATAAAGAGTTGAATTTGAGCAATGTACTCAAATTCAACTCTTTTTGTTTAGCTTCTTAATCCACGTCCGCGGTCAATCAGGTGCCAGCAAACACTGTAAAGAACGACAATGAATAACACTAGGATCGACATGGATACAACGATAGATACGTCCATCACACCAAGGAAGCCATAACGGAATCCGGAGATCATGTAGACGATTGGATTGATCTTGGAGACAGCTTGCCAAAAGGGCGGCAACATCGAAATCGCATAGAAAACACCGCCAAGATAAGTTAACGGCTGTAAAACAAAGGTCGGAACGATGGAAACATCGTCAAAGGATTGAGCGAAGATGCCGTTCAATAGTCCCGCCAATGAAAACAAAATGGCCGTCATCAATAAGGTGATGACAACGATGGCCCATGAGTACACATGAAGTGGAACGAAAAAGAGCGAGATAATCGTTACTAGGGAGCCAACTAAGACACTGCGACCAACGCCGCCTGTCACGAAGCCCCAAATAATAATATGAGTCGGCACAGGTGCCACTAGCAGCTCTTCAATATTCTTCTGAAACTTTTGTGAGAAGAAAGAAGAGGAGACGTTGGCATAGGAGCTAGTGATCGCAGACATCATGATCAAGCCTGGAACGATAAACTCCATGTAAGAAAAGCCAGCCATATCCCCGATACGTCCGCCGATTAAGTTACCGAAAATAACAAAATACAAAGATGTAGTAATGACTGGGGGGACTAAGGTTTGTACCCAGATTCTTAAATAGCGATTGGTTTCTTTGACTGCCAGACTTTTAAGGGCAGTGAAGTATAGATTAGACATGATTTTCCTCCGTGATTTTTAGGAATAGTTCTTCTAAACGGTTCGATTTATTCCGCATAGAAAGCACCTTGATTCCTTGTTTCGTCAGCTGTTCAAAGAGCTCGTTGATTCCTTGATCGCGCACGACCTCTACTTCTAAGGTTTGTTCATCGACAAATGTATGCTTGAAGCCGTTGATCATAGGTTCAATCTCATAAGGAGCTAAGTCAAAAATGAATGTCTCGAATTGAAGTTTTGCCAACAAAGATTTCATACTGGTATTCTCAATCAGCTCTCCCGCTTGAATAATGCCGATGTTTCTACAGAGCATCTCGGCTTCTTCTAAATAATGGGTTGTCAAAATGATCGTTGTTCCACTTCCGTTAAGCTCCCGAAGGAAAGTCCACATTTCACGGCGCAACTCGATATCGACACCAGCGGTTGGTTCATCTAAGATCAATAATTTTGGTTCATGCATTAGTGCGCGAGCGATCATTAAACGCCGCTTCATTCCTCCAGATAACATTCGCGCACGGACATTCCGTTTTTCCCATAAATCCGAATGCTTCAAGTATTTTTCGCTGCGAGCTAAAGCTTCCTTTCGTGGAACGCCATAATAGCCTGCTTGATTGACAACAATCTGCTGGACAGTCTCAAAAGGATTGAAGTTAAATTCTTGCGGTACTAGGCCAATTTGTTGTTTGGCCATTACTAATTCTTTGTCTAAGTCATAGCCGAAGACTTTGACATTGCCCGATGTTTTGTTGACGAGCGAGGTGATGATTCCAATAGTTGTCGATTTCCCCGCACCGTTTGGTCCTAGTAACGCGTAAAAATCACCTTCCTCAACCGTCAAATTGATCCCCTTCAAGGCCTCCACACCAGTAGCATAGACTTTTTTCAACTCGTTTATTTCAAGTGCATTAGTCATTAATAGAATTCTCCTTGTTTCTTATGATTCCCTTATTTTATCATTGATTTTTATGATCACAAGCCTTTAGATTTATAAAAATCAAAAGAAAAAAAAGAATTTGACATATGTAGATTATCGACATATAATTTAAGTAGATAATCTACATATAGAGGTGGAAAAAAATGATCGACAAAGGATTAGTTTCTGGGAGTACCACCATGCTGATTTTAAGTCTGCTTTCTGAACGAGATATGTATGGGTATGAAATGATCGAACTGCTGTCGCAACGCTCTCAAAATGTTTTTGAATTGAAAACTGGCACCTTGTATCCACTCTTGCATCAATTAGTCAAAACTAACTATCTTAATTGTTATGAAAATGAAGTGAATGGCAAGAAGCGAAAATACTATCAATTGACCAAAGCTGGAGAAATTTATTTAAAAGCCAAAATCAAAGAGTGGGAGACCTATTCTGCGACTGTTTCAGATATTTTAGGTGGTGTGGAATATGGACACTAAAGAGTATTTGAAAAAGCTCTCAAAATGTATCAAGGTAACAAGCGCACGAAGTGAAATAATGCGAGAATACAAGGAGCATATCGAGGATCACAAAGAGGCACTGATCAATAGAGGAATGAGTGAAGAAGCCGCTACAAAAGAAGTGCTGAAGCAGCTTGGTGATCCAATCAGTGCTGGTGAAAAATTGAATCAAGTTCATCGGCGAGGAATTGAGTGGGGGATAACAATTTATTATCTCGTTTGGGCGATAGTTTTGAATGTGATTCCTTGCTTGTGGGGTGGTAGCCTACTAACGACTCCTGCGCCGAATTTTATTCTTTATAGCATTGCCAGCATTCTGGTGTTTGCTGGATTCTTTGTTTGTTTTCTTGAAAAATATACAGATGCTTCGCTGTTCTACGCTTGGGCAAATAATTGGGACGGTGGAGGGCTCACGAATAGTGGTTTGATCCTCGCGATATCAATTGTACCAGTGACAGGTTCTATCCAACTAAAACTTTTTTGGATTATTGTGGTTGGTCTACTATTTAACCTCGAAAGATATTCGATTGCTGCCTCAAGAGATCGAAAGGAACAAAAGCTGCTTTGGGAGATTGGCGTTGCTGTAACGAATATTTCCTATAAAGGTCAAGGAATAGTGGGCGGAAAGAAAATGCGCATGAAAAGTAAAGAACATTTAATTGAAAAAGGAACCTCTTTTGTCATTATTGGCTTGGAGGGGTTCAAACCAGTGGCGATGCCTATATAAATGAAGACCAGTCGATTGATGGCTGGTCTTCTTGGCATATATGATGCGTTTTTGCTTTAAGTTAATATAAAAAAAGGTACCGCTTTTTTTTAATGGTAAAATAAACAAAAAAGAAGGTGGGGGTTCGTCAGTGGGAGTTATCGGAATATATGGAATCGTGTTTGGTATTGTGGGTCTTTTTTTTCTAATTTCTGTTTATTTTACTTATCGCCGGAATCAAAAAATTAAAGCTCAAATCAAAGAGGCGTATGGGAAAAAGACTGAATGGAAACTAGATGAACGCGATTATATTAGTATGAAAAAGTATTATCATCACATGAAAAATCGTGGACCGATGATTGATGATATTACTTGGACAGATTTGAATATGGATGAACTTTTTAAGCGGATGAAAAATACGCAATCTAGTATTGGCGATGAATACAGCTATTACTTTTTTAGAAGACAGAGGAACCCAGACCTGAGTCATTTTGAACAGGCTGTGGAATGTATAAGAGAGAACAGTGAAAAACGTGAGCAATTGCAGTTTGCTTTTTATCGGATTGGTCGGAAAACAAACAATCAGCTTATTGATCTACTGATAGATCCAAGCAAATTTCCGCAAATATCAATGCTGCTAATTGTTTTGGTAACAGCGATAAATGTTGGCAGCTTGATATGGATGGTCGTTGATATTGATTATGGCATCTTGGCGGTCTGTCTCGGTTTTTGTTTAGGACTTATTTTATTTTCCTTTGTATTGCGCAAAATTTATCATGCCTTCGAGGCTTTAGGCATGTTTTCCCGAATGGTTCGTGCGGCAAAACTAATGGTGGCATTAGAGCTTCCTGCTTTTCAGAAGGAAACAGAGCAAATGCGTAAACATCTTGGCGTATTTAAAAATATTACGGCATTAGCGGATTACATTATTCAAATTTCTAGTTCAGCAAACAGTTTGATGATGATTCTTACTTCCTATTTTTCAATCTATGGCTATGCGTATTATGCGATGGTAAAGTTATTTCAGAAACATCGCAATGAAGCGCTGGAGCTATATGAAACAATCGGCTATGTCGAACTCTGCATCTCAATTGCTTCTTATCGTGAAAGTTTAGCTTATTACTGTAAGCCGGATTTTAGTGAAAAAAATGAAATAGCATTTGAAGAAATCATTCATCCGCTGTTAGCAGAGCCTGTTCCTAACACACATAATATGGGCAATAAATTATTGATTACGGGATCAAATGCGAGTGGGAAATCTACTTTTGCGCGAACGTTGGCAGTGAACGCGATCCTAGGCCAGCTGTTTAACACCTGTTTAGCGAAAAGCTATCGCTTTAAACCTTGCCAAGTCTATAGTTCGATGAATCTTAAGGATGATATTATTACTGGTGACAGTTTTTATATGGCGGAGATAAAATCGTTGAAACGTTTATTGCACATTGCGGAATCCTCTTCCTACGTGATGATTTTTATGGACGAAATGTTCAAAGGAACCAATGTAATAGAACGAATCGCTGCCGCTTCGATCATTTTGAAAAAATTTGCTGATTTGGATTGCTTTCTTTGTTTAGCCACACATGATGTGGAGTTAAGTCGAATTTTAGGAGAACGCTATGAGAATTATCACTTTCGCGAGGTTGTTACTAATGACGAGATATTCTTTGATTATACTTTGCGGGAAGGTGTAACAACAGGTAGTAATGCGATCAAATTATTGGCTTATTGTCAATATGATCAGGAACTTGTATCACAGGCGGAAGCATACGCTGAGAATTATCGAACAAATGGGGAGTGGCTGCCTCTTTAATTACGGGACGTATCTGATTATAAAGGCTATCTTCTGACGTCGATCGCCTTGGAATATTGTGATCAAGAGCAAAAACAAGAAATGTTGCTTTCGTAAGGGAAGAGTTTAAAAAGGTCATTCTCGTTTGAGGATGACCTTTTTCAGTCTAATAGATAAGAAACCCGATGAAGCCAGCCAAACACATCAGTAAAATTGGGTTCGGTTTGAATTTTCGTAGAATGATCAATGACGCCGTAAATAGAAGTGCCGCTGACCAGTCGATATGTGCGAGCATGTTCCTAGAGAGTTCGGAGCTTTCAAAAAAAGTCAGCAGCAAAATGGTAAAGCCGGCGGACATGATTAAGCCTACGGACGAAGCCTTCAGACTCTTTAGCGCCACAGAAACATACAATGATTCCTGATGTTTTTGAAAAAATTGATACAAACTGATTGAAATGACGCATCCTCCTAAAATACAACCAGTCGTTGCAAGGACAGCACCGAGGACACCATTTATTTGCATACCAACAAAGGTCGATGTGTTGACGGCCAGAGGACCGGGAGTCATTTGCGATATCGTGATAATATCGGTGAAAACTTTGTCACTCAGCCATCCCTGTTGATGAACGACCTGTTCTTGAATCAAGGGAATGATGGCGTAGCCGCCGCCGATACTGAATAATCCAATTTTTAGGAAGGTCCAAAATAGTTGCATAGGCTAAACCTCCTTTTTCTGTAGATAATAGGTGTGGATGAGGCAGATCCCAATACTAAATAGCAAAATGTATATGACGTTTAAATCAAAGAATACATTGGCGATAAACGAAAAAGGGACCAGAGCACTTAGTAGTTTTGAATGCTCTTGGCGAATCAGCTGGTACATATCGATCACGATGTCAATAATCAAAGCCGTTACACAAGCCTGCATTCCTTTTAGCACAGCCATAACGGTTTCGTTAGCAGCAAAAGCGGCGTACCAATTGGAAATAAGACCTAAAATCACTAATGGTGGAATAATGGAACAAATGGCGCTAATGAATACCCCGAGCATTCCTGCGACCTTCTTGCCGACCAGCACACTTAAATTGATAGCGATGGCTCCTGGGGAGGATTGGGCGACTGCAGCCATTTCCATCAATTCATCCTTTGTAAATAGCGCCTTCTTTTCTACATAATATTTGCGAATCATCGGGACAACCACATAGCCGCCGCCGAAGGTGAACGTACTGATGAATAAATTTATTCCCGCTAACCAGGAGTAAAATTTTAATTTTGCCATGGGACCAACCTTTCTTTTTTGCATTATCTCTAGTATAAGGGTTGGTTTGACATGTGTGAAATGATAATATCGAGAAGTAAACATGAATAGAATTCATGGGAAAGGAGTAGTAATGAATTTCAAACAATGTCTGATTTTTCGTGAAATCGCAAAAACCAACAACTTCACCAAAGCGGCAAACAATCTGTATTTGACACAATCGGCTGTCTCTCACGCGATCAAAGATTTAGAAGATGAAGCAGGGACACAGTTCTTTGAACGGTTGCATCGCAGCGTGAAATTAACTCCGGCGGGGGAATTATTTTTAAAGGAAATTCAACCGATTATTGAGGAGTTTGAAGCGGTAGAAGCACATCTGCCAAACTTAGAAAAACAGCCGCCACTAAAAATCGCTTCCTGTATCACTTATGCACAGACGGAGTTACCGCAGCTGCTGCATAAATTTAGTGACAAGCATCCAGCGAGTAGTTTCAATGTTCAGGTTTTTCCTGCCTCTGAATCCATTGCGCTTTTAGAAAAAGGTGAGGTGGATATTGCCTTTATTGAAGGGCATGTTCTGCAGCCAGCTTTTGAATCGAAAAAAATTGCTGACTACCGTTTATGTGTCGTGGCAGCTGAAGGAGCTGCTGATGAACGGCTTAGCTTTGAGGCACTTTTACAACAGCCGCTATTATTGCGAGAACGAGGGAGTGCTGTACGAGAAACCTTTGAATCGGCTGCTGTTTTTCAAGGCTTCAAAGTTTTTCCGATTTGGGAAAGTGTGGATTCACAGGCATTGATTTCAGCAGTTAAAGCTGGCTTCGGCCTATCTGTGCTTCCTTATCGTTTGGTCAAAGAAGAGCTTATGAAGGGAAAGCTGAAAGAGGTCCTCATTGACGATTGGCAATTGAAAAATGATATTACAGTTCTTGTTCGAAAGAGTCGCTATCAATCACGAATGTTATCTGATTTTTGGCAAATGATGACTTCCTTATCGTAAAGTGAAAGGCAAGTTTATTTAAAATTCTTCCTAAAAAAGTTACTATATATTAAACTATTTACTAGAAAGGGGTTATTGGGTTATGAAAACGACTGCTGAATTAAAGGCAGAAGCGAAAAACGCACTGAGAGGGAAATGGGGACAAGCGGTTATTTTAAACTTGATTCCAACGCTGCTTACAGTAGCCGTGATGTTTTTTGTGGTATTATCTGGTGTCATTTGGTTCTTTATCCATGGATCTGGAGATGGAATGATTTCTTCTGTTTCCGAGTATCAGCAAAATAATGCGAGTGGCGGTGGAACTAGTTTGGTTTCTTCCATCATCAGCGCATTGTTTATGAGCGGGATCTCATGGACTTATTTAGATTTGCTGCGGGGCGAACGGACGCATATTGATCCTCTGAAGGATGCTTTTCGCGGCTTTCAAGGAGTATTTATCGGTGGTGTAATTCTTTTAGCGTTGCTTACCAATATCTTTACAACGTTATGGACGTTCTTATTCATCATTCCTGGGATCGTAAAAGCGTATGCCTATTCTCAAAGCTACTTTATCTATTATGATCAAATTCAACAAACAGGGGAGAAGCCTAAAGTCTTGGATACGATCACGGCAAGTCGCCGATTGATGGATGGACACAAGGGACGGTTGTTCTGGCTGGATGTTACTTTTCTTGGCTGGTACATCGTCACTGGGTTGACCTTCGGAATCGCCTATTTATGGGTAGCACCTTATATTTCTGCTACGAAAGCGGCATTCTATGAGGATTTACAAGCGAATATCTAAAAAAATCGTCTGGACTCAAGCAAGATTGAGCCAGACGATTTTTTTAGGCAAATTTCTTTTTGTTTTGAATGGCTAGCAAACGGGGGAGAAGATCCGATGTGTAATCTGCATTCAAAATATTGATCAGATAGCAATCGCTATTTTGAGTGGGCAGCAGCTCCTTGAAGGTGGTAATAAAAAGATCAATTGGCTCATCTGGATGAGGCTGGAAAACCACTTCGATAAATTTCAGGTTGTTCAGAAATTTCACGATATGCTGCAGGTAGAGATAGTTGGGAATCGATACAAGACCGACACGAATTTTTTCGTCATTCACAATGAAAAGCGGTAGAAGACTTAAGCATAGCGTTTTAGAAAGTGAATCGGTAACGGTGGCTAACCATTCAAGTTTTCTGCGACGACTCAATTTTCTAATGGCTTTTTTTATCTCGGGATACAGCTCACGATACAGCTCTGATTGCAGAAATTGCTCTTTGTTGCCTGTTTCAAAAAGCAGCGGAATCTTCTTCTTTTGGATAGAGTAGCCTAAAAAGGTTCGTGCGATGTTGTTGAGGAGGATTTTTTTCTCTTGTTCCCCTAGTACATTTTTCAACAGCTCACCAGAACAATAACGGTAAAAGCTGTCGATGGCTAAACATAATGGATCGCGTTCTTCCACATTTTTTGTATAGTAGAGCATCAAAGGATTCACCTTGTGGGGTTCTTTTTTGACGCAATAAGGATAGTAGTAGAATAAATAGTTGAAGAACTCAATGTTTCTTTTGATTTGCTCGGGAGAATCCAGAATATTTGAGAGATACAGCTCCAATAACGGCGTTGTTTGAGAAAATAGAAGATCGTCAAATGGGGCTTCATTTAAATAATTCTTTTGCTCGTTACGCAGACGACATACACAAAGCATCAAACGAAGCAATTTCGGATGGATCTGCAAAGGGAAGAGAGTAAGCAGGTCTCTAAGTAAATTATCCTCGGCAGTAAAATCAAAGGGACATTTCGCAATATCTTCACCTAAAGAAGCCGACCAAAGCGCTTTGATATAAAATAGTCGGATGACCGCTTCATGACCGGTTAACGCCATCTTCGAGAAATTGAGGTGAATATTGCATTCGGCAAGATAATCGATTAGAGGGCGCATTCGGCGTAAGATCGTAGATTCGCTGACAGAAGTTTCCTTGCTAAATGCAGTTAAGCTTTTTTGAGGCTGGAATAAGGAAGTCAAAATAAAACGATAGGGAATGGATTGTTTGACTTCTGAAATTAAGAAACGATTGGAACGACTGGGCTCACTTTTCCAGTAAATTTTCGAGGCCTCCACAAAGAGTGGTTTTTCTTTGAGCTCAACCAAGGATTCATTGAGCTCTCGCAGCATTTGTAAAAAGGACTGATAATTGCATTTAAACTTTTGACTTAGGGTATTTACTGAGTATGTGCCTTCGGGATACCCCTCCATCAGCTTAAAGAATTGAATTTTTTTCTGTTGCTGAGGGGTCAAGAACAGTTCTCTAAACATAAGTCCCACACCTTTCTATCCTTTTAACGCGACGACTATTAAATGACAGTTATTTATAAGATGATTTTAACATGACAAATTTCCCCAATTTTTTGTTAAAAAAAGTAATTGACTTTGATAATTCGTCAATTAATGAAAATTATTCGATGCTTTGTGAAAATCTGCTTTTATAGAAAGGTAAATCACTGAATAAAATCAATATTGACTTACGAATGTTCGTGAATTTCTCATATTTACCAAAAAAATTAAGATTGCTTCAAATTCTGGATGTTTTTTTGGGAAATGAGAGGAGAAGGGACTATCAGGAAATAGTATAGAGCGAGTTGGATGAAAGCGTTTTTTGAGCTATACTGAAATTAATTGAAGGAAAGGATGGTGCAGTGAATGATTGATCATTTGAGTATTGGTGTTAGCGATTTAACGAAGAGCAGGGCCTTTTATGAGGAAGCTTTAAAACCCCTTGGTTATCAAGTGAAGATTGCGATGGATCATGGTGTTTGTTTTGGAGGAGATGGAGGCGATCTTTGGATTGTAAAAAGCGAACCGAGTAATATTCACCTTGCTTTTGGTACGCAAGAACGAGAAATAGTCGATCAATTCTATCAAGCGGCGATGGCTGCTGGGGGGATTGATAACGGGGCACCAGGCTTACGACCTCAGTATCATGAGAATTATTACGGCGCATTTGTCTATGATCCGGATGGATACAATATTGAAGCGGTATGCCACAAGAAAAATTAATGCAATGCTGGCTGAAAAGCCAGTTTTTTTTTCGTTATAATAGAGAATCAAAGGTGGTGTCACAAATTGAAGAACTATCAATGGTACAGTGATCGCTGGGGGGAACCGACTCGAGATGATCGCATGCTATTCTTGTTATTGACGGTGGGCGTTTTTCAAGCGGGCCTGAGCTGGCAGGCAGCAGCGGGAAAGCGGGAAGTATTTGAGCGAAACTTTTGCGGGATGGATTTCCGCAAGGTAGCGGCATTTTTTCCAGAAGATGTTGAAAAGATCGCAAAAGATCCGGAAATGATTCGTAATTCACGAAAAATTCAAGCGGTCGTTCAAAACGCACGAGCAATCGTGACTTTACTTGAAGATTATGAGTCGTTTGCTGACTATCTTTGGGATTTTGTAGGAGGCGTGCCAATCGTGCGCGAGTATGAATTGGCCGAGGAAGTGCCTAACACATTACCGGAAGCAACGACTATTGCTAAGGATATGAAAAAAAGAGGATTTTCCTTTGTTGGTCCAGTTGTTACCTGTATGTTTCTTAAAGCAGCTGGAATCATACAGGATCGAGTGATGGAATAGATAAAATAGAAAATGATGATAGTATATGACAAAATACAAAACACTTATTATTTAAGTAATTAAAATAATAAGTGTTTTGTGCTATTGGGAAAATTACACCTTCTCAATTTGTTTAATCCCATTTTTGTACATCTCGTCAATGAGCTTTTTATCTGTTTGATTATCCGTGATCAGCAAATCAATCTGATCAATTGGCAGAAAAGTGTACAATGCCCGACGACCGATTTTTGTGTGATCGGTGACGACAATTTTTTTTGCAGCGGCATCGATCATATTTTTTTTCGTCGTAATCAATAGCTCGTTAAAATGAGTCAGTCCTTTTTCCACATTCAGAGCAGGTGTTGCGATAAAGGCTTTATCCACACTGAGCTGCTGCAAGGATTCGTTGGCGATTTGTCCATTCAGCATAAAGCTGTCGTGGAAGAGTGTTCCGCCGGTAACGATGGTGGTAATGTTTCGATTGGATCGTAAAACAGAAGCGATGTTCACGTCATTCGTAATGATCGTGATGTCCTGTAGCTGGGGCATTTCATTAAGCGTCTTCGCAATTTCTAAAGTCGTTGTTCCAGAATCTAGAATGATCGCTTCACCGCTTTTTATATAGTTTGTCGCGTATCTTCCAATGCGTACTTTTTCGGTTATATTCTCTGTAGCCCGATCCTCAAAGACAGGTTCATCCTGTTTGATACTGGCTGGCACCACGCCTCCGTGAATTCTTACAACGAGCCCCTGCGCCTCTAATTCATCTAGATCCCTTCGAATGGTTGTTTCGTGTACCTGAAAGATTTCTGATAATTGGGATACAGAAATAAATTGTTTGCTCTCAATCGTTTCAACTAACTTTATTCTTCGTTCTCCTGTTAACATCTCGCTTCACCCTTTCGCTGTCTACGCGAATCTATGCTTTCTCCTCAAAAAAAAGACATTCTTACTTCTCAGTCTATGGAAAATAACCGAAAGTGTCAATACATAGAGTCAACTAACGAGCGTAAACGAGTTTTTTCGAGCTGTTTTTCAAATAAAATAGTGAATCTATTTGATTTATAAAAATATGAGTCATGGAACAAAGGAGTAATTAAAAGAAATTGTTTTTTTATCTCTTCACAAACTTTATTCAATAAGCTAAAACACGTTAGGCTGAATGATATTTTAAAAATAAAGCGTTTACAAAAAGATAGCACGATGTTATACTCGTTAACGAGCAATAAAGAGTATTAATGAGCGCTCGATAATGAGGAGGAAATGGAATGGGGCAATCGATTGATTCGAGAGTTTTTAGTCTTGTTGAACCAGGGGTAATTGAGGAAGTGAACAAAACGAGAGAGATCCCTGAAAAATGGGTAGCAGTAGAACCCAGCTATGCGAGCATCTGCCATGCCGATCTAAGATACTTCGCAGGCCATCGTCGTCCGGAGGCTTTGGCAAAAAAATTGCCGATGGCGCTATTACACGAAGGGATTGGTGTTGTAAAAGAAACACGATCAGAAAAATTTTCAGTAGGTGACCGCGTGGTGGTGGTTCCGAATATACCGGGACAAATTTTACATCCCGAAATTGATCAGAAACCGGATGTCCCTGAGAATTATTCCAAGGGAAATGCGTTTTTGGGTAGTGGGTATGATGGAATGGCGCAAAGTCGTTTGGTTCATCCTGAAGAATGCTTGGTACGGATTCCTGATGAAATTCCTAACGAGATTGCGGTGCTGGCTGAGCTTTCTTCTGTTTCTCACCATGCACTTAGTCATGTGGAAGACAAGCTGAAAAAACAGGATACACGGGTTGCTCTTTTTGGCGATGGACCTGTGGGGTATTTCACCGCTGTAATGCTGAAATATTTGTATGGAGTTGACGCAGAACGATTTGTTGTTTTTGGAGCGGCGGATGATAAGCTCACTCATTTTGACTTTGCCCGAACGGAGAATGTACTAACCTACGACTTTGAACATTCCAAAGAACGGTTCGATGTGTTGATTGAATGTACGGGGGGACGCTTTAGTGAGAGTGCCTTGAACCAAGCGATCGAAATAGCGGATTCATTGGCGGATATTATTTTTATGGGAGTCACAGAAGAGCTAGTCCCGATCGATACTCGAGATATTCTGGAAAAAGGGATCACGGCTCACGGGAGCAGCCGTTCATCGACGGTTGATTTTGAAGCAGTGGTGAATGGAATGAAGAAACCGGAATATCGCGCGGCCTTAAGTAAGATTTTACCGGAGCAGATTGTTGAGATTTCAACTGGAGCTGATTTTAGTCAGGTGATGGAGAGGTTTGTAGAGAACCCTGGCTGGAACAAAACAGTCATGCATTTTAATTGGTAAAAATTTTGTATTCAAACAAAGGGAGTGTGGAAATGACAGGAATATTGATCGTCACCCATGGGGAGATGGCGACAGGAATGATGGACAGCCTGCGTCTGATTATGGGGGAACAAGAAGCCTATCAAACGCTAGGCTTGAAGCATGGAGATGACATTGTTGAATTCAGCGAAAAAATTCAGGATGGCGTTCGTCAGTTGGATAAGGGAGAGGGCGTTTTGGTTTTAGTCGATTTGTTTTCAGCAAGTCCTTATAACCAAGCGGCCATGTGCTTTAACAAATTGAAGGATCATCGCTATCGACTGGTTTCAGGCGTCAACTTACCGATGCTCATTGAAGCCTTTAATCAACGAATGATCGGTGCGGATTTAGAAACCATGTACCAAGCGGCAATGACTGCTGGACAAGAGGGAATCAAAGAATTTTTGGAAGAGATGGCTAAGCTGGAGCAAAAAGTCGATTGAGGCGTTTTTGAATCGGATGGCTTTGTTGTTAGTGAATTTCAACTAGACGAAATAAGGAGTGTATAAACATGGGAGAAATCGTTTTAGCAAGAATTGATGATCGTTTGATTCACGGGCAGGTAATGACTGCTTGGCTGCAATTTACAGGAGGAAACCATATTGTCATTGTGGATGATGCGACAGCAGGGGATGAATTTACTAAATCTATCATGTCCATGGCGGTGCCTAATGGTATCAAGCTATCCATCTTGACTGTTGAGGATGGTGCAAAACTATTAGCGGCGGTTCCTGATGGACACAAGATCATTGTGCTGGCAAAAGAGCCGCAAACGTATTGGCGATTGATTGAAAAGGGTGTGACGTTTGATGAGGTGATTATCGGCGGGATGGGCGCACGAAAGGATCGACAAACCTTCTATAAAAATATCTCAGCATCAGAAGAAGAAAAAGAAACCTTTAGAAAAATCGTCGGTCAAAATGTCAAAATGAAGATTCATGTTATTCCAGATCAAGGGTCACAGGCAATCGAGGGATTGCTATAAAAAAATAATGAAGGAAGTGGAAAAATGAAAATTAGTCTAATCCAAGCTATTTTAATCGGCGTCGTTTATTATCTTGGAATCAATGGAACACCTTGGCTTTCGTTAGTCGGCACCCATGGCTGGATGCGTCCATTAGTCAACGGGACGGTTGTAGGGTTGATTTTAGGTGATCCCGTTCAAGGGTGTATTATTGGAGCTGCGATTAACCTGCCGTATCTGGCATTTATCTCAGCTGGTGGAACGGTCGCTATGGACCCTGCACTTGCGGGAACCCTTGGAACCGCTTTAGCGATGGCGGCGAAGGTTGAACCAGCTGTCGCAGTGACCTTGGCTGTGCCTATTGGGTTGTTAGGGACTTTGATCTGGGTAGCTCACATGACCGTTGATATCACCTTTGTCCATATGGCGGATAAAGCAGCCGAAGAAGGAAAAATCGATCGCATCAACTGGCTTCATATCGTACCACCGCAATTATTTTTATTGTTGATCACGGTTGTTCCAGTTGCGCTAGCTGCTTACCTTGGCGCTGACGCAGTAGAAGGAATTGTAGACGCATTAAGTGGTCGCCCGTTAGATGTTCTTTCGGCAATTGGCGGGATCTTGCCAGCGTTGGGGATTGCTATGAACCTGCGGGCGATGAATGGGAAGGGAACCCTGCTGTTCTTTACTTTTGGTTTTATGTTAGCGACTTATTCGGGTTTGCCTTCTGTTCCAATTGCTGTATTCGCGGGAATCATCGGTTATGTCTTCACGGAATTGTATTTGAAGGATAAGAATGGGGGTCTAGTCTAATGGAGCAAGCAGTTGAACCAAAGCAAGAGAAGCTATTGTCGAAAAAGGATGTTGTAAAAGCCTTTTGGCGCTGGACGTTCTTTTCTCATGCAAACTATAACTATGAACGGTTGCAAGCGACGGGAGTTGTTCATGCCTTTAGTCCGATTTTAAAAAAGCTGTATGGAAAAGACGAAGACGAGATGAAGTCCGCTTTAGAACGACACATGCAATTTTTCAATACCGAGCCATCCTTTGGTGGTCCGATTTTGGCGATGACCATCGCGATGGAGGAGGAACGGGCGTTAGGCGCGGATATTAACGATCAGACCATTAATGGCTTAAAAACCGGATTGATGGGGCCGTTGGCGGGGATCGGTGATACGTTATGGCAGGGAACGCTTATTCCAATTTTGCTGTCCTTCACCTTGCCGTTTGGTGCGAAAGGGAATATTTTTATGGGACCTGTCCTCTTCTTTGCTCTACATTGGATCATCATGACGGTGATTGCCTACTTCTTATGGATTCAAGGGTATGAGCAAGGAAAAGAAGGCATCCAGAAAATGATGGCAGGCGGTCGTTTGTCCTACATTATGACCTTCTCCCAGACGTTAGGTGCGATCGTTATTGGCTCGTTGGCGGCGAACTTTGTCAAGATCGCAACACCGTTAAGTATTCACTTGAGTGGAAAAGAAAATCTGTCGATTCAGACGGATGTATTGGACGCTTTGGTCAAAGGGATCTTGCCGCTAGGGGTTACTTTACTAACGTATTACTTGTTGAAACACAAAAAATATACACCGACAAAAGTGCTGGTCATTCAAATCGTTGGCGGAGCGATTTTAGCCGCGATTGGCTTGATCGTAAATTCGATATAGGCAGAGACTGTCGTTGGTTTCCGATTGGGCGAGGGTGTTGAAGAGAATTGTTGCTTACGAACAATATAATTAAATAAAAAGTCTGAAACGTCGGCAGATTGTCGACGTTTTTTTTAGTGATCTCTGGAAGAAAAGCGTAACTAAAACTGCTCAAAAGTTGAAGGAGATAAACATACTTTTTGATACGTTTAACAATTAACATTGTTCTATAATTTATTAATTGATAATAGTTATTTTTAAATTAATTATATAAGTAAATAATTTAAAAAGTAGCTGTTATAACGAAAAGATAATTATATATCGGACGTTATCGTTTTCGTTGATTAATTAGTTAAGAAAGGTGTTAGTGGTTATGAAGAACAGATTAGTAGTGATTGGTTTAGTAGTTTTACTTGTTTTGCAAACGCTTAGTCCAGCTTTTGCCTATGGGCAAGGAACAACTGCATCAACGATAAATTCAACGGAGAGCAAGGAAAACGTGTCCTCTGTACCAAAGCCTGCTGCTCCAACGACGTCATCAACAGTTCCTTCTTCTGAGAGCAAGAAAGAAACCGTTCAAACAAGCAGTTCGTCTTCCTCTACTGAAGCGACGAAAGCAACAACGGAGACAGAAACAAAAGAAGTCGAGAAAAAACAGACACGGACAGCGATTACGGACAATATTTTCAGCTCCGTAAAAATGTATAAAATTAATGGAGATGAAGTGCAGCCGAACGATACTTTGCCGAATATGACAGGGATCAAGCTAGCCTTGAAATTTTCTTTTTCAAATAAAAATTATCAGACGGGGGATACCTTTACTACGCAATTGCCTGCCCAGATAGCGATCGCAAAAGATTTATCGGGTGATTTCAGTCCAATGACCTCCGCCAAATGGACAATTAATGCGGCAACGAAGGAATTAACGATCACCTTTTTAGAAGACAACGTTTCTTCAGAGGTTTATGACTTAACTTTGGTTACTTCTTTAGAGAAGGTCTCTGGAGTGGAGGAAGAAAATCAAAAGGTAATCTTTGATACGGCGCCGACACCAACGGTCTTTGCTATCGAAATGACTTCTAGTGTCGATCCAGGAAAGAATAGCACTGCATTAACAATGGATACATTGAACCCTAAAAAGGCTGAAATAACGTCAGTTTTTAATCTTGATCGAACAGACAACGCGAATCGTACCTATCGAGTCGATGCCTATAACAGTGACAGTAAAATGAGTTACGATTCGATCAAAGTATATTCTAGCGATGTCGATTTTAATGGAGCGCTAGTGGGTAGTAAAACGTTGCTGACTAAGGGCGTGGACTATGAGATCACTTATAAAGATGCCGATACTACACGACCGACTGCGGAGATCAGCCTAATAAAATCAATTGGCAAAAAGGCAGTAATCGCGGAATCTGTCATATCTGGTATTAATGGAAAAAATTACGTTGACGAATCCATTTCAGGAAATGAATACAATTATTTTTACGCGTATTCTTACACCAATGAAAATAGTACACAATTAAATTACAGCAATATAAGTAAAAATTTTGTGACGCTGCAGCCCTTAGAGGCAAAAGGAAAAATCAATCAAGAGACGGGGGCCATTGATTGGGAGATCAAATACAATTTTAATGAGCAGCCGTTGACTACCGCGTCTCAATTAATCACTAATCTAGCAGATCAAGGGGTTGAACTGGTAGCTGGCTCCATCAGTATTGAAAAAGTTGGATTTAACTATAGTAACGGCAATAGCTATGAGGTGGTTTCACAAGGAGACGGAACGAGTGACTTTGTGAGTTCATCTGATAGCGACGGTTCAGTAACTTTCACACCGAAAGGAAACACGACACAGGCTTACGTGGTTCGATATTCAACGAAGATCACTGATCCGACCGAGCGCGTAATCAAGAACAAGGTAACCAATGGAACGGTCACTAAAGAAGCGCAAGTGAGTCTGATTCCAAATCTTTTATCTAAAGAAGCAGGGACCATCGATATTTTCAATCGGACGATGGAATGGAACATTACAGTCAATGCGGAAAAATACACCATGAAAAGACCTGTCGTTCATGATTACTTTATTGGTGCGGTCAAAGATTATACTGGCTTAACGATTAATAAAAAAATCTCTGATACTGAATCCATTCCATTAGTTGAAAATGTTGATTACAAGGTGACTAAATTCGATGAAAACGGCTCACCTGTCGGCGCACAGCCCAATGTTAATGGAGCACCAGACAGCTTCAATGGAGGCGTGAGAATTGATTTTCTTGGGGATTATAATGAATTAAAGGACACACTCGTCATTACAATTAAAACGAAAATCGAAACCTCTACTGAGAAAACAGAAATCAAAAATAAGGCGACTCTGAATTATGGTGATACTCCCGGTGTTATCGAGTATGAGGCTAAAGGAACATTCATTGATCCTTATTACACTGGCGGAACCAAAATAGCGCAAACAGCTAGCACTTCTGGCGATTATCTGTATCAAAACTGGCTCGTCTTTATAAATTCTACCGGAGCGAAATTTGATATGACCAAAATGGAAGACAGCTTACCTGCAGGTACGGAACTAGTTCCAGGCTCCTTACGTTTTGAAGAAGTGACGAATCAAGCCATGATCGATAACATTCAGCGCTACTTAACCACCGATTACAATTTAGTTCCAGAGGGCAACGACGCTTATCCAACAAAAATTGATACTGCAAATAATAGCATCAATTTGGAGTTTGGCAATTTAGGCGCCAAACGAGTGTATGTAAAATATCGAACCCGAGTCAAACGAGACTGGTATGTATATAATCGGTTAGATAATGTTGCAAAAGTAACTTACGGTGACAAGGCGCCAACAGATTATAAAGCGAGTCTCTACGCCTACAATTATGAATATGCCTTGCTAAAATCGGTGGCTAAAGATCCAGAGAAAGAGAATGTAGCCAACTGGACGGTAACAACCAGAAACATCACAGCGAATATGCCTGTTCAAGATCCTGAAATCACGGATACCTTAACACCAGGAACAACCAATGCGGCATATGATCCGACTTCTTTTGTTGTTACCAATACGGCCACTGGCGAAAAAGTCAGTTCGGATCATTATCGACTGACGATCACGGGAGATACGTTTAAGATCGCTTTTTCTGACTACAAAGCAGAAAGCAATCTTCGCGTACAATACAACACTATTAGCGAGTTCCCCGGCGGTGTAAAAAATGTTTCTCAGGTAAATGCCGCCAGCTATGGTGCACTGCCGGCGTATTATCGCCAAGCAAATACCGTGATCAATTTGAGCTTTACTAACGGAAGCGGGACGGGAGTAGTGAAGACCGCTGATCTACCCGTACTAAAAGTGGATGAAAAAGGCAAAGGCTTGGCAGGTGCAACCTTTGAAATTCTTAAAGCAGACGGCACCGAAACTGGGCTAAAAGCAGATACGGATGCAGATGGGAAGCTGACCTTTACAGGATTGCCATTAGGCGACTATCTGCTGAAGGAGAGCAAAGCACCAAATGGGTATGAAATAAATCCAGAATATCAAGATGGTAAAGCCATCACGCTCAACGAGAATATGGCGGTTATCAAGGTAGTGAATAAAGAGACCGTGCCAAATAGTGTGGAGCTGACCAAGACCGACGCACAAACAAAAGAAGCCTTGGCCGGCGCCAAATTCCGACTAGAAAAAACTGACGGAAGCGTCGTCAGCGAAAACCATGAGACTGGAATGGACGGACGTTTCACAGTGAAGGATCTGCCAATTGGTGAGTATCAGTTTGTCGAAACAGAAGCACCGACAGGCTATCAGCTGGATGAAACACCAGTGAAATTTTCGATCACTGAGCGTCAAGGACAAGTGGTCAATGTTAAGAAAACCAATACTCTCTCAACAGGGTCAGTCATCTTAACGAAAGTGGATGAACAATCAAAAGCAGCGTTAAAAGGAGCAACCTTCCAATTACAAGACAGTAACGGAAAGACGTTGAAGGAAGACTTGTCCACCGATGGCTATGGTAAGGTGGAAGTCGCTGATCTAGCGCCAGGAGATTATCAATTTGTTGAAACAAAGGCACCAACAGGGTATGAAATGGATGCGACGCCAATCGAATTCACGATTACCAAAGCACAAGCGAAAGCAGCTGAAGTGGAGAAGACGAATGCCAAGACACCAGTGAAACCAGGAACAATCCTTCTAACGAAGACCGATGAAAAAACTGGAGAAGTCTTATCTGGAGCAGCTTTTGAATTGAAAGATAACCAAGGAAAAGTGCTGCAGTCGGATCTCGTGACGGATAAATCAGGAAAAATTGTACTTGAGACACCGACACCCGGCAGCTATCAATTGGTCGAAACGGAAGCACCAACAGGCTATGTGAAGGATACGACGCCAGTGAAGTTTACGGTGAAGGATCAAGCAGAATCAATGGCGCTAACAAAGACCAATAAGACGATTAGCGGCGGTGTTCTTTTAGAGAAAGTCGATGAAGCAACCAATCAACCATTGGCTGGAGCGGAATTCGAGCTGCAAACCCAAGCAGGAAAAGTAATTGAGACGGAAAAGATGCGCACGGATGACAACGGGCGTCTAGCAGTGAAGAACTTGGAGCCAGGGGATTATCAATTGGTCGAAACCAAAGCGCCTGCTGGGTACCAGCTAGATGCGAAACCAGTGGCCTTCACGATCAAAGCAGATCAAACAAGTCCTGTTCGCGTGAAGAAAACCAATAAAGGCCTTACTTGTACCGTCGTGCTGAAGAAAATTGACAGCAAAACCGGGGAAGGATTGGCAGACGCGACCTTCGCTTTACAAGATCAACAGGGCAAAGTCTTAAAAGACAAGCTGAAGACTGATGAAACAGGATCGCTGGTCGTATCGGAAATGAAACCAGGAAAGTATCAATTAGTCGAAACCGAGGCGCCTAAGGGCTATGTATTGAACACAAAACCAGTGACCTTCCAATTAACAAACGCGAAAAAACAACTGGTGACTGTGAGGAAGGAAAATGTGAAGGCATCAGTGAAGGGGAAAACAGGAAACCACTCACGGACTACGACTTCCGCAAGCTACAGCTCACGAAACCATACCTATCTACCTAAAACGGGCGAACAAAAATCAACGATCTTAGTGATTGTTGGGCTCATCGTATTGCTTGCTTTAGGAGGAATCGTCTACCTTAAACGAAAAAAATAAGGTGAATCAATCCGGCTAGTATATCGGCTAGCCGGATTTGTTTTGCCCAGCGTTTCCCTGTATGGTATAGGTAAAAGAAAGTAAGGAAGGTGTAAAAATGGGAAATACGTATGTCCTGATTGACGAACAGAATTGGAAGCGAGCCATGCATTGCAAGGTATTTAGAGATTGTGTGGAGCCGGCCTTTTGTGTCTCTTTTGAGTTAGATATTACGAATTTTTTGCAAAAGGTTCGTGAGAAACACTACTCCTTTACCTTTGCGATGATTTACAGTGTGACGGTTTGCGCCAATCAAATTGAAGAGTTTCGCTATCGCTTTGTTGATGGAAATGTCGTCCTCTATGATCAGATCGATACGGCTTTTACCTATCTTGATAAAGAAACAGAGCTGTTCAAGGTGTTAAATGTTCCGATGGAAGAAACGCTTGAGGCGTACATTGCTTCCGCTGCGAAAAAAGCTGAGGAGCAGAAGGAATATTTCACAGGACCTTTAGGAACCGATGTCTTTCAATTTTCGCCAATGCCGTGGTTTTCCTTTACCCATGTCTCCCATACAAATGCTGGGAAAAAAGATAACGCGACACCGTTGATTGATTGGGGAAAATATTTTCAACGAGAAGATCGAATCCTATTGCCTTTTTCGATACAGGCGCATCATTCCTTTGTTGATGGGCTGCACATTGGCAAGCTGGCGAATGCTTTGCAAGCATATTTAGACGCTTTTTAATATAATGAATGAGAAAGAAAAGCGAATAAGTAGCGAGGGATAAAAAGTGATCACGAACATTGAAGAATTGTATACGGCATTTAGTCGAGTCATGTCGCATAAACGCTGGTGGGATACAGATGATAAATGGGAGATTCTACTGGGAGCGGTACTCGTCCAAAATACGAATTGGCGCAATGTGGATTATGCGTTGGATAATCTAAAGAAGGAAACGCAATTTTCACCGGCAAGCATTTTGACTTTGGAAAAGGAACAGCTGCAGGAGCTGATCCGGCCAAGTGGTTTTTACAAAGGAAAATCGAATACGATCATCGCCTTGCTAACGTGGTTGAAAAATTATCAATTCGACCTGCAAAAAGCAGCTACTAAAGATTTTTCGTCGCTACGGAAGGAGCTGCTGGCGATTAAAGGGATCGGCGAAGAGACCGCGGATGCACTGTTGGTCTATGTCTTTGACCAATCAACCTTTATTGCGGACAAATACGCGCAGCGGATGTTTGAAAAATTTGGCTTTGTATCTGCTGGCTATAAACAGTTAAAAGAAAAAATCATCTGGCCTGAGACGATGGACACTGTCAAAGCGCAAAATCTTCACGGCTGGATCATTGAGTATGGTCAAGTTTACTTGAAAAATGACGAGGTTTGGCAAAGTGGCCCTTTGAAGGATTTTAAGCTCGAATTAAGGGAATTGGACATTTAGCGGAAAAAAGTGTCTGAACTTTCCCTTTAAGGTATTTCTTGGCTGGAAAAGGAAAGTGGGACACTATAGAGACTTGTTTTTTTCTTACAGAAACCAACCCACAGAGGCGGACAAATAAAATATGGAAATTGAGATAGTAATGAGCAGCTGATTGAATGTCAAGGGCTGCTTATTACTATTTTTAAATTCCAGCTTCAAGTAATGAAAGAAAGGTTTTCATCTCTGGAGATACCCATTTGTTTTTATGATGAATATGAACAGCAGTTAGGGCCATTCCGCTTAAATCCATGGGAATTTCTTTCAACAAACCATTTGATAATTCTTCTGTTACAGTAAAGCGTGGCAGAAAGGTAATTCCAAGATTACTCAAGACGCTCCGCTTTATCGCTTCGATACTGCCTAATTCCATTAATCCATTCAAAGATATTTCCTTTTGATTTAAATAGGTTTCGATTTTTTTTTGATAGATGCTATGCTTATCATCTGTTAATAGACATAGATTTATTTTCTGCTTAGACGTTTTAAAGTCATAATCAGATAAATTAAGTTTAGGATTTCCAATCAAAACCAGAGGAAATTCTCCCAATGGTTTTGAAGTAATGCTTTTTTCATACTTTCCTACATTGTAGTGAATTCCTAACTCAATATCCCCATTTTCTACGCTGTCTCGTATTTCATAGCAGTTCAATGATTGTATCGAAAGGTTGACATCAGGAGCGATAATACGAAACTTTTCAAGAATTGGTTGAATACGATAGGTTAGGATCGTTTCAGGTGCGGCGATTTTCAAATGACCATTTAAACGCTGGTCCTTATTTTGATAATTTTTCATGAATGCAGCGGAGTCGAGAATTGTTTCTATCGAGGGTAATAACTCTTTTCCAGCTTGCGATAATACCATTCTTCGGCCAATTTTTTCAAATAGTTGGACGGATAATTCTTCTTCTAATTGTTGTATTTGAGAAGTGACCGTTGATGGAGAATAATTTAATTTGTATGCGGCTTTCTTAAAACTACCTTGTTCTAAAATTGTCTTAAATGTTGTTAGGTATTTTAGATCCAAAACAGAGCCTCTGATTCGATTATTTTGAATTCACGATTCTTATATTTCTGATTTTTCGAATTAATAGTTTGAGCTATTATAAGGGTCAAGAAGATCGAAGTCAACAGCACTATTATTGGAGGAATAAAAATGAATATCATCCCGTATGAAGAAAAATACAAAAATCAGGTTATCGCGTTAATTCTATATCTACAAAATTTTGACAATAAAGTAGATCTGTCTCTTAATGAGCAAAATGATCTGTGTGATATCAATAAGTATTATGTAAAAAGTGGAGGAGGATTTTGGTTAGCCATAAATTCTTCTGATGACGTTGTTGGAACTTTAGGATTAATGAAAAAAAGTGGGCAGTATGGTATCCTAAAAAAATTTTTTGTGAATCCGGATTATCGTGGAAAAGAGAAGGGCGTTTCTTCAAAGCTATATAATTGTCTAGTTGATCATGCTAAAGCAAACGGGATAACTTGCATTATTTTAGACACGCCTTCTAAGTGTACACGGGCTCATAATTTTTATGTTAAAAAGGGGTATCAGCAAATAGAACAAAATGATCTGCCAATTCACTATGATTTTCCTGACAGAAATTCTTACTTTTTTATTAGATACTTATGAAACAACGAAAGAGCGGGATCAGTAATAATGATCCTCGCTCTTTTTACAACTGAATGAAAAGGAGAGTCTGACGCTGAAAAATTTTCGTAATACATCTGATAGATATAATTACTCTACGGATTTTAATGCTTCCAGCATATCAACGTTTCTTAATCGATAGTTAACCATGAAGCCTAGTAAAAGAGTGACTAGCGCGATTATGACAGCTGGAACTAAAAAGCTAGCCAGACCTAATGCAGGATTAAACATCACTTCATCTGGAGGGACGACAGCAATAATATATTGATGAAGAAACTCGCCAATGCCAAAGCCAACAATTACTCCGAGGGTAGTCAATAGGATCGTTTCTCTGTAAATATACATGGTTACTTCTTTATCATAAAAGCCTAGGACTTTTATTGTAGAGAGTTCTCTCATACGTTCTGAGACATTTATGTTTGTCAAATTATAGAGAATCACAATTCCTAATAGAGCAGCTACAATAATCAAGACTCTCATAATTTTATTCAACGAATTTACAATAGTATGCACTTGATTGATTAAACTTGTATTTTGAACAACTGCTTTCACACCATCGAGATTCATAAAGTTTTCTGCTTGTTTTTCAGTATTGCTTAATGAACTATTCGATAAATTGATGACAAAAGCATTCGGTTCGTAGCTGTGATGAAAAATTTTTTCATACCCCTCTTTACTCGTAAAGGCGAAATGCCCCATGTACATTTCAGTAATATCATGGACATTCATTTTACGACTATGACCGTCTTCGTCATTTAAGGTGATTGTATCTCCAACGTTCACCTTTAACAATTTCGCTAAACGTTCGGTAATGATCACACCATCGTCTGGTAACTCGAGTTCTCTACCTGATTCACGATTTTCCAAGTCAATATAGCTACTCAACTCTTCCTTTTCAACAGGAACCAAAAGCTTGATGTTTTGAGTGTCATTATTTTTTCCAGCAACTTTTGTCATGTTTTCAAAATGTATGGCGGCGGATTCCTTAATAGCCTTTGTGTTAAGTTGTTCTGCTACTTCTTTCTTTTGTTTAGCCAGACTTGTATTATTCTCAACAATAATCATATCGTAGTGAATGATATCACCGAATTGTCTATTGCTGATACCGTCTATCGAATGCTGGACGCTAAAACCAGCAAATAATAGTGTAACAGCCCCCGCAACTCCAAAAATTGTCATGAACATTCTTTTTTTATATCTAAAAATATTTCGAGCGGTTACCTTATAGGTGAAGGTCATCCGGCTCCAGATAAAAGTGATGCGCTCCAGAAAAATCTTCGATCCCGCAGCTGGTGGTTTGGGTAATAATAAATTTGCAGGTTGATCTTTTAATTCTTTTGATGCTACTAACCATGCTGGAATTACCGAACTAAAAATAGATAAGCAGACTGCCACGATAGTGATTTTTAAGTTGAAGTGTAATTCAATATTTTGGAAAACAAACCCATTATGGTAAGCGTTATAGACAATCATAGGTAATAAGATATGCCCCAAAAGAACACCAATAAACGTACCGATTAGACTCGACGAAAGACCATAGAAAGTGAATTTTTTCAATATATCTCTATTCGAATAGCCTAGTGCTTTTAGCGTGCCGGAATTGATCCGCTCTTCATCAACAAAACGTGCCATGGTAGTTGACGTCACTAAGGCTGCTACGAAATATAGGAAAATGGGAAAAATATTTGCTAAAGCATCTACTATTTTCGAAACGGTACTATAGGTTCTATAACCTTCAGATCCTGGAATTTCACGGCGAGTATTCAGGCTGTAAACAGGCGCTTTTAGATTATTTACTATTTCTTGGGCTTCTGCTATTTTTTCCTCGCCAACGCTAATTTCTTCTGTGACTTCTGATTTCCTTTTAGCAAATTCTTCAGTTAAACGCTGTGATTCTTCAGATGGAACCAAATTCAATGCTGCTAATTGATTTTTTGAATCCGAAAGCTGCTTTTTCGCCTCATCAATTTTTCTCTGTCCATCATTAATTTGATCTTGATATTCTTTTTTCAGCTCAGCTAGGCGAATAGTCGGCTGTTCTTCTAATAATTTTTCAAGATCGTTCTTGTGATCTTTGATCTTGCTAGTATATTCTTCAGAATACGGGTCAACACCTTGAGTGTTCTTGAAAGACATTCTTGCTAGCATATAGTAGGGAGAATCAAAATTCTCTTTAGAAACAACGCCATAACCTTTTAATTCGCCGCTGCCCGAAGTTGATTGCCCCATATTGATACTCGATAATATTTCACTCGAATGGACAAAGCCAACGATTTTATACTCATGTCTTTTTAAAACGGTTGCTGCATCAGATTTTGCTTCTTCATCAAATACGATAGTCTCGCCTATTTTATATTTATCACTCTGCATTTCATCAATAGCAATCTCATTTTCTTTTTTTGGCAACCTACCGTCAACTAGCGAGTAATCAGACAAATTTTTCCCTTTAGAATAAAGACGAATACTTTTATGGCTATCGTTAATAGTAACGTCCTTCATATAGCCGTATTCTAACTCTTTTAGATTCTTTGTCGTATCCAAAACCTGTTCGTCTGTTTGATCTAAACCCAGAGAGCTGATAACAGTAATGTCAGCACTATTTAAGTCGTCCACATATGTTCTGCCTGTATCACGCATATCGGGTCCCGTTACTTTCAATCCAACGAGAGCAAACGAGCTAAGTAGCATTAACCCCATTATTGATAGAAAGCGACCCTTTGATTTTGAAATCGAACGAAGCACTTCTTTCCAGAGTATCTTCTTCATCATCGACCACCTACCATTCAATATTTTCGATTTTTTTAGGAGTTGGGTTTATATCTATACTGCTGACTTGAGCATTTCTCATACGAATAACACGGTCAGCGATAGGAGCAAGGGCGCTATTATGTGTGACAATAATAACGGTTGTTCCTTGATTACGACACATATCTTGCAATATTTGTATGATGTGCTTTCCAGTTTCAGAATCAAGTGCTCCAGTTGGTTCATCACAAAGTAGTATTTTGGGATTTTTTGCTACTGCTCTTGCGATAGCTACGCGCTGCTGCTCACCGCCAGAAAGTTGAGACGGGAAGTTATTTACACGTTTGGCTAATCCGACCATACTTAACGTTTTTACTGGTTCAGCAGCATTCGCTACGATTTCAGAGGCCAGTTCAACATTCTCTTTTGCAGTTAAATTTGGCACTAGATTATAAAATTGAAAGACAAAACCAACATCTTCTCGACGATATTTTGTCAGTTGGGTAGCGTTATAATCAGCGATGTTTTTTCCATCGACGATAACTTCTCCTGTATCGTTGCTATCCATTCCTCCCAGTATATTAAGAATTGTAGATTTTCCAGCACCTGATGCACCAAGAATGATGGCAAGTTCTCCCTTTTCTACTTCGAAATTGACATTATAATTAGCTTTTATTACCGTATCTCCCATTTTATAGTTTTTTGAACTATCTTTTACCTCGATGTAACTCATGAATACACACTCCTTATTTAGACAACGTGTTGATTTTAATCACTCGCTCAGTATATAATCATCTTGAGAAGCATGCAATAAACACTTGGTTGAAGCGTGTCCATTTAAGGAGGAGACTAATGAAAAAGCGGAATACACCAACGAAACAAGAAATAAAAAAATCTTTCATTCAGCTATTACAAACAAAAGGGTTTGAGGGAATGACCGTAAGTGATATTGCAAGAGAAGCATCCATCAATCGAGGGACATTTTATTTACATTATCTTGATAAATACGATTTAATGGATAAATTGGAGAAAGAA
Organism: Enterococcus raffinosus; assembly: GCF_019175485.1. NCBI lineage: Bacteria > Bacillati > Bacillota > Bacilli > Lactobacillales > Enterococcaceae > Enterococcus > Enterococcus raffinosus. The sequence continues at coordinate 493,978 of NZ_CP072888.1, forward strand.
ACGATTTATGATTTAGAACAAATATTGTTGAATGATACGCCTAGTTCTTCAGACAATCGTCATACTGAGTTGATTCCTTATGACTTAATACTAAAAGCGCTTGAATATGTACGCGCTGATTTCGCTTTTATTTCTGCGCTATCTGGAAAAAATGGTGATCCAAGGTTTTCTGAATTGGTGAAAGATGTGTTGGGAGAGATGGTCGATGCAAAAATGAAAATGTCAGGCACCTCTAAATTCTCAAAGCCTCATTTACCTGAAGACTATGCCACCGAAATTTTACTTTCTAGCGTGGTATCTATTATTATGTTATGGATCAGAAAGGGCGGCCTTGAGGAACCAAATGAGATTGCGGCGATGATTGAACAAGCGAAGAAAATTCCACCTTGTCAATTATTACTATGAGAGTGTTGGACAAGTGAAGGAAATAATTCGCGATAAAAAGTGTCTGCACTTTCCCTTTAAGGTATTTCGTGATATAACATTTCAGTATTCTGTCGTAAAAACAGAAGAGACATCATAAGGAGCGATCGCATGGTCACATTGAAATCGAGTAGAGAAATTGAACAAATGAAAGAATCTGGCGCTATCCTAGCGGGTATTCATAAGCAGTTACGAGAGATTATCGTTCCTGGAATCACAACGAAGGAAATCAATCAGTTTGTCCAAGAAAGAGTCGAAGCGGCAGGTGCCACCGCAGCTCAAATTGGCTTTGAGGGCTATGAATTTGCGACCTGTACGAGTGTGAATGACGAGATTTGCCATGGATTTCCTTCGAATTATCGATTGAAATCTGGGGATGTCTTGAAGGTTGATTTTTGTGTCGATTATCACGGTGCGATTTCTGACAGCTGTTGGACATATGCAGTCGGCGAGATCACACCAGAGCATCAAGCGTTGATGGATGTGACCAAGGAAGCCCTAAGACTTGGAATTGAACAAGCGCAGGTGGGAAATCGTGTGGGTGATATCGGCCATGCTATTCAAACCTATGCAGAAGGAAAAGGCTATGGTGTGGTACAGGACTTTTTAGCACACGGCATTGGCCCAACGATCCATGAAGAACCCTTTTTTCCACACTTCGGAACATCTGGGAAAGGCCCACGCTTAAAAGAAGGCATGACGATCACGATTGAACCAATGATCACAACAGGGACATGGGAAGCAGGCATTGACGGCAATGGTTGGACGGCTCGAACGTTAGACGGCAGCTACTGTGCGCAATATGAGCATTCCATAGCAATTACCAAAGAAGGGCCAGTCATTATGACGGAACAAGACGCGTAAGATTGAATAAACAGGAAACCAAACAACGGTTTGGCTTCCTGTTATTTTTATATATTCAATTGCTTTCGAAAAAATTTAACAAATGGGTATTTTTGTTTAATTAAAAGGTTTATTTTTCGGGTAGGATAAATTATTTCTTTTAAACTATTTACAAAGTTGTTATTTTAGTTATATCATATTGAAAAGAAAGTATGTTAAGTGGAGGGGTAAACATGGAGGCAGTGAAATTAGGGCAGCGACAAATATTTTTAATGAAGAAGGAGAACTTAACCAAAAGAGTTCAGCTTTTTTATGCTAAGAATAAAAATATGGAACATTTCATTCAGTACATGGTCGCTATTCTCGTACGGGATTCTCTTAGCAAGGGGACCTTTACTGAGCCGTTAAAGAATCTGATTCGTGAAGTGTATCTGACATTGGAGCCCAATGACACCATGCGCCAGTATAGCCCTTTTTTCAAAGCCTTCTTTAACGGAAGCGAATGGAAGCAGCTGATTAAAAAGCTGTTCAAAAATGAATCCGCTTATTTTGCCTATACGGAAGAGGCCCGTTTATATAGCAGCTATTTAGAAGAGTCGGGGACACTTAATAATCGCAGAGAGGGCCTGATTTATCACGTAGAAACGATCTTTGAAGACGCTGAAGGGAAAAAGCATAAGCTAACGATTCCGGATACGGATCCCACCAAAGATGAAGCGTTGACTGCAAATATTCTACGAACATTGTCCACTTTGACAGTTTTTGAAACTGGCGGTGTCCGAAAATTTGTTGAATTCATCAGCTACAAAACGCCAGGCATGACCATTGCTACAGCCTTCAATAGCAGAAAAGCAGAGAAAGCTGCTCAAGCTGTAAAAGAGGAGAAAGATGAGGCTGGGACTGTTTCAAAAAGAACAAAACAAGACAGTGCAGAAAAGAAAGCTGTTCAAAAATCAGCGGACAGAAACGCAAAAATTCCGTCATTAATAAACGGCCATAAAACGAATAAGGCTGCGAAGATGGAACCCTCAGTAAAAGAAAGTTCTGATAAAAATGATACCGCTACCATCACAAGCGAGAAAAGCGCGCTTTCGTCTAATACGGATCAAGCAGCTGAAGAAACATCAAGGGAAAAGTCAAACAAACCAGATTTGTCATCGCCAACATCAGATAATGCTCCTAATCTCTTTGGTAAAGTACGATCACAAATAAAAAAGGGGCGAGAAGACCGACGGCTGAAAAGAGAGATCGATAAACTGATGGGGAATAAGAAGAAAAAGAAAAAGCGGAAATAGTGAATGAGTGAATAGAGTTGATTTGATATTTAGGAAAGGGATTCGTACCTTCAGCAGCGTCTTTCTACGCCTCATTTTTAGACAAATCGTCAAAATAGTCTAATTTTTCGAAGGGGCGAGTGCGTCTTGTTTTCAATAAATTTTTCCTGCTGGTATGCTGAAATTAGATTATCAGAGGAGGGAACATCATGAGATACACGAATGGAAATTATGAAGCTTTTGCTAGACCGAGAAAACCAGCAGGTGTTGACGAGAAGAGTGCATATATCGTTGGAGCCGGATTGGCTGGCTTAGCGGCGGCTGTTTTTCTGATCAGAGATGGCCAAATGAAAGGGGAGCGAATCCACATTTTTGAAGAGCTTTCCTTATCCGGCGGTTCGTTAGATGGAAAATTTATTCCCCATGACGGCTTTGTGACACGTGGTGGTCGCGAAATGGAGAATCATTTCGAATGTTTATGGGATCTTTTTCGCTCAGTGCCATCGCTGGAAGTAGAAGACGCTTCTGTTTTAGATGAATTTTATTGGTTGGATCATGATGATCCTAACTCATCCAATTGTCGTATCATCCATAATCGCGGTGAACGTGCGGAAGACAACGGCGACTTTACCTTGTCGAAGAAAGCGCAAAAAGAACTGGTCGATCTATTTATGACGTCAGAAGATCAATTGATCGGTAAGAAAATCGAAGATGTCTTTGGTGATGAATTCTTTGCGTCGAATTTTTGGTTGTATTGGTGTTCAATGTTTGCCTTTGAAAAATGGCATTCTGCAATCGAAATGCGCCGCTATGTGATGCGTTTTATCCACCATATCAAAGGGTTGCCTGATTTTACAGCCTTGAAATTCACTCGGTACAATCAATATGATTCTTTAGTCAAACCGTTATTGTCCTTCTTGAATGATCATGGGGTCGATTTCCAATATGAAACGAAGATCACGAACATTCAAGTTGATGCGACTCCTGACAAAAAAGTAGCGAAGAAGATTCAGTTAACCCGTGCAGGTAAAGCAGAAGAAATCGACTTAACTGAAAAGGATCTCGTTTTTGTGACAAACGGTTCGATCACAGAAAGCTCCACAGAAGGTGATCATCATACGCCGGCGCCAATTACTCACGAATTAGGCGGCAGCTGGAATTTGTGGAAGAATTTAGCGAAACAGTCTGATGAGTTTGGGCATCCAGAAGTTTTTTGCGACAATTTACCTGATGAAAGCTGGTTTGTTTCTGCAACAGTTACTTGGGAAAACTTTGATATTGAACCGTATATTTCACGATTGACGAAGCGTAAATTACGGACGGGAAGAATCGTGACTGGCGGAATCATTACGATCAAAGACTCGAATTGGTTGATGAGCTTTGCGACGCATCGTCAGCCTCATTTTAAAGAACAAAATGACCAACAAACGGTTACTTGGGTCTATGGGTTATTGTCTAATACCCCGGGAAATTATATCAAGAAGCCGATTGAACAATGCAGCGGGCAGGAAATCGTACAAGAATTGATGTATCACTTAGGTGTACCGGAAGAAGATATCCAGAAATTCTCAGAGAAATCCTGTGTCGTAACACCGGTCTATATGCCGTTTATCACGTCTTATTTCATGCTGCGGGAACCTGACGATCGTCCATTAGTCATTCCTAACGGGTCAGAAAATCTAGCCTTTATCGGAAACTTTGCCGAAACGGAACGGGATACGGTCTTTACTACAGAATATTCTGTTCGAACAGCAATGGAAGCTGTCTACTCCTTCTTAGATATTGAACGCGGCGTACCAGAAGTTTTCGCGTCAGCGTATGATATTCGTACACTGGCAAATTCCGTTTACTATTTGAGTGATCGGAAGAAGCTTTCCGAGATGGATCTGCCTTATGTAGAGAAAAAAGTGCTGGGTCACTTTGTTAAGAAAGTTGAACATACTTATATTGGTGATGTATTGAAGGACAATCATTTATTATAAAAAGAAGGTTCACTTTCTTTCTAATAAGGTAGGAGTATTCCCTCTGTTAAATACAATGTAAAAAATGATCACTATAATAATCTCATTCTCCTAAAGGAAGCTTCTTGGAGAATGAGATTTTTTTAATATGAAAGCCTCTTTTGTAGTATAATTTTAATCATAAAAATAAGGAGGGCAACGGATGATCAAGATAGCAATTGTTGGATATGGAAACTTAGGGCGCGGGGTGGAGCGAGCATTAAAACAAAGCGCAGATATGGAATTAGTAGGAGTCTTCTCAAGAAGAAATCCAGCAACCGTTCAAACAGATGGCGCACCTGCTTTCGCGATGGAGGAACTAATCGCGCAAAAGGGAAAGATTGATGTCTGCATTTTGTGTGGCGGTTCGGCGACTGATTTGCCGGTCCAAACACCAGAAATCACTAAAAATTTCAATACCATCGACAGCTTTGATACGCACGCGAAAATTCCTGAGCATTATGCAAATGTCGATCAGGCAGCGAAGGAAAATCAAACAGTCTCAATTATTTCGACAGGCTGGGATCCAGGGCTGTTTAGCTTGAATCGCTTATACGCGGAAAGTATTCTGCCGCAGGGAGATACGTATACTTTTTGGGGCAAGGGTGTTAGCCAAGGGCACTCAGATGCTTTACGCCGAATTGAAGGTGTCACGGATGCGATCCAATATACGATTCCAAAAAGTGAAGTCATTGAGAAGTTAAAAGCGGGGGAACAGCTGGAGCTGACGACACGCGATAAACATCTACGCGAATGCTTTGTCGTTCTTGAAGAAACGGCTGACGAAAAAGCGATTAAAGAAGAAATCGTGACGATGCCCAATTACTTTGATGAATATGATACGATCGTTCATTTTATTACTGCGGAGGAATTGAAGCAAGATCATCAGGCGATGCCTCACGGTGGTACAGTGCTGCGGACAGGAACCACGCATGAAGACACTAAACAGGTAATCGAGTACAACCTGCAGCTAGAAAGCAACCCGGAGTTCACAGCGAGTGTCCTGGTTGCCTATGCAAGAGCCTGTGCGCGATTGGCAGAGGAAAAACAATTCGGTGCTTTTACCGTATTAGATATCGCACCGAAATATTTATCACCTGTCGATGACGCGACTTTAAGGAAAGAATTGTTGTAGGAAAAACGTATTCTGGTTTGTTCATATGACGAATAAAAGGATAAGCCATCAGATATTTTGATATATCTGGCGGCTTTTTTAATTTTAGGAAGAATGATTGCCTCTCGTCCTATATTTAGTGAAGAACTAAAGCTTATTTTACTGTTCGTATTCTGATCGTAGGAGCGTTGTTAATTGGCTAAACTTAATTTCATGTATCTATATAACTAGACCAACGACTTCTTCGATTGGTCTTTATTTGTCGTATACGCAATTTTTTCCCGTATACGACGAACTTTGATCCACTCCTCCAAATCTGGTGTAAGCTTGAATCAACCTATTGAATGCAAATGCATCAAATAGGAAAAAACATATAGGAGGACATACATTATGTCAGGAGCAATTACAGTCACACCCGAACAGCTGAAATCACAGGCGAAGGTTTACCAACAAGCCTCAGCACAAATCGAGGATGCGATTCGCAAGGTCAATTCCATGAATCAAACGATTTCCCAACAATGGCAGGGGGAAGCCTTCCGTGCTTACTTAGAACAGTACAACCAATTAGAAGGCAACGTGAAACAAATGGAAGAGTTGTTGGAGAGCATCCACGGACAATTGAACAAATATACGGACACAGTGGCAGAACGCGACCGTCAAGATGCTGGATCATTCGGCTTGAACTAAGTGGAGTGTGGAGCGCCAGTACTTTATGTGCTGGTGCTTTTTTCAAAAAGGAGTGAAGGGTATGGCAGTAAAAAGTAATCTGGGTGTTGCTCAACAGCGAGCCAGTGCGTTGAAGAGTGCGGCAGGCAGCTTAACGGCAGGCGGTACGCCTACAAGTGATTCTCAAACAACCGTTTCGGGAAACAAAACGGCGCAAGAGGCGATAACATCGACGTTTAACGCTGTGAAAAAAGTTACTGAGGCCGTCAATAGCGCCTCCAGCAATATCAACAGTGTGGCGAAAAACTTTGAAGCAATCGATCAGGCAGGAAAAGAATTATTCACAAGGAAGATATTATGATGAGTGAAAAACGATTAGATGCAATCAAAAGTGAGAAAAAAAGTCTCACCAAAAAACAAGAAGACCTTTATCAGCGTCAGCGAACATGTGAGCGATTGACAGACGGTATCGGTTCCTATTTTCGTAAGAATCAGCGACTAATGCAAAAAACACGGGAACTCTTTCGCAAGAATGATGACAGTCGGGTCTTTGACGAGGTCTACGCCCTGTTTACACAAGATTCAGGACAAACAATGATGGCATTAGGCGATGAGAAACGAACATTAAAGCGCCAACAACACTTACTAGAAGAGCAGAAACAAGCCCTAGTCAAGGAAGAGAAAAAACTAGACAGCAGGGAGAAACTCGATGAGCATTGATATGTATGTCAGTAGTTCGCAAGAACAGGCGACCAGCGTCAACACGATGTGCCAAAAACAAATCCAAGGCTACCAGCAACTACAACAAGCCATCAACCAGTTCGTCATGAGCAGTGCCGAACTCCAAGGGAAAACCTATGACTCCGCAAAGCAATATTTTTCAGCGGTTTTACTTCCCTTAGCTAAAGGTGGTATGCTTTTATCTGAGGCAGTTGCAAAAGCGTGCCAGAAGTTTCCAGATGATTATCAGTCACAAGTAGATAGTGCGGATTTAAAATCCTCTGAATTAGAAGAACAGATCAAGCAATACCAACAGGGTATTGACATGGCAAATGCGATCCTTCAGACGGTTTCGAGTAGCCCGTTACCTGATCCGACGAAGAAAACCGTATTAGATTCAGTCAATAATGTCAAAGACGGACAGGAAAAAGCGAAGAAGAAACTAGAGGAGAAGCTAGAAAAACTGAAAGCCTTTGATGCGTCTTCACCATCGATTTTTTCTGAGATTGTAGCATTAGAATCGGCGATTAACAGGGGAGCAGCACAGGCTGCCACCTGTTGGAATGGTGCTACTGGCATGTTTACAATACCCAAAAATATGTCGTGGGTAGATGAAATTAAAAGTTATGAAGATAAAAAGCGTAATGCCAAGAAGGAAGAAGAAAAACAAAAAAAAGCAGCAATAAAAGAACTGAACGATCTGATTAAAAAGAATCCAATCGCTGCTTTGGATAAAGTTAGAAATAATGATAAACTGTTTGGATACGTTATCGCAGCGTTAGACAAATTTCCTGATTCATTTCAGGACATGGTTCTAGAAATTTTTATTATGCATGAAAATTGGAGTTTACTACCCAAGAAGGCAGTGACAAGTTTGTTAAATAGTCCCAAGTTTGCTTTCTATATGAACAAATTGTCAACGAACCAGCAAGCACTTATCTATAGAAATCTTGCTAAATTAAGTGACAAGGGTTGGGATGTATTTGCACCAATGAGTTATGCTGTAGGGATTCTGTCTAAAACGTCAAAAGGGGCGAAAATAATCGAAGGAACGAAAGTTGGGCTGACAGCATTCAAAAAACTAAAAAGGGTTGCTGATTTTATAAAAGCCCATCCTGCTGTTCGTGAAGGGTTAAGTTATGGAGGAGATCTTGCGACAGTAACTGCTTATGCATATGAAGAATATTGCAATCCAGAAAGTCCAGCTTATGGTGATTTGAGTAAAGCATTTTATGGGGGAATTAACTTATTTATGTTAAATGCGGGGGTATTGGAAGGATTAGACTATGGTGGACCTGTGGGGGCTCTAGCAGGATTTGCGAACTCTGTAGTACAAGGAAAGATTACAGTTTGGCCTGACAAAATCTTAGGATTTGATTTACCTGGAAAAGAAATAAAGACTCCGGGATTAGGTTCTGAAAAGGCCAAACGAGAGTGGATAGAAAAGCAGTATAAACAATATGGGAAACATAATAGTAGCCCAACTGATAAAAATTATCGTACTGGAGTACAACCTGAGAGCGGGAGTCCTAGTTTCAATCCGAGTACCAACTACACACCGAAATAAAAAGAAAAAGGTGAGAGAATGAAAGGCATTTGGAATTTGGTGAAAGAAATCCCTTTATCGAATATCCTATTAAGGAATTCCTATCAAGAAGTTTTAGAAATTTTGGAAGATTCTAACAAAGGAATTCTCTCGAGAAAAGTAAAAGTTTATTTAATGTCATTTATTGGATGGCTCATAAGCTTAATCTCAGCTGCAAATTGGGTTGTTTTTCCGATATGTTCTACACTTATTCTAGCTGTTAATCTATTTTTATATTTAAAGAGTAAGAACTTTTTTAAAAATGCGGCTTATAATCTTGCTATGTTCATTAATTGTCAGACGGTTGTCATTTTTTATATTGCTTCTTTAGAGGTTACAGAGAACAGATCACTGAATAGAGGAATATCAACTATATACATTCTGATTAGTTTTCTATTGGTATTTTTTGTAGCAAAAACCAAATTATTAGAAACTTTACAAGTATTCTATGTTTCAAACAAAAAGAATACGCACAAGATTCCTATCAAAATTGTTAAAAAAATTTCAATATTCATAACGATTTTTATTGTCTTGTTAGTGGCAGGGATGCAGTTTTATCGTTTGAATAAATGGTGGTTAAGAGGAATCAATTCAGATGCTTTGTCTGGGTTAAATGGGACTCTTTTTGGCAATATCATTTCCATTTTGGCGGTAATCATAGGACTTACTTTATTAATGTTAGTTACCTTGACACCAACTGTTTTATTGAATAGTAAAGTCGTTGTTACAGGCTTGTTACTTCGCAAATACTCTGAAGAAGTTCGTTTTGAATATGATTTTACTGAGGAAGAATGGTATGGGGAGATGGACTGAAGTATCTAATAACATCTGTAAAGGAAATTCAATAAAGATATTCTTTTAGAGAAAAATCAGAGATCAATCGTTTAAATGGTTGGACTCCTTATTCAAATATGGATGCCGAGGCTTATCGAAGAAGGTAAGTCTTTTTTCCAATCCAACCATTCGATTATTTAGCAAAAGTGTGGTAAATTTATGCCCCAAAATGATAGGAGGGGTGAAAGCCATGCAATTGACCCAAGAAGTAGTACTGCAAAAGCTTTATAACCTAATATTGAATCCGAATACGCGCGAATGGGAGCGTTACTTGCTGACAACGGCTAAAAATGGATTGGATGAGCCTGCAAAGTTCAATGAACAATTGGCTAAGCTGGAAGCGGAATTGCGACCATTGGCGCTGCGAAATAATCTGACGCCGGACGTGGCTGATTTTTTATCAGGCGATTACAAAAAAGGAAGCAGGCATGGAGCAGTCTGTAAAAGAGCAGCATTTTATTTCAGAACCAGCCTATCATGAACGAGCGATTTTTGCTGGCGGCTGCTTTTGGTGTATGGTGGAGCCTTTTGAGACATGGCCGGGGATTGTCTCAGTTTTATCTGGGTACACTGGCGGGACTGTCGATAACCCAAGCTATGATCAAGTCAGCAGCGGTGCGACCGGACATGTCGAAGCCGTGGAGATTATTTACGATAACCGGTTTGTCAGCTATCAGGAGTTAATGGATCTCTATTGGCAGATCATCGATCCAACGGATGCCTTTGGACAATTTCAGGATCGCGGTGCTCAATACCGTCCGATAATTTTCACGACAAACGAAGAACAACGGAAAATTGCCGAGAATAAGAAGCAAGCAGTCATTGATTCTAATCGGTACAGTAAACCAATCGTGACAGAAATCAGATCCGCAGAAACCTTTTGGCCCGCGGAGAATTATCATCAAGAATTTTACAAGAAGCAGCCGAAGCGCTATAAGGCCATTAAACGCGAGCGTCAACAATTTTTAACCTATCAACACTTAAAGGGGAAAATACGCGAAGGATGGAGTCGCAGGAAAAAGGGTTAGAGAAACTCAGTAAAAATCTTTTTTTACGGTTGACATTGTTGTTAGAAGCGATTATAGTGAATACATACCAACCGAATGTATGGATAGGAGATAGAATGTATGGCTCGAAATAAATACCCAGAAGAAACAGTCAATAAGATTATAGAGGTATCTATGCAGCTGTTTTTAGAAAAAGGCTATGAGCATACGTCGATTCAAGATATCGTCAATAATCTTGGCGGCTTATCAAAAGGCGCGATCTATCATCACTTCAAATCGAAGGAAGATATCTTAGATGGAGTAATGGATAAGCTGTATCAAAACAATGAGAATGAACTCGAGCATATCAAACAGCTTGAAAAAAATAAAAGTATGAACGGATTAGAAAAGCTGCAGTCGTTATTCACATCGGCTTTAGAGAATCCACGGCAGGATGATATGTTTCAAATGGCGCCAGACTTTTTGAAAAATCCTCAAATGCTGGTAATGCAGCTAGAAGGCATTTTCAAAGACTCCGCCCCTCATTATGTACAGCCGATCATTGAAGAGGGGATCGCAGATGGATCGATTCAAACAGAGTATCCGAAAGAGCTAGCAGAAGTGATTCTACTATTGATAAATATCTGGTTGATTCCATTGATTCATGACGATGATCCAAGCAGTGTCGTTAATCGCTTCGCTCTATTCCAAGAAATGATGGCTAAACTGGGGATTGAAGTTTTCAACGAAGACGCAATTAAACGTTTGGAAAAATTTCGCAAATTGTACGAACAAAAAAAATAATCTCTGCCTACAAAGGCAGTTTTATTTTAAAGTTATACATACCGTCGTTCGGTATTAAATCGTAGTATTCGTTTTTATCAAATATGAAACGTCTAAAATAAAATCAAAAATAAGAAGGAGTGTTTAAAATGGAACAAAAAATGAGTAAAAGAAATGGGTATCGTACAACTGGTGAGGAGCAAAAGGAAAGAGGCGTAATGGAACGACTTGGCAGTGGCCTTGCAGTAATTTTTTCTGGGATCTTTATTTTACCGATCTTGACTGTATTGACAGGAGCTTTTGGAATGATCGGGATTGGTCTGCCAGTGGTTGCTGTGATGAATCTATTTGGCATTCTTCATATTCCTTTTAATGTCTTATTCATCACCTTGACAGGAATGCCGCAAGTGTTCACTGGAGTTATTGTAGGGATGATTTTCATTGCTTTATCTTTCTTATGTGGCGACTTGTTGAAAAAATACATGGCTATTGCCAAACGAACGTTTTAATATAGGGTATTAAAGTTGCTAATTTTATTCATTTAGGATGAACACAAACACAGAGGAGAAATTCTCTGTTTTTTTGTCTTCTTTCGCCAAAAAACTATGATATCAAAAGGAAGTCGATATAAATTTTATTCAAATAGGAGCGGTAGTTTCAAAATTTCGCCTTAGAAAAATTCCAAAGAGTAGTTGTTATCAATCTGAACAGAATAGCTACTTCCCTTTCGTAACATGCAGAAGACAGTATTTTTATATATGAACAATGATAAAATAGCTTTAATAAGAACTAGCAAGTCTTTGAAAGGGGGATTTGATGTTTGTTCATGAATTAAAGCTATCGGAAATAGGCAATCGCTTGGAGTATCCTTTCGGTGTTTTTGCTATTCAGGAGATCCTGCGCAGGGGCGGCCTGTCGTTTGAAAAACCAGTGACCTTTTTATCAGGGGATAACGGAACAGGGAAATCCACAATTTTGGAAGCGATTGCCGTTGCTTATGGGATTAATCCAGAAGGAGGCAGTCAGAATTTTAACTTTAACACGGTAGAAAGTCATTCGAATTTGCATGAATCAGTTTGTTTAATTAGAAAAGGAAAAATTCCAAAGACCAAGTTTTTCTTACGTTCAGAAACGTATTACAATGTGGCCTCGGAATTAGAGGAGCTATCAAGAGATCCGATCGAAGGAGGGTTAGCCTTTGCTTCTTATGGTGGAAAATCTTTGCATACCCGCTCTCACGGAGAAGGCTTGTTGTCCATCATAGAAAATCGTTTTGGCAGGGAGGGCTTTTATCTTTTGGATGAGCCGGAAGCGGGTTTGGCGACAAGTAGACAATACACCCTATTGCAGGAAATTCATCGGTTGGTCAAGGCTGGCAGTCAATTAATTATAGCCACCCATTCGCCGATATTGATGGGCTATCCAGAAGCGACGATCTATCAGTTTTCTGAAGCAGGTTTAGAGAGTTTGCCGCTAGAAGAAACGATTGCTTTTAAGGAAACGAAGCTCTTCTATGATGATCCCAACCGCATGCTGTATTACTTGCTAAATTAGTCAGAGGCTTTCTTTTCCCTGTTGAGCTGGTCAATGCTAGAATTATTCTTAGCGGGATTCAAGGAGATGGGAAAGTGAAGAATTTGAAAAAATATGGCTTCTATTTTTTACTAGTAGGAGTGATCAGTGATTTTTTAACTCCATATATTTTAGGACTTTTTTATCCAGAACTCGATCAAATGACGGACGTAATGAGTTTGTTTGGTGATGTTGGAAGCCCAGTTCGTACGGCCTTTTTAGTTTGGTCAGTGGTTGCCGGGTGTTTTTATGTTCTCTCTTTGTCGGCGATTTACGCAGCATTTCAGGCTATTTCTAAACCATTAGCTGGCTTAGCTGCTGCAGCGATTGGCTTCTATGGAATCGGAGATTGTATTTTTACGGGCCTATTTAGTGTAGATACCGCAGATGCCCAGTGGAACGTTTCAACTTGGGTACACAATATCGGCTCGGGGATCGGCTATGCTGGCTTTTTACTTTTTCCGTTGATTTTGTATTTGATCTATAAGAAGAAAAAGGATGACCAAACGAGTCGCCGATACCTCTTTTTCTTCTTACTTAGTATTGCAATAGCCGCAATTTATGGGTTGGCACGCTTGCCTCAATTGAATCCATTCACTATTTTCAAGCAATTAGGATTTTGGCAACGGGTGAGTTTTGTTTTTAATTATTTGCCGATCATTTTCATGTGTTGGCGCCAGATAAAACAAAAAAATAATTAAAAATATTTTTTTATCTGAAAAATAAAGTATTTATGACGAAATGATTTGTATTAGGAACTCAAGACCGATATGATAGAAGAAAGTCTTTTAATAGTTATTCTAAAGGAGAGAAAGATGAAAAAGTTGAAATTGGTTATGGTTGTTGCCTTTGCATTGGTTCTTTTTGCAGGATGTAAAAAGCAGGCACAGGATGAATTTTCTGAAGAACTAGTGAAGCAGGGGGAAATGAATGCAGGGGAATACTCTGCTGTGATTGATAAAGTATCAATAGAAACAAAGGATGCCGATGCACCGACGCGTACAATGATTGATATGGCAGCAAAAATGATTAGCGGAACAAAAATCACAGGTGATTACCAACAAGATAGTGAGAAGGAATTAGTGGCAACGACTATGTCCATTGATGGATTAGGACAGAAGCTGCCTTTAACGCTATTTATGGATGTAAAGAAACAGTCCGTCTATATGAGTACAGATTTTATGACGGAATTAGTAGACATCGCAAAAGAGTTCAACCCAGATGTTCCATTTGACGCGAAAGAATTTGAACAGTTAAAGGGTAAATACATCTATGCGAATGAGGAAGATCTAGAAAAAAGCGGAGACAAGAAAGATACTGATTCCAAGAGTGAAGCTGTTAGTCCAACATTAGTTAGTGATTATATAGCGACTTTAGATCCGGATTCTTTTGAGAAAGAGGGAGATACGCTGAAGCGTACCTTCACCAAAAAAGACATTCAGAACTTTATCAAGTATGCAAAAGAAAACGGAGATAAAGAGGCCAAGGAGCTTGTCAAAGAACTAGAAAAAAATATGGATGATTTAACTGAGTACAAACAAACGACAACCTTGAATACGAAAAAACATACACAAAAAACAACAATGAGTCTCACAATGAAGGACGAGGATACTACTGCTCAAATAGGCTTGACGCTAAATAATCAAGCGAAAAATTCAGATAAAAAGATCAAATTGCCTAAGAAAGCTGAAACAATCTCAATGGAAGAATTTCAGGAAATCGTTGAGACTGCGCAAGAAAATAATTCTCTGGTCTCAGAAGAAGACTTCAATGATTTGCTGGATGCGATCAGAAGTAATGGAAGTCAATTGTCTCAAGCAGAAATTGAGCAGATCAAGGAGACCTATGAACCTTATTTGACAGAAGAGCAGTACAAACAATTAGAAGAAGCTTTGGATCAGGCAAGTCAGATGGCAGCCTAGCATAAAAGGATCAATCATTTTACATGATTGGTTCTTTTTTTACGGTCTTCTGCATGGTAAACTTATGGTGACGACAATCACATGAGAAAGAGAAGAGGCGGTTTTGGTCCGGCGCACTACTCATTACGCAACTGAATTAATTTAGTGAAACGTGGAAAAGGATTCTGACATTGAATAAACTGAAAATTTTCGAAAGAAAAGACAGTTTATTTGGTGTGCAGAAAATTTCCACGTTTTTTTGTTGTCTGTTGGATTGTCGTCAGGTAGAAAGAGGAGTAGAAAATGATCAATAAGTTGAAACGAAATATCCCAATATTCAGTACTAGCAAGGATTCCATCTGGTTAGACGAGCACCTGGCACCGCAAATGCTGGCAGCCCATTTGGATACAGCGTCTGATGGGGCTACGAGAAGGGAAGAATATATCAACCAATCCATGTGCTGGCTGACCGAAAAATGTCCGGTGCAGGAATTTCCGAAGCTGTTGGATCTTGGCTGCGGTCCAGGAATTTATGGGGAAAGATTTTATGAAGCAGGCTATCAGGTAAGCGGCATTGATTTTTCAGAATTGAGTATCGCCCATGCAAAGAAATCTGCGGAGGCAAAGAATTTCGCCATTAATTATCAATGCAGCGACTATCTAAAGGAAGACTTAGGACAGGATCGCTATGATCTGATCGTCTTGATTTATTGTGATCTGGGGGTATTTTCGCCAAAAGACCGGAGGTGTGTCTTCCAAAAGGTTTATAAGGCTTTGAAAAAAGGCGGACGATTTGTTTTTGATGTTTTTACGCCAAGTAAGTATGAGACTTTTGAGGACAAGCATACGTGGCAGCTAGAAGAAGAAAATTTTTGGACAAGTGAGCCGTGCCTGCATTTATCTGCTCAAAAGAAGTATCCAGGGACAGCGACCTATTTGGATCAGCATTATTTGTTGTATCCGGATTCCTTCAAAGAATTTTTTATTTGGGAAACGGTCTTCACTGAAGCAGAGCTGTCAGCGGAATTGGAAGCAGCTGGTTTTACCACGATGGAGGTCTATGGAGATATTCGCGGCGCACAGCCTTCTTCTGATTCTGAAACCCTTTGTTTTGTAGTGGAAAAATAGGATTTCCACGTTTTTCCTTGCTATAATGGAGAAATAACGAAGCAAGAAGAGGTGGACAGATGAAAACAATCGGACTATTAGGCGGCATGAGCTGGGAAAGTACAGTGACCTACTATACGCGGATCAATGAATTGATGAATCAAACATTAGGCGGGCTGCATTCAGCCAAGATCAAGTTGGCAAGTGTAGACTTTGAAGAGATCGAGCAGTGTCAGGCGAAAAATGAATGGGAAAAAAGCGGGGAGCTTCTTGGGAAAGAGGCGCAGCAGCTAGAGCAGGCGGGGGCTGATTTTCTATTGATTTGCACCAATACCATGCACAAAGTCGCACCGCAGATCGCAGGTCATATAGCCATTCCGATTCTGCATATTGCTGATGCGACGATCGCGGAATTACAGGCCAATAGAATTAAAAAAGTTGCGCTTCTAGGGACCAAATATACGATGACACAAGAATTTTATAAGCAAAGGATCATTGATAGCGGGATCGATGTCTGGATTCCCAACGAACAAGACATCGAGATAGTGAATCAGATTATTTTTGATGAATTGTGTCATGGAAAAATTTTAGAAGCGTCTAAAGAAAGATTCATCGCAGTCATTCAGGAGGCTATTGCCGCAGGTGTAGAGGGGGTCATTTTAGGCTGTACCGAAATTGGTCTGTTGATTCAGCAAAAAGATGTCACGATCCCTGTTTTTGATACGACGGAAATTCATTCGCAAAAGGCTGTTGAACAAGCCTTGGTAGAATAGCTGAGGCCCATGATGAAAACCATTCTTTTTGCGCCGGCAACATTTAATTTGGCAGAAACGACGCGCATGATTGAGATTGCGAAGGTTTTACGTCAGGAGTACCATTGCGTTTTCTGCGGATTCTCTAAGACCTATTTAGAATTGATTAAAGAAGAGAATTTTGATGTTACGTTAATGCAGCCGACACTGACAATTCAGCAGGAGAAGGCGATCATACAATTTGATCAAGGAAAAAGTTTGAAAAATCCATTTACCAGCGAAATCGTTTCGGAACGAGTAGAAAACGAACTAGGGTTGTTGAAGCAGCTCGCTCCTCGTGTCATTATGACTGGCAGCAATGTGACGATGTTCTTATCTGCACGTATCAGCAAGATACCGTTGGTGTATGTCAAACCAATCGCGATGTCTCGCCCGCACTTTGATCATGAAAAGGGATGTATCATTCCAAGCCAACTTAATAAGGCGTATCTCCCAGCAACTGCATTGTGGCACGTCTTTCTCAAAGTGGCGAAACACCTAACTTGGAAACCAAGAGCATTCAAAAAAGCAGCACGAAGCTACAATCTTCCGCTGCCTAAGTATACGTTGGATCTGCTGGATGGGGACTTGAACTTGATCACCACCCATCCAGCTTTTACGACGGAAGTAACGTTCCCCGATAATTACCAATCGGTGGGACCGATTTTTGCCCGATTACCCTATGTGATGCCAACGGAGGTTCTTCAAGTAATAGAGCGGGCACGTGAAAGCAACCGATCAGTGGTGTATTTCGCTATGGGCAGTTCAGGCAATCGATCACTGGCTGAAAAGCTTTTAAGGTATTTCGAACAAACCGATTTTGAGGTGATCGCCCCCATAAAAAGCTATATACAGGAGCAGGCTGTGCCAAGCAATGTCCATGTATTTGACTGGCTGCCGGCGCTTGGTGTTTCTGAATTAGTGGATTTTTCAGTGATCCATGGTGGTGAAGGCACGGTCCAAACCGCTTGCTCTTCAGGCAAACCGTTTATAGGAATCGGGCTGCAATACGAACAGGAGGTCAATGTCGCTTATTGCGAAAGATTCGGCAATGCCGCCGCAGTCAGTCCAAATAACCTTTCAGCTCAAGCATTGGAGCAAGCGATTAGACACATTCGTACCCCTGAGATGCAGGCAAAAGCCCAAGAGATGAAA
Source organism: Enterococcus raffinosus (assembly GCF_019175485.1). Classification (NCBI taxonomy): domain Bacteria; kingdom Bacillati; phylum Bacillota; class Bacilli; order Lactobacillales; family Enterococcaceae; genus Enterococcus; species Enterococcus raffinosus. The sequence goes on from NZ_CP072888.1 coordinate 511,732, forward strand.
CAATTAATGCAAAAAGTAAACGGGGCAGAGGCCACAGCCGAAGCAATCAAGGAGCATTACCTTTAAAATAGACAAATAAAGACATCCAGCTTTCAACAAAAGCCGGATGTCTTTTTAACGAGTTCGTTTTCTCATGAAGAGACCAGCGATCAATCCCAATGCGCCACAACCTAGAAGCGTGACGATTGTTACAAAGCTCATCTCAATAATAGAATATACATTGGTTTGGTTAGCAACCAAGTTGGTTACGACGACTGCTGGAATCGCTAATAAAGACGCAATTCCTAAGCAAGAGCCCATATTCCAATGCAACAGTTTTCGAATGCCAATGTTAATCCAGAAATATGCGATCCAAGTCAACGCGATAGGTAAGCCTATCGGCCGTAGCCAGTAAATCGGCGCATCCAAAAAATAAGTATTTACGGTTCGTTCCAGCACCATGAAATAAGGAACGACTAGCACAGTGAAGATTGAAACGAAATGAATCACCCGCGCATTCTTACTAAAAAACAAAGCATCCAATAGCATCCCAGCAAAGATCAAACTGCTTCCTACGATACGAAACCAGGTAAACTGATGATCAATCGCTAAGTTTGTAACCGCTGTTATCCCAAATGCTAAAAAGAATAAAATCCATAAAAGCTTCCTGCCCCAACTTCCCTTTTTATTCGACTCGTTCATTTATTTTCCTCCTTCCTCCTGCTAAACAGAGTGGACGTTTTATGCCCTTTTCTTAAGTATAGCAGTCGAAGGATTGATTGCTATCAGACTTATGTCCTATTTTTGATATAAGTAGCTTTAAAGAAGAGGGGAAGTATCGGTTAGAATTAAACATTTATGCTAGTGTTATCATCAAATAATGTGTATAATTTTGATGAACGAAGATATCATCTAAAATGTTAATTATTTAATTAATAGATAATAATCTGATGGAATAATGTTGTAAATGAACGAAATGTTTATCATTTATAAATTAAATAGAAATCGTTAACATTATTGGGATATATAAAATTAGTAGGAGGAAAGGGACGATGAAAAAGTTTTTGTCAGGTGTTTTTGTTTCAGTTGCCTTGTTGGTTGGTGGCGTACTATTTGTTCAAGCGGAGGATGCGGACGCGGCAACGTTATTGAGAGTTTATAACCCAAATTCAGGTGAGCATCACTATACAGCAAATACGAATGAACGCAATCATTTGGTGAAGGTTGGTTGGCGGAATGAAGGGACGGCTTGGGAGACGCCGGCTAAAGGAGCGGCAGTCTATCGCTTATACAATCCAAACAATGGGGGCGACCATCATTACACAGTCAATTTGAATGAAAAAAACCATCTGGTGAAGGTTGGCTGGCGTTACGAAGGAATTTCTTGGCAATCAGGCGGTTCAGTTCCTGTCTATCGGTTATACAATCCTAATGCAAAAACGGGGACGCATCATTACACGCTACATGCCTATGAGAAAGACCATTTAGTAAAAGTCGGTTGGCGTTATGAGGGCATTGGTTTTTATTCTACAAAGGCTTCATCCGGCGGCAGTACGAGTTCAGGTGTCACGCCTAAAAAAGTAGATGTGAATATCACCGGTCTTGGCGGTGTGGAGAAAGGCGTGTCAGGTTCCTATCGCCTATTGTATTCAAACAAGCCTTTTGATCAAGCCAATTTAAGCGGAAATGCTCGGATTGATTTTTCAGCAAATGTGACGATGACAGGAAATAAGAGCGACTACGAAATGCAGTTTGTCATTGCCGGAAATGGAAAGGCCTGTGGTCAAGTTGGGGTAGGGTTGCATTACCAAGCAGGCTCAGATGCCAATTTTGCCCAAGGGAGAATTAATACAACGAATATCAACTTCCCAGCCAATGCAGGGGTTTATGGTCAACAATACTATTCTGTGAATACAAATGCCCCGCGGATCGCTAATGGACAAACAGTACATCTTCGGGTGAAATACTTTGCATCCGGTTATATGCAGACGTTTGTTAATAATACACTGGTAGGACAATACAAGACGAACCTGACAGCGGAAGGGGGAGCCTATATTTTACATGATACGACCAACACGCCAGTCAAAATACGTAATCTGAAGGTTCTGAGAGATGGAAAAGATGTAACAAAGAGTGGGCGTCCATCATTCACAAACACGAATTATGATCATTCAAGTGGGTCTGTATCAGGAGCGTATTAAAAGAATTAGTCACTTATCATAACGAAGTTAAAAACAGGCAAGCAATTCTGGTAAAGAACTGCTTGCCTGCTTTATGTTAGTTTACTGCTTTTGTATCTGCTTCTGTCTGGGCCATTTTTGCTGTTACATGTTCATCAATTCGTAGAAATGGCAGGTAGATGAACACACTTACTGCGATGATGATGATTTGAAGTACCGCAGCGCGCCAATCGCCTCCAGTGGCTAAAAATCCTGAAATGACAGGAGGTGTAGTCCAAGGTATCTGAACAACAACATGGTTGATCAACCCCGCAGCTGTTGCAAAATAGGCAGTGACCAATGAGAAGATAGGTGCTAAAACGAAAGGAATGATCAGACTCAGGTTAAAGACGATCGGCAGTCCAAATATAATCGGCTCACTGATATTGAATAAGGCTGGTGTTACTGATAATTTAGCGAAGTCCTTATAATCTTTTCGGCGACTGAAAATAAAAATCGCGATCAATAAAGCAATGGTATTTCCAGAGCCGCCCATAACGGCGAAGGTATCTTTAAAAGCCATATTAATAATATGAGGAATTTGTTCATGGTTCGCATAAGCCGCCATATTTTCCTGCATATTCTGTAATAAGAAGGGATCAAGTAACGAACCAGAGATAACGGCTTGATGGATTCCGAAGCCGAAGAACAAGTTTGCGATAGATGTGATCAAAACAAAGCCAGGAAGTCCCGTAGTTATATGGCTTAAGGGTCCAGTGATTGCTTTAGTAATCAGACCATTCACATCCATATTAAAGAGTTGGTTCACTCCAAATGAAAGAAAGGCAAATACGGTAACAGTAATCATAATCGGAATCAATACGTTAAATGATTTCAATACGGCGGGAGGAATATTTCCCGATAGTTTGATCTGCAATTTTTCATTCGTAGATAATTTGATGAACAACTCAGTAGCTAAAAGGCCAACGAAAATACCGACAAACATCCCTGAAGCCCCAGTATGAGATCCAGGGATAACCCCTGTGACTTCGATGGCTTTCGTCACGTTTTCCGGAGTAAACATTGTTTTCATCGGGGTTAATACTATGAATGTTGAGATGGAAACTAAAACGGCTGCAATATGATTGGTATAATTTCTGCTGACACACATATGATATGAAACTGCAGCAACTACTAATAATGTAGTGATACTCAACGTCCCGTTAGCGATTGACATACCGATTTCTTGGACCTTCATCAAGGTTGCGGGACGAATGATATTTCCCATGAATCCGGTTGGTTCTAAGATAACGTAGTTGATTAGAGTGACGAACCCGGCCAACATCATAAAGGGCATGAAGGTTGCAAATGCGTCACGCAATGTTCTCATATGAATCTGGTTTCCGAGCTTCGTTGCGATGATTCCGAAGCGTTCAAAGAGCTGTTCCTTCTTATTAGTTTTCTCCACGTTAAAGTCTCCTTTTTGCATTGAATGTATTTATCAAGTGAAAGCACTTTCTTATTCACATAATAAAACGAATCACGGATAAAGTAAATACTTTTTTGAAAAAATATATATTTTTGTTTTTAGCAATAAAAAAAAGCCGAGAAATTCGGCTCTTAAACTTAGTTTTCTACAAAAACAGCTTCAAAGATAAAATCTTGATACAAATGCCGCGTGATAGAATATTCAAAAGGTGTCCCATTCGCCAATGAAACACTTTTTTCCACCTCAATCATGAAATCTCCAATCTCGATTCCTAAAATTTTCGCATCAAATTCTGTTGCCAATACCCCTTTCATCCAAACGTGAGAGGCATTGATTTCTAAGTGCAGCTCATCACGGATATAGGAATACACTGATTTTTTCAGATGCTTTGGCTCTAAGCCAGGAATAATAGAGAGGGGCATAAAGGTTTGTTCTAAAGAGTAAGGCTGCTGATCAACAAAACGACTGCGGATGATATTATATACGTAGTCTCTTTCGTTTAGTTGCAGCATTTCTGCAACCTTTTTCGAGGGCAACTCAATTGAAAAGGTATGGATCTCAGAATCAACATGATCTTCTCCAACCACACTCATCAGCCCTTCGCTAGGGCCAAAAACCTTTGAATTATCAATGGGTTTACGCAAAACCTCTGTTCCAAAACCGCTTCTGCTATGTAGAACGCCTTCAGAAACCAACATATCCAAGCCCTTTTTAACGGTTAGCTTACTAGTGTTATACTTTTTGGCCAGTTCTGGGCCAGTCGGCAGTTTTTCACCGATAGCGTAAGTGCCGTCTTCGATCTTTCTTTTTACATCTAAATAAACTTCCATGTATTTTGCATTCTTTCTCATTTTGACCTCCTTTAACAGCTGACTAAAGATATAAATAATTATATACCTTTACAGAGTATTATCAATGGTTTTACAGATAAAGAAATAATTTATTTTTAAAAGTATATATTTTTTAAATAAAAACTATTTCATTTCTGGTGTTGGGATGTTATGATGAAATGGCATTCAAGAATGGAAGATTTTCTTAATTGGAACTTGATCGTTTTCAAAGGAAAAATATTACATGGATTTCCTTAATAAAAAGGAGGACACAATGAACAAACAGCAATTGACATTTCCAAAGGACTTTTGGTGGGGATCTGCATGGTCAGCCGAACAATCAGAAGGACGTGGGGAAACAGGAAAAGCAGAAACTGTATGGGAACGATGGTATAAGGAGCAGCCCTATCGGTTTTATCAACGAATCAGCTCAGAGACGACAACAGATCACATTCATCGCTACAAAGAAGATGTCCAGTTGATGAAGCAGACAGGTCATAATTCTTTTCGAGTATCGATCTCTTGGGCACGGATGTTTCCATCAGATGGTATCGGGAAAGTTAATTCAAAAGCGATTGCGTTTTATCGTGATCTATTTACAGAAATGAACAACAATGGGATTAAGGTGTTTGCCAATTTGTATCATTTTGATATGCCTGCTGCTTTACAGGATCAAGGTGGTTGGGAGTCGCGTGAAGTAGTTGAGGCTTATGTGAACTTTGCGGACACATGTTTTAAAGAATTTGGTGATCTAGTGTATCATTGGTTCACTTTTAATGAACCATTAGGCCCCATTTTAGGTTCTTATTTAGAAGATTTTCATTATCCGAATATCATTGACTTTAAACGCGGTGCTCAGGCGGCTCATTTCACCGTTCTGGCACACGCAAAAGCGATTGCTGCTCATAAGAAGCGACAGTTGAATAGTAAAATCGGCGTCATCTTAAATTTGAGTCCAACATTCCCACGAAGCCAAAATTCAGCGGATAGAAAGGCGGCAGAAATTGCTGACCTGTTTTATGTACGCAGCTTCTTAGATCCAATGGTTAAAGGCGATTATCCAGAAAAACTAGTATCACTTTTACGAGAATATGACCAATTGCCTACGGATTATACGAAAGAGGATTTGGTTTGCATCAAAGAAAACACCACCCAAATTTTAGGTTTGAACTATTATGAGCCACGACGTGTGAAAGCGCGCTTAACTGCTATCAATCAGGAAGGGCCTTTTTTACCAGATTGGTTCTTTGAAAACCACGTGATGCCTGGACGACGTATGAATGAGTATCGCGGTTGGGAAATTTATGAAAAAGGTATCTATGATTTATGCATGGATATTAAAAAAAATTATGGAAACATTGAAGCATTTATCTCCGAGAATGGTATGGGGGTAGCGAATGAGGAACGTTTCATGGATGAGGAAGGAAAAGTAATCGATGACTACCGTATCGATTACATTCAAGACCATTTAGCTTATTTATGGAAAGCCATCGGTGAGGGCTGTAACATCAAAGGGTACCATTTGTGGACGTTCATTGATTGCTGGTCGTGGATCAATGCCTATAAGAATCGCTATGGGCTAGTCTCGCTTGATTTAAAGACACAAAAACGAACAATCAAAAAAAGCGGTGAATTCTATAGACAGCTCAGTGACCAGAATGGGTTTGAATATGATGTGGATCGACTGATATGATCTAAGAAACCAATCTGAAAAGATTGGTTTTTTTTAGTGAAATTTGTTTTTTCTGAGCTATATGGTGTTGTAACCATAAGGAAACTTCTTTAAAATTTTTATTGAAAAAGAAATTTAGGAGGAACAACAGATGAGTCAAAAAATCTTGGCAATCGATATTGGTGGAACAACGATCAAAAGCGGGTTATGGGAAAAAGAAGTTTTAACAGAGCTAGTTAGCATTCCAACACCAAAAACTTGGGATGGAATGAAAGCGTATTTAAAAGGATTAGTGGAAGAGCATCAAATTACGGATGGCGTGGCGATCAGTGCGCCAGGAGCAGTTCATACTGAAGAGGGAGTGATCTATGGAGTCAGTGCGGTTCCTTATCTTCATCGCTTTCCAATCAAACAAGAATTAGCAGAGTTTTTGAATGTGCCGGTATCTTTTCAAAACGACGCGAATTGTGCGGCACTCGCAGAGATTTGGCAAGGAAATGCGAAAGGATTGGAATCGGCAGCGCTTATAATTATTGGTACTGGAATCGGCGGTGGCATTGCAATCAATGGAAAATTACGTGCAGGAACAAACTTATTTGGCGGTGAGTTTGGATATCAAATTATGGATCTGGAGACGCTAGAAACATTAAGCGATTTAGGGAGTCCCGTAGCGATGTCGAATCGTTTTTCTAAACAAAAAGCAGACGGTAAAAGTTATACCAGCAAAGAGATTTTTGACTTGGCAGAAGCAGGGGATGAACTGGCACAAGAGGCGATCGATAAATTTTATCATGCGTTAAGCATCGGTATCTACAATATATTGGTATCGCTGGACCCAGATCGAGTATTGATTGGCGGAGGTATCTCGACACGGGAAGAGTTATTATTGACTATTGAAGAACGTGTGCAGCAGTTATTGCAGATGAAAGGAGCAAAGGAATTGAAGGCATCTATACTGCAATGTAAATTCTTGAGTCAGGCGAATTTAATCGGAGCTGTTTATCAATTTATAACAGAATATGCCTGATAATAGTACTTTTTCTAAGTAAAATTTTCGACGAGAATGATTACTTGAAATAATCCCTTTTTAGAAAAGTGAATGGCGGTTTACTTACTTTGCCGTATTGACTTGGTGTAAGAGAAGCAACGTGGACATCTGGATAAGCATCCAACTCTTCGATGTGATCTTTTAACATTGGAACCAAAATCAAGGTATCAATGTCAAACTCTCGCAATAATCGTCTGGCCTCCGCTAGAGTAGCGGGGCGCCAATCATAGTTGGGGTACATTTTAGCGATATTTTCGATCATATCCGCAGTCGCATAATCAGTTGCGACCGATCCCCAGTCTGGATCTTTGTTTGATTGATAACGATGAACAACAAGCAATGCTTTCTTCATAAGAAGTTCCTCCTATCGGTTCTTTGGCTGAATCAATCTATTTTCTTCATTGTACCGAGTCAGGCTTTTACTCACAATTATTAAATGAATCGTTTTCTTCTTAAAAGTAGAGAATTCTGCTGGATTTTTCCTTCAAAGTGGCGTAGATTACGAAAGGAACTTTTTTTAACGATAGAAAGCGAGTGTTTCAATTGAAAAATTTAGACCTAGAAAAAACAGCCTTGGTTGTCATTGATTTACAAAAAGGGATTATGGGAACGGGCGAGCTGCAGCCTTACTCAGCGTCAGAGGTATTGGAAAAAAATAATCAATTAGCCGAAGCGCTTAAAAATACTGCTGGCTGGATTACTCTAGTTAACGTGGATCCAACGACCATGCAATTTTTGAACAAGGAAGGGAGCGGCAAAGCTTATGGGAGTATTCCCGCTGGATTTACTGAATATGTGATGCCAATCGCAGAAGACAAGGATGCAAAAAATATCCTTAAGATTACAAAGCATAATCCAGGGGCATTCTTTGGGACAGCTCTAGATGTACAATTGCGCCGACGCGGTATCGACACGATCATCCTAACAGGAGTAGCCACAGCGAACGGGGTTTATGCGACTGCATTAGAAGCTTATCAGCACGGTTACAAAGTTCTCGTAGTTGAAGATGCTTGTTCCGATCGCGATAGCGAGTTACATCAGCTCTTTTTTGATAAATTATTTGTCAAATTAGGTCAAGTAGCTACAACAGAAGCAATCTTGGATAGAATTGAAGGTAAGTGAGTAGATAAATGACTCACTTTTTTTGTGTTCATTTGTATGAAAGCCCTTTATAATTTGAGTTAGAAGAGTACAAATGAGAAGGGGTGGAATGAGATGAAACAACAAATAGTAAAGATTTTGCCTTTTTTTGAAGCACGGATATGGGGCGGCAAGCGAATGTTGGAAACCTTTGATTACCAGACTGATGTTTATCCAGTCGGTGAAGTATACAATGTCGTTGCTTTACCAGGGGCAGCGGATTGTCTTGTCGCAGGTACGGATCGGACGCTCTCTCAGCTTTACGAAGCGTGTCCAGACTGGTTTGCTTGTGACACGAAGGAGCTGCCGATTCGAGTAAATTTATTGGACCCTTTGGCCGATCTATCGGTCCAGCTTCATCCAGATGATACGTATGCGCTGAAGCATGATAATTCCAGAGGAAAACCAGAAGCGTGGGTAATCTTAGACACCCCCGCTGATGGAAAAATCGAGTTTGGGCATCATGCAAAAACCAAGAAAGAGTTTGAGGAATGGGCAAAGGCTGGTGATTGGGGAAAATTATTGAAATATTTACCGGCTAAAAAAGATCATTTCATTGATATTCCCGCAGGAACACTGCATGCGATCAATCGTGATGTGCTGACCTATAATATCTCTCGCAATGCGGATCTTACTTACCGCTTATATGACTATGGGAGAGTTGATCCCAATACAGGGAAAGAAAGGGCATTGCATATCGAGAAAGTATTGGAAAATGTGTTGATTCCTGATTTGTCGGAAGGATTTGTTTGGGTGGCACCCTATCAGAAGGATGGCTGTGAGATCACTGATTATTGGGATGAACCCGGATTGTATAGTTTAAGCCGTATCAAGGTTGAACAGCAAGGAATTTATCATCAGGAGCGCTTCGCTTTTCTCACGATAGTAGAAGGCGAAGGCAGGGTAAATGAAGTTGCGGTGTCGAAGGGGGAAACAATCTTGGTGCCAGACGGAATAGAGCGGTTAGGGCTTTCAGGAACCTTCGATATGTTTTTAGCGAGCTATAAAAATAAGGAGGTATAGGATGAAAACCAAAGAAGTAGCCTACACAGCCGCGCTGGAGCTGGCAGACACACTGAAGAGGATCGATCAAGAACAAATTGATCACCTGATTTATGGAATCAAACAGGCACGACGAATTTTTGTTTCCGGAGCCGGTCGTTCATTGTTGATGTTGAAGGGATTAGCGATGCGTTTAATGCATCTGGGTTATGAAGTATACGTCGTTGGCGAAGTGACGACCCCGGCTTTTTTGGCGGAGGATTTATTGATATTGGCTAGTGCTTCAGGAGAGACAGCGTCATTAATTAATACCGCAAAGAAAGCGAAGAAAATCGGTGGAACAATCATCAGTCTGACTGTCTTTTCAGAGTCTAACTTGGCGAAATTATCCGCTAGCGTCATTCGAATTCCAGCATATACAGATAAGCTTCCTGAGAGCGAAGAAAACAAAAAAGGCATTTTACCAGGCGGCAGTATGTTTGAAGAAGCAGTCCTGCTGCTGGCTGATTCGTTGATCCTTGAGCTGGCGCTTGAGCAAAAGGTACCTATGGATCGAGCATTTGAAAAACATGCGAACTTAGAATAGGAGGCAACTAGATGAAACTACAACTGGCCATTGATGAACTGAATCTCGCTGAAGCGCTAGATATTTTAAAGGCACTTCATCCTTATATCAATATCGTAGAAGTAGGGACACCTTTTTTGATCGATGCGGGACGTGAAGCGGTTCGGCAAATCAAGAAATCCTATCCTGAACTTGAGGTATTGTGTGATGCAAAAATTATGGATGCGGGTGCATACGAAGCACAGCTGGCCTATGATGCTGGCGCCGAGTATGTGACAGTTTTGGGAATTACTGATGCGCTGACGATCAAAGGGTGTGTAGAGCAGGCAAAGAAGCAGCAACGACAAGTCATGGTGGATTTAATCTGTGTACAGAATTATGCCGAACGAATTCCAGCTATTGAAGCTCTAGGTGTTGATATTATAGCAGTTCATACAGGTGCAGATCAGCAGCACGTTGGGCGAACGCCTTTAGAGGATTTGAAAGAATTAAAGCACTATGCGAAAAAAGTGAAGCTAGCTGTTGCTGGTGGGATCAATAGCGAAACTATCGCTGACTATGTTGCTTTAGAGCCGGATATCGTCATTGTAGGAAGCGGGATTTTGAAGGCAGTTGATCCGGTGGAAGCTGCGAAGAGGATTAAAGCGGCGTTAAATTAGCAAAAAGGAGTTGGGAGTATGTCCCAGCTCCTTTTATAGTTGCTTGATGTAGGACAAAAAATGATGGTAATCGCTTTGCTGCAGAAGGGCTTGTTGAATATCCTCACGTTCCATCAATTCCAATAATAGACTGTAGATTTCCTCTGTGTCTTCGTAATCTTCTTTGGTAATAGCAAATAGAAAGACAAACTTGACTAAATCACCGTTGCCCCAATCCACACCATTAGGAAGGATGGCTACGGATACGGCAGATTGATTTGCCAATAGCGACATAGGGTGAGGAATCGCCAACCACTCATTGATATTGGTTTGATTGATTGCTTCTCGTTTCATAATGCTGTCAAGAAAGTTTTCAGGGACAAAATCCTTTTGGAACAGTTGCAAGGTCATTCGTTCAAGCAACTGTTCTTTATTTTCCACGTCTTCATGGAGATAAAAATCCTCATGAAATAAGGAATAAATTTCGTCATTTGCTTCGGTGAAACGCGATAGGAAGTGCTCGATTTTTACAATTTCTTTGTCTAATTTTGCCATATTGATATAAACATGTGGAATACTTAATTGTTCTAACGGCACCGTTGTAATCACAAAATCAATAGTGGTGAGATCCTGCTGCTGCAGTTCTACATAAGAAAGCCGGTCAACCACTTCGATAGTTTCCTGATAGTATTTATTGATCTTCGCTTCGATGATACGACTCATGGCACGACCGGTTCCACAGACCAAGATCACGCGATATTTTCGATGATCACTGATAGAATTTCTTTCCATTGCTCCCGCGATATGCAAAGCGATGTATCCGACCTCATCTTGAGAGAAATACAATCCATGCTTTTTTCCAACTATTTCTAAATGTGTTAGACACAGATCATATGCCTGGGGAAAGGATTTTTTTATGGTCGTCAGCAATGGATTGCTGCGACGAGCGTTCATTAAGTTCATATTAATGAAGCCTTCTATATGCGAGGTCAGGTCCTCAATCAATGTTTTATCTTCAATCCAGTCAAAATTTGAGGTTCGCTTAATCGCACGTAATAGCTCGTCAACGATTGATTGAGCCGTCTTGATAGAAGAGTTATTCGTTGCTGCTGTCTCGACTAAACGTGGAGCATTTAAAGCCAAATAGTAAGTAAAATAGTCTTTTTCACCATTGGTCAATTGTATATCAAATGCCTGATCGATCTCAGCTAAAAAATGCGTCAATACATTTTGAGCCTGTTGTTTTAAGACTGGCACTCGTAAAGGAAATTCACTCATTTCATGACCAGCTAGAAAGCGGCTGATTGCTAAAGCAAAATGGGAGAGAATATTCTTATGATAATAATCTGAATCGAGTAATTCCAAAGGTGCGAGATGTTTAAGCTCCAATTTTTGTAAAAGCCCAAGATCAATGTTATCAAAGAGGGACAATTCCATCTCAGTAAAGCCAACCAAATACTCCTGCAAATCTTTTTCGATTAATAGATCACTAATGGCCTGTCGTTTTGCGAACTCATTACCTAAAACTTCAAAGCCAATGTTTGGACGGTTGATGATTTTTAATTGATAAGACATTAAATGATCACGAGCTGTTTTTAGATAAGAATAAAACGTATTTTTACTAACAAATAGTTGATCCAAAAAATCATCTAACGATAAAGGGTTTTCATTCTTAAATAGAAGGAAAAGCAAGTAGGCTTGTCGTTCTTCGCTCGTTGTTAGGTGAGTAACTGAAGAGGACATGCTTTCTGACCACCATTCATCGAATTGCTCTTTAGAATGAATCGACAGCAAATACCCTTGTCCCCGAACCAAGGTAATTGAGGCTCCTACATTGCTTAATAAATCGTTTAGATTGGCAATGTCTGTCCGTATTGTCCGTTCGGAAATAGCAAAGCTATTGGCCAACTCCTTCATTGGTATTGGCGTCGTCTGTTTAGCTAATAGTTCTAATAGGTCATCTAATCGTTGATAAGCAAGCTTAGACACTTGGTTCACCTCCGGTACTTGTCCTCATCATACAATATTGAAGAAAAGAATGAAATTGTTCAGCAGTCCTGCTTTTTTCCAAAACCAATGGCAATCTATTTGGAAAACGCTTTACTAATGATTGCCAAATTAATTGGAAATTGGAAGTGTTTACACAAAAGGTTAAACCTCGTAAATTAAAGATGTAAAGCGATACCAGTGTTGCTACTGCTTCAACAGTTTCGAAATGATAAGGGAAACGAAGATCGATTGGACTTTCCTATAAGTTTATTTCATTATGAATGAGCAAACCGTTTCTAGAAATGTGAGAAGCCGTTTTACGAATCAACATATAAAGGCAAAAAAACTATTAGAAAGGAGCTGCCGATATGAACTTTAAAGAAACAAATATCCTTTTAGATGTAACGGTTGCTTCGAAAGAGGAGCTATTTGAAGTCATTGCGAGCTATGCCTATGAATCAGGGTATGTGACAAATGCGGATGAAACGCGCAGAGCCTTCAATGAAAGGGAAGAAGAATATTCCACCGGACTGCAGGAGGGCTTTGCTATTCCTCATGCGAAAGCCGATACTGTTTTGACACCGACTGTCTTGTTCATTCGTTTAAAGCATGAGATTGAATGGGAAACCTTCGATGATTCTGCAGTAAAAAATGTTTTTGCTTTGATGGTTCCCAAAGAAGACGAAGGTACTGTTCATTTAGAAATGCTGAGTCGCTTAGCAACGGCTTTGTTAGAAGCAGAATTTATTCAACAAGTTCAACAATCAGAAGATAAAACACAATTAGTTGAATTGATAAAAAAAGAAATGATTGGAGAGAGAATCAGATGAAAATAGTAGGAATTTCCGCATGTCCAGCAGGGTTAGCGCATACGCCAATGGCGGCAAAAGCATTAGAAAAGGCTGGAGCTAAACTGGGCTATGATGTCAAAATCGAACAACAAGGATCATTAGGCCAAGTTAATGAAATAACCGCAGCAGAAGCCAAAGAAGCCGATTTTCTGCTGTTGGCAACGGATCAAAAAGTGGTTGGTTTGGAACGCTTTGAAGGAAAGCCACAGCTTCGAGTGAATATCAATACTTGTATCAAAGCACCAGAAGCTGTTTTGAAGAAGTGTATCGCTGCTGTTCAGCAAAGACAGGCAAATTAAATGAAAGAAAAGGAGCAGGAATGATGAAGAAAGTTCTAGCAGATTTAAAAGGCCACTTAATGAGTGGGATCAGTTTTGTACTGCCGTTGATTATTGGTGCCTCTCTTGTCGTCGCGATCCCGAAAATGATCGCGCTCGGTATGGGAATAACCAGTTTAGATCCCTATGCGGAAGCGGAGGGATTCAAACATGCACTTTATCTGATTGAGCAGGTCGGTTGGACCGGTATCGGCTTGATTAATACGGTACTTGCTGGATTTATTGCTTATTCAATTGGTGACAAGGCTGCTTTAGGAGCAGGGTTTATCGGTGGAGCCGTTGCTTCAAATACAAATGCCGGATTTTTGGGTGCCGTGATCGCCGGATTCTTGGCAGGGTATTTAGTGAAATGGTCGAAAGAAAAAATCAAATTGCCGGAGTCATTTTCTGGTGTTATGCCACTAGTTATTTTACCGTTAATCGCAACATTATCGGTGGCGATCGTAATGGGCGCCTTACTTTCCGAACCGTTAGCGTGGATCAATACGAGTCTTGTTGATTGGATCCGCAACATGATTGAAAATGATGTCAATAAGATTTTGCTTGCTATGATTATGGGAGCGATGATCGGCTCTGACTTAGGCGGACCAGTGAATAAAGCCGCTTGGATGGCAGGAAATGTCCTATTGGCTGAAGGAGTCTACCTACCTGCAATTATTGTGAATGTAGCAATCTGTGCGGTGCCATTTGGTTATGCATTGGCGACTGTGTTTCATAAGAAACGTTTCAACAAGGAGTTATTGGATGCTGGACGCAACAACTTTGTAATGGGCTTTATTGGAATCACAGAAGGGGCGATTCCCTTCACATTGGTAAACCCCTTAAAACTAGTCCCAATTAACATGTTGGGTGGTGCAATCGCATCAGGCCTAGGTATCGCTTTTGGAATGTACGCTAAAATGCCGCCTGTTGGAGGGATTTATGGCTTCTTCACTGTTGGGAATGGTTGGGCTTACTTACTAGGTTTATTTATCGGAGCTGCCTTTATCGGCTTTGTGGCACCATTGTTTGTCAATTTCAACAAACAAGAAGACAAAACAGAAGAAATTGAATTGGATGACATTGATGTGAGCTTTGAGAATTAATAAGAGTGTAAAAATTAATAGGCACTGGCGATGAAAATCGTTGAGTGCCTGTTTTACTAAATGAGAGGAACGTTTGCATGAAAAAAACAGTACACGTGGTACCGCATAGTCACTGGGATCGGGAATGGTATTTTACTACTAGCCGATCGAAAATCTATTTAATGCATGATTTGAAGAAGGTCCTGGACCAGCTAGAAAAAGATAATCCATACGAGAGCTTCATTTTAGATGGGCAGGCTTCTTTGTTAGATGATTATTTGAAATGGCGTCCACAGGATCGAAAAAGGATCGAAGCGCTTGTCAAGCAAGGAAAGCTGATTATCGGTCCGTGGTATACTCAAACAGATCAGCTTGTGATTTCAGGAGAAAGTATTGTCCGAAATATGTTGTATGGGATGAAGATTTGTGAAGCATTTGGTGGTTACATGAATGTTGGCTACGTTCCTGATTCTTTTGGTCAAGCAGCTAGTATGCCTCAAATTTATCATGAATTTGGTATCAGTGATACGATGTTTTGGCGCGGAGTAAGCGATGATGAAGTGACTCATACAGAATATAAATGGCGTGGAGAGGATGGATCGGTAGTCAATGTTTATCAAATCCCTAGTGGTTATTATATTGGTGGCGCGATTCCTGAACGTGAAGCGGATTTAGCAGAATTTTTACATCAAGAACCCTTTAAGACGACTTGGGGTCGCAGTTCGACCGATCAAGTCTATTTTCCAAATGGATTTGATCAAGCACCTGTAAGAGAGAATTTGCCGAAATTGGTTGAGCAAATGAACGAATTGTATCAAGGTGAATATGAACTGCAATTTTCAACGATTGAAAACTATATCGCAGCGGTTAAAGAACGGCATCCAGAATTAGAAGAAATCGCAGGAGAATTGATTAATGGAAAACTGATGCGGATTCACAAGACGATCTTCTCCTCGCGCTCTGATTTGAAAGCGATGAACACGAAGATTCAACACTATTTGGTGAATGTAATGGAGCCTGTTCTAACGATGGCGATGCAATTGGGATTTGAGTATCCAGTTGAAACAGTCAAGGAAATCTGGAAATTAATGTTTGAAAATGCCGCACATGATTCGATTGGTTCCTGTGTTTCTGATACAACCAATGAGGATGTCTATATGCGTTACAAGCAGGCACGAGATATCTCTATGAATCTTGTAGAACTGACGTTGCGTCAAATTTCAACGGCGATCAATAATCCACAGGCGCAGGAAATTACCTTCACCCTGTTCAATACCTGCGACAAAGCACGTGATGGTGTGATCGAAGCGGAAGTTTACTTGCCGCAAAAAGATTTTGCTATTCTTGATCAAGCAGGCAATTCGTTGCCTTATACCATTTTAGAGTTGGTTGACCAAACGGAGTATGTCTTGAACCAAGGGAATGTTTTGAATACAACTAAGGAAATCTATTTACCTGAAAAAGTTTATAAAGCAAAAATCGTGATTGAAACAACAGACGTACCAAGCATGGGGTATACACAGTTAACGGTTGATCTCTCAGGAAATAGTCATGCACCACTACGAGAAAATACGAATCACACGATTGAAAATGATCATTATCAAATTACTGTGAATAAAAACGGTTCTTTAGATATTTTAGACAAAGCCAGCAATGTTTTATACAGAAATCAAGGAATAATCGAAGAGAATGGAGACGATGGCGATTCCTTCAACTATTCACCTCCAGCGAAGGATCTTATTATCTCGTCAACAGATTTTGAACCTAAAGTCACGATTCAACAATCGGATATTTATCAGACGATCCGTTTAGAATACTTACTGAAGGTTCCAAAAGATTTAACTGAACGGGCTGAGAAAAAAGTTTCTGCAGAATTACCAATCACACTTGAGCTGTCAATGAAGAAACAATCACCATTGTTAGACTTTAAACTGACTGTTGAAAATCAAAATGTAGATAGTCACCGTGTTTGTGTCTTGTTTGATACCGGCATCGCGTCAAAATTCTCGATCGCTGATCAGCAATTTGGTACCTTGGAGCGTCCGGTCATTTTTGAAAAAGAAATGGCCTTATGGGAAGCCAACAAAGAACAATGGAATGAACAACCGATTGCTATTGAAACTTGTCAGTCCTTCGTGGGATTATTCGATGACAGTCGCGGGGTTGCTGTCCTACCAAAAGGCGTGCGGGAATATGAAATTATCGGCGAACAATTCGATACAATTCGTTTAACGATTTTCCGAACCTATGGTTTTATGGGTAAAGAAAATCTAATGTATCGTCCCGGTCGTGCTTCTGGCGAAACCGTGATCGCTACCCCCGATGCGCAACTCCACAAAACACTGAGCTTTGAATTTTCGGCTGCTTATTTTGCGGAAAGCTTTGACCAAGCAAATGTCGCGCAACTGGTAAAACAAGCCGTGACGCCGATTGAAGTCTATCAATATGCGGAGTTTTTAAATTCTCGTTTGATTTTCACTTTAGGCGATGTAGAGAAGACGTTGCCGGCAATCTTTAGTCTCTTCGAAATTGAGGGGAATTTGACTTTGAGCGTCTTGAAAAAAGCTGAGAACCGTCCAGGTTATATCTTACGTCTTTATAATGGATTCTTGGAAAAAAACGGACACGCAACAATCAAATTCAATCAAACGATCAAAGTGGCTGAAAAAGTTGACTTGAAAGAAAAAACAAAGGAACCGCTATCAATAAATAATGATACAATAGAGCTTGAAAGCATCGGGCACGCAAAATTCGTGACCTTGTATGTGGAATAAATCTAAAGGATTGTGAGTGAAGCTTAGTGGAAAAATTATTTGGCGGCATCGAAGCCGGCGGCACAAAATTTGTTTGCTCTGTAGGAAATAATGATCTGGAAATTATCGAACGGGCCAGCTACCCAACAACTACACCAGAAGAAACAATGGCGTTAGTCATCGACTTCTTCAAAAAATATGAGGACCAGCTGATGAGTATTGGAGTCGGTTCATTCGGTCCCATTGATATTCATCGTGATTCGAAAACTTATGGCTATATTACCTCAACGCCAAAATTGGCGTGGCAAAACTATAACTTTGTCGGCGCGTTGAAGAAGGAATTTGATCTGCCGATTGCTTGGACGACAGATGTGAATGCGGCTTGTTACGGCGAATACGTGAAGGGGCGTGGCGATGGCGTCAACAGTGTCGTTTATTATACGATCGGTACAGGTATTGGCGGCGGGGCGCTGCAAAAAGGCACCTTTATCGAAGGCTTCAGTCATCCCGAAATGGGGCATGTATTGGTGAGTAGAAACCCTAAAGATGATTTTGAAGGCAGCTGTCCTTTCCACGGGCATTGCCTAGAAGGTATGGCGGCAGGACCAGCCATTGAAAAACGTTTAGGTCGCAAAGGGCAAGATTTGAGTGAAGAGGATCCTTACTGGGAGATCGAAGCAGATTACATTGCACAGTGCGCCTATAACACCACCTTGATGTTTTCACCAGATGTGATCATCTTCGGTGGCGGAGTGATGCAGCAGGAGCATTTAGTCAAAAAGGTTCGAGCTCGCTTCAAAGAATTAATGAACGAATATGTAAAAACACCAGAATTAGAAGACTATATCGTGACACCAAAATTAGGCAACAACGCCGGAACGATCGGTTGCCTAGCCTTGGCACGAGAAGCAAAATTGCATTCTTAAGAAGAAAGTAAGAAAAAAGCCGTCAATCTTGGCGGCTTTTTTGGTGGAATGGACAACTTATAGCAAATGCTTCTCTCTCAACAAGTGCGTATCTTTTCTGAGTTAATCAAAAAATTGCTATAATTTAAATGAAACCAGAAAGGGGGACACGGGGTGAAGAACAATACCTTTGCAAAATTCGAACGAGCGATTAGTACGATCGTGGATATTTTATTAGCTATCTTGATTCTCGTTGTAGTAATTGTCATGGCAGAAGGGATCATCAATATTATTATGCATGTGATTCCGCTAAACAATGTGTCCGAACTAACACTTTTGATTGACGAGATCGCAACGCTCTTTATTTTACTAGAGGTTATTCTAATGCTTCTTCGCTATATCAAAGAAGGGCATCATATTCCCGTTCGTTACTTGATTCTGATCAGTATCACAGCGATTTTGCGGGAGCTATTGCTGGCACATGGAAATGGAATGAACTCATTGTTGCTATCTATCTCGATTTTGATTCTTGTCGGTGTTTTATTTATTTTAGAAAAGGTCAAGGCCTTTCATAAGGGTGAAAATAGATTAGAAAAATAAACGGCTCTGTCCCCATTAGGCACAGAACCGTTTTTTTAAGCTGCCGCAGTTTTGCGTGATTTTAAGATGTATTGAATTCCTGTATAGAAAATAATGACAATAACTAAATAGGTAACCATCGAAATATCTAGGTTCATTAAGAATTGAGAAGCAATAATTACGCCGGGAATCCCACCGATCGTGATCGCTAAGGCAATCTTTCTAGAGTAGGCTTTCTCACGAATAAAATTGATACTAGCAACTGGCTGAAGGCCTGCACATGAGCACATCATGATAGGAAAAGCAGCTAATGGTGTCATGCCTAGCATATAAACCATCGCCATACAAGGAGCGTATAGCCCGACACCGACCGTCATTAAAGCACCGAAGAAAAAGTTTCCAATAATTCCCACGATTAACTTGATGCCCGTTAATCCCATCGCAGTGTTTCCTTTACCCAATAAGGCAATGACTTCAGTTTGACGCAATAGCATTAAAATAGCAGTAATCAATAGTGCCCAGCCGATCCATTTCTGAACAGCTGTTTCTGATAGTTTAGTAACATACTTTGAGCCGAACCAAGAGCCGACAATAGCTGCTAGGATCAGTGAAACTAAGGTTAAGGAATCAACTTTTATAACTGTGACGAAAATCACAGCTTCAGTTAACACAGGAATCGCGTGTCCCACATTTAATATTCCCGGTAATTTTCGATCGTCATCATTTTGCTTAGTTACGTTCAGCATCATGGTTGTTAAGGCAAAACTACCAATTCCGATCGTATCCGCAAAATCCGCAATAAATCCAATAATCCCATTAATTAACCAATTTCCTGGTCCTAAATCATCACGATGCGTCACAACATCATGTACAAGCATGATCGCTTGAAAGATCATTAGACCAATCAAAACATAAAAAATAATCTGTGCCATAAATCCTCCCGTAGGTCTTTTTCTTATAATTATAACAATAAACAAAAAAGAAAAACCATAAAAATCGAATTTTTTGTGATTCGTTGAACTATTCGAACAAATGATAAGTCGTTTTATCTCAAAAAATAAGCAGCTTATTCAGAAATTCTCGACTCGCTAAAGACAGCAAAGATTCCTTTCGATAGAGGACCCCAACATTTCTAAAAATAGGTTCGGTTAAGGGTCTCGTTTCAACCTGATAGACAATTCGCTGTAAAATCAATTTCGGTAAAATACTGATTCCAAGATTTTTTTCTACCATTGCTAAGATCGAGTAATCATCCCATGTTCGAAATTTTATCTGAGGACAAACGTGATTCGCGGCTAGTAATTCGGTAATGTCGGAAGTTCCTTCACGCTCCAAAAGGATGAAAGGTTGTTTTTCTAGATCAGTTACACGGACAGTCTCTTTTGACAAAAATGGATGCTCCTGTGGTAAGACCACCAACTGTTCGTCGTTGTGAAGAAATCGTTGTTCTAAATTATGACCCGCTGGCAATCGAGAAAAACCAAAGTCAACACGTCCATCGAGAATCCATTGTTCAATTTCTTCGTAGTCACCCAATAATAATTCAAAATCGATCTTGGGATAATCGAATTGAAATTTTTGAATCATCTCGGGCAACCAATGTGTCGCGACACTGGAAAAAGTGCCGATCCGAATCAAGCCGGTGTCTAAGTGTCCCAACTCCGCCAGTTGATTTTGTAAAATCTGATATTTTTCCGCCAGTTCTTTAGCATAAGGCAGAACATTCATTCCATCTGAAGTCAGTCGCAGTCCCGCACGATTCCGTTCTAATAGGGTAATTCCCCATTCCTGTTCGAGATCATTGATCATTCGGCTGATTCCAGATTGAGAATAGTTCAAAATTTTCGCCGCCTTGGTAAAGCTGCCTAACTCGACAGTTTTCACAAAAGCAATGTATTTCTGAATATTCATGTCCATCTTTGTTTTCCCCCCTTGTTTACTACTGTATTAAGGTAAAATCGGAAAATACGTAGTCTTCCATCTGTTTTCCTCATGTTAAAGATGATAAAAATTCGTTTTTGTTATCGATAGTTCTATGATAAATTACTGCTATTAACTATTCAACTCAAGGAAGAAGTCTTTTTTGTTGGTTAGAAATAAAATTAGGAATAGGAATGAGGAAAATGGTTTTAGTCAGTGAAGCTTATACAAGCGTGCCAGCCACCTGCAGTACTCCTTTGCAGGAAAAGGTTTATCAGGTCTTAGAAGAACTAAAAATGGATTTTCAACGAGTGGAAACAGAAGAAGTGATTACGATGGAGGACTGCCGCCAAATCAATGAACGGTTAGAGATGGATATGGTAAAAACATTGTTCTTATGTAATCGTCAAAAAACGAATTTTTACCTGTTTGTCACCTGTGGGGATAAGCCCTTTAAATCGAAGGAATTTAGTCAGGCGTTAGCTATTGCTCGAGTATCGTTTGCATCGGCTGAGCGGATGGAGAAGCTGTTGGGGACAAAAATTGGAGCAGCCACGATTTTCAGTACACTCTTGCCAGAAGCAAAGCCAGTTCAGCTTGTTCTAGATAAAGATGTCTGTGATCAGGAATACTACGGATGCAGCGATGGAACAACCACCGGATATTTAAAGTTGAAAACAGAAGATGTGCTGAAGAAGTTTTTACCACATGTGAACAGACAGCCGAAGGTTATTGAACTATAAAAACATATAAAAAGACGACCCAAACTCGAACTACGAGTTTGGGTCGTCTTTTGTCTACAGTCTGAGACGAGGGGACTCGTCTTTTTTATAGTTGTATAGGAATCAACAGCAATCCAACGGACAGCCTAAGCGTTCAGCGATCGCTAGTCCAGAAGGTGTTTGTGCCAATCCTCCGTGACCGGTGCAACGCAATTCTGATGGAAGCATCCGACCGACTTTATTAAAGCTCTCGATTGTTTCGTCCAATGGCACAACGACATCATATCCGGCTAAGGACATATTTGCTGCACCAAGAGCATTCATTCCGCACATCATGTTTTTCCCAAGACAAGGGACTTCCACCCGCACACCAATGGGATCACAGGTCATGCCGAATACATTTTGCAAGGCCATAGAAGCGGCATTCACTGCCTCTTCTATGGTACCGCCCATTAATTGAACCAGTGCGCCCGCTGTCATCCCTGATCCTGAGCCGCATTCCGCCTGACAGCCTGCGACTTCCGCGGCGAAAGTGACATATTCTGCGATAAAGACACCGATCATTCCTGCCGCAAGCAACGCCCGAACCAAGTCATCGTGAGATTTTTTCTGATACTCGCTGACAGCGATCAATGTTCCCGGCAAGGCTCCGCACGAACCAGCAGTAGGTGCCGCAACAAAGACATTCATTGAACTCTTTACTTCCATTAACGCTGAAATATTTTCGATGATTTTTGCGGGCAAATCATCACCAATCAGCTTCTGTCGATTCGCCTGAATTTTCGGTGCCTGCGACCCCAACATGCGGTCTTCATAAGAAGTACCTGCCAAACCGATTTTGATGCCGTTGATCATGATTTCAAGAATCGCTTCAGCTTTTTGGTACACTTCCTCTTCGGAAATACTGCCCCGATGACTTTCATAGCGCAAGGCCATATCTGCTAAGTCCAGCTTGTCTTTTTTCGCCAGCGCAATCATTTCTTCAGCGGTTGAAAAAAGCATTTTTGGTTCCTTTTGGGACATGATTGGCAGAACGGGATCGAAGGCAATGATTCGATTGACCGTCATTTGCTGCTTCAACCAAGTCACTTCGTCATCAGGAAGAGCTTGCTGAGTTTTGATGTGCAGTAAGGTCTCACCCGCCTGCTCTTTGATTTCCGCAAAACAGAATTTACTAATTTTTTTGGACAATTCGGCTTCTTCAAGTGTGAACTGGCTGCCAAAAAGCAGTGTTTCATAGAAGCCGCCGGTCACCTCAACCGCGAAGTGATTGATCTCTGTGATTTCGATCATGCCACCGCCAACAGAAAGAGCAACAACATCCAAGACCTCATCAAGATCTGTTTTAATCGTCATCTTGTAGGTGTTCGGATGATTATTCTCGTAGGGAACGACACGAAAAAGAATCTCCATGCCGTCTTCTTTAGCAATTTCAATCGCACGTGTCAGTCGGCCATCTGTTGGGTCCATCCCCAACAGGCCGCCCACTAAGCCGATATCGGAACATTGGGTGATATAGCTTGCTGCCAGCGAGCCTTCTGGATCAAAATCCGCTTGAAAATAAGTAATTTTTCCAGCGACCATCTGACGCAGCGCACGCCCAATTCTGACAGAAGCCGCCGTATGAGAACTGGAGGGCCCAATCATGACTGGTCCTAAAACATCATTAAAAATACTCGCATGTTCTTTCATTGGCGATCCCCCTTAGAAATCCGATTCGATATAAACATCTTCGCCGGCGATTTCATCCTCGATCACATCGTGCCATTTTTCTTTTTCAATTTCTTTGAATGAGACAGATACAACATTTGGCTTGCAGCCCAATTCTTTTACAACTAAATCCTGTAACTTGTTAGCAAACTCTTGTTTTACCTCTTTCGAACGTCCAGGATACAATCTGACTGATAAATGTGGCATGATTTTTTCCTCCTAATCTTTTTAAGCTTCTAGTTAATTCCATTCTGTACCAACGTTTGCTTTAAGAGCTCGTTCATATATTTTTTGTGCAGTGACCAAATCCTGGGCCCCGATACCAACCGTTTTAAAAACAATGATTTCTTCATCATTTTCACGCCCACCGACTGTTCCCATCAAGACTTCACCGATATCGCCAGTAAAGTCGTCTTTGGTGATTGTTCCGTCCTCTAATGGGATCAGAATATCTCCAGCTTCAGAAAGGACGGCTTCTTCTGAATCGAAATAGATCTTGCTTGCCCGTTCTAAAATTACCGGATCCATTTCCTGCATATGGGGCTGATAAGAGCCAACACAGCTGACCGTCGCGCCAGCCTTAACTTTGCTGCCGTCAAAAACAGGAGAGGAAGCAGGAGTGACCGTAACGATCAAATCAGCCTCATGAATGGCTTCATCAGAAGTCTCAGCAGGTAAGATTTCTGTTCCATAGTCACTAAGCTCCACATTCATTTGATCGACGAAGGCTTTTGTCCGCTCAGGATTCTGATCAAAAACATGGACCGTTTCTAAATCACGAGCGCAAATCATGGCTTCCAGCTGAGTCGCCGCTTGTCCGCCTGTTCCGATCAATGCCCCTTTTTTTGCATCCTTTCGACCCAAAACATCAAAGGCGACACCAGAAGCGGCACCAGTCCGAAGTTGAGTAACAGTGACACCATCTAGTAGAGCATTCACGTAGCCAGTCTTGCCATCTACTAATAGCACTTGAGCAGGGGCGGATGACAAGCCCTTATCAATATTGTCTGGGAAAATATTGATAATTTTCAGCGCCGCCGCATCCAAATCAGGTGCATAAGAAGGCATGAATAAAAACGTCCCATTCTGTTTTTCTGAAACGATCTGCGTACGTAAAGGTACATCTGTTTTGTCTTCACTAAATAATTGGAAGGCAATTTTATCTGCTTCGATAGCGTCCTTCATGGTAAAAACTTGTTTGATATTTTCTCGAGATAAAAGTAACATAAAATCCCCCTTTAGAAATTTTCTTTCACACCTAGAAGTATAAGCGATTACATTAACGGTTTCAAAGTAATTCCAGAACTTTCTCTTTTGTTCTGATTAGAAATCTATTAAGCTGATTGATAGGAGAAAAAGAAAGGAACGCAAACATGAATGAAAAAACACTGCATTTGATGGGAACCGTGATCAAGCTTTGGGTCCAACATCCTGAAGCGGAAAGCTTGTTAGTAAATGCTGAGACTCGGCTGCGTGACTTTGAACAGCGCTTTAGCGCGAATGCAGAGGACTCTGAACTCATGAATATCAATCATCACGCAGGTCTTAAGCCAGTCAAAGTGGATGATGAACTGTATGAATTGATCAAAATAGGAAAAGAACAGAGTTTGGTCACAGACAGTGCACTGAATATCGCTATTGGCCCTTTGATTCAAGAGTGGCGAGTAGGCTTCCAAGACGCGAAGTATCCGTCGGCGGAAAAAATTCAGAATCTGCTTCCGTTGATTGATCCCTCTGCGATTGAATTAGAGGACGTCAAAAAGACTGTTTACCTGAAGCATCCAGGGATGGCGATAGACTTGGGGGCGTTAGCAAAAGGCTATTTTGCCGATAAAATCATTGCTGATTTTAAAGCCGCACAAGCAAAGGCCGGCTTCATTGATCTTGGCGGGAATGTGCTGACCTATGGTCCCGCGCCGCAACGAGAAGAAGGACGTTGGCGAATTGGGATTCAAAATCCCTTCCTGCCACGAGGAAATTATGTAGCGGTGGTCAAAGTGAAGGATGAGTCTGTCGTAACATCGGGCATATATGAACGAAAGTTTGTCTGGGAGGGGAAAACCTATCATCACATTTTTGACAGTCAAACAGGATATCCGATAGAAACGGATCTTGCCAGTTTAACGATCGTTTCAAAAAAATCTTTAGATGGTGAAATCTGGACAACGCGTTTATTTGGAAAAAAAGCGTATGAAGTAATAGCGGAACTAAATAAGCTCGAAGCAATCGAGGGCATCGTCATTACCACAGATCAGCAAATGGCAATCAGTGATGGGTTAAAAGGAAGAATCGAGCTATGACAGCAAAGGCACAGACAATCGTTTCTGTGTCTTTTTTTAATTGGAAAAATGTGATTTTATTCAATTTTTTTATTGGATATAAAAGATTTTGCAACATTGCTCTTAATTACGAATTGTTATTGAAAAAGCGTTTTCCTTTCTATATACTTTGATTGAGATAGCCCTTACATGGGGCACAGGAGGTGAAAGAAATGCCAAAACGACTATGACTATGAGGCAAAATTCAACTTAGAGTCTCTAAGCGAGTTTATTTAGCATTCTTTTCCTCAAAAGATATATGTGATTAATCACACAAGTAGATACCTTCAAAATGCATACCAAAACAGTATGTTTATTTGCGTGGGAAATTTTTGGCGGATGGAATGCGAAGGCTCATTAAGCAAGTGATCCAAACAAAAATTAGAACGAAAGAAGGATTTTGAAAAATGAAAAAACGAGTAAGTGGATTATTGATCGCTTTGGCGATGGTTGCATTGGTAGTAGCAGGATGTTCAAATAACGACAAAAAGGAAGAAAAGAAAGATCGTGCAGAAGCAGATATCGAATGGCAAATGATTTCTCCTGAAGACATGAAAAAAGTACTTGAAACTGATGATTCAACCGATTATCAGATTATTGATATTCAACCAGAAGACGACTATAAAAAAGGACACCTGCCGAACTCAATCAGTGTACCTGCGTATCCAGTAGATACGGAAGAGTTGGAAAAATTAGTCGTTGATAACGCTGATCAATTCAAAGATGGCGATCACCCGATTTATGTAGTCTGCCCTGGTGGCGGAGGCGGTGCAAAACGTACGATCTCACTATTGATCGATGAAGGAATTGATGAATCCCGTCTATTCATCGTTGAGAACGGTGCGAAGAAATGGCCGTATAAGGATGATAATAAGCTTTGGGTGACGGATTAGAAGACTCTTGATTGAGAAATTCTTTTTATTACTGTGTGTGTTTGAAATCACTAAAGTAGAAAGCAAAGAGAAGACCTTAGGTCAGTTTTAGCTGCCTTAAGGTCTTCTTTATTGTTGTACATTTAGTTCCCATGCCACACCGAATTTATCCTGAATTTTTGCTTAATAGTAATTCCAAAAGATTTTGTGTGTTGTTGCGAGACTAGCCGCTAAAACATTCTATCTTACCTTATAAATGAACGATCAAAAAAGCAAATAAAAAAGGATTATAAAGTTCAGTTAATAGAATAAAGATAGAAATAATAGGTGTTATTGTTTTTACGAAGAGTCTCTTATTGGAAGTTAGTCGTTATCTTTATAATTTTGTTTAAATTAATAAACTATGGTTTAAAGCTATTTATGAACTATATAGTATTTACTAACTAACGAAAAAGTGTTATTTTCAATACTAAGGATATTTATTGAAAATGTGTACCGTTTCGTTATGATCGGAACGAGAATAAGGGAAGGGTGGGAAACCATTGCTAGTAGAAATGAAAGCTGTACCAACGATGGAAAATCCAAGTACGCTAATAAGTGCTCGATTATCAGAGTTCTGTACCGTGAATGAATTACAGGATAATTATGGTATTGATTTCTTCTGCTCGTGCTTTTCAGACAAAGCAGCTGAGGGGCGAGAGTTTTTTGTTCAATATAAAGACACAAAGAAGGTTTCCGAAGATGAAGAGTCTATATCTCTGGAGCTTAAGACGGCATCCGTGCGGCGGTGGTTTAAAAAGAGAAGCATTACTTTTTTAGTTTACGCTGATTCTGAGAAGGGATTGATTTATTGGGTAGATCCTTTTGTACAGCTGTTTGAAAGAATTAAGGAGTTATCAAAAAAACAAGACACCATTGTCCTTCTTGTTCCTAAAAGAAACCAGTTACAAGGAGGAAAAGAAATTCCTGCAGCTATGTTGAAACGTATGAATCGATTCGATCATTTTCTGTTTACAGGAGTGATAGAGAGGACAAGTATGGATATGGAGAATTTTTCTAAAGAGGACTATTTTTCAGATGAGCTCATTGTGGAGGAGGATGAAAACACTCTAGATATCAGCTATAGAAATGTTCATCTGAATGCCTCTTACCCTGAACGGTCGGATGAAAAAGTAGAAGAAGGATGTGTCCTTCGTTTCGCTCGTCACCAAGAAAAAAATGAGGATGAACTCTTTTTTACCCATAAGGAGATATTGGAGCTATTCTATTTTGGCAAAGAAACAGAGGCAAGATTAGGGATGCGTAAGTTCATTAAATTGTATTTGGATGAAATAGATCAATATTTTGCAGATTTTGGAAATAGTATCGCTTATTTGTATCCGGATGAGGTAGACGAGCTCTGCGTCGTGATTGATATATTCATCAACAAATACGTGGAAAAGATTACTGGTTTTTTGAAAAAACTAGAGTCATTTGCCTTTGAGCCTTATCGCGGCAGCTATAGAAAGTTTAAGCTAATGCAGCTTGAGGTAGATTTGTGGGAGGATATTCGAGCACATGTGAAAAAGTACCAAACGAGCAATGGGGCCTATAGTGAGGGCTACATTTTTACACCGTTCGAGGATGACAATCGAATCGGAGTAGAGGATGAACGTGGCCGAGAATTGTTTAATGTTTATGGGAGTTATCGACAGGCGCCTTCTGATTCTGAAAGATTGGTTGTGGATGTAATTTGGGAGTATATCGATTATCAGGAAGAGATGGATAAGCCTGAGCAACCCTACAATGTAGCAGATACGTATGCTTTTTTTGTAAATGATCTGCTTCCCAAATTTCTTACAAACGAATTTACAGTTAGAAAAAAAAGACTTTTCGGAACAAAGCTGATTAAGGTATACAAAACATTGACGAAGGAAGAAATCGAAAAGAAAATTTTTATCCCAAAATATAAACTCACTCAATATCCGAATAGCAATGCTGAATTAGCCAGCACCTTTCACTATTTAGCAGAGTACATGAAGGAAAAAGATTTCTATCATATTCCTCATGAAACATTTGATCATTTACTCCAGAGCTTTGACCAGTTAATTCAAGCAGAATTATCTATCGGCGGTAACGCTTCAAAAGCATGGTACGAAAAGAAGAAAGAAGCTTTGACCGAAGATTTGCTCCAGATTAAGCAAAGTCAGAAAAATGACACGCTTACTGAAGGCTACTTTTTGGCGGATATGTTCGACACCCTTAAAGCAATTGTTCGGCAATACAAAGGTTCCTTTGACGGAAAAAGAATTCGTGAAAGTGATCTTCTAAGAGATTTAACCGAGATGATCGCAGATTATAATGAAGATCGGTTGATCCGATTGTTGGTTAATTAGAATGATAAGTTTGATTTTTTAAGAAAAACAGGTGTACAAATCAGTCGAATAATAGAACTTACCACGTAAAATAGTAAACTATTCAAGGCCAACTTCTTACGTTTATTAGGATTATTTCCATTTTCTCAGTAACAGAGAAGCTAATCCAAAGATACAGGTGGTAATAAAAAGGATAAACAAAATAATTTTAATCATCATTGAGAATTCCATAGATTTCGCCTCCATTAATTAAAACTATAGCACAAGTAATGTTGTTCTGAGCAATAAAATAAGTGATAAAAAATAGAAAGTAGAAATTATCATTACTTTTACTAGTAGGAAAGCTACAGAAGTTGAAGAAATTAGTAACAACTTTTGGAGTAATAGAAATAAGTCATTCAATACCTTTCATTTTTTTTCAGAATCACCTGCGATTTTTTTAATCGCAGGTGATTCTGTTAGGCAGTCCTGTCTAAATTAGTTGTCTCTTACGGCATCATAAACATATTCAATTTTGAAAGAGCAAGAGTTACTTAGGGCGATTCTGGATCACGGGTGTGAATGTCAGGATCGTCTTTGTTTCTTGTTATTCTTTTATGCATCCAAGCAAAAATGTTTTTCACTGTACTTTTTTGATGAGAAGCTGCTTCAGTAGAATTTTCAGTAGTAATGGATCGGTTTTTGATCGCAAGTGATGGTTCTGGTGATAAGAGAGAGTTCTTTTTCGCTTCTGTTAATTCCTCGATTCTTCCCTCAATCGATTTTTTTGATTCATCAACTAAATACTCGTAGGCTTCAGGGGTGTTAAAAGCGAATCGTTCATTTTTTTCTACGGTTTTTTCTTGTTCTACCTGCTTTATTCCAAAATCTGGGTCTTTTTCTAAATCAAAAATTTCTGTCTCATAGGTGGTTACGATCTTGGCTGTAACGACAGAATCAAATAGTTTTACGCCATTTTCTTCAAAAATATCCAACGTGGTTAAGAGTTCGCAAGCTTCTTTGATGACGGGGATTGGCAGATCATTCTTTAAATTGCTATATTTCCAGTCGTGTGTTTTTCCTAGACCGTTAGTAAAGGTCGCGACTAAATCTTGTTGCATATCATTCTTTTCCTTTCTTAAATATTTTGTGTAGAGTCTTTTTCATCAAGGTTCATTCGTTTCATCAGGACGGACTTTTGCAATCAAGGAACGGACAAAGGATACGGCTTTTTCACCAAAGTTACGGACAGGGAAGGTTCTCAGTTTTAATGCTTGCCATTCAGGTGCCATGAAGTAATCCTGAAAATAATAAAAGAAGCGCTTCATGGTGCGAGTGGCTTTGGTGTTCATAAAAATCTCACGGACAAGATCCTTCAGAATGAAGGCAAACTCCTCCGCACCTAGCTGATGCCGTACTTTCAAAGTGAGAATGTATTTGATGGTTAAGCTGCTATTTTGCGTACTGTAATAATAGTCTTTGATGCGTTTTTCTAAGGTTGTTGATTTTAAGTTGAACAATTGGCGGTACGAAAGAACTTGTTCATTCATGGGATCTCCTCCTTATTTTTGGTTTGAAAGATGATAGATAATTCTTCTTAAAACATTCGGCCGATGACTATAAGATAAAGCATTTCAAAAATAAAAGCGAACCTCAAAAATAACACTTTTCCCCTCAAAATTGCACGTTTGAAACGAAAAATTAGGCTTTTCAGAATGTAAACAAGCTATTTTGAGGGGGAAATAAAAATTTTTCGGTTAGAGAAAAAAACATAGATGGTTTATAATGAAAGATTTTCTATTTTTCGAATGTAGGTGTAAAAGAACTCATAGAAAAAGCTGATCACTTAATTTGCAAAGTGATCAGCTTTTTCTATGTATTAAGGGTATAGTCCTTTGAATTGATTTCAAACATAACCGTTTACTAAAAGTATTAGGATAAGTAAGGGAACCAAAATGTGACATGTAATTAAAATAAAGAAAGAGAAGGCTCTTGTAATTACATTCACAATTTAATGACAAAAAAACATTATAAACATATAATACAAACGCATCTTCTGTTTGGGTAAAAGATATTTTATCGCGAGATACCTTATTTATTAGATGCTGTTACATTTGTTTTTCGTTCGAAAATTTTACTTAGTCTTATAAAAAACTAGAAATATACAAGATGCATTAAAATAAAATAACTTATTTATTCAATACATCAAAAACAATTCATAAATCAATTATATATTATTAATTATTAATAGGCAATATGAATCATAAAAATAATTATATTTATACTTAAACATGATAAAAAGTTGATAGATAAGCTCGTTTTATTGTTTTTTAAATAAGAATAGTAAAAAAATTGAAATTAATACACCGTCAATTAAGCCGTCAATATAGGAGGAACTTTTTCATGCGTAAAGGTGAAAATATCTATTTTCGAAAAGATGGTCGCTGGGAAGGACGTTTTCCCAAAGGCAGAAAAGCCAATGGCCACATCAAATATGGCTATGTCTATGGAAAGAGCTATACCGAGGTGAAACAAAAAATATATCCCCTTCGAATTCATTATCAATCCTTACAGAAAATCCAGGGCACTTCTGCCGAAACCTTTGAGGAGTGGGCGGAGGAATGGTTCAATGAGGTACAGGATGAGGTTAAACCATCAACGCTCTCAAGCTATCACTACAAATTAACGAAGTATGTTTTTCCAATAATGAGGACTGTTCCTTTGAATGAATTATCGATAGAGTCTGGTCGAATGCTCCTTAAAAAGTTGCAGGAAACATTGTGTCGTTCCACGGTCCAGGTCATTTTTCGAATACTCAATAAATGCCTCAATCATGCGAAAAAAAAGAAGAAAATCACTATGAATCCTATCTCTGAACTAAAGGTTCCAAAAGCAAAACAACGAAAAGTTCAAGCATTGACCCGTTCAGAACAGAAAAAAGTTATGGAGGTTGCGGTCAAAGAAAAGAAAGGGTATGGCATCCCAACACTATTGGCTCTGTATTCTGGGATGCGAATTGGAGAGATTGCTGCTCTAAAATGGACAGATATTGATTTTGAATCCAATTTGATAGTAGTCAACGATACCTACCAAAGAATCCCGACGATTGCTCTTAATAGAAGGACACAATTGGTTTTAACAGATTCAAAAACGGAAGCCTCGGTTCGAATGATTCCAATGAGTAGAACCTTAAAAAAGTTATAACTGAGCCATCGGAAACAGTCAAAAGGAACTTTTGTTTTTTCAACCAACGGACAACCTTGTGAGCCGCGGCTGTTGACATACCATTTCCATCGTATTCGCCAAAAAGCAGAGCTTCCAGCTGTCCATTTCCATCAGCTGCGCCATACATTTGCGACACGCTGTTTAGAGGTCAACAGAGATATCCCGTCGGTTAGTGCATTGTTGGGCCATGCGTCTACTCAAATGACACTAGACACCTATGTAGATGCGATGTTGGAACAACGTTGTCAGGTCATCAAACAATTGGATCGTTTGATCAGTTAAACGCGAATGAAAACATTTTCAAAAAAATTCTTTTTTATTTTGGGGTATTCTTTTTTACCTTTATAAGTAAGCGCTTTCTAAAATAAGATACTCATTTATTGAATAATTATTTTTCAAAAATAATAAATGTTTTTAAAGAAATGCATGTGGGCCATTTAGCAATTATAAATAAGCCGTCATTTCTCGTCAAAAAGTGCGACAATTCTTGATCTATCAAGGGTTGTCGCACTTTTCTAGTTTTTTATAAGACTAAGAAGAAAATAGGCAATAATTTAATTGAAAACTAGAGATTTTAACAAAAATGATGAAGTGATTCTAGCTTTTGAAAGGAGGTATGTTTATCGAAGGACAGACATACTAGTTTTCATTAGTTTCCAATACAGAACTGGACGTAAAAAATCACCATTTGTGTATTGGAAAAAATAAGTAATTAAGAATACGGCGGCAACCTGTTCTTAGTACTTATTTTAACTAATTTAGGAGTGAAAAACAAAAAAAGAGCAAAGGAGTTTAATTATGAAAACGAAAAGAAAATGGATAAGTTGGGCTGCAGTTAGTTTAGGTCTACTGACAATGTTTGGTGGGGTAGCGTTAAGTGCAGGGAGTGCAGTATATGCGGCACCTCCGACACAGAATGTTAGTGGAAATGCGGTATCCGATGATACCTCTAAGCGATCGATTACAATTTGGAAATATGAAATTAATAGTGCATCAGAATTAGGAGAACGCGGTGATGGCGAATCATTGGATCCAGCAGTCGCTCCTGATTTAGCCGGAAAAAAAGTGATGCAAGATGTCAATTTTGAAATTATCAAAGTAAAGGCACTTGGCAATGCGGACTTAACGGATCCTTTGCAACAAGTAGAGGGCACGCATTGGGAAGTGGATACTTCATTCACTCGACAAACTGGCAAAACAGCGGCCGATGGAAGTTTAACCTTTGATGTTGGAACAGGGAAGTCGGCCGATGGGATTTATTTAGTACGAGAAATTACGGATAGCAATGGCGAGTACACCTACACTGATCCAGATTCTGGAGACACAGGGATTAAAATCAACAAACCAATGGACCCGTTCTTTGTTCATTTACCACAAACAAAACGTGATGATACATCTAAATTAATTTATGACGTGCATGTTCATCCGAAGAACATCGTGACAGACACTGAATTGGATAAAACAATTGAAGGTGGGAAAGGTTACTCTATCAGAGCAGGCCAAGATTTTCAATGGGAAGCTACGACAGCGTTACCATCTGGGTTGTTAAGTATTATCGATGAACCAATGACTATTACTGGAATGCATGATCCAGTAACTGGATTGCCAGCAGCTAACTTAGAAATTACTGGACCGTTTCCATATGAATTGTATGCAGATTACTTCCGCATCACCGATGATTTGAACACCAGTATCTTGCTAAAAGACATTGTTGTACAAGTAACGGATGATGACGGTACAACTTGGACAGATTTAACCATTGGGACTCACTTTGACGTTGAATTAAATGGTTCAGCAGTTACTGCTCACCCAGTAACGAATATGACTGATGGAGACGCAAAAGAAGTACAAGTTAGTTTGACAGAAGCTGGTATGAAAAAAGTCACCGAAGATGAAGATACCCATATTCGTGTAATTTATAAAACAACCGTAGAAGAAGATTTCAATGGAAAAATCACGAATAAATATGATATTGATTATTTGATTCCTGGTCAAGAGCCATTCTCTGATACTAGTGATGAGCCTGAATATTACAATGGTGGATTTGATATTAAAAAGACTGATAAAGCAGGAGCAGATTTATCAGGAGCAGTATTCCATATTGCATTAACAGAAGATGATGCAAAAGCGAAGAAGTATTTAGCATCAGATGGAAAATCTTATACCTTAAATGATGATGGCTCTTCGAATCCAGTATTACCAACAGGAGTGAAATACTTAACTTCTGAATCAGATAAAGATGGTAATGCTCATTTTGATGGGTTGAAATTAGATTGGTTTACTGATAATCCTGGAGGAACAAATCCCTCTGATGGAAAACAAGATCCAAATGATCCGACTGAAGCAACGTGGGATGAAGCAGACATTAAAAAATCTTATTGGGTAGTAGAAACCACGTCACCAGAAGGATACGAATTATTGAAGACTCCTAGAGAAGTTGTTGTAACTCCTACTTCACATACAGAGGATGTTGTTGAACTTACTGTAGTAAATGAACCGAAAACCAAACTACCATTCACCGGTGGTACTGGCACAATGCTAATCATCATCATCGCAATCGGAGCAATCACTATTGGTACAGCAGCAATCGCTATTGATAAAAAACGCCGAGCAGTTTAAAAAGAGGACAGAAAGGAAGGGCAGACAATGCAAAAGCAAATCAAAATAAAGCAATTAGTCGCCGTTCTTCTTCCTATCGTGGTCATATTAGGTATTGTTTATTCAATATCTAATATGATTTCATTGCAGGCAGATGATTCTTCCGCAAAGTTAACAATTATAAAAGCTGAAGAAGATATCACAGGAAAAAATATTAACATTTCAGATACCCTAGTAAATTTAAAAGTGACAGCAAAGGTCAATCAACTTTATCGTTTACCAAAAAATGAAAAACTTAGTATTTTTTCAACAGATTCAAACTCCCAAGAGCTTTTGATTAGAGAAGTTTCTTCTTCTGATTTTGATACGAAAGAAGAACTTGCTATTTTGAATAGTTCGAATGCTTCTGAGAAAGGTAAGAGAGAGTTAACCAGTGAGTTTATTCGGGTGACTGATTCTATAACAGGGGAAGTAACAACTTATTTGAAGCTATTAAAAGATGATTCACAAAAATTATCATTTGCTAGAGAAAATACAAGTGATGAAATTTTGGTTGAATTTGAAAATATGGAAGATAATAGTAAACAAAAATTATTTCATTTTATTTCTCCGAAAATTGAAACTGAACCAGACGTACAGAAAGAAACAGAAGGGAATAAAGAGCCTGTACAGAATAAAGAAGAGGCTGAAACCAAGCCATTAACTGGTAATGAATCAATTGAAGAACTTGAAAAAAGAGAGTACTCAGAAAATGAATCTTTTAAACCAATTGAACTTCCCTTAGATGAAAGTAAGAAAACTAAAAAAACTAAAGCTGCTAGAGATGCTTCTCCTATCAATGTCACTGGTGCAAAGTTGACTGTTCGATCTGGGACAGCAGGGTTTGATGCTCCTAAAGATGGAAATACCGATCCTGGTTATGATGCGAACGACACAAATGACTGGGTGCGAACATTTGATTCTAACATATACTTGCTAACTTTTTCACTTGAAGGTAGTGATCCAGGTATCACATATTCGAATATTAAATATCGAGTTGATATGGATTTGCCAAATGCGTATGGATTCGATACCTCAGGCAAGAATCGAAATAATTTTACAATAGTAACCGATGAAGCTAATGGACTGAAAACAGAAAGTGATGGAACTAAAACGGAGAATGGCTATGTTGAGTCTACAATTAATTCAAATGGACAAATCCTGTTACCTATTTTTGTAAATGTTCTTGGAGCTCAACACGATACAAAAATCAATCCTAAACTGAAAATTACAATCATCAGTGCCACCAATGATAAAACAGGTGCTGAAGAATCATTTAATAAAGTTTATGATGAAAAGAATCTGTCAGCTTTAGCAGTTCCAGAAAAGAAAGTTTCTGCGAAAGCTTCTTTGACAACTTCACTACAAAAAGGAATGCAGAAAAACTTTGGGGATACAATTTCTGGCGGAACATGGTCTTCATCAAGTAGAAATAATTGGCAAGTAGCTGGCATAGGTGTAGGGATTAAGTTGAAACCATTATCAGGAAGGGCAACTGATGACTTTCGTGGAACAACTTTTCCAGTTGGAAAAATAAGTTTTACGATTAATACATCAAAGAATTATTACAAGTTATCTCCTGATACTGAGGCAACAGAGTATTCGGTTCCAACAGGTACAAGTGAGACAGATACTACGAAAGCTTATCCAATAAAAATTATTGCCGGAAGGTCTGGTTCTCTAGATACTACGCCTTCTAATTGGGATTGGCTCAAACACACGGGTACCTCTAGAACTCTTAACATTGATAAATCAGTTTTAACAAAGGCTATACCGAATGGAAAAACGGGATCTATTTATCACGAAACACCAAGTACCCTTGATAAATCGGGTATTGGTGTTTACGACACAGGTAATGTTGATGTAGTAACAGATACAAAAGTAGAGATAGAGGATTACGAGCCGATATGGAATCCATATACCTACAATATGGATGAAACCGCCGTTAATAAAAATGATAAATATTTTGCTTCGGTATCATTGCTTGTGGAGTGGAGCAATCTATATTTTTCAAATATGAGTCAAAGTGTTAGATATTATTATAGCGATTTAGCTGTTTCAAATTTAAGTTATGAAACTGAAAGTCACGCTGGAGAAGGTAATTCCACATTTAGTGTCTCTAACAGTGAGGTAGGACTATCACAGTTCATACTTTGGGTTAATCCTAATGATGGAGAAACACAAGGAAAGGATATTGAAACTAATAATGAAAGATGGATTACTTCTGGAAGTGGAAAAATAGCTAAAGGATATCGATTTGATCTAGCTATCCGATATAGGGACGGTCTCTTTAAAGGATATAAATCGAAGAAAATGGTTGCGTACGCTAGATGGAATGCTAACTCTGCGAAGTATGACCCTAGTAGAAATCCTTTTCTTACTAAAACTACAGGCTATGTTGAATATCAGTATGGAGTAAAGAAAACTGCTAATCCCGCTCCAGATCGTAATTCGCTTACAGAAGCAGAAATAGATGATCAATACACTTGGCATGCAGATCTTGACACTGCTTTGAAAACTGGCGAAATATCAGCACTTAAGATTACATCTGACCGAACAAATCCATCTGCTATGTTTGAGTATTCTATTTCTCTACCCGTTGTCGCAACAGGTCCGATCA
This sequence comes from Enterococcus raffinosus, assembly GCF_019175485.1. Classification (NCBI taxonomy): domain Bacteria; kingdom Bacillati; phylum Bacillota; class Bacilli; order Lactobacillales; family Enterococcaceae; genus Enterococcus; species Enterococcus raffinosus. Next base: position 549,090 of record NZ_CP072888.1, read on the forward strand.
ATAGTGCTTCAGATAGTACAGGAAACCGTAACATTGCCTTATATAACACATTTAACCGTTTTGTTAAAACAGATGGAACTGTAGAAACTAGTTCAACCCCTGGAAGTGGAGATGTTTATGAACCGACCGTCTTTGATGATAAGGGAAATGTAATAACTACTCATCGTGGTAAGTTAAACGGGGTGACACATACAAATAATACTTCTAATATTGGGAGCTATGGTGACTCATTCTGGATAAAGGGAGTAGGGATAACTACTACTACTAAACCAGAAAAGGATATCTATAAAACTGATGAAAAAGTTAGATGGAAAGTGACTGGTAATGTAAGTGGTGGAAACGTCGACCACACGGTTACGTTAAAAACAACGATTCCCAAGGGACTCTCATATGTCAGCGGCTCAGAAGAAATCACTGATGGAACATTAAAATCAGAAAATGTTGTGACGAATGGTGATGGAAGTACCACTATTACTTGGGTGATCGAACAAGTGAATGCAAGTAAGCATGTGCCAGAGGTAACATTTGAAACAAAAGCAGATGTCACCAAATTAACATTCACTGATTCATCAATTTCGGAAGTTACTGCTTATACTATTGGGGAAATATTCGTGACAGGAAGCCCAAGTGAGAAGGATGATTCTCCTGATTTTGCTAGAGAATCCTCTGGAAAAGTGCAACTTTATCAAATGCAGAAAATATCTTTAGAGAAATCAGTTAGTCCGGATAATATTGAGGTTGGCGACAACGATGACGCTAATAGTTCAGCATCTACGGATATTAAATACAAAATAAAACTAACGAATAATAGTTCGGATAAGCTAGTGAACGTAAGAGTATTAGATGTATTGCCTTATAACGGTGATTCACTTGGTACTGATTTCACTGGCACTTATTCGGTGACCGGAATGCGATTTATACAAGGAAATGGAAGAGTAACCTATACAAATTCTCGTCCGCCTGATGCAGAAAATCGAGATCCAAATTCTATAACCGGTTGGGGTGCATATGTTCCGGGAACATCAAATGTTTCAACGATCAAGAATGCACAGGCATTCTTGGTATCTTTAGATGAAATGGCTGTGGAGGAAGAACTTGAATTTGAAATTACCATTTCTCCAACGGGGCAAAAAGCAGGCGATCTTTATCGCAATAGAGCTAGTTTCAATAGTTCAATTGATCTACCAGTTAAGAGCAATACAGTAGAGACAAAAGTTTTTAGTCGTGATCTAACAGGATACGTTTGGTATGACGATGATTATAACGGGTTGATAGATTCAAGCGAAACTCCTGTAAGTAATATTGGCGTGAAATTATATCGAACCAGTCTAGAAAATTCCTCGTATAAAGAGAAACTTGTTAAAGAAAGTTTAACGGGTCAACAATTTATTGATGGTGCCGGAGATTCATTAATTAAAACTGGGACTGATGGGAAATATAAATTTGAAAATCTTCCTGAAGGAAATTACATTGCGGAATTTATGGTAGGTGATTTCGTTGTGACACAGAAGATTGCGATCGTTACTAAGGAGTGGCAAGGAACGGATACGTCGTTGAATTCAAAAGTAGATCCTGATTCGAATTCAACTACAGCGTTTAAGACTCCTTCTGATTTCAAGGATCCGAATACGGGGTCACTTTATTTCAATCATCCTGAATTAGATGACTTGCCGACACTTTTAACTGGTACAGATAAAGTTCATCATATTACCGATGTCAACGCCGGACTCACACGTCTATCAAAGATTCGTCTCTTCAAGTATGAAGAAGGAACAGTCATTGACGCAAACAAAAACGGAACATTGGAACCCGAAGAAATCGAAGCGAAATCAACCAATGCTCTAGAAGGTGCCGAGTTCCAATTGTACAAAGGAAAGAAAGACGATCCTGATACGATCAAGGATGAAAATAAAATCGGTAGTCCTGTTGCAACAGGAAGCGATGGTTGGTTAGAGTTCGCTAGTCTACCACCAGGGTTTTACACAATCGTTGAAACCAAAGCACCAGCTGGATTTGAATTACTGAAAAATCCGATTGAAGTGGAAGTCCCGACCTATAACTATATCGCGATCGTTCACGTTCCTGACAAAGGCCAAACCAAATTGCCATTCACTGGCAGCACCAAGGCGATGCGAATCATCTTGATTGCAGCTGCCTGTCTATTAGTAATCGGTATGTCCGGTGTCTTCTTGCATTTTCGACCAATCAAAGGAAAGGGAGGAAACTAAAATGAAAAGAGTACGTCGTTTGTTGTTCTGCTTGTTTGTTTTCTTCCTGAGCTTTGATGGGATGGTCACTGCTAATGCCGAAGCAGAGGTCACTGAAAATACAGGGTATAACATTTACATCCAAAAATACAAGATTGAAGATTTTGCTAAAATCGCAGATACGATGCCTCTGGATGGGACAAAGGTGGACCAAGTGAAGGATGCCGAGGGGAAAGCACTCGACCCATTACCTGGGATGTCGTATGAGATTACTCGGGTAACACCCATCCAAGGAGCCTCTGGTTTTGAACCTGTCCAAGGGGATGGGGCTTTTCACACCACCGTAACAACAGATGAAAAGGGACTTGCTCATGCAGGGAATTTGGCGCAAGGAATGTACCAGATCGTCGAGAAGGAACATGCAAAACTAAAGGATGTCATGGAGCCAGTGGTTGTGGAATTGCCTTTTCCTCAACAGACGGGGGAACCGTTAAATGAAGTGTATATCTATCCGAAGTCCAGTGTGGTAGGTGATACCCCTAAGTTGCCTGTAACCAAAGGACCGGATGGGACCCCGATCGAAGTGGATGAAAAAGGGGAAATCAAACGATTGCCGCAAACCAGTGGAAACATTGGAACAGCTCAAGTGTTGATGTGGATATTGGCGATGATCATTGCCATGGGAGGGGTCGGTATGTTCAGTATCCATCGGAAAAAGGATGTTTTTTAAGAATTTAGTTTATGCATCATTACTGAAGAAAGAATCTTAGATGCGTACGTTTTCGTATCTGCGATTCTTTCTTTCAACTTGTGAATCTCTATTGGAAAGAAGGATCAGTCATGAAGAAACGAAACAAGCCAAAACGCAAGCATTCTTTTTTAAGAATTTTTGCACTTGTTATGATTATTGGCGGTATCTTAACCCTTCTATATCCAATTGTAGGGAATTACTTAGCAAATCGTGAACGAAGTCAGGCTGTTTCTGAATACGATGACACGATGAAAAAGATGTCACAAAAAGAAAAAGATGCGCAATGGACTCTAGCCAAAGCCTATAACACGTACATTTACAATAAGCAAGGAGGATTACCTAAAGGCGATCCAGTGGTTTACAACAAGATCATGAAACAAGGGGATGTCATGGGAACCGTGGATATTCCCGCGATTGATATCAAACAAATGCCTTTTTTTCACGGCACATCATTCAAAACCCTAGAAAAAGGGTTGGGGCATTTTGAACCGACCTCGATTCCAATTGGCGGAAAGAATACGCATTCCGTGATTACGGGACATAGTGGGGTCAAGAATCAAGTGCTGTTTACAGATATTCGAAATCTAAAAGAAGGCGATTTGTTTTTTATCAATATATTAGGTAAGCGCTTGGCCTATGAGATTGATTCCTTTGAGGAAATTCTGCCAAGTGATGTGGATAAGGTCAAGATTTATAAAGGAAAAGACAAGGTGACCTTGTTAACATGCACACCGCCTGGGATTAATACCTTTCGCTTATTAGTCACGGGGCACCGTATTAGCTACAAAGCGGCCGTGCAGAAGAAAGTGAAAAAACGGAATACATGGAGTTATCAAAACATTGTTTTAGCAACACTTGGGTTGAATGTCGCAATCTTTGCCTTATTGATGGGCTTGTATCGTCGTTTCATCAAGCGTTTCCGCTCCGACGATCCCATGGTTGCAGCGAAAGCTCGAAAGAACTTGAAGCGATTATTCCTAGTCACGAAGACGCTCTTTATTATTCTGTTTGTGACGATGACAGCGGTACTGGTCACGGCCATCTATGGCTATCTCCACATGGAACAGGAGCCTGCCTCTGCAGCCGTAAACATTGGTAAAAAAGGAGAATTAAGTTCTTATAACCTCGATAAAATTGAGGAAGCGAATTATGAAGAAAAACAAATAGCGAGCGTTAAAATCTCTGATTATGCCAAGGCCAAGTCGGTAGTACAAACAACAACGAATAATTGGGGCATTGGAAAGATTGTGATCCCTGATGTGTCTATTGACCTTCCAATACTGGCAGGGATGGCGAATGAAAACTTGTTGACTGGGGCGGCGACCTACCGCTCCGATCAACAATTAGGTCGAGGGAATTATGTGGTGTTGGCACACAACATTTTTGATAAGGATGTGCTGTTACATCGCATTCAAGACCTGAAAAAAGGTCAGCTGATCTATGCGACAGACTTCAAAAATGTCTATATCTACGAGGTTTCTTCGAACAAGATTATTGAAGAGACAGAGGTCTCTTATGTGGAAAAGGAGCCGAAAAATGGTATAGCCAAAATCACTCTCTTACGCTGTGAGGGAGATATCGGAACGATTTATCGGCGTCTTGTTCAAGGAAATCTCAAGAGTGTTCAGCCTCTACAGGATGCCCAGAATGAGCTGTTCAAGCAAATGAAGCTCAAACGAGAGGATGGAAAAATCAACGGGACAATCTTGGCGGACGATCCAGTATCGGAATCTGAGCGTGTGAGTATGACCTTGGCTGCCAAGATTATCTCTGACCCGATGCAGACAGTCATTCCCTTGTTCTTACTCTTTTTATTACCGATATTATTCTTTAGTTTGATCTAGAAAGGAACAAATGCATGAAAAAGATAGTAATAGGTATTTGCGGACTGCTTGTTTTTATTGGCGGATTGGCTGGTTTACGAAGCGGCGCATTAAAAGCAGACGAGCTGACCAAAGAATCTTCTTTAATAGTAGAAACAAGTCCTAGTGAAAGCTCTATACCTGTACCAGACAGCGGTGACGGTCCCGTAAATGAAGGGGTTGAACCTGAAGGGGATGTTCAGGAACCGGTGATCACACCAGAGGTTCCGAATACAGAACCATCAGAATCGTTAGTGCCGCCAGTTAGTTCAGATATAGAAAATCCGATTTCATCAGCATCCGTTCCGCCTGAAAACAGCACGGTAGACTCATCTGTCAGTACGAGTTCGACACCAACATCCTCGAGTTCTAGTACAGGGAACAGTCAATCGAGCTCGAGTGCTTCGTCTAGCAACGAATCAACTTCAAGCACGACAAAGCCGAGCACTTCAGCGACGAACAATACGAAGCCTGTAGAAACAACTTCAAGCACGACAAACTCAAGTGCAGCGATTCCTAGCAGCACAGCAGGAAGCCAAGCATCTACGAACCGGAGTCAAGAGGTGCCGAAACAATCTGCCTCTCCTGTGGTTACGCCAGAGGGACCAACGACAGCAGCTGGGATTCCAACTGCGCCCAATACGGCAAGTGTACAGGCAAACTCGTTTGTGGCGCCAACAGCGCCTGCCGCCTTTTCTGAAACGAGTACCTTGAATCTGCCAAGCGAGTTGAAAACCACGAAAGTGGCTCAATCTGACTTGAAGGGCTTTGAGTTGCCGCTGTTAAGCAGTTTTGAAAACAAGGCGCAGGCAGCATTGATCTACGAAGGAATTAAGCAGCTCGGGACAGAGCAAGAGGAAGGTTACAGTGCGGAGCAATTCGCGTCAGACATTTATCAGAGCCTATTTCACTTAGAAATAAGCAATAATCCAGAAAAGCTGCCGGAAGAGATTACGGTAGGTAGTCTGATTTATCAGAAGAACGAAGACGAAAATAGGTTATTTGGAATTTATATCGGCGACGATTATTATTTATCGGTTGATGACGTGGAAATTGAAAACGAAACGGATTCGACATCTGATAAAAAAGAAACCCAACGTCAAGTTGTTGTGGAAACTCTCGACGTAGAAGAGGATCTTTTGGCTCAGGATTTCCCTGAAGCAGTACTGACTGATTACGGAGAACAAGTAGTAGCAGAGTATCCGGCTTCTATGAACATCACGGAAAACGAAAGCGCTAAGAGCTTTATTGAGACTATCGGAGAGGACGCTCGAACATTGGGGCAAGAATATGATGTGTTTGCCTCTGTGATGATCGCTCAAGCCTTATTGGAGAGCGGGTCAGGAACGAGCACATTATCGTTAGCGCCAAATTATAACTTGTTTGGTATTAAAGGAACGTACCAAGGACAAGCTGTTTCGATGGCCACTCAAGAAGATCGAGGGAATGGAGAACTCTATTCGATTCAATCCTCTTTTCGAAAGTATCCAAATTATGCGGCGTCTCTGGGGGATTATGTGGAATTACTGCGTGGCGGAATTTCAGGAAATGACAGCTACTATAAACAAGCATGGCGATCCACCGCTAAGAACTATCTGCGTACAACGAATGCGTTGACAGGAACTTACGCAACGGATACAAGCTATGGTCGAAAGCTGAATTCGATTATTGCTTTGTACCACTTAACGCAATACGATCAGCCAAAAGTAGAAGCAACCGCCTCAGGTATCTTTATCAAAGGAAAAGAGGAGATACCCGAAGAATACCGCAGCCGTATGAAGTATCCAGATTTCAATGGTGTGAACTACAATACCTCAGGCTCTTACCCAGTCGGTCAATGTACCTGGTATGCCTTCAATCGTGTGAAGCAGTTAGGAAAAACTGTCGACGATTATATGGGCAACGGGGGGCAATGGGCAGCAAAAGGAAAAGTCTTAGGCTATGAAGTCAGTCGAAAGCCCAAAGCAGGCTGGCTGATCTCCTTTAAACCAGGAGTGGCTGGTTCTGATCCCCGTTACGGACATGTAGCGTTTGTGGAAGTTGTCCGACCAGAAGGAATCTTGATTTCAGAAGGCAATGTTTATGGTGGTACGGTCATTTCGTATCGAGTGATTGATACGGCTTTAGCAACTTCGGACCAAGTAACCTATATAAAAGCAAAGTAAGAAAAAAGGAGCACCACGACCTATGGCAACCGTTCGATCGCGTCAAACAAAAAAAGAAGGAAGTCCTCCACAACGCTCTATTGCGAAAAGTTTGATCCTTACCATACTAACGCTTCTTCTACTAGTAGTTCTGTTTATTTCTGGACAACTGGTGCGAAGAGAATATAGTTTTCATCCAATCTCTGGAACCTCCATGAATCCGACGTTAACGGAAAAAGACATGGTCTTAGTGAAAAAGCAAACCTCAATCCATCGGTATGATGTGATTGCTTTTTCCGTGAAAGGAGAGGAGGGGAAATTCGTCAAGCGAGTGATTGGAGTACCCGGCGATACGATGTTTATTCGAAATGATCGGATGGTTTTAAATATTGGGGAACACGGAGATTTTGAAACCACCTATACGTTTCAGCTCTCTCCGGCAGTCGCTGAAGAATTTCAAGACCTGACAAAAATTCCAAAAGGACTGTATTTTACAACAGGTGATCACATTGATGTATCGAAAGACAGTCGAACATTTGGATTTGTTTACAAAAAAGAAGTAGAGGGAACCGTTCAATTGCATCTCCCATCGGTAATCGGAAAGCAGGCGGATAACGAATGAGAAAAAATACCCTGCTAGAGGGGAGTTCAACATGGTCATACTAGGAATAGTCAGCACAGCATTAGTCATTTTAGCAATTATTTTCATTTTTATACGCTTATTGTTTGATTTGCGATTCACATCGATACAAAAGGAGCCTGATCAATCCCCGTTATTTCGAAGGAAAATTAGTTATTTAAGAAGGATTGAACAGGATCGGCACATTCGCTATTTACTTATCAGCAGTTTAACTGTTGGGATCGCGATAATGCTCTTACTTGTTTCTTTTCTGCTTCTAGCGAAGGATTATCAGCGCACTCAAAGGAAGAATGCTCATTTAGAAAGTAGAGTCGAAGATTTAGCGCAGCAGCAAGAACAGTTGGCTGCCAGTATTCCTTTAAAGAATTATCCAGAAGAGGGGATTGGGCTCAAAGATTATGACTGGAGTAAATGGGCGGCGGAAGAAAAAGATTCGGATGTACAAAAAGAACTTGAGTCTGTTGTTTCGCAGACGATCGTGCCATATTTTGGTTCGTTTCATCCCCTCGTTTCATTGTCTATTCCAAAAACGCTCTCGATCCAATTAAAGGGACAACTAAATGACGATGAGAGCAAAGAACGAATCAAAAAAAATTTAGATAACTTTGCGATGGAGGCGGAAGGAATTTCCGAGTTGACCGCTATCCACGTCCGAATTATTTTTTCTGTCGGTCAAGATCAAAAAGAATTATATAACGTGAATTACACTCGCGAAAAAGCGGAGGATACTTTTAATAAGAAGAATGTTTCTGAACAGAAACTAAAGAATGATGGTGAGAAGGGCTAATGGCAGATAATAAGAAAAAAAGAAAATGGCTATCAACGAATGCGTTGAAGGAGTTCATCAATGAGATTACAGAAGAAGAACTTGAAGCAGAAGCGTTTTATAACGAGACAAAAGATACACCGGATTCGGTGGATGACGAAGAGGTTCCAGAGGAGACGATTCATGACACGCAGGCGAACAGTGAACAAGTTTTAGAGCAACAAGAAGAAAAAGAAGTTCCCGTCTCTAAACAACAAGTTGAGAATCAGCGGCTGAAAGAAGAATTAGCTGAATTAAAAGAAAACGCGGAGGCACTTGTTCGTGAATTAGAAGTAGAAAAGGACACGTTAAAAGACAAATTGTCTTTTGAACGAACTCGCTTAGAGGAAGAATTACAGGAGCAAGAGAATTATTGGCAAACGAAATTGGTTGAAATAGATGAAGCGAAACAAGAGAAAGAAGCAACGATTAATCAGCTTCAGCAAAAACTAGAAGATCAGCGAAATGAACTAAGCGAAACGAGTGAGCAGCTGAAAAAGCAAGATACGGAGAAGGAAACTGTCTCAATAAATTTAAAGGAACTCACACAGGAGCTTAAGGAATATAAAAAGAAGTATGAAAAAGCTCAAGAAGAGAATTGTGAAAAGGAAAAAAAGCTTGCTCAGATCAAAGCTGAGACAGCTCATTATGAAGAAGAACTTACTCACTTTGATCAATTGAAAAGAGAATATCGAGAGCTGGAACAAGATTACCAACAGTTACATATAAGTAATCAGAAAAATGAAGCAAAAGTGATGGAACTTCAAGCGGAAAATGATGTGCTCGATGAACTGCTTGAGGAGAAAGATCAAGAACTAGCAGCTGAATTGAAGAAACTAAAGGAAGAAAACAAGAAATACAAACAAACAGTCCAACAGCTAAAAGAGCAAGTGGCTCAAAAGCTTGAAAATGCATTGGAGGAATCACAGATGGCGATTGATGAACAAGGACAACTGTCAGAAGAATCAGTACAAGAAGAAAGAATAGAGACGTTGGAGCAATTAGCAGCAGAAAAAGAAGCCCTCAACAGTGCCTTGTTTGATGCCCATGAAGAAATCGCAAAGCTGGAAGAAAAGACAGTGACGCTAGAACAATTAGAGGCGGAAAAGGAACGTCTAGCCAGTCGCTTAGCCGACGCACAGATTGAGTTAAGTAAGCTGAAGGAACAAAAGGATGCAGAAGATAGTTTGGAATTAATCCAAGCAAAAAAACAGGTCGATGAGCTGATCGAAAAAAATGAACGCTTAAAAAAAGAGGTAGTTCAATCTCAACAAGAAATTGGTGAAGTATTGATTTCCGCTAAAAAGCAAGCAAATCGTACCATCGAAGAAGCACAAGTTGAAGCGAAGCATCTGATTAGTTCAGCGGAGTTGGAATTAGAAAACATCAGTAACCGCGCGAAAAAGATTCTGATCGAAGTGTCAGAGTCACGAAAAAATGTTCTTTCTATCTATGATGACTTGGAGTTTAAGGTAGAAGCACTTTCGAACGGGACACTGTTAAAAGAGATAAAGAAAAAGAAGCAGGATCAGAAGTTGGCTGACTATTTTGATTAAGAACAACGCTAAACCTAACAAAGAAAAGAGGACACAAACATTTTGATCATAAATTGGATAAGCGTTGCACTGGTCATTTTGATATTCATTGTTTGGTTTCGCCGAATAATTATTAAGGTGCAAATACAAAGGTTGAATGTACCGCCGAATACGCCGATATCCTTCCGGCGAAAGTTGGAATACGTCAAGCAAGCGGAACAGGAAAAACATGTGTCGTCTCTGCTGTTTCTGACAATATTCTTGGCTATCGGGCTCCTCTTAACAACGTATGGTCTGTTTAAAGTGGAGGACCAACTGCACACAGTTACCGAAAGAACTAATCAATTAAAAGACGAGTTGTATACGCTAAAAAAAGAGCAAAAGCAAATTATCAATAAACTGCCAATTAAAGCTTATCCCAAAAAAGGAATTGGTCTGAAGGAATATCCGTGGGATGAATTATTCACTGATGATAATCGTGAGAAGCAATACGAAATTGAAAGTGACATATCAACAAAGGTGAGTCCTTACTTTGGCCTATCTACTACACTCATCGTCTTAGATATTCCAACACAGACCCTGAATATTGCACTAGCAGGAGATTCTGGCAGTGAAGAAAACCGCCAACAAATTAAAGACAACGTAAAAGCATTCGCCAAAGAAGCAGAAGACATCTCGAAATTAACTCAGATCACCTTTCAAATGAATCTGATGAATGATAAAGAGAAGAAAAAGACCTATAGTTGTACATTTACTCGTGAAAAAGCAGAGGAAGAGTTCTCATTGATTCAAGAAGAAGAGTAAAGAAAGAGGAGAGGAAGTCACTATGAACGCACAGCAGAAGAAAAATGGTTGGTTTTTCAATAAGAACATCATTGATGAAATCAATTCTGTTCCTGAGGAAGAGATTATGATCGAAGAAAGAGCAAACAGTATTACGGAAAATCCTGCAAAAAAACAGAAGGAAGAGATGGAAGAATTAAAACGTTTGATTTCTGAAAAGGACGAATTGGTTGAGCAAGTAAAAAAAGAAACCGATTTGGAGAAGCAGCGATTAACTAAAGAAACTGAAAAATATAAGCAAGCACTCCTACGAACTGGAGAGGAAAAAGCAGAAAATCGCCGTCATATTCAAGAGTTAGAGTCAGAAGTCCGAAGAAATCGGCAAGAAATTCAACGTTTGCAAGAAAACAAAGAAACTGGCTATTTAAAAGAGCAATTGGATCAAGCGGAAGAAGAAGTAAGCTCATTGAAAGCGTCATTGGAAAACTATCAATCACTAGAGGCAGACCTGCAGGAAGCCAAACAGCAAATGCGTGAGTTAACGATGAACCAAAAGGATCAAGAACTGCACCAACACGAAGTAGTGCAAAAATTTGAACAACGAGTAGATGGTTTACTCAATGATTTACAGGAAAAAGAAGAATTGATTGCTCAATTGGATCAAATGATCGTAGAAAAGGATCAAATGATTTTGGAAAAAGAGGACATCGTTCAGCAATTGATCATTGATCAAAAGCATCAGGACTCCGTCGTTGAAAGTGAACGCATTGCGCAGCTGCAGAATCAGATTACGAGTCTTAAAAATGAGAATGAGCAACTAAAACAAGAAGCCATTCATTCTCAACATGAAATTGGCGAAGTCTTAATCTCAGCGCGTCGCCAAGCAAACCGAATGGTAGAAAAAGCGAAGCTCGATGCGCAGCGAATTGTGAAGGATTCTGAAGCAGAGCTGCAAACAATTCATGATCGAGCGAAGGAAATCTCCTGCGAAGTGGATGAGTCTCGTCAAACGATCTTGAGTATCTATGAAGAGTTGAAAAGTCGAGTGGATCAATTAGCCCAGAGCAACGTTCCAGATCTAGAGGAAATTAAAGGCCGTTATGAGTATCCAAAAGTTTCTGTGATGTCTCGCAAAGAGTTTCAATAATAAATCAGAAAATCAGGAGAGCAATGGAGTAGTCGATTGTAAGAATATTGTTCTCCTTCAAATACATAATGCTTCATAAATCGAGTGAAACATTATTATTAGGGTTTAACTAAAAAGGGGAGATTATCATGAATCAAGTTTTGATTCTGACAAAGAATATTTTAGCCGAACAAGAGATCCAGCAAAAGCTGCAATCATTAAACTACGAGGTCTATTGTTCAGCCAAAGTACTTGAAGACAGTCACCAACAAACAGAAACATTGGACTTTTTTAAGTACTTCCAATTCATTATTTTAAGTGAAACCATTTGTGAGTCAGAAGTAATAGAAATCATTCAACTGATAAAAGATCATTCGATTCGCATTATTCGAAAGGTAGAAACGAAAGTAACAGAAATGGATCACCAATATCTTGAGGAGGAGCTTCTGCATGCGATCATCTCAAATGAAGATTCGGTCGATGAGCTTCGCGAATGCTTGTACGCCTTGAAAAAGGAGCAGGGAGCCAATGTACCAGGCTATGAGAACAAGAAGTACGTTCAATTATCGGATAAGGTTTCCTTGATCAAACCCAATTTATTGCAGACAAATCCCAATTCTCCAGAAGAAAATTATCAGTTTTTGGAAGTGCTGCATCAACTCTCTCAAACCGAAACCAAAATTCTTTTTATTTTGGTTCAAGCCGGAAATAAGGTAGTCACGCGAGAAACAATTTGTCATCAAATATGGAATGAAGATGTCAATAAATCTCATTTGGCTTCGCTTTCTAGTACGGTTACTCGAATTAAAACGAAATTTGAGAGTACCAAATTAACAAATAAAGCCATTCAAACGTTATGGGGGAAAGGGTATCGGATCAATCCGGAATTGTTGGACCGCATTCAAAAAAACGAAACCCTGCATGCGCTTGTTTCTAATGGGTAGGAAATAAGTAACGATACAAAAAATCATTAAAAGATAGGTACCTCGCAAAAGTTCATTTACAAGAACTTCTGCGAGGTATTTTTTTAGAAAAAATGTATGGTTATTTGCTTAACTATCGATAGGGACTTCACTGCAAAGATTTTTTATATTTTATATTTGAAAGTTAAAAAATAAAAAGAAAATATGAAAAAAATTTGAATATTAAGTGAAGAATTGATAACATCTCTTTTGTAAGCGTTTTAAAATAGAGGGAGATGATTTTTTGAAGAAACCGAGTCTAGTAAGAAGTGTAATCACAATAATGACTGTTTTTGGATTTACTTTACCGTCAGGATTAGCAACAGCAGAAACAGTCTCTCATGAGTTGAATCGTACGGTAAGCAGTCAATCGAGTGAAACGTTAGGAAGTACTTCCAGCAGTGAAGCAAACAGTGAAACTGGTAGTCTATCATCGGAAACAGCTTCACCAGCTGAATCGGTGGTAGAAAACAGTTCAGCATCTGAAAAGAACACAAAAAGTTCAACGACAGTTCCCATCCAGATGCTGGGGATCAATGATTTTCATGGAGCATTAAGTACAACCGGAAGTTATTATGGCGCGAATGGCTCTAAAGTTTCTGGTGCAGGGACGGCATCCCTGCTAGCTGCTTATTTCTCACAAGCGGAGTCCAATTTTAAGCAAACAAATAATAAGGGAAAGACACTACGTGTACAAGCTGGAGATATGGTAGGGGCAAGTCCTGCAAATTCAGGTTTATTGCAGGATCAGCCGACAATGCGCATTTTAAATCAAATGAATTTTGATGTTGGAACGTTAGGAAACCATGAGTTTGATGAAGGATTAGGTGAATTCAATCGTATTCTAACCGGGACAAAGCCAGATCCGGATTCTGAATTTTATGACATTGTCAAGAATTATAATAATGACTATACTCAAGATCAACTGAAAGGCGGCTTTGACTTAGTCATTGCGAATGTTCGTGAAAAAAATACTGGGGCTATTCCTTATGGGTGGGAACCCTATACAATAAAGAATGTTGGAACGACTGCTGATCCTATTAATATTGGATTTATCGGAGTTATTACTACAGAAGTTCCAAATTTAGTACTGGCGCAGCATCATCAAGAATATACATTTACTGATCCAGCGGATGAAATTGCAAAATATTCCCAAGAGCTTGTTGGAAAAGGAGTGAATGCAATTGTTGTTCTTGGCCATACACCCTCTGTTCAAGGTGAAGGAGAGTCTGTTAGTGGTGAAGCAGCCGATATCATGAAAAAGGTCAATCAGGTAAATCCTGATAATAGTGTAGATGCCTTTTTTGCAGGACATAATCATGTCTACACAAATGGTGTGGTGGAAAGCACACGGATCGTCCAAGCCACTTCTCAAGGGAAAGGGTATATCGATTTGCAAGGTGATTTTGACACTGATACTAAAGATTTCGCAGAGACACCAAAGGCGACAGTCAATCCTGTTGATCCAAATGGTAGCGTGACACCTGATTCTACAATTGAGGCTATTGTCTCAGACGCGGATAATCGTGTAAAAGAAGTAACAGAAGAAAAAATTGGAACAGCGGATAAAGCTGAAAGTATCACTCGAACTGTTAACGAATTGGGGGAATCTCCTGTTGGAAATCTCATAACGGATGCGCAAGTGTATATGGCAAAGAAGAATGGTGAAGACGTTGATTTTGCTATGACCAATAACGGCGGGATTAGAGATGATTTGAAGGTCAAAGAAGATTCATCCATCACTTGGGGCGCTGCGCAAGCGGTTCAACCATTCGGAAATATCATGCAGATTGTTGAGATGACGGGGCAACAAATTAAAAATGTATTGAATCAGCAAACTTTCAAGTATGACCCAAATGACTCGAGAGGAAGCGGCTATTTTCTTCAGGTTGCAGGCTTGCGTTATACAGTTAGAGAAAATCCTGATAAAAATGATACGGAACATCAATACATTGTTGAGAAATTGTTGAAATCCGATGGAACAGAAATCGAGGCAGATAGAACATATAAGCTAGTCATCAATGATTTCTTATATGGTGGGGGCGATGGGTTCTCTGAATTTACTCAAGCTAAATTGACAGGTGCCTTAGATCCCGATACAGAAACCTTTATCGGTTATATCAAGGACCTAGAAGCAAGTGGCAAAAAGGTATCGGCAGCGATTGAGGGACGTAAAACGATTGTAGATCCTGTGACAGAAGAGACTGAAAAAATCAAAGCAGAAACAGTATTTGATAAATACCGTGAAGGGGATAAATCTCTAACGGGTAAAACAATTCCTAATGGGCTGGTAACTGTCACTTCTGTTAAGACTCGAGCGTTGGCTCAGGTGAGAGCAGATAAGGATGGAAACATCAATCTTGCTGTTGATCAATTAGGTTTGACAGAAGGTCAAGAAATTACTGTATCAATTGAGGGCGAAAACGGCGGTAGAGCAGAATTTCCGATTACTGTTTTAGCGATGGAAACAACTCAAACGACGAGCTCATCAAACGACCCAGCGATTGTTGAAACTAAGCAAATTAAAGAAAAAACAGAAATAAATGACATCCATGAAAAAGATCAATATTTGACTGGTAAAACCATTCCCAATGCGACCATTGAGATTTTTGTAGCTGAGGATAATGCTGTTGCAAAAGCAGAAGGTAAAGTTGCTGTACAGGCGGAAACACCTCAAGTATCCAACGCAGAAGGGAAGTTTGAGATTAATATCCAAAACTTGAATTTAAAAGAGGGGCAAAACGTCATTATCTCAATCACTGGACCAAATGGTGGACAAGCAAACTTCCATAAGACTGTTTTGGCGGAAGTGGGCGTCGATCCAGCAGCTGATGCAGAGTCAGCAAAGATAAAAAAAGAAACGACACTAAATGATTTTTATGAAGGTGACGCGCGATTGACGGGTAAGACGATCGTAAATGCCGCAGTAAATGTATCCATTGATGAAAGTGGAAAATTTGTTCAAGGGGAGTCTGATGAAAAGGGCAATATCATTATTGACGTTAAAGAATTAAATTTGAAAAAGGATCAAAAATTTACAGTGACGGTCTACGGATCAAAGGGTGGTCAAGTGAGTTTTTCAATGACCGTTTTGAAGCGTGAAATTACATCGAACGTTACTGGCGGAGGAAATACTAGTCAGAATTGGTTAGATAGTGCATGGAAAAAGGTCTATCCAAATACTGGTGAAGGCGAACAACCAATTTTTGTTGTTTTAGGAATGGTTGCTCTAGCGGCTAGTGGATGGATGTACTTCAAGAAACGATAATAAAAATTAGCCGAATCTAATAATGGATTCGGCTTTTTTAGCATTTTTTATTTTTTTGAAGAGTTATTGTGAAGTATTTCTCTTTCGATTATACTCTTAATGATAACGCTTTTAATTTTTAGGAGGTGGAAGTTTTGTTTATGTATCAGCTGTGAGTTTGAGTGAACGGTGGACTTAGAGTTTCTAAGTCAATGAGTAAACAGAAAACCCCTCCTTTCTTTAGCGTGTGAGAAACATGTTTCTTTTCTATGGATCGGGGGAGCATACAGAATTGTATGTTTCTTTTTTGTGCGCTCAAACACATGAATGGGGCTTTAACACAAAAAAACGATGAGGAGAATCATAATGAAAAAGGCAAAAGTAATTTTAGCTATGTTAGCAGCAATTTTTGTATTGGGTGCTTGCGGATCAAAAAAGGAAGCCGCGACGGAAAAAGAGGAGAAGAAGGATATTAAGATTGCCTGCAATCAAGTATCAGAGAATTCATTGAAAGCAGCGAAGGAATCTATGGAGGCAGAAGGCTATACACCGGAATTTGTTGTCTTTTCGAATAATATTGAGGCTTTACAAGCTGTTCAGGATGGCAATGTAGACGCATCATTCGCTCAGCATGAGCCCTTTATGAAATCTTTCAATGAACAAAAAGGCGGCGAGTTAGCAATGATGACGCCTCACGTTTACTATACGGGGATTGGCTTGTACTCATCTAAATACGATAAAATCGATGAGTTGCCTGATGGGGCGCAGATCGCAATCATGAATGATGCTATGAATAGAGACAATTCTTTATTAATGATGCAAGATGCTGGTTTAATCAAATTAAGCAAAGAGAAGAAATCGGGGTATACAGCATTGGACATTGTTGATAATCCAAAAAACTTCAAGTTCGTGGAGATTGAACAGGCTCAGACGGTTCGTAGCTTAGAGGACTTAGACGCAGCGACTTGTTTCTTTACTTTTATGTTTAATTCAGGTGAAGATTATAAGGATTATCTGATCCGTGACCAACATGCGAAGGATTTTCCAATCAGCTTGATTGTAAAAGAGAAGAATAAGGATACGGATTGGGCGAAAGCAATCAATAACTCTTTCACGACAAAAGAAAGTAAAAAAGGGATTAATGATCATTTCAAGGGAGTGTTTACTTTCTATGAGTAAATACCATGAACTCGACCGTCGATTAAATTATTTGTTGGATCTGGAACGCAACGTTGTCGGGATCAGCTTTTTGCGAACAAAAGAAGCTTTCGAAGCCTATGAAGCACCTGTAACAAAGAAATTGGTTCCCTATTGTCGAGCGGTTCAGCAGGCAACAGAAGGGATCAGTGTGAAACTGTCGATTGATAATTTCGGTTGTCCAGCTTCTGCGGTAGCTTTAGGATTGATTGAAAATGATGAATACAGTGCTAGTGGACGAAAGCATGCCAAGATGGGAGTCTATAAGGATATTGAGGTGAGCAAGGAAATTGCGGATGACATGGTTTATTGCAGCGAACCGTCTTATGGAGTTGCGGTAGAGCCTATTGAGGCATGGAAAAGCGCTCCTGACGTTATTTTGGTTATTACGACACCGTTTAATGCGATGCGGATCTTGCAGGGGAATGCGTATTTTAATGGACAAGCGAAAAACATCAAGATGACCGGAATGCAGGCGATCTGTCAGGAAGGGACATCCTATCCTTACGAGACAGGTCTGATCAATCTTTCAATGATGTGCTCTGGAACGCGGTATGTCGCACGCTGGAAAGATGAAGAACTTTGTGTCGGTCTTCCTTATGAGGTGTTCGAAACGATGATCGAGGGTTTAGAGGAAACATTGAACCCCATGGAGTTATTGGAGAAAAAACGTAAAATCATCAAAAAAATCGCAGAGGATGAGGTCCCGGATTTTTACGATGTGCGGAAACGAGACAATTATTTTAGAGGCGCTTATCAGGGCGTGAAACGATAGGTGTGAAGCAGATGGAGATAGTCATCGATCAGATAAATAAAAGGTACGGCGAGCAAACGATCTTAGAAGATATTTCATTGACGATACCGTCTGGGACTATTATGGGAACCTTAGGCGCCAGCGGTGCGGGAAAATCAACATTGTTGCGTTGTATCAACGGATTGGAGCAAAGTGAATCCGGCAGCATCAGGATCGGTACACAAGCACTAGAGAAGCTATCGGAAAAGCAATTACGTGAAATGAAGAAAAAAATCGGGATGATCTTTCAAGGGAATTCTTTGATCGAACAAAAAACGATTTATAAGAATGTTGCTTTGCCATTGGAATGCAGTGGTTACTCTAAAGAAACAATCAAAGCACGCGTGGAAGAACTCCTGACAGAAGTGGGGATTGCTGATAAGGCGCATATGAAGCCTCGGCAGTTATCTGGTGGGCAAAAACAGCGTGCAGCGATTGCTAGAGCTTTGACGATGAATCCTGAGATTCTCCTCTGTGATGAGGCGACCTCGGCGTTGGATCCCAACATTACAAATGGTATTTTGGATTTACTTTTAAAATTGAACCAAAAGATGGGGCTAACGATTGTGGTGGTAACCCATCAAATGGAAGTGGTAAAGAAGATTTGTGACCGTGTCGCCATTTTGAAAAAAGGAAAAATTGTTGAAGAAGATACTGTTCAGCAGGTTTTTCTTAATAATTCTAACGTTCTGCAAACAATCACAGGAGAATCACCAATCAACTTTAGTGAGCGAAAAATCGGACATCGCATAGTAAAAATTGTGACAAAGTTAGAAAAGGATATTCTGGCTTTGTGGCGTCAAGCAGGGATAGAAGCACCCCATTTGTTAAAGGCAACAACAGAACAATTTAAGGAAGGGACTTTGACTACGTTATTCGTATCAGTACCAGATGCAGATAGTGAGAAGCTACTGAAACTTGCGGATCAAGATCACTTTCTTTATCAGGAGGTGAGGTTCAGTGAGTAATTCCGTGTTAATTACCCAAGTGCTGCTGCCTAATTTAGTCAGCACCTTAATTATGGTGATGGTCTCGTCGTTGATTGCGACAATCGTCGGCTTTGCCTTGGCAGTTGTTTTAGTGATCACGAATAAGAAAGGACTGTCACCTAATTTAAAGGTATATCGCTTGCTGGATTTTGTTGTGAATATCATTCGGTCCTTTCCATTTATTATTTTGATGGTTGCACTGATGCCGTTCACTCGTTCATTGGTGGGAACGACGATTGGAACATCAGCAGCAATCGTCCCCTTAACCTTTGCGATGACTCCTTATGTGGCGCGGTTGTTTGAAAATAATTTGTTGGAGATTAATCCCTATACTTTAGACGCGGCGAAGTCGATCGGCGCCACACACATGCAGATTATCTTCAAGGTCATGCTGGTTGAAGCTTTTCCCAGCATGATATCAAGTTTGACCCTGGCGATTATCTCGGTCTTGGGTTACACGGCAATGGCTGGAACAGTCGGCGCCGGCGGGTTAGGTGCGGTAGCTATTACCTATGGGTATCAAAACTTTGATAACACCATTATGTATAGCACGGTTGTATTGCTGGTTATTTTTGTCCAGATTGTTCAATGGATCGGCAGTTTCTGCTATAAGAAAGCGAAAAATTGAGATGAAGGAGGTGTGACAAAAGGATTGTCACACCTCCTATTTCCGAATAAACGGTGTCCCAAAAGTAATTTTCGGAAATTCCTTCTTATTTCTTGAAGCAATTTTCTAAAATTCGTCTGATTTCAACATTTATATCAGGTATAATGAGTGAACGATATTTTTTGAGGAGGTCGTATGGAAAAGACACATCAAGTCAAACTGAATCTGCAGTATATTAGCATGCAGGTTCCCTACTGGATGGGGTATTCAGTCCTCAGTACATTCACTTCTGTTTTTCTACTGTCTCGTGATTTTACTAATAGTCAGATTGGACTGGTCTTGTCACTAGCGAATCTATTCGCCGCGATCGTCCAACCGTTCTTGGCCTCTTTTGCTGATCGGATGATTCGGATTCGTTTATCGCAGTTGGCAGCGGGAATGGCACTATTACTTGTACTGTTTTCTGGAATTTTGCTGGTAGTGCCGAAAGTTTTTTTAATAGTAGCACTGATTTACATTTTACTGTATGCGTGTCTGGTACTGTTACAACCACTGACGATTGCTATCGGAACTTTTTTTATTAGTCGCGGCTACAATCTTAATTTTGGTGTCGCACGGGGACTTGGATCGTTAGCGTTTGCGGCTGCATCTGCTGTGACAGGGGTCTTGATTGAACGATTTTCTTCAACAGTTATTTTGTATTTATTGATTGGCTTTTTTCTCTTTTTTGCACTGATGACTTTACTAATCGATACGCGCAGGCATGGTGGAACGTATTCGGAGTCATTGATCCCGGAGCATCATGAGGAGGATCATTTAGAAGAACCGATTGGCTTGCTGGAATTTATAAAAAAATACAAACGCTTTATCGTTCTATTGGCCGGTGTTTCGTTACTGTTTGTCTTTCATACTATTACCAACAGCTATATGTTTCAAATCTTGCATCCATTAGGTGGAACCGAAGCTAATGTTGGTTCTTCCTTATCGGTTGCGGCGCTAAGTGAGCTTCCGACGATGTTCTTCTTTTCTTGGTTGTTACGTCGGTTCAAGATTCATTCATTAATGCGCGTCGCGGCCTTCTTTTTCTCAGTCAAAGCGCTATTAATCTTATTTGCTGGCAGTATTTTTCTAATTAACGTGGCTCAGAGCCTGCAAATGGTCGGCTTTGCGATGCATACGATGGCATCGGTCTATTATACCAACCAAATTATTCCGCAAAAGGATTTGGTCAAAGGCCAGACCTTGATGGCGACTGCAAATACGATGGGCGGCATTATAGGTGCATTTGTTGGTGGTCAGATGCTCAGCTTTTTATCTGTTTCCGCCATGCTTTTGATTGGAACGATGATTTCGATTGCCGGGACTTTGATTGTTTGGCTGGCAGTAGAAAAATAAATTTTAAAAAACGTCTATTTTCATTTTGAAAATAGGCGTTTTATTTCGTTTATTTTTTTAAATAGGATAGAGTAAAGTTTGTAATAATCGATAATTTCATTCGTTAGGCTGTTTGAACACGGAGCTATTCTTGAAGTCAAGCGAATGGATAGCGAACAAAAAAGTTCCTTTCTATGAACGAGGAGGTCGATTATGAAACGTTATCACTACTATCTGATTATTTTTGTGATTGCAGGATTATTTGTGGTCCCACAACTTTGGACACACAAAATGATCTTAGGAGCAGATGCGCTGTTTCATTATAATCGTTTTTATGAGACCGCAGAGCAACTAAAAACAGAGAATTTCAGCTATTTTATTTCGATTTTTGGTTTTCAGCAATCTGGACGAATTGTTAATGCTGTATATGGACCATTATTTGCTTATTTCCAAGGAGGACTTGTTTTACTGGCAGGCAGCTGGTTTCGTTATCAGGTATTATCGAATTTCTTGGTATCTTTACTAGCAGGCTGCTCATTGTTTAAGCTGTTGACCTATGGAAAAATTAGAGAAAATACAGCGTTGTTTTCCGCAATTATTTTTATGACAACGTATAGCATTAATTACTGGGTGCTCAATCAAGGATTCACCAGTTGGGGGACCAGTCTATTACCGTTGTGTTTAATCCCATTAGTAGATTTAAAAAATCGTCATTTTCCTGTGGTTAAGATCGCTGTAAGTATGGCTTTAATGACCCAAATCCATATGTTGACAGCTGTAATGTTAGGATTAATCTATTTTCCATTTTTTATTTCCTATGCACGAAAACGCTGGGGAACGGCTATTATTCAATTAATGAAGGCTATGGGGCTATATGGCTGTTTGTCGATCAATGTTTGGATCAGCTTACTCTTGATTAATACTGGAGATCAATTAAAGATGCCCTTCACCAACTCGGAAATGAGTGAGAAGGCTATTGATTTAGGCGGTGCTTATTGGCTAGAGTATCCTAGAATTTTACGATTGATCTTGATTGTGGGCTTTATTCTTTGCCTAATCTATTGGTACAGGGTGTCGCGTTTTACCAAGCAGTTGTTGATTTTTAGTGGTCTCTTTTTACTGCTTTCAACAAGTTTGATTCCTTGGGACTGGCTCGTTGCGCATAATGTACCGTTTATATCATTGATCCAGTTCCCATTTCGCTTTTTTGCGCCCTTTACAATATTGTTTCTGTTCTTTTTTGCTTCATTAATCAACGATGTGGCAGACAAGCATTTTTTGCCGATGATCTTGTTAGTGTTTAGTTTGATTAGCATCGGAGAGAATTTGCAAATTCTCACTCATGAGTTAAATCAATGGGGACAGCAGACCTTAACTAGCAAACATACCTTTGTTCGAGGCTCTGAAAAGGAGGCGAGACAAAGTTTTTATGATAAGGACATGCAAAAGGCCTTGAAGCTAGTTGAAAAATCTAGTCCCGATTATTTACCAATTTATCACGAGGATACAAAAAATAAATATGCTAGTTATGAGAAACAAATTCTAGCGAATCAAGCGAAATTTTCTAAGACAGCGGCCCATAATCAGTTAGAGATTTCTTGGGAGGCGGAGAGGGCAGGAGACGTCCAATTGCCCGTAATTCTTTATCAAAATTCAAAATTAGTTGAAGAGGGTCAAGAAATTACGCCTAGTGCACTTTCTAATATTGGCGTGCCAACGATCAAGCAAAAGGCTGGGGGAAATGTAGTCTATCTGCGTTATGATCCGCCAGAGTATGTAACGATCATACTTGCACTTTGCGGGCTCAGTTGGTTTGCGACAGCCGCCTGGTGTGGGTATCGCTTCTTCATGAAAACAGGATAACTTTGGTATTCTTATGGACAATCGGGTAAAATACAAAAAAGAACTGGCACTATTGGTTTTTCTTATTACATTTCAATTGAGTAAGGAGCAAATGATCATGACAAACTATAACAATGAAAAAGACCGTCGCTTACGTGGTTCTATGGCACCAAAAACGGAAGAGGATGTTGCGTTAGCTGGAACCAATTCTAGCGAAACAGAAGATAAGCAAGAAGCACTAGCTGGCAGTAATTCTGGCGAACCTAAAGAAATCGCCCGCTCTGGCTCTAATGCGGTAGAGGAAGAAGAACCTCATACTTCTTTAAAAGAAGAAGTAAAAAAAATCGTTAAAGAGATCGAAGAAAAATTTGATCCTAAGAAATAAGTGGTGAAAGAGTTCATTCCATGGATAAGTATTTAAAGATTTATGACCATTGGTATCCGCAAAATTACGGGTTGAGCGACTATCCAACAGAGTGTCACGTGACCTACTCAGGAGCCAAACGGAAAGCATTATTCGAAAAGCTGACACCAGCGCAGCAAGCCCTAGTTCATCAGCAAAGAAAATACGAGGTTCGTTCATTGTTTTTACAAAAGCATTATTTGCAAACCTCGGATTGGGAATTTGTTGCCTTGAATATTGATGATGAATATGAACGAGGTGTTCACAGCCAGTTAAAATGTGCCTGTGGCCGCCCATTGAAATATCAATTTGTCATTGAATCAAAGAGCAAACAACAAGAGATTCGTTTGGGAATTCAGCATTTTAAGGATCACTTAGGCATTTCTCAGCAAGTAGCAGAGGAAATAAAAAAAGGCGTCGCCCATGTCGATTTAGCTTTGGATGAATTGCTTTGGCTGGTAGATCGGGAAATTACATTTCCAGAAGACCTATGGCAGCGATATGTTTTTGCTTACTATCGGAATGCCACGCTGCGTCATCCGTTATCTCTTAATCAGAAATTAGCCGAACGGGTCGTCCATTTTCGTGAAGCCCAAATGCCGTTGTTCATCGGAGATTATCTAAGTGTCGTGACAGAAATCAATCAAGTCGATCGAGAAGCCTTCGAGGGACTGGAACAGAATTTTATCGCGGACAAAGCTATTTTTGAAGCGTATTTGGAAGATTTTCAGCAGGATATCCAAACACCGATATACCTTGAAAAAAAGTATTGGGGTAAGAAATTAACAGACTTCATTCATTTGGAGCGATATGGAACAGAGACCTATAAAGAAGCCAAAGCACGCTACTTTGATGATCTCTTGTCCTTTTTGGTCGCGTTGAAAGAACCTAATAAAGCCTCACGAAAAATTCGCAGCTTTAAGCTTTTTCATCAAAAAAAATATGGAGAGGTGGAATTGATCAACTTTGTCATTGAGAAATATCAGCGGTATCAATTCACCCAGAATTTTTTCTTAGCAATCCCCAAAGTTTATCGAATAGGTATCCGAAAAGCGATTCAGCGAAAGCAAAAGAGATAAAAGAATTCGACGAGTAATCGGATTCTTTTATTTTTTTACTTGCAAGAAAGTGTTTAATAAGCTGTGTAATTAAAGGATTTTATGGGATAATAGTTGTAAAGAAAACGTTACTATTAGGAGCTGGGATCAGATGTTTGATTCACAAAAGGTAAAGGATCTAAACGAGTTAGAACTGATTGTTTATACTTTTATTGTTGAAAATATAGAGCGCGTAGGAGAAATGACGATTCGAGATCTTTCCGATAACTGTCATGTTTCTACTTCTACTATTTTGCGCTGTTTAAATAAGCTGGGCTATTCAGGCTATACAGAATTCAAATATTCTTTGAAAGAAAATTTATCAAAGAATGGACAATCTTTCGAAGCCTTTTATGATGCAAATGTCCATGTGGATGCTTTTTTGAAAAAGGTGAACAATGAAAGTTATCATACAGTCATTGATCCGGCGATTGATTTAATTCTTGCTAGTAAGCATTTAGTTTTTTCAGGAATTGGAACAAGCGGAACATTAGGGACCTATGGAGCGCGCTATTTTTCTAATCTACTGTTTAACGCGTATGCCATCACGGATCCGTTTATCCCTGTTCCAACGAGAGGGGTAGACACGACCTTAGTAATAGCCTTATCCGTTTCGGGAGAAACCGTCGAAATCATTAAACAGATTGAAAATTTCAAGCGCTATGGAGCAAAGATATTGAGTATTACGAATGATCAACATTCGACGATTGCGCAACTGGCTGATTTCAATATTTCCTACTACATGCCTGAAGTAACCGGGCCTGATCCGACAGAAGAATTTATTAATTTGACCACACAGGTTCCGGTTATCGCGCTTTTGGAAATTTTGGCTCATCAAGCGTATCAGCGAGAAACTAATGCGAAAGACTAGTAAACACAGCCTTTTGCATTAGTTTTTTTGCTGGACATTTTTTTATCAATTATCGAAGTTGTTTTTTTTATTGGAACATGTTTCTAGGTGTTCCAGAAGTATTCCAATCGTGGGAGCCATCCCTTATGATAAAACTGTAAACGGATACAAAATGCGAATGGCCATCGCTGTGTTAAAAATATTATTTGAGGAGAATCATTTATGAATAACTTTATTAATGAGAAATTATTGCCCCCGATTTTAAAATTTGTAAATACAAAAGCTATTACTGCTCTTCGTAACGGGATGCTATATACTATGCCATTTACCATTGTAGGTTCTGTATTCTTACTTTTAGCGAACTTCCCGATTCCTGCCGTTTCTGAATGGGTGGCTAGTAGTGGCTTAGATGTTTATTTTAACGAAGCTTTCGGCGCGTCATTTGGAATTATGTCAATTTTTGCCGTAATGGGTATTGCGAACTCGTATGTAAAAGAAGAAGGCTTTGAAGGATTGCCAGCAGGAATGATCGCATTGGTTATCTTTTTACTAACACAGCATTCAAGCGCGACAAATGCAGAAACGAATGCAGTTGTAACCAATGTTATCGACAAAACTTGGACTGGTGGCCAAGGGATGATCAGTGCCATCATAGTTGGGTTATTCGTTGGTTGGTCCTACTCTTGGTTCTTAAAACGGGATATACGTATCAAATTACCAGAACAAGTACCAGCAAACGTAGCGAATTCATTTACTGCGTTGATTCCAGCGGCGGTAATCACGACAGTGGCATTAGTTGTCTATGTCATCTTTGATAAAGTATTCAATACGACGGTTGTAGAAGCAATCTATGAGTTAATCCAAACACCAATGCAAGGGGTTACAGATACATTTGGTGGGGCCATGATGCTTGGTTTCCTAGTACCATTCTTATGGTTCTTCGGTGTTCATGGGTCTACTTTAGTCGGAGGGATCATGGGACCGATTTTGACAGCAAATTCTTTAGAAAACACGGCAATTTTGAATTCTGGTAAAGAGTTAACCATCGCTAACGGCGGTCACATCGTTACACAACAATTTTTAGATCAATTTATGACGGTAACCGGTGCAGGGATGACAATTGGGATTGTGATGTTCATGGTGGTATTTGCTCGTTCCGCTCAGTTTAAGCAATTAGGAAGATTAGCTTTGTTACCGGCATTCTTCAATATTAATGAACCAATTCTATTTGCTACTCCTGTTGTGATGAATCCGATTATGGCTTTACCATTCATTTTGACACCTATGGTTTCAGGTGTAATCACATATTTCTCACTTTACACAGGACTTGTTCCATTGTTTACGGCGGTACAAGTGCCGTGGACGACTCCACCAATCATTTCAGGCTTCTTAGTTGGCGGCTGGAGAACGGCTTTGCTACAGGCAGTTGTTTTAGTTGTAGGATTCTTCATCTACCTACCATTCGTTCGTAAAGTGGATTCATTAAACTATCTGCAAGAACAAGGTGAAAGTGTGGAGCAGATCGAAAAAGATTTAGCAAAAGGGAACGAAAAGGCAGAAGGTCAGGCAACAGTTTAACCAATAAGGAAATGAAGAGGGAGACACATGAGTATTTTTAAAGAGAATTTTTTATGGGGCGGCGCAGTTGCCGCCCATCAATTAGAAGGTGGTTGGCAAGATGGCGGAAAGGGGATCAGCGTAGCGGATGTTATGACAGTCGGTGCACATGGCGTTCCCCGTCGAATCACTGAGGGTGTTTTAGAAGGTGAGAATTATCCAAATCATGAAGCCATCGATTTCTACGGACGTTATAAAGAGGACGTGAAGCTGTTTGCAGAACTTGGCTTAAAATGTTTTCGTACATCAATTGCCTGGACTCGTATTTTTCCGAATGGAGATGATGCGGAGCCGAATGAAGCGGGCTTACAGTTTTATGATGATCTTTTTGATGAATGCTTAAAGTATAATATTGAGCCGGTCATTACTTTGTCACACTTTGAAATGCCTTATCACCTAGTGACTGAGTATGGCGGTTGGAGAAATCGAAAAATGATTGAGTTCTTCGCACGTTTTGCGGAAGTATGCTTCACACGCTATAAAGATAAAGTCAAGTATTGGATGACTTTTAATGAAATCAACAATCAAGCAAATTATAAGGAGGATTTTGCACCTTTTACCAACTCTGGGTTGAAGTTTGAGTCAGGGGATGATCGCGAGAAAATCATGTACCAAGCTGCACACTATGAACTGGTTGCAAGTGCTAAAGCTATCGAAATTGGTCATAAAATCAATCCTAAATTTGACATTGGCTGTATGATTGCTATGGTTCCTATTTATCCGTATTCCTGCAGTCCATCAGATATGATGTCGGCAACGGTAGCAATGCAGCGTCGCTATTGGTTCACGGATGTTCATTGCAAAGGACGCTATCCAAGCTATATGAAGGCTTACTTCAAACGGAAGCAGTTTGAGTTGGATATCACTCTAGAGGACGAAGAGCAATTAACAAAAGGGACTGTTGACTACATCGGTTTTAGTTACTATATGTCGTTTGCCATCAAAGATCACGATAAGGGACCAGCCTATGATTATGATGAAGCGAATGACTTGGTGGAAAATCCGTATGTAAAAGCCTCTGAATGGGGCTGGCAGATTGACCCAACTGGCTTACGTTATGCTATGAACTGGTTCAATGATCGCTATGAACTCCCTTTATTTATTGTAGAAAATGGTTTCGGAGCAGTTGATGAAATTGCAGAAGATGGGGAAATTCATGACGAGTATCGAATTGATTACTTACGTGAACATATCGAAGCCATGCAAGAAGCGGTGATTTATGATGGTATCGACCTAATGGGGTATACGCCATGGGGCTTTATTGATTTAGTATCTGCCGGAACAGGTGAAATGAAAAAACGCTATGGCTTCATCTATGTAGATAAGAATAACGAGGGCGAAGGAACATTGGATCGCAGTAAAAAAGATTCTTTCCATTGGTTCCAAGAAGTGATCGCCAGCAATGGCGAAACATTGTAGGAGGAAGGCAATGATGAGTGAAAAAACAATTATGTTAATTTGTAACGCTGGAATGAGCACTAGTATGCTAGTAACAAAAATGCAAAAAGCGGCAGAATCACAAGGCTTAGACGTTGATATTTTCGCGATCGCAGCAGCGGATGCGACAAATAAATTACAGGAGCGCGAGATTGACACAGTTTTATTAGGACCACAAGTCCGCTTTATGCAAAAACAATTTGAGGAAAAATTGGCACCTTTGGGAATTCCTGTCGACGTTATCAATATGACGGATTACGGTATGATGAACGGTGAAAATGTACTAAGTCAAGCTGTTGCAATGATCAATGCCTAATCTACTTAAATGGAGGAAGATGACATGCAAGAAGAAAATCTAGAAGCGGTGATGGGGCTGATCGTCCATGGCGGCAACGCTAAAAGCAATGCAATGGAAGCAATCCAAGAAGCAAAGGGCGGAGCCTTTGATTTAGCTGATGAGAAAATCAAGCAAGCGGAAGAATCACTGGTCGAGGCACATCATTCACAGACAGGGCTGCTAACAAAAGAAGCACAAGGAGAGCAGCTTGATTTGAATTTATTGACTGTTCACAGCCAAGATCATCTGATGACCTCTATCGCTTTTACCGATTTAGCAAAAGAGATCATTGATGTTTATCGAAAAATAAGTGCATAAGAAATCCCCTTCCATGATTCTCCTTAAATCATGGAAGGGGATTTTTTTGAGTAGTAAAAAAATTTCGAGTTACATCTGCCGAATAAAAGCTATTTTTTCTTCTATAGAACTGATCTCTGATTCAATGGTGTTTAAAAAATCCATGATCTCTTTTCGTTCTTCTTCAGAGTGAATATCCCTAGAGTTAATTTTCTCAAAATTCTCTTGGATGGTTTTCAGATTGATCAGACTACCAGTGACATGCATTTTTTTGTTGATATTTTCGATTGTGTTCAACATCCTACTCCCTTCCCATGAGCAGTTTCACCTTCTCAAAAACAGTTCCCTAATGAATGCTTTTACGGCTTAATGTAGGCGTAACCTTCTGACTGTAGTTCGATCAGATCCAAAACACCTGAAGGCACGACGACAACATTCTTTGGTAACT
Source organism: Enterococcus raffinosus (assembly GCF_019175485.1). Taxonomy (NCBI): domain Bacteria; kingdom Bacillati; phylum Bacillota; class Bacilli; order Lactobacillales; family Enterococcaceae; genus Enterococcus; species Enterococcus raffinosus. The sequence goes on from NZ_CP072888.1 coordinate 578,440, forward strand.
GTTCTTTTGTGATCTTGTAAGCTCTCATCGCATTATTGCAGGCATGAAAGGTTATCCCTTCTGTAGCGATGAACGATTGATTTTTAGGATCAAGGTACCCTTCAATCGCCTTTCCGTTAATTAAAACAATAATAGCTATTTTTTTAGGTTCTTTCAACAGGTTTTTAACATTATTAGCAGTTTCTGTCCATTTTTCTATTTCATCAATATGAAAAACAACGTTCATTATTACACCTTATTTCTTAATTATCATATTTATTGCTTGTTCTAGTTTTTGTGCTTGTTCCTCTGGATTTTTATCAGGATTTTCAAAGCAGTTTTTCAAATTTTCAGCGACGATCATTCCCATCACACGATCAATGCTAGAGCGTACGGCACTTAATTGGGTAATGACGTCGATACATTCCTTTTTCTCCTCAATCATTTTTTGTACGCCGCGAATTTGTCCTTCTGTTCGTTTCAACCGATTAAGGATTTTTTTTTCTTCGATTTCCATCTATATGCACTTCCTTTAAGAATGATCTTACAAAGAATATACCTAGAGAGGGTATGTCTCGTCAAGTGGATAGCTTTTATCAAGAAAATGAATCAATCAAGATGATTGACAGGATTAGATTTTTTATGATAAAAATACCCTGTGAGGTATTTATAAGTGATAGAAAAGGAGTGAAGAAGATGTTTAAACTATTTCAAAAGATACCAAGTATTTCAACAAATGAACTAGTGGATAAGCTTGAACAATCAATTACATTAATCGATGTTCGAACACCAGAAGAATACCGTAGAGGGCATATTGCTAAGGCGGTGAACTACCCATTGAACAAAATCGATCGTTATAAAGGAAAAGAAAACGAGCTCTACGTTATTTGTCAATCTGGAATGCGTAGCAAACAAGCGGCGAAGGTTTTGAAACAAAAAGGGTATACGGTAACAAATGTGCAAGGTGGTATGAATCGTTGGCAGGGACCGATCAGAGGAGGAAAGTAAAATGAAGATTGTTATTGTAGGCGGCGTTGCAGGCGGAATGTCAGCGGCTACGCGTTTGCGTCGGTTAATGGAAGATGCAGAGATTGTTGTGTTAGAAAAAGGACCTTTTGTGTCATTTGCTAATTGCGGGTTGCCTTATTATGTTTCTGGAGAGATCGCGGATCGTGACGCTCTTTTGGTTCAAACACCGGAATCGTTAAAGGCGCGTTTTAATTTGGATGTTCGACCTTTCCACGAAGTTACAGCTATTTCTCCAGAAAAGAAAACGGTGACCGTCGAAAATGATCAAGGAAGCTTTGAAGAAAGCTATGACAAATTGATTTTATCTCCTGGTGCAAAGCCATTGATTCCAGAAATGGCTGGATTGGCTGAGAGTGAGAATGTTTACAGCTTACGCAATGTACCAGATTTGGATCGAATCATGCAGGCTTTAGAAAAATCCCCAACTAAGGCAACAGTGATCGGTGCAGGATTTATCGGACTTGAAATGGCAGAGAATTTAAAGTCACGGGGATTAGAAGTCACAGTTATCGAGAAGGCACCTCATGTTTTGCCACCGCTAGATGAAGAGATGGCCGCATATGTCAAAAATGAGTTGATGAATAAAGGGGTTCATGTCATTACTGGAGAATCTGCGCAAAGTTTCAGTGAAAAGGGACAGAAGATCCTGTTGACCAATGGAGAAGAAGTATATTCAGATCTTACGATTCTATCAGTGGGTGTTCGACCAGAGAATACATTGGCGAAACAAGCGGGGATACAAACAGGTTTAGGCGGCGGTATCCTAGTGGATGAATCTTATCAGACTAGTATACCGGACATTTTTGCGGTTGGCGATGCGATCGTGGTCAAACAACAAGTCAGCGGTGAAGATGCGTTGATTTCACTTGCTTCACCGGCAAATCGTCAAGGGCGACAAGTGGCAGATACTATTGCTGGTTTGCAACGAACAAATCGTGGAAGTATCGGGACTGCGATTGTCCGTGTGTTTGATCTAGCTGCCGCTGCGACAGGTCTAAGTGAACGCGCGGTGAAACAATTAGGTTTGGATTATCAAGTGGTCCATGTTTCTGGGAAGGATCATGCAGGGTATTATCCGAATGCAAGTGATCTAGTATTGAAATTAGTGTTTGATCCGAAAACTGGAAAAATTTATGGGGCTCAAGGTGTGGGCGTCAATGGGATAGATAAACGTATCGATATTCTGGCGACAGCTATCAAGGGTGGATTAACAATTTTTGATTTACCTGAATTAGAATTCACCTATGCACCACCTTTTGGTTCTGCAAAGGACCCCGTCAATATGTTGGGCTATGCAGCGATCAATCTCTCTGAAGGTATGAGTGACTCGATCCAATGGCATCAATTAAAGGAAGAGCAGCAAAATGGCAGTCAGTTACTGGATGTACGAAATCCTGAAGAATTAGCAAATGGCCGTTTTTCTAGTGCAATCAATATTCCTCTGAATCAATTACGTGAAAGAATCAGTGAGCTGGACCCAGCAAAAGAATATATTGTTAGCTGCCATAGTGGTCTACGTAGCTATGTCGCTGAACGTATTCTAAAACAAAAGGGCTTCAAAGTGAAAAATTTGGACGGCGCATTTGCTTTATATAAAACTGTGAGACCGGAGGAATTGATTTATGACTAGTTCAATTACTATGAAAGATTTTTACCAGTTAGCGAATCATAAGGAATTGGAGATCATTGATGTTCGAGAAAGCTATGAATACCAAATGGGGCATGTTCCTCATGCAAAAAATCTGCCATTGAGCAGTTTAAGCGGTAGTATTACAGAACTTGATGACAGTAAAGACTATTATTTAATTTGCCAATCCGGTGCTCGGTCTGAAAATGCTTGTGCTTTTTTAGCTGGACAAAGCTACAATGTAATCAATGTATTAGGCGGCACCGCTGCTTGGCCAGGAGAATTGGTTAGATAACTTTCATTTGCTTTCAAATAGTAATATCGGAAACACTCCTTTAAATATGTAAAGGAGTGCTTTTTTGTTTTATTTCTGCTTTTTTATTTTTATATGTTGACAAAATGAAAACAAATGATAGTATAAAGGTGTAAATAAAAATGAAAAGGAGTAAGTGGATGATTGAGTTGGGAAAATTAGCAAATATGGTTGATCACACATTGTTGAAGGCCGACGCAACCAAAGAAGGACTTGAACAGCTATGTAAGGAAGCGGATGAGTATGGTTTTAAAATGGTAGCGATTAATTCTTATCCTGTAGAGATGTGTCGAGAGTTTTTGAAAGACAGTAAGGTTCATGTAGGAGCGGCTATCGGATTTCCTTTGGGGCAGACAACAATTGAAACAAAAGTTTTTGAAGTAAAGGACGCCATTAAAAACGGTGCGGATGAAATTGATTATGTAATCAATATTGGCAAATTAAAAGAGGGTGATACAAAGTATATTCGAGAAGAAATGAAAGCAATTGTGAGTGCTTCTCATGAAGGCGGAATTATCAGCAAGGTTATTTTAGAGAATTGCTATTTAACCGATGAAGAAAAAATCGCGGTTTGTGAAATTGCCAAAGAGGTAAAACCTGATTTTGTCAAAACGTCAACAGGATTTGGAACAGGAGGAGCGACATTAGAAGATGTTGCCTTAATGAAAAAAATCGTAGGGAATGAAGTGAAAGTAAAAGCAGCTGGCGGCATTCGTGATTTGGATACTGCTTTGAAGATGATTGAAGCAGGGGCGGAACGATTAGGAACAAGCTCAGGGATCAAGATCTTAGAAGAATACAAGAATTTAAAGGAGTAGAGAAATGACAGAAATTCGTGATGTATTGAAACCAGCATTTATCAAATTTGATCTAAAAACGACAGATAAGCAAGCAGCGATCAGTGAGCTTGCGAACACCTTTTTAACAAAGGGTGTTGTAACGAATGATAGCGTTTACTTAGAAGCTGTAATGAAGAGAGAAGAAGAAAGCACTACGGGGATTGGGTTTGGGGTAGCGATTCCTCATGGAAAAAGTGCGGCGGTTGCGGAACCTTCATTGGCATTTGGTCGTAGTCAAGCGGGAATTCAATACGATTCAATGGATGGTAAACCCGTTCACTTGATGTTTTTGATTGCTGTTCCAGAAACATCAAATGATGAACATTTGAGAATTCTTAGTAAGCTTTCTCGAAAGCTAATGCATGAGGATGTCCGTCAAAAACTGATGACTGTCACAGACGCTGAAGAAATCTATCAGATTTTTGAATAAGGAAAGGTGAAAAAAATGAAAATTGTGGGGATTACATCATGTTCGACTGGTATCGCACATACTTATATGGCAGCGGAAAATTTAGAAATCGCTGCTAAAAAGCGAAATATTGAAATCAAAGTAGAGACGCAAGGCTCCATTGGTGCAGAGAACGTTTTAACACCACAAGAGATAGAAGATGCCGATGCGGTTATTATTGCGGCCAGTACATCGGTGAATAAAGATCGATTCAATGGAAAACGCCTACTAGAAGTTGATGTTACTGAAGCGATTGATCATCCTGATGAGTTGTTTGACCGAGCACCGAATGCGGCGATTTATTCGACTAACACGGAGGTTAAGTCGGAAGCAAAATCAGAAAAAAGCGGGATCTATAGTCATTTGATGACAGGTGTTTCTTATATGATTCCTTTTGTTGTGGCAGGGGGGATATGTATTGCGTTAGCCTTTGCATTCGGCGGGATTAATGCAGAAGGAGAGCTTGCCTCAGCAATCAATGAATTAGGTGGGATTGCAATGGGCTTAATGTGGCCAATCCTAGGTGGTTATGTCGCCTTCTCGATCGCTGATCGTCCGGGACTTGTTCCAGGGATGGTCGCGGGAATGATCGCTTCATCAATGAATGCGGGATTCTTAGGGGCTTTGCTTGGCGGTTTCTTAGCAGGGTACACGGTTTATGGGTTGAAGAAAGTATTGAAATTGCCCCCTGCATTTTCGGGTTTATTGCCTGTTTTGATTCTTCCAGTCGTATCGGTATTACTGGTGGGACTTGTCATGAAATTTATTGTAGGGATTCCGATTACAGCGTTAAATGAAGGGATTACCAATTGGTTGAACAGTTTGTCTGGAATGAATTCAGTGTTGCTGGGACTGCTTTTAGGCGGGATGATGGCGATTGATTTGGCCGGTCCGATCGGAAAAGCAGCTTACTTTTTCGGTGTGGCGTCCCTAACAAACCTAGGTGCTGGGGAAACAAGTATGGTAATGGCAGCAGTAATGATTTCTGGGATGGTTCCGCCTTTAGCAATGGCCTTATCGTCAACAGTTTTAGGAAAAAACTTATACAGCAAAGAAGAACGTGAAGCAGGAAAATCAGCTTGGGTATTAGGATTATCCTTCATCTCTGAAGGGGCGATACCTTTCGCTGCGGCTGATCCGATTCGTGTGCTGGCGTCAGTAACAGTCGGTTCAGCGATTACCGGTGCTTTGTCGATGATCTTCAAGTGCGGAATCGCAGTTCCCCATGGTGGCTTCTTCGTATTCCTGATTCCTGGAGCAGTCGAAAATGTCTTATTGTATGTTTTAGCATTAGCTATCGGAACAGCGGTTAGCGGATTTTTAGTAACAGCAGTAAAAGTATTCTCGCAGAAGAAACAAACAGCTAAGGAGTAATGATTGGCATGTCAAAATTGGTTAACATTTGTTTGATAGGTACTGGCAGAGCAGGAATGATCCATGGAAAAAACTTTGCTCGTCGAATTGAAAATGCAAAACTGGTCGCTTTGTGTGATCCTTCAAAAGAAAGCTTGGAGCTGGCTCAAAAAGAAGTAGATTGCCAATATCTTTACGAGGATTATCGGGAAGTGATGGAAAACCCAGAGATTGATGCTGTTGTGATTGTTACACCAACGATTCACCACAAGGAGATCGCATTGGCAGCTGCAGCGGCGAAAAAGCACATTTTATGTGAGAAACCTTTAGCAATGGATGAAGCAGAATGTTTGGAAATGATCCAAGCGGCAGAGGAAAATCAAGTGAAGCTGCAGGTTGGATTTATGCGACGTTTCGATGCAAGCTTTCAGGAAGCAAAAAAAGTCGTGGATTCTGGTGCGATCGGTGAGGTTGTCTTGGTGAAATCCTTAACCCACGGACCGAGTGAACCAAAGCCTTGGATGTTCGATATCCATAAAAGCAATGGGCCAATTGGCGAGGTGAATAGTCATGATTTAGATACCTTGCGCTGGCTGACTGGCAGTGAAGTGAAAAGTATTTATGCGAATGGCGGCAATTATCGTTCACCAGAGGTAAGCGATCAGTTTCCTGATTATTATGATACGGTAGCGATGAACCTGCGTTTTGAAGATGGCAAGCTGGGTCTGATTGATGGAGCACAGTATGTTCAATATGGATATGATGCGCGTACGGAGATTCTTGGTACCAAAGGAAGTATTTTGGTTGGTGATCAGGGAAAGCATAATATTGTAGTCGCGACAAGTGATCAGAAACTGACCCAACCAACAATGCACAGCTGGATGTACTTGTTTAGAGAAGCTTATGTAGCTGAAGATCAGGCCTTTATTGATTGCATTTTGAATGACACGACACCTAAGTGTACAGGTCACGATGGCTTAATGTCCGTTCGATTGGTCAATGCCGGCTTAACTTCACTGCTGGAAAATAGAATTGTCGAGGTGGAAGGATAAATGAAAGCAATCCAATTATTAGGAAAAGAAAAGATTCAATTGAGCGAACTGGCCAAACCAGCGATATCTGAAAAAGAAGTTCTGATAAAGGTGAGAGCAGCATCCATCTGCGGGACGGATGTTCGCATGTACAAGAATGGATATCCTACCGCAAGTGAAGAAACACCCTTAACTTTAGGTCATGAGATCTCAGGGGATATTGTTGAAGTTGGAGCTTCTGTTAATTTTTATAAAAAAGGGATGAGGGTTGCAATCGCTCCGAATATGGGCTGTGGGATATGTGATCAATGTGTCAGTGGAAATACACATTTATGTGACAGTTACGAAGCCTTCGGGATCAATTTGCCAGGAGGATTTGCAGAGTACTTAGTCATTCCTGAAAAAGCAGTACGCCAAGGAAATATCTCGTTGATTCCAGATGCTTTGTCTTATGAAGAAGCGGCATTAATTGAACCTTTTAGTTGTGTATTTAATGGACAGGAGATTACTGGAAACAAGCCTGGAGATCATGTGTTGATCATTGGATCAGGACCAATCGGGATCATGCACGCGATGTTGGCGCGAGCTAGAGGTGCCGGAAAAGTGATGATGAATGACCTATCGGAAAGTCGGCTGGCGGATGCGAAAAAAATGATTCCCGATTTGATTCCACTGACTTCAAAGAATTTACAGGAGAAAATTTTTGCTGAAACTAATCATCAGGGCGTTGACCTCTGCATTATTGCGGCACCGGCACCACAGGCTCAAGAAGCCAGCTTCAACTATATGGCAATGAATGGCCGCTGCCTATTCTTTGGCGGACTGCCAAAGGAAAAAGAAGAAGTTAAACTAAATACGAATATCCTGCATTATAAACAATTAAGAGTCTTTGGCTGTACTCGTGCAAGTTTGATGGGGTATCGAACCTCTGCTCAGTTGGTTGCCAGTGGGAGAATTCCCCTGAAGGAACTGATCACAAAACGCTATTCATTCGATCAATTTGATAAGGCCTTAGACAATGCTAAAAAAGCAATTGGGTTAAAAAACGTGATTGTCTTCAAAGAATAATTTTAGTTTAATTGCTTACATTTTCAGTTTCTTTTATAATGAAACAAAACACAAAAAGGTGATTAAAAATGGATGATCAATTATACGCAGAGGAACGGAAGCAGTCCATCGTGAATCTAGTCAACGAAAAGAATCGTATGCAAGTTGCGGAGTTAGCCGATATTTTTAACGTCACAGGATCAACGATTCGAAATGACTTGCGTGAGCTTGAAAATGAGGGATTAGTGACTCGAACACACGGAGGTGTGATCAAGCGCGATTTTCAACGGAGTGTTGAAATTATTCCTAAGAGTCGTGAACGCACAAATGAAAAATATCGGATTGCTGAGCGAGCGGTCAAGTTGATTGAAGAAAATGATATTTTGGCGATCGATACAGGAACCTCTTGTAGAGCCTTTGCAGAGAAATTGATCAATAGTTCGTTAAAGCGTTTAACGATTTTGACATACGATTTGGAGATTGCCTTATTGTTAAGCGAAAAAACAAATTATCAGGTACAAGTTATTGGCGGAGCGATCCGCAATGGGTATCCATATGTTTCTGGAAGTTCTGTAGCTCTTGGGTTAGCAGGATTTTCTGTAGATAAAATCATTCTTGGAACCACTTCTTTTGATAAGAGCTATGGGTATTCGACGCCTAATTATGAAACAGCAGAAATGAAAAAAAGCCTACTAAACATTGGACGAATAAAAATTGTCTTATGTGAGTCAAATAAAATCAATCAACGCAGCTTTAAACAGTTTGCTAAACCTGAGGAATGTGATTATTTGATTACCGACTCACGAATAACTCGTGAACAACAAGCAGACATTGATGCGTTAAATATTAATTTTTTGATTGTATAAAATAAGCCTGTGTAATTCTCAATGGAATTACACAGGCTTTGCTTATGCAAAAAATGAACCGATAAAATAAAGTACTGGATAGAGTACCATGATTACAGACATGGCTTTCAAAACGATCGGAAACGTTGTTTTCTTATCCTGCAACATTCGATATTTCTTTAAACCTTGCCAGTTTTTTGGAAAAAGGAAGACTAGCAATAGGACCGTCCATGGATCCAATCCTGCGATGACCAAAACAATTAACCAAATAAAGCTAAATATGTAGACAACCGATAATACTTTTACTGCTAACGGTTTGCCTAAATAATAGACCAGCGTTTTGCGATGGTTTTCAATATCCTCTTCTAAATCACAGGTATTATTGGCTAATAAATTATTGAACATCATCAATACTAAGGGCAGGCTAATCAGGAATACTTTACCGATCATTGCCAAAGTGATTGCATGAGATTGGTATACTGCGAGATAATAGCTGATTACAGGAATAAAAAAACCGCTGGCGGTACCAGTCAAGGCTTCAGCGATAGGCAAGCTGTTTAACGGACGCCGACCATACGAATAAAATAAACCAATATAAAAACCAATCACCCCTAAAATCCCTATTACCCAATTCGTTCGCCAAACCAATAGTAATCCTAATAAGAAAGAAACCAATAGATTAAATAAATAAAAATTGCGTACAAAGCGTAGATCCAAGTGATCCCGTCCGATGATGTTGGTTTGTTGTTTATAGTTTTCATCAGAGGCATTTCGATAGTCCATATAATGGTTAAAAACATTCACGGTGATATGAAACATCACAATAATCAAAACAAATAAAAAGAATTCAGGACTTGGCAGACTATCGAATTGATACTTGGCAATAGCATATCCTAGTAAAATAATAAATAGATTTAATGGCGCAGTGTAAATTTCGGATAATTCCCAAAATTGTTTAAAGGTAAGTTGTTTCAAAATAATTCTCCTTTTGCTGTACTTATGATGATGGTGTGAATGAACAGAGAAGCTTTTCATTAATAGTAAGATGGCAAACATGTGACTTCCTATAGCGAAGTTAAAAGACCATCAAATAGAGAAGTCCTTTTCAAAAATAGCGAGGTTTAGGAATTTTGTCCAATAGTTTGTTTAAGGAGCCAGAATGGGTTTCGATGAAATCGGTTGTTTTACTATCGAATGTTCGTGTTTAGGCTTATTTACACATTATTGTTTACATATTATGGCGTTTATTATATGATTGACCTCGTTGTTTAAAAAAACAAGCAATTATTTCACGAACATTATTAGATTTTAGGGGGAGCATCATGAGAGGGAAAATAAGTTCCTATTTTGAACTTGAGAAATTGAATACAACAGTAAAAAGAGAGGTTTTAGCAGGATTTACTACTTTTATTTCGATGGCCTATATTCTTTTTGTCAATCCAAATGTGTTAGGTGCCTCTGGGATGGATGAAGGTGCAGTATTTACTGCAACTGCCTTAGCGAGTGCATTAGGGTGTATTTTGATGGGTGTACTTGCCCGTTATCCAATTGCTACGGCACCAGCACTAGGAATCAATGCCTTTTTTGCGTATTCCGTTTGTATTGGTATGGGCATTCGTTGGGAAACGGCATTGGCAGGGGTTTTTGTCGCATCGCTGATTTTCATTTTGATTACGATCTTCAAATTGCGGGAAATGATTATTGATGCTATTCCAGCAGACTTAAAGTACGCCATCTCTGGAGGAATTGGTTTGTTCATTGCTTTTTTAGGATTAAGCGAAGGTGGTATTATCGTTGCAAACAAATCGACATTGGTTGGGTTGGGTTCAATGAGTGTGGGCACAACATGGCTAACAATCTTCGGTTTGATTGTAACAGCTATTTTAATAGTGCGACGGGTTCCTGGCGGGATTTTTATAGGAATGGTCGCAACAACTTTATTAGGATTGGTTACAGGTTTGATCCAGGCACCGACTCAAATTATTTCAGCTGCCCCTAGTCTGAAGCCAACCTTTTTAGTGGCTTTGAAACACGTGAAAGATATCAATACGCTTCAGTTATGGGTCGTTGTACTCACCTTTTTATTAGTGACATTCTTTGATACAGCTGGGACACTAGTCGGCTTAGCGAATCAAGCGGGCTTTATGAAAGACAATAAAATGCCGAGGGTTGGAAAAGCTTTAGCTTCTGACTCAACAGCCATGTTAGCTGGATCATTATTAGGAACGTCGCCAGTTGGTGCCTATGTTGAATCATCTGCAGGTATCGCTGTTGGTGGCCGTTCAGGACTCACAGCTATTACGACAGGAATTTTCTTTATCTTTGGATTGTTTTTTTCACCATTATTATCGGTAGTTACATCACAGGTTACAGCACCAGCTTTGATTATTGTCGGTGTATTGATGGCACAATCGCTACGACAAATCAAATGGGATCAGTTAGAAATCGCCATCCCTTCATTTTTAATTTTGATTGGCATGCCGTTAACCTACAGTATTTCTGATGGAATTGCACTAGGCTTCATTTTCTACCCAATCACGATGATCGCTGCTAAGCGTGGGAAGGAAGTCTCTCCAATTATGTACGGGCTTTTCTTCGTCTTTATTGGATTTATGTGGATACTAAACGTGAAATAATGGAAGTTGGAGGAACCGCTCAATTTTTGCTTTGTCGAAGAATGAGCGGTTTTATTGTGTCGTAAATTCATTTAATGATCATTTTTTTATCTTTTGATTTAAACGTTGTGCTTTAAATGCTATTAATATCTCTGTTTAAATCTCGTTTTGTTTAAATTGCCATTTAATTGAAGTGGATAGGTGTATTTTTTACCGGATGATTTCATCACTTATGTTTTTGTTATATGAAATTAAAAATTGACCTAAAATTAACAGTATAATATAATTGACTCGTGTAATTATTTTTCTTTTATGCGACAATTAATGAAAATTCAGATTAATTTTCGAAATTTATTAATGAGTGATTCCATTATTGGTATTCGCAAGACTGGAAGGGTATTTTTAAGGAGGAAACAAACTATGCAATTATTGCTTTTAACGAAGGTTCCATTGTATGAAGAAAATTTTGAAAAACAATTGAAACAGTTAGGAAATGAGGTTTATTGTTCCGCTAATTTGATAACAAAACTAAAGAGAAATTCTTTTGATAAAAGTTTCTTCAATCAGTTTGAAGGCATTATTTTTAGTGAAACACTTTATGATGTAGAGGCATACGAAGTGATCAAGTATTTACCTCAAGAAGAGGGGATAAAACTATTTCGTCGAGCAATAAACGGGAATCATGATGAGAAAGATCCTGCACCATTTGATGCGTGGCTTCCAGTGAACTCTGATTTAGAACGATTACGTGAAAACTTGTTAATTGCAGAACTATCAAGTTTGGCCTCCAAAGATGCTGCTCATGTTCAGCAGGTGAGTGTTAAACAAAGGTTATCAGAATTGAATTTGAAGCTGAAGCAAAAAGAAATTGTTTATTACTTGATTCAATCGGGTGACCGAACAGTACCTAGGGAAGAAATAAGTCGTGAGATATGGGAAAAAGAACCAACGAAATCAGTTTTAGCAAGTCTTTCAAAGGTTGTATCAAAAGTGAATGAAAAGCTAGAAAACCGCTTTGGCGATGAAGCGATTCAGACCGTTTGGGGACAGGGCTACCGTTTAAATAAAAAGTTTTTTGAATACTTAGAGAATGACTATGTTGTCTTACAAGAAACTTCAGTGCACTAACACATGGAAAAACTGCAAATAGACAATTTGCTATGAATCATTTGATAAAGCTCAATAAGCGATTTTTGTTTCGAAACAACGAGACAAAAATCGCTTTTTTGTCATTTATCCAATCATATCTCTCTCAGAATATTGAAAAAGAAAAAGTTTATATTAATGCACTGATAATTGTCAAAATAATATAATTAATCTGACAGAAATGATATATAGTGATGATTCTATTAATGATACAGGGCTAAAATATTGCGATAAATCCTTTATTAAGTAATAAAAGAATCGTTTCTAGCAAGAAATCTACAATTTTTACTTTCAGCGAATACGATGATAAAGCGGTTTCTTTAGCTAAAAAATGTTGATTATAATTTTATTATATTAGAACCGTTCGCGAAGATTAGAATGAATATAAAAAGAAGACAAGTCATATTTGTGTAAAGATAAGTGACGATTAAAAAAGCCGAATTAATAAATATCTATTATAAGTGTATAAAAAACCAAGTAGCGTTTCTTGAATAATGTCGCAAAAAATTATTTTTCAAATAATTATATTAAAATTTATTGAGTGGTTTACCATCACAAAAAGTACGTTTTTTACCTATTTTCTTCTTCAGGAGTAGACTTAAAGACTAAATATTTTTCTTGTTACAGAGGGATTGTTTACAGATAATTATTATTATATAGCTATTTATGTTAAGTTGCGAATAGATTTTAGTAAACAAATTTAAAATGTGTAAACGATTAAAAATTTCGCTAAGCAAAATTCATTTTAAAAAAAAGGTTTCTCTAAAAGTTAATATGCTGTTGATTTATTATAAAAAATATTTTATAATTTTTTAAAAATAGATGTATAATAAAACATAAAAATTATTTATTTAAAATAAAAATAATTTTTATTCGATTTGAATCGGAGTAGAGAAGACAGTTTTGTTGTCTAAGAGTCTAATAGTTATTACGGTCGGGAGTCTGCTTCTTTACTTAGCTTCCATAGTCATCAGTCAATTCAAATAGAAAACAAATATTTCATTGATTGAAAAAAAGGCAAAAAATGGAGCTGCATCTTTTTTTCTAAAGATACCTGATTGAGAGGGAGGAGAAGAAAAAGTAGTCCAAAAATCAAAGGTTAGTAAATAGAAGATAAGCTTCAAATGATTTCATTAATGAATGTTGCTTATTCGGAAGAGAGATGAAGTTTTACATAATAAGTCAAAATTCATACATAAAGAAGAAAATATTTTTAATCTTAATCACAAAGAAGAGAGATGAGGCTAGGTTGGAAATTTTGGATGATTCTAAATTAAAAGAAAGTAATAATGGGAAAATTTTAAGTAAAGTTCAATTGTTAGAAGATAGAAATGATGAATTGTTGAATCAAGTGAAAAAGCTGGAGGGAATCCGAGGAGCTTTAGAAGAGAAAGTTTCAGCATATCGTTATCGCTTGAAGGAAATAACAAAACAGTTAGAAGAAACACAGTTGCCTCCAACTCAAGATGAAGTGGTCTACCATAACAAGGACAATTTAGATAGGCGTCGCTTTATTTTACGAGGAAGGCTTTTCCAAAAGGGAATAGAGAAACGTTCTAAAGGGTACAAAGGCGATCAGAATGTAAAGGAATTACAAGAAAAATATGATCGGTTGTTAGAACAATATATGTATGAACATGATAAAAGTGAAGCGTTGTTTGATTATCTATTTCAAAAAGAAGGAAACTTTGACTTAGAGTTATTTGCAAGAGCGGATGCTGCAGATACGTTGTTAGAGGCAACGAGATTAAGTCGCACGATTATTCAACAAGCAGAAAATCATGTGCAATCTATTAAGTCAGTAAATAGTAGCAATTGAAGAAACGTTGGTAGGAGTTAAAGGGTGCAAAAGTAGAAGTCAGTAAAGACTGGAGTGAAGTGAAATGAAAAAAGTAATCATTTTAACTAGAAATATTATCATTGAACAGGAATTTCAAAACGAGTTGCAGCGTTTGGATTATGAAGTGTTTGTCTTGAAAGAATTTTTTGATGTGAACAAGCCTAATTATTTTGAGGATATTTTGTCTCTTTTTGATATTGTCATTTTTAGTGAAACCTTGACAAATCAAGAATTTAATGAGATTTTGCCGATTGTTGTAGAAAAAGATATGCATTATTTACGAAGAACGGATGAACCAGTACCTAATATAGATGAAAATCATTGCTTATCTATTGATTGTACACTGACAGAGTTAAGGGAGTTCTTATTGTTGAGCGATAAACGTGAGGGTCAGAAGGAATCCATTTCAAAAGGTCTAGTAAGACAATCAGAAATGAAGAAACAGGATCTAGTCCTTTTCTACAGTTCGCTTAATAATATTGAAAAGAAAATTATCGGTGCATTAGCTGAAGGCAGCGGCAAGATTATTTCTAGAGACGAGTTATGTAATAAGGTTTGGAATAATGAAGTTAGCAAGTCGCGTTTGGTTCAGATGTCGACAGCAGTAGGGAATATCCGTAAGAAAATTGCCCATGCTCATATTGACAATGTTCGAATTATTACTTATTGGGGCAATGGGTACCGTCTCCATGATGTACCAAACGGATTAATGAATGAGCATATTAAGGAATACAGTATGTAGTTGTAAGAAATAGAAAAGCGCTAGAGCTCTCCTAAGTGAGGAGAGCTCTAGCGCTTTTTTTCGATAAAATTTTCTATATTTTTTTAAGTTTGTCTTATTCGAAAGAAAAAAATTAAGAAAAAAGCTCCCCCCACACTGATTATACTTCTCCTTGTAAGGAAAGAGGTGCTGGAAAATGTTTTATCTATATTCTACGTCGTTTGTTCCCTGAAGCATTATTATGCTAACGAATTTAAGAAAAGGGAAAGAAGCGTTTATATGAATCAGAAAAAATTATCTTTATTCGGCTTTTTTGCTTTAACGGCTTCGATGGTTTTGACCGTTTACGAGTATCCAACATTTGCGACTTCGAAGTTACACCTAGTGTTCTTTTTATTGTTAGGTGGAATTTTATGGTTTTTACCAGTTGCTTTATGCGCTGCCGAAATGTCTACAGTAGAGGGATGGCAAAATGGCGGGATATTTAGTTGGGTCAGCCAAACATTAGGTGAGCGATTTGGTTTTGCGGCTATCTTCTTTCAATGGTTCCAGATTACGGTGGGATTCGTAACAATGATTTATTTCATTCTGGGCGCACTATCCTACGTGTTGAATTTTCAAGCATTGAACACTGATCCGTTAATGAAGTATATAGGATTGCTTGTCATATTCTGGGGATTAACCTTCTCGCAATTAGGAGGAACACAACGCACCGCAAAAATAGCGAAAGCAGGATTTGTGATCGGGATTCTTATCCCTTCTGTGCTTTTATTTGGCCTAGCAGCAGCATACTTTATTGGCGGAAATCCCATAGAAATTGCTATTAGCAGAAAAGCGTTTATTCCAGATTTTTCACAGCTATCAACATTGGTCGTATTTGTCTCCTTTATTTTGGCTTATATGGGCGTTGAAGCATCCGCTTCACATATCAATGAATTGGAAAATCCAAGCAAAAATTATCCATTAGCAATGATTCTATTGGTGATTTTAGCAATTGCGCTAGATGCGATCGGCGGCTTTTCAGTAGCTGCTGTGATTCCCCAAAAAGAACTATCTTTAAGCGCTGGAGTGATCCAAACATTCCAATCATTGATTTTACATTTTAATAGTCATTTAGGTTGGCTGGTTAAAGTCGTTGCCTTAATGATCGCTTTTGGTGTGATGGGAGAGGTAAGCTCATGGGTAGTCGGTCCTTCTCGCGGAATGTTTGCTGCAGCTCAACGAGGATTATTGCCTAATTTTTTAAGAAAGACGAATACTCATGGCGTTCCTGTTCCATTGATTATGATCCAAGGTGTTATTGTTACTATTTGGGGCGCAGTACTGACTTTTGGCGGTGGTGGAAACAACTTATCTTTCTTAGTAGCTATTTCACTAACGGTCGTTATCTATTTAGTAGGATATCTTTTATTCTTTATCGGTTATTTCGTTTTAGTGTACAAAAAGAAAGGCTTGAAACGAACGTATAATGTTCTTGGGAAAACGATTGGGAAAACAGTCATTGCTGGAATCGGATTTTTATTATCCATTTTTGCATTGCTAATTTCTTTTGTTCCCCCTGCATCAATAGCGAAGAATGAAGATCGAACGTATCAGGTGATTTTGTTAATCAGCTTTGTAGTTACTGTGATTCTGCCATTTGTAATTTATGAACTGCATGATAAGCAAGGACATAAGAAAATAGAAGAGCCGATTCATATGGAAGCAGGAGATGTGAATACGGCCGTCTATCCGGCAGCTCGTGGTGAACACCAGATTGTTAAAAAAGAAGAACATACATTAAAACATTAGAAAACGAACTTATTGGAGGAATTGCATATGTTATATGGAAAAGAAAATCGTGACGAAGCAGAATATTTAGAACCAATCTTTGGTTCAGAAAGTGAACAAGTAGATTTACCAAAATATAAGTTGAATCAAGAATCGATTGAACCGCGTATTGCCTATCAATTGGTTCAAGATGAGATGTTAGATGAAGGAAATGCTCGGTTGAATTTAGCTACTTTTTGTCAAACGTATATGGAACCAGAAGCAGTGAAACTCATGAGCCAAACTTTAGAAAAAAATGCGATTGATAAATCTGAATATCCTCGTACGACTGAAATCGAAAATCGTTGTGTGAATATGATCGCCGATCTTTGGCATGCTAGTGAAAATGAAAAATTTATGGGGACTTCAACAATTGGTTCTTCAGAGGCATGTATGCTGGGCGGTATGGCAATGAAATTTGCATGGCGAAAACGCGCTGAAAAATTGGGCCTCGATCTCAATGCTAAAAAACCTAATTTAGTCATTTCATCTGGTTATCAAGTATGTTGGGAAAAATTCTGTGTTTATTGGGATATTGAAATGCGTGAAGTACCTCTAGACCAAGACCATATGTCCATCAATTTAGATAAAGTCATGGATTATGTCGATGAATATACCATCGGTATTGTTGGGATTATGGGGATTACCTATACCGGACGTTATGATGATATTGAAGGATTGAATAATCTAGTTGAGGAATACAATAAACAAACGGATTACAAAGTCTATATTCATGTTGATGCTGCTTCTGGAGGTTTTTATGCACCGTTTACTGAACCAGATTTAGTCTGGGATTTCCGTTTGAAGAATGTCATCTCAATTAATTCTTCAGGTCATAAATACGGACTAGTTTATCCTGGTGTTGGTTGGGTTTTATGGCGGGATCAACACTATTTACCAAAAGAATTGATCTTTAAAGTCAGCTATTTGGGTGGTGAATTACCAACAATGGCGATTAACTTCTCACATAGCGCTGCACAATTGATTGGTCAATATTACAACTTCGTACGTTATGGCTTTGATGGTTATAAGGCCATTCATGAACGTACACATAAGGTAGCGTTGTATTTGGCAAATGCTATAGAAGAAACAGGCTTATTTGACATCGTCAACGATGGTTCCCAATTACCGATTGTTTGTTACAAATTAAAAGAAGATAGTACTCGCGAGTGGACTCTTTATGACTTAGCCGATCGCCTTTTAATGAAGGGGTGGCAAGTGCCAGCCTATCCACTTCCTAAAAATTTAGATCAAGAAATTATTCAACGTTTAGTCATTCGAGCTGATTTTGGTATGAATATGGCTTGTGATTACGTGCAAGATATGCAAGAAGCCATTGAAGCGTTGGATAAAGCGCATTTGGTCTATCATGAAAAACCAGAAATTAAGACTTACGGATTTACTCATTAAAAACAGAAGCCTGGAAGGAAATGTTCCTTTCAGGCTTTTTCAATTGGTCGCACAAGTTCGTTAATCTCATAGCAAGTATTGTTGATCGTTTGCAAGGATACAGGATAGATCAATGTATTTTCGCTGCCCAGATCCGCTTGATAAAGCGCCGTATCACAAACAATGATCCTTTTTGAACAGAAAAAGACATCGTCTACAACTTCGCTTAGAGTGTTGTAGATCATATTGCTAATAGTAAAATGATCATCAAGTAAATTTTCTAGCTGCTTTCGATAATACAAAAAGTTGAAATCAGTGGGAGCTACAATGTATAGCTCAATTTTTTCATCAAAAGTATTTTTTCGTAATAGATCGAGTGTAAGGGTCATTTTCCGGATAAAATTGTCATTCCAATGAATGTTTGGTCGATAACGTGTTGACCAATCAATTAAAATAGTTTGCACGGTTTGATAAAGTTCTTTTTGTTCTTCGTCTAATAAATAAATTAGATCAGGCTGGAAAAGCTGCATGTTGGCCCAAGCAGATCGAATAAAAGGTAAAAAGGCTTTTTTCAAAAGTAGTTCATTTTCGAGGGGAATATTTAAAGAAAAATGAAATTGCTGAAGCAACTCCTCTATCTCCGGATACCGTTGAATATGATTTTGATAGACGACTTCAAAATCTTTTTGTAGTAGTTCCAAGTTGTTGCAAAGATAATTTCTGGCATTGAAAAGAGAATAAATAAAAAACAACTCGTCTTCATTTACACAAATTGATGACTGTAAATTTTTTATACCAGCTTGAATCAATCCGAATAAAGGTGTTTGTCGAGCCGTCTTCTTCTCATCCTCCGAAAAAATGATAGGAAATTGTCGTGCCCTTTGACTACTTAATTGGGTGCCTAAAACAATGATTTCTCGTTCACTTTTAGGATAATCACGCGCAAAAAAATGCGATTCAACATAGTCAATCAGTTCCTCTGCTCCAGCAGCAATCATTTTGTTGAATGGAATAGCAGAGCGGTCGCCAGTGGCTCTGGAGATAGCCAGAAGTAGGTAGCGAAGATCCTTTTCAGGTACTTGAATCGCATTATTTGAATCTAAATAGCCTAATTCTTTAGCAAAAGAAAAAATATTCGTACGAATTTGATAGATCTTACTAGTAGAGAGAAATTCTTTTTCTGCGATTTCTGTCCAATGAGTATTTCCTACTAAGAAATCATTGAGTACACGCAGAAAATCTGATCGACGATAAATTCGCTGCGATAATTCTAATAATGAAAACGCCGGGTCAAAGGATATCTTGCAAGAGTTCCTTGTTCGCTCGAATGTAAGGATCTCCTGTTCAAAAGATTCTTTTAGTGCATCTAAATCATTGTTGATTGTAATAGAACATACATCCAAACATTCTGCCATACTTTTTAAAAAGACTTCCTTCTTTTGATACAATTGTTGGCAAAGATAAACTTGACGAAAAATATTTTTTTCAATGTACCTTTCTAACATAAAGTACCTCCCTTTTTTGAAAAACACATACGTTTGGTATTGTATACCAATTTAATTTATTTGGATATTTCTAGTTGGAATAATTTGCTGTTTTTTTAGATATACTATCAAAATGAGCTATGATAACATCTAACGATTATCTTATGAGTATTTTTAAATAAGTTTTAGTTATTTTCAATTGATAATTATTCTAGGTGATGAATAACTTTCAATTAGGATTTCGAGTGACTAAAAAAAACTTTTCTCTGTATAGAATAACAGCAGAAGAGCTTTTCAATAAGATGAGAAAATTATGCCAGAATAATGAGATAAATTTTATTTTAGGAAAAACTTTTCCTTTTATGAGAGTTTAGAAATGAAAAAAAATTCACAAAGGCTCCTGTATCAGTCCTCTGTTTTTCAATTTCATAAATGGATAGTATTGTGGAATGGTGAGCAAAATTCACTATCAAGTAGAAACTGTCATTATCAATTATCATTTCTGTTATAGTGAAAACTGTAACAGATAGTGAATAGGGATAAGATAATTATCATTATTTTAAAAGGATTTTTGAATAAGCGAGTGTAAAAAAGCCCTTTCTTAAAACAGATTCCTTTGTTATAATCATTTTAAATTATTTTGAAACTATTTAACAAAGGAGTGCGCTTATGGAAACTACAACAATCAAAAAAACTGTTGAACAAACTGAAAATCCTTGGGAAGGTTTTAACGAAGGACGTTGGCAGCATGAGGTTAATACGTTAGACTTTATCAAACGTAATTATACAGAGTACAAAGGTGATGACAGCTTTTTAGAAGGTGCCGCACCAAGTACTGAAAAATTATGGGAAAAATTACAGGAGCTTTTTGAAGTACAGCACAAGCAAAATGGTGTTTACGACATGGACAATAATGTTCCTGCAACGATTACTTCTCACGAACCTGGCTACTTGATTAAAGAAGAGGAAAAAATTGTTGGTTTACAGACAGATGTCCCTCTAAAACAAGCATTCATGCCTTTTGGCGGAATCAATATGGCTAACAAGGCTTTAGAATCCAATGGCTATGAGGTTGATGATGAAATGTCATTCATCTTTAACAAATGGCGTAAAACACATAACCAAGGTGTTTTTGATGCATACACAGATGAAATGCGTTTAGCGCGTAAAAATAAAATTATTACAGGTTTGCCAGATGCATATGGTCGTGGACGTATCATCGGCGACTATCGTCGTGTTGCTTTATACGGAATTGATTTCTTAATGAAAGAAAAGAAAAAAGACTGGAAAAACGTTGGTAGCAAAGTGATGACTAACGATGTTATCCAATTACGTGAAGAAGTTTCTGAACAATTCCGTGCATTAGCAGATATGAAGGAAATGGCAGCAAGCTATGGTTATGACATTTCAAAACCAGCGAGCAATGCACAAGAAGCGATCCAATGGTTATACTTTGGTTATCTTGCGGCAATCAAATCACAGAATGGTGCGGCAATGTCAATTGGTCGTATTTCTGCGTTCTTGGATATTTATATTCAACGCGATTTAGATCGTGGTGTAATCACTGAGTTCGAAGCACAAGAAATGATCGATCATTTGATTATGAAATTACGCATGGTAAAATTTGCTCGGACACCAGAATACAATCAATTATTCTCTGGTTATCCAATTTGGGCAACCTTATCATTAGCAGGAATGAATATGGATGGGACTTCATTAGTAACGAAAAATGATTTCCGTATCCTACACACATTAACGAATATGGGACCTTCACCAGAACCAAACTTGACAGTACTATACTCTTCTCATTTACCAGAAGGATTCCGTACCTATGCAGCAAAAGTTGCGAAGCAAAGTTCTTCTATTCAATTAGAAAATGATGACTTATTACGTCAATACTGGGGTTCAGACGATGCAGCAATTGCCTGCTGTGTGTCCGCTACTGTAATCGGTAAAGATATGCAATTCTTTGGTGCTCGTGCGAACTTGGCGAAGGCAGTCCTTTATGCAATCAATGGCGGTGTTGATGAAATGACCAAGATGCAAGTTGGTCCACGTTTCCGTCCATTAGAAGGTGATAGCATTGATTTTGATAAATTTATGGAAAGCTATAAAGACGTCTTAGATTGGTTAGCTGAATTGTATGTAAATACCTTAAATGTTATTCACTACATGCATGACAAATATGCCTATGAAGCACCACAATTAGCATTAATGGATACTGATTTGAAACGTACTTTTGCGACAGGAATCGCGGGTATCTCTCATGCGACAGATTCATTGATGGCAATCAAACACGGAAATGTAAAAGTAATTCGTGATGAAGATGGCCTAGCGATTGACTATATTCCGCAAAATGAATTTCCAACTTACGGAAATGATAATGACGAAGCAGATGAAATGGCAAACTGGATTCTTGAATATTTCATGACGCAAATCAAACGCCAACACACTTATCGTGATTCAACGCCAACATTGTCATTACTAACGATCACTTCAAATGTTGTTTACGGAAAAAATACTGGAAATACACCGGATGGTCGTCGTGCAGGTAAACCTTTAGCGCCAGGTGCTAACCCAAGCTATCAAGATGGCAAATTCTTAGGTGAGAAAAATGGCTTATTGGCTTCATTAAACTCAACAGCTAAATTGAATTACTCTTGTGCGCAAGATGGAATTTCTGATACTCAAACAATCAACCCAGGTGCCTTAGGTCGGACAGATGACGAGTCAATGCAAGTCGATAATTTACGCCAAGTATTAGATGGCTACTTTGATAAAGGTGGCTATCACTTGAATGTCAACGTCTTTGGCCGTGAGTTACTAGAAGAAATGGATAAAGATATTGATAATCCTAAATATGCAAACTTTACCATTCGTGTATCCGGATATGCTGTGAAGTTCCGTGACTTGACACCAGAACAACGTCGAGATGTTATTTCACGTACGGATCATACAAAAATGTAAAAATAATTCTATTTTTAGTAAAAAAGAATTTTTAGAAGATTCTGAAGCTCAATATTGGGCTTCAGAATCTTTTTTTACCAAAAATGTTAAAAAATATTAATAATTATGATTTAAGAGTAAAAAAATGGTTGTTTGATTTATAATGTGAGTAATTATTGGCATGATAAGAAGGTGATAAGGGTTGGGAGAGCATGAACATCGAGTAGTGCTGCGGATTGTTGGTGTTGTTGCGGGGGCAATGATGGCATTAATGTTAATTTTTATTTATTTTGGTTCGCACTTTTATTTTGGGTCGACAGTTGCGAATGTCGCTGTTGGTGGTTTGTCAATCAATAAAGCTGATAAAAAAATCAGACAAGAAACAAAACAGGTTGAGATTAGATTGATTGGTGAAAACCAAACAGTGAAACTTCAAATCACTTCTCCTTACAGGATTCAAAAGGAATATTTGAAAAAGAATATTCGCAAAGGAGAATTTAGTCTACCTTTTAAAAAAGAAGCGAAGGAAGAGTTAATTCAAGCTGTTAACGCTGCTTCTTTTCTTGGCGGGAAGGAAGCAAAAGATGCAAAGATTATCTATAAAGATAAAAAATTTCAAATTGTTCCAGAAGAAAGTGGAACAGTGGTTGATTCTGTTCGTATTCGTAAAGATCTCTCGAAAGCATTCGATGAGGGGAATTTGCGAACTGAGTACGATTTGGGGGATTTCTATCGTGAACCGGAAATTACCGCAAAGGATTTAAACCGAAAAAAAATTCCGCAAAAGTTGGAGAAGATAAAGGATCGGGGAATTATGCTGAAGCTCAACAAAAAAACGATTCCTCTAACTGGACAAATGTTAGCAGATTCCATAGATGACCAAGGGAATTTTGATCAGGCTTTGATTACAGAATGGGTAGCAGATTTAGAGCGAGAGCATTCCACGATCTATAAATCAGTTGATTTCACCAATATTCATGGACAACATCTACAATACAAAAATGTAGGAAATTATGGCTGGTTTATTGATATCAAAGAGTCTACCAAGAAAATAACCAAAGCCTTAAAGAACTCTGATACTAAAACGATTCAACTTGTTTTAAAGGGAGATACGAAAAAACAGCCTCTCCACATAACTAAAAATTACATAGAAGTTGATTTAGACAATCAAAAAATGTACTGCTTCAATAAAGGAAAGTTGGTTGTTGAAACAGACGTGATTACTGGACGATATAATAAAGGAACAGCGACTGTTCCTGGGTTTCACACCATTATGGATAAACGACGTAATGTCGATTTAAGTGGTGTTTTGACAACAGGTGATGGAACTTACAATGTGCCGGTAGATTATTGGATGCCGTTGTTAAGCTACGGACAAACGATTACAGAAATCGGCTTGCACGATACGGATCATAAATTACAATATTTTGGTCAGCCGGGTGCCTATAGGACGGATTTAGGCAGCTACGGCTGTGTAAATACTCCGAAAGCCAAAGTGGCGGAAATCTATGAGTATAGTTATATTGGTATGCCAGTGTTCATCTACGGACATATTTACGACGATGCTCCAGGTGAGTTTGATAAGCCAGTAGAATACGGAACAGAAATTTAAAAGGTTCAGCCATTTTTTTGGCTGAATCTTTTAATTTAGAAAATGATATTGTCTTTAATTAATTCAATATTTTTAATCAAAATCTTGCGATTAATCATTTGGATCGCCCCGCAGCTTTTCAATTCATGCATGATACGGCTAACACTGCTTGCAGCGTTAATCCCGCAGAAATGAGCAATCTCCTCATTAGTCACAATAAAATCAATTAAGACACCGTCATCAAGTTCGACACCAAACTTATCATACAAGTCATAAATTTGTGTGCAGACAGCTCCAAATTTACCGTTCATCAGCATCTGTTGTGTTCGCTTCATTGATTTTAGCAATCGTTCTCGATAATAGTTTTTAACATAGATTTGTAATTCAAAGTTCTGATTAATATCCTTCCAAAATTCGACACGATCGATTTGATAAAGTTCGGCCTTTTCAGATTCGACACGAATATTAAAAGGGGCATCAATAAATTGTGAGTACTCATCCTTCAACAAGGATACTACTTCAAGATCATTGATGTATTCTAGGTTAAATTCACGGCCATCTCTGGAGATAACGCTCGTCTTGATAACGCCGCTTTTTAAAATGTATACATGATGATCTTGAATTCCTTCGTAAAGTAAGTATTTTTTATACTCTTTGGTTACGATAGGGAAATTATTTTTTTTTAAGTAGTCTGTTAAGGCTGTATTATCCAATTTTACTTTATTCCTTCCATGCTTTGCTGAAATTTTCATTGCTATTTTATCATAAGTGCTCTTCTAATTTGATTAAAAGTATGTTCAAAAAAGATACTAACAAATGTTAATGAAATTTATTGTCATTAAAGTTTGAAGTCATTTTTTATTAAAAAAACTGATTTCGCTCTTTTTTTATTTGCGTATAATCAATCAGGTAAGTCACACAAGCCAAATGCTCTATTGATTAGAAAATTTGGAAGCAAGATAATGTCATCTCAACATTTCATAACGAATAGGAAAAGAGAGGGTAGTCAGATGTATTATCTAGGAGAAATTTAGTTGGCTGATATATATCTTGCAAATAGAATTTATTTTTTCTAATTGAAAAACTAAGTTCTTTAATAAAAAAAGGAGTGATTAGATATGAAAGAATGGACATGTGCAATGATCGAACGTTTGGAATCAGCTTACAAGGTACGGTTTGAAAAGGAAGCGGTATTGGTTTTTCTTAACGATGCGTATCAAAATGCTTTAATGTTGAGGAAAGACTACACGCAGGAAAATGATAAAGCGCTATCAGACTTTTTGGCAGCATTTGATCGTACGCGAGATCTATTTATTAGTCAAGCTGTAGATCGTTATCCGTCTAACTACAATAAGGTTGCGGAAAAAATTTCTGATTTAAAGAAACTAAATGAGAGTATCGCATAATAATGAGAGTAGGTAATGAAAATTAAGGAAGAGGAAAAGTTATTCAATAAAGGTTTTGTCACAATAACGATTATCAATTTTGTTGTATTTTTAGTATATTATTGTTTTGTCGTAATCACGGCGAAATACGCTACACAAAGTCTAGGTGCGTCAACTGCACAGGCGGGGTTTGCTGTTGGGATTTATATTATTGGCACCTTGCTTGCCCGTTTATATATTGGCAAAAAATTGGAATTATTCGGTCGACGAGCGGTGTTGCGTTATGGCGCACTATTTTATTTAATTACAACAGCTGCTTATCTGATCAGCAGCAACATCCTAATTTTGGATGGCGTTCGTTTTTTAAATGGTTTTGGCTATGGGGCGGTTTCCACAGCGGCAAATGCGATTGTTACAGCCTATATTCCAGAGTCAAAGTATGGAGAGGGAATCAATTATTACGGATTAAGTACCAGTTTAGCCGCTGCGATCGGTCCGTTTATCGGCTTGCTTCTATTACCCTTGGTTGGGTTTAAAGCAATTATTATTCTAGCGGTTGTGTTGGCATTTATCACATCAGTCGCCTGCTTCAAATTTAAGGTCAATAACATTGTCTTAACAGAGGAGCATCGAGCTAAAATTAATACCTTTAGTCTAGAAAGTTTTATTGAGTTTAAAGTTCTGTTTATTGCAGGAATTGCTTTTCTAATTGGGATCGCCTACTCAAGTGTGTTAGGTTTTCTTTCGATTTATGCTGATCAGTTACATTTAGTGACTGCAGGAGCTTTTTTCTTTGTTGTTTATGCATTAATTGTTACGATTACTCGGCCGATGTCAGGAAAAATTTTTGATAAACATGGTGAAAATTCTGTCATGTATCCAAGCTTTATTTGCTTAACTATCGGGTTAATTTTGTTAGCTTTTACCGAGAATGCCGTTGTATTATTGGTTGCTGGAGCTTTTGTGGGCCTTGGTTATGGGACCTTTATGGCGAATGGTCAGGCAGTGACACTCAAACTAGTTGAAACAGCTCGCATCGGCGTTGCCTTATCAACATATTTCATTGGTCTAGATTTAGGACTAGGCGTTGGCCCTTATTTGTTAGGGGCAATCAAAGGAATTTTGGGAACTTATCAACATATCTATATCTTTTGTGCGGTGATTCCAATAGTGGTTGCTATTTTGTACATGATTTTCTATCGGCCAAATAAATCAATTAATTCTAACATCTAGAAGCAATTAAAAAAGCATAAGCGAGGCTAACTTTTCTTAGCAACGCTTATGCTTTTCGTTTAGATACTTGTTAGTTTTTGGTTGATTAGCTCTTTTAAATTAAAGTTTTCATTGATGTTCGCATAATAATCAGCCTGCTTCAGAAGCTCAATCTGATCTTCAATATTTTCTTGGATCGTAGCTTTTTCAAAAAATAATTCTTCAAGACCCGTAGTCATATTTACTTCTAATAATGTCTGTATCCCTTCATCGCAAAGAGCATTAGCTTTTTTTTGATTTCCACGATTGGCATAGAAACAAGCAGCTTGATAATAAGATGGACCTAATTGTAGTTGAGTATTCATTTTTTCCTCCAATTGTTCAGCACGATCAAAAAAGATTTGTGCGCGCTTTTTTTCTTCATTAACTTGATAGCATGTGGCTAATCCTTTAAGTACTAAAAGTTCGTAGCGTTTTTCATCGTGTAAAAAAGTATAGGCTCGTTGAAAATAATGTACGGCTTTTCGAGTATCATGATTGCCAAATAAGTTTGCATATGCTCGGAAATACATCAGGTGACCGACGATTCTCGCATTAACATAAGTAATTTTTTTTCCATAATTATCTAACAAAAATAAAACACTAGAAAACTCTTGACGTAAATGTAAGCAGCGAACGATGTTTAACAAAGAGACTTCATTTAAAAGCGTTGATTCTGGAAAAGCCTTTTGATAAGGAATTTCCAATGTCTTGCAAAGATCCAAAACAACTTCCAATATGCCCCAGTTTTTCTCTTCAATCAGTTCCAAGTCAGCTGTTGAACAAATAGCGGTAAAGTTGTCACGAGCCAAGCTCGCATGTTCACGCATTTGCTTAATGATAAACCCGTTAACTTTCATGAATGCCCTCCTGTGAATAACACTTACATATTAATTCTAAAGCTTTTATTAGAGAATCACAATAAAAATATTCAATAATCTTCGTTTTTTTAAATTATTTTACAACAATTTGATTAGAAAATTTATTTTATCTTTGTTATATCAGTTATTTAGGCAAAATAGAGCATTGAAATATAAATTGAGTCTTATATTGGAAATTCTAATAATTTGAATAGAGAAGAACAAGAGTAACGCGCTTGCGTTTCAAGATAAATATGATAAACTATTAAAATACTATGATACGAAAGAGTGATTATGATGAGGGAAATGAATGTTGCAATAGTCGGTGCTACTGGCGCAGTAGGAACACAAATGATCAAATTATTAGAAAATAGTTCTTTACCCCTTGGTACAATAAAGTTTTTAGCTTCAAAGCGTTCTGCTGGAAAGCAACTTTCATTTAAAGGCGAAACTCAAACTATCGAAGAATTGGTACCAGATTCATTCGAAAATATAGATCTTGCTCTATTTTCAGCTGGAGGCAGTATATCTGCAAAATTTGCACCAGAAGCGGTTAAGCGCGGGGCGGTTGTAGTAGACAACACAAGTCATTATAGAATGGATCCAGAGGTTCCCTTAGTTGTTCCAGAAGTGAATCCTTCTGCGTTGCGTGATCATAAGGGGATTATTGCCAATCCTAATTGTTCAACCATCCAAATGATGGTGGCTTTAGAGCCCATCCGCCAAGCTTATGGATTAAAACGTATCATTGTTTCAACTTACCAAGCCGTATCTGGTGCTGGAAATCAAGCAATGGAAGAATTAAAGCAGCAAACACAGGACTTCTTAGACGAGAAGCCTGTTGAAGAATGGAAAGCAGACATCTTACCCTGCGGAGGGGATAAAAAGCATTATCCGCTAGCATTCAACGCACTACCTCAGATTGATGTATTTACCGATGCCGGCTATACAAATGAAGAGTGGAAAATGATTAACGAAACAAAAAAAATTATGGAAGATGACACGATTAAAGTATCTGCAACTTGTGTTCGTATTCCAGTTATGAGTGGACATTCTGAGTCTGTTTATATCGAGACAGAAAAAACGGCGACAGTAGCAGAAATTCAAGAGTTGATTGCTAATGCACCTGGAGCAGTGTTGGAGGATGATCCGAGCCAGCAAATTTATCCACAAGCATTAAACAGTGTGGGCAAAAAAGAAACTTTTGTGGGTCGAATTCGTAAAGATCCAGACGAGGAAAAAGGAATCCACCTTTGGGTTGTTTCAGACAACTTATTAAAGGGTGCGGCATGGAACTCCCTTCAAATCGCTGAAACAATGTATGAAATGAACCTTTTTGAATAGAATCGAGAAGCGTGAATCTTTCACGCTTCTTTTTTTCTGATGAATTGTAATATATTTTGAGAAAAAGAAATGCAAAAGATAAGTCAGATAGTGAGAGGAGTCTCTGGACGTTAAGTAAGTTTCTATTAAAGGAAGGGACGATTCATTTTCCATCAATGGTTTTTCAGAAAAAATCATGTATAATAGCTAATGAGTATAGGCACAGACCGTACTGATTACGGGGTCTGAGTAAGCTGAAACGATAGATAAATAAACTAGAGAGGTGGATTTTTTGAGTACAGTCAAAATAATTCCCTTCAGTGGAGTACGTGAAAATGGTAAAAACATGTACGCAGTTGAAGTGGATAATGATATTTTTGTCCTAGATTGTGGACTAAAATATCCAGAAAATGAATTGTTAGGGATTGATGTTGTGATTCCTGATTTTACCTATTTAATTGAAAATGCAGATCGTGTATCGGGGGTCTTTTTGACACATGGTCACGCGGATGCCATCGGTGCATTGCCTTATTTAGTTTCTGAAGTGGCAGTGCCTGTCTTTGGAACAGAATTAACAATTGAACTGGCAAAATTAAATGTGAGTCAAAATGAAGAGAGTAAAGGCTTCAAAGACTTTCATGTAATTGATGAACACACAGAGATTGATTTTGGTACGGCAGTTATTAGTTTCTTCCGGACGACACATACAATTCCAGATTCTGTGGGGATTAGTTTAAAAACCGATGAAGGCAATGTTGTTTATACAGGTGATTTTAAATTTGACCCTACTGCAATTCCGATGTATGCGACAAATTATCGTCGTTTGGCTGAAATTGGTTCAGAGGGTGTACTAGCATTATTAAGTTCTTCTTCAAATGCAGAAAATGCGATTCAAGTAGCTTCTGAACGCGAGATCGCCAGTGAAGTCTATGATGTGATTAATGAATGGAATGGCCGAATCATTGTGGCTTGTGTAGCCAGCAATTTGCAGCGTGTTCAGCAAATCCTGAATGCGGCAGAAAAAGCCGGACGAAAAGTGGTGCTAACTGGACAAGACCTAGATCGTATCATTAAAACGGCGATGCGCTTGAAAAAGTTGGAAGTGCCTGAAGACATTCTAGTAACGATTAAGGAAATGAAGAAATATCCAGCTGAAGAATTAATTATTCTAGAAACAGGTCGTATGGGCGAACCGATTAAGTCATTACAAAAGATGGCCAATCGTTCTCATCGAAATCTGAAAATTGAAGATGGGGATTTAGTCTATATTACTACTACACCAACCATCGCGATGGAAACAACGGTTGCTAAAACTGAAGACATGATTTATCGTGCTGGCGGGATTGTAAAGAGTATTTCTGAGAATTTACGTGTTTCAGGACATGCTAATCCTCGTGACTTGCAGATGATGATGAATTTCATGTCTCCAAAATATTTTATCCCAGTACAAGGGGAATATCGTCAATTGGCGGCACATGCCAGTTTAGCCAATGAGTTAGGCATGCCATTCAAAGATATTTTTATAACTGGACGCGGAGATGTGTTGGAATATAAAAATAAACATATGAGTGCGGCCGGCAGTGTACCTGCGGACAATATCATGATCGATGGTATTGGTGTCGGCGATATCGGCAATATTGTTTTGCGAGACCGCAAAGTTTTGTCGGATGATGGTATTTTTGTGGTTGTTGTAACGATTGATCGTAAGCAGAAAAAAATTGTTTCTGCTCCACAGATTACTTCTCGCGGATTTGTTTATATCAAAGCGAGTCGTGATTTGATCAAAGAGAGTGCTGAGACAACGAGTGAGATCGTAGAGAAGCATTTGCATTCTGATGATTTCGAATGGAGCAAATTAAAGCAAGACATTCGTGATCAGCTAAGCCGCTATTTATTTGAGCAAACAAAACGCCGTCCTGTTATTTTGCCAGTTATTATGGAAGCAAATCAACGACGTGGACGTCGTAATAAGTAAAAAAGAAACTTCTCCTGTAGTCATTTTCTATCGGAGAAGTTTTTTTGACCTTTCTGCTCTGTTTTTTTTGAAAAAAGGAGTATCATTATAAAAGAAGTAAATGTAGAGAGGGCTGGTCATATGTTGGAAAAACCATTAAAGTGTCCAAATTGCGGCACACATTTTTTTGTTGATGAGGTATTAAATGTTCATCAACATCCAAAAGAAGCAATGCCGGTTGAATGTCCGAATTGTCATCATGTATATGAAACAAGGATTACAAATGGATATTTCATGACCTTTGAAGATCGTGAAGACGGAAAATATGATAAAAAGACGGGAGAGTAATCTCTCGTTTTTTGTTTTGGTTTGCTTTTTTTTAGGAGTATCCTTTAGAATAGCTATGGTTCATTTTTGTAGCGAAAGGAAGTTTATGAATGAAAACGTATCAAGATGATCCTGTGGTTCAAAAGAATCGGTGGTGGATTTTAGTTTCTGTTGCGATGTTTACCTTTATGTCTACTTTAGATTCAAGTATTGTAAATATTGCATTACCCACTATTTCAAAAGACTTAGTAGTTCCTATGAATAAGGCTGAGTGGGTCGTATCAATTTATTTAATGATCGTTTGTGCATGCTTGCTGCTTTTTGGAAAAGTAGGAGATAGCTTCGGTAAGATTAAAGTGTATCGAATCGGTACGATCGTATTTACTTTAGGTTCCCTTTTGTGTGGGTTTAATCATTCGTTAACAATGCTTCTTTTTGGGCGAGTCATTCAAGGTATTGGTGCTAGTATGACAATGGCTACTAATACAGGGATTACAACAGAAGTTTTTCCGATGGAGGAACGAGGACGAGCGCTTGGGGCAATTGGTGCTTTTGTGTCCTTAGGGTCAATCGCAGGTCCTGGCATTGGCGGTTTGATTCTTGCGCATTTTTCTTGGTCATACATTTTTTGGATCAATGTACCAGTAGGGATTTTGACAATTTTGATTGGAGAGAAATTTTTACCTAAGGATCTCACGATGTCTAAAAAGAAAATTGATTGGCTTGGTTTTGCAACCTTTGCACTCACTATTATGAGCTTTTTTGGTGCTGTTTTTATTGGGCAAGAAGTTGGTTATATTCATACGTTGCCAGTTCTTTTACTTATTGCTGCAATCATCTTTTTCATCCTGTTTATCCGAGTAGAAAAACGCAAAGAAAACCCACTGTTGGTTTTTAGCATTCTAAAAAATAAAATGTTTACGATGAGTTTGATTACAGCTCTTTTGATTTTTTCAGCGAACTTTTTTGTCAATGTAGTCATGCCATTCTATTTACAGAATGCTAGAGGATTAACAGCCAGCTATGCTGGATTGTTGATGATGGTATTTCCTTTTTTGATGGTCATCGGATCGCCTTTAAGCGGCTATTTGACAGATAAAATTGGTCCGCAAAAATTGGTATTGATCGGCTTGACGCTGCTATCAATCACTCAGTTGCTTTATGTCTTTATGGGTCAGTCGAGCCCTATTTGGTATTACGTATTAGCGACAGCCATTATGGGAATGGGAAATGCTCTATTCCAGTCGCCCAATAACACGATTGTCATGAGTAGTGTTGAAAAAGAAAATTTAGGTGTGGCCGGAAGTATGAACTCCTTTGCTCGAAATCTAGGAATGGTTATTGGGATCGCTTTATCAACGACGATTCTATATGGTGGGATGAGTACAGCCTATGGTCAACGGGTAACGACATATGTTAATGGCCGCCCGGATATTTTTATCTATGGGATGAGAGTGACTTTTATAGCCTCGTTAGTAATTTGTGCTGTTGCCTTGATGATATCTCTTGTACGTTTTAGGAAAAAACGGTAACTTAATTTATCTATTAACACAAAAGAAGTTGATTGTTACTTGAATGGTAACGGTTGACTTCTTTTTTTATAAGTACTCTGTTATACTAGTTTTGCTAAGCTGTACTAATATGATAGATAAATGCTATAACGGGAGGAAATTATGGCGACAAAACATGATTTGATTTTAGAACACATAGAAAACTTGCCCGTGGGTGAGCGTATCTCTGTTCGCAGTATTGCAAAAAATCTGCGTGTCAGTGAAGGGACTGCCTACCGTGCGATTAAGGATGCAGAAAATATTGGTTTAGTTTCAACGATTCAACGTGTTGGAACGATTAGAATTGAACGCAAATTAAAGAAAAATATTGAACGACTAACCTTCGGTGAAGTCGTTCGTATTATCGAGGGAGATGTTCTAGGCGGTTCGAATGGATTGGATAAAGACTTAAATAAATTTGTTATTGGTGCTATGACTGAAGAAGCTATGCGCCGATATATCACACCGGGATCGTTATTAATCATTGGAAACCGCGAAGGTGCACAGAAACTTGCTTTACAAGATGGGGCAGCTGTCTTGATTACTGGTGGATTTGACACCACCCCTGAAATCGCAAGATTAGCAGATGATCTAGCGCTACCCGTTTTAAGTACAACCTATGATTCGTTTACGGTAGCAACTATGATAAATCGCGCATTAAGCGACCAATTGATTAAAAAAGATATCATGCAGGTCAGTGATATTTACATGCCTCTGGAAAAAACAGTGTATTTACAAGCTGGCGATACCATCCTAACGTATCACCGTCTGTCTGAAAAAACTGGGCATTCCCGTTTTCCTGTTGTAAATAAAAGCATGCGTGTATTGGGAGTTGTAACTGCGAAGGACGTTTTAGGGAAGGCTGAAAATCAAGTGATTGATCGTGTAATGACTCGCGATCCTAATGTTGTAAAGCAAAGTATGAGTGTGGCTTCAGTAAGTCATCAGATGATTTGGGATGGACTTGAGATGATGCCTGTGGTGAAGGATGATCTTTCACTTGTAGGAATGGTTAGTCGCCAAGATGTTATGAAAGCAATGCAGCTTGTTCAACGCCAACCCCAAATGTCTAACACAATTTCCGATCAAATTGTAGGAGACATCATAACTGTTGATACAGATCGTGATGATAATTTGTTAGAAAATCCATATTTTAAATTTGAAGTTACCCCACAGATGGTTAATAGTGTTGGAACAATTTCATTTGGCGTACTAAGCGAGATTGTAGCGAATGTAGCGCAGCGGAGCATTTTAATGGATCAACGTCGGAATACACTAATTGAACAAATGAATTTACATTATTTACGTTTGATTCAATTAGAAAGTGAAATTGAGATCCATTCAAAAACATTAGAATTGGGACGTCGATCTGCGAAAGTGGATTTAGAAGTATATATTGATAATGTGATCGTTGCTAAAGCGATCGTGGTTTGCCAAGTGATGGAGCGTTCTTAGAAAGAGGAAGTAGCATGACAATTACAAAAGAAATTTTACAGATGATTAAGCAGTACGATCGGATCATTGTCCATCGTCATATGCGCCCTGATCCTGATGCATTGGGCTCACAATGCGGGCTTGCTGAAATCCTGAGGACAAACTTTCCAGATAAGGAAGTTTATCAAGTCGGCGGGCCTGTAGAAGGTCTAGCGTTCTTAGCAGAAATGGACGAGATTCCTGACCAACTATATGAAGGTTCGTTGGTAATTGTGACGGATACAGCGAATGCACCTCGAATCAGTGATGAACGTTATGCATTAGGAGATAAATTAATAAAAATCGATCACCATCCCAATGACGATCCTTATGGTGATTTGCTTTGGGTTAATACACAGGCAAGTAGCTGCAGTGAGATTATTGCTGATTTTGCATTTGCTGAAAAATTAGCGATAACAGAAAATGCCGCTCGTTTATTATATGCAGGAATTGTTGGAGACACGGGACGTTTCTTATATCCCGCAACTACTTCACATACGTTGCAGGTAGCAGCTAAACTATTGGATTATGGTTTTGATGCAACCAAATTAAATAGAGAGATTGATCAAATTTCGTTGGATGTTGCGAAGCTCTCAGGATACCTGTACCAGAACTTGCAGATTGATAACAATGGTGCTGGATATGTATTTTTGGATCAAGGAATCTTAAAAAAATATGGGATCAAGGACTCTGACACTGCATCTCTAGTTCCATTACCAGGAACAATAGACGTTGTATTAGCTTGGGCAGTTTTTGTAGAGCAGCCGGAAGGATATTATCGCGTTCGATTGCGCTCCAAGGGACCGGTCATCAATAATTTGGCCAAAAGATATCATGGTGGCGGTCACCCATTAGCTAGTGGAGCAAATGCTAAAGACCAAGCAATGTGTCAAGAAATATACCATGAAATCCAAATTTTGTGCGAAAACTATCTAGAAAAATAAATAATTTGAAAAAAAATTCGAAAAAAAGTATTGACAAAACCTTCATTGGTCTATACTATTTAAATTGTTAACAATACTGTTTCATGTGACTAGATCATACTAGGCATGGAAAGAATCGCAAGGGGACTCCTTGTGTTTCTTTCCATGCCTTTTTATTTGGCCAATGTCTAGTTAAAACAGTGAATTTATTCTGCAGAATGAGGAAAACAAATGAAAATCAAAAAAATATTGAATCAAAATGCAGTATTGGTAGATGATCGAGGAGAAGAGAAGATTGCTATCGGCAAGGGTGTCGGGTTCAATAA
This sequence comes from Enterococcus raffinosus, assembly GCF_019175485.1. Classification (NCBI taxonomy): domain Bacteria; kingdom Bacillati; phylum Bacillota; class Bacilli; order Lactobacillales; family Enterococcaceae; genus Enterococcus; species Enterococcus raffinosus. The sequence goes on from NZ_CP072888.1 coordinate 613,864, forward strand.
GCAAAGAAATGATTTGCTTTTTTCTCGTGATATTGAGCGTTTGTTTGTGATGGAACCAGAAGGACAGCAAAAGCTACAGACCTTATTAAATCAAATAAACGAATCTTACTTTTTTGCTGCTGAAGCAATCATTGATCATGCTGAAACGGTTCTTATGGAGAAACTGAATGAACATATTTTTATTTCATTGACAGATCACATTGCCTTTGCAGCTCAAAACATCGCTAATGGAATCGTAATTCGAAACAAGCTTTTAAGTGAGATCGAGATTCTGTATGGGGAAGAATTTGGGATTGCGCAATGGGCAGTCGACTATTTGAATCGAACATTAGAAATACCTTATGGGTATGACGAAGCTGGCTATATCGCAATCCATATTCACAGCGCTCGAACGGGGAAAAATAATAATCATGACAGCATAAGAGAAGTAACCATTATTTCGGATGTGATTCATTTAATTGAACAAGAATTAGAGATAAATATCCGTTCTCAAGAAATGGCATTAGACTACTCGCGTTTGGCGAATCATCTACGCTTATTATTGCAGCGGTATCAGAACCAGCGTTATGCCGTTTTAGATCAGGACATTATCGAAATGGTAAGAAACAAGTATCCTGATAGCTATCAAATTGCTAAAAAGATTCGAGTCTTTTTGATGAAGCATTACCAATTAGCAATCACCACAGAAGAATTAGGTTATGTAGCCATTCATGTTGAACGATTGCGGAAAATAAAAGAATACAAAGGAGAAGAGTAAAAATATGAAAGCATATATGCAACGCATGGGTCGTTCGTTGATGTTACCAGTAGCAACATTGCCGGTGGCAGCTCTATTTATGGGAATCGGATATTGGATTGATCCTAGCGGCTGGGGTGGCAACAACTTGTTAGCAGCCTTCTTGATTAAAGCTGGAGGAACGATATTAGACAATTTAGGTGTACTTTTTGCTGTTGGGTTGGCATTAGGAATGTCGAAAGATAAGGATGGAGCAGCAGCTTTGTCTGGTTTGGTTGCATTTTTGACACCTATGACCTTAGTTAATAGTGATGCAGTAGCTATGTTTACTAAAGTTGCTGTAGAAGATGTGAACATTGCCTTTGCAGCAATAAATTTCAAAAATGTTTTCGTTGGGATTTTAGCTGGATTAGTTGCAGCAGCTATGTACAACCGCTTCAGTGGTGTCAAACTTCCTATGGCGCTTTCTTTTTTCAGTGGGAAACGTTTAGTACCTATCGTTACAGCTGGATTAATGGCAGCAATTTCGGCCGCTTTAATTTTTGTTTGGCCGCCAGTTTATAACGGATTAGTAAGCTTTGGAGAACTGATTTCAGGAATGGGACCTATAGGGGCTGGTTTGTATGGTTTATTTAACCGCTTGCTTATTCCAACAGGATTACATCACGCGTTAAATAATGTATTCTGGTTCAACTTAGCAGGAATTGATGATATTGGAAAGTTCTGGGCGAGCGAAGGCGTTCGAGGGATAACAGGACGTTATCAAGCTGGATTCTTCCCAGTAATGATGTTTGGTTTGCCGGCAGGAGCCTTGGCAATTTATCAATGTGCAAAACCTGAAAAGAAAAAAGTCACTGCTTCATTAATGGTTGCAGCAGCATTTGCTTCATTTTTCACAGGGGTAACTGAACCACTTGAATTCTCCTTTATGTTTGTGGCGTGGCCGCTTTATGTTGTTCATGCTTGCTTAACAGGGATTTCTATGTTTATAGCAGCAACGTTCAAATGGACAGCTGGGTTTAACTTTAGTGCTGGTTTTATTGATTTCTTCTTAAGTTTGCGTGTCCCCATCGCAAATCAACCATTCATGTTGATTCTGTTGGGATTAGTGATGGCGGTTGTCTATTATGTGACATTCCGGTTTGTCATTGTTAAATTCAATCTAATGACGCCTGGACGAGAAGAAGATGATGGCGAAGAAATGCCTGATATTGACATGATTGGTGATAACAAACACGTAGTTATGGCTCAGAAAATTTATGAAGGGCTAGGAGGAGCAGCTAATGTTCTATCAATCGACAATTGTACGACTAGATTGCGCCTTCAGCTTAAAGATACTGGCGTAGTAAATCAAAGCCAAATCAAAGCTACTGGTGTCCCAGGCTTGAAAGTGATTGATGATAAAAACATTCAAGTGATTGTTGGTACTGAAGTGCAGTTCGTAGCTGACGAAATGAATCGACTTCACAGTGGTGGGGGAACAGCCCATGCGGCTACTGAACAAGCCATCGTTAAAGAAGAAGCGCCAAAAACTCAAGAAATGTTTGCAGTAGCGAATGGTCGATTGGTTCCAATTACCGAAGTTTCAGATGATGTTTTTTCAGAAAAAATGATGGGTGATGGTTATGCAGTATTACCTACTTCTGGTGAGATTTTCTCTCCAGTAGCTGGGACTATCTCGAATGTTTTTCCTACAAAACATGCGGTTGGAATTACAACGGCTTCAGGTGTGGAAGTTCTTTTACACATGGGATTAGATACTGTTGATCTTGGCGGAAAACCTTTCGAACTTTATGTTCAAGCTGGTCAGCATGTTGGACGAGGACAGATGATTGCAAAAGTTGATTTGGAAGCAGTAAAAAAAGCAGGCAAGAAGACAGATATCATCGTTGCTCTGACCAATATGGATAAAGTGAAGAGCTCTGACTTAGCAGGTACAAAAGAGGTTCAGGTAAACGAAGTGATTGGTGAATTGACAAGTTTATAAAAAAATTCGCACTTATTGTATAAGTGTCAGACTGTAGACAAAGTCCATTTTATGGATGCTGTCTACAGTCTTTTCTTTTATAATGGATTTATGAAACCGAATACGATTTTTTTGTATAGAAAGTCTTTTCAAGTCATTCCGTTTCGGCTAAACTAAGTGTTTAGAAAACTATTATTATTGGAGGAAAATTATGCCAAATTGTCCAATGTGTCAATCAGAATATACTTATGAGGATCGTGGCTTATTTGTTTGTCCTGAATGTGGTCACGAGTGGTCCGGTAACGAAGAAGTTGAAGAGGGATTGGTCGTCAAAGATAGCAATGGCAACCAGCTTCAAGAGGGTGACAGTGTTACAGTAATTAAAGATTTAAAAGTTAAGGGTGCTTCTGGTGCCATCAAACAAGGGACAAAAGTAAAAAACATTCGCCTAGTTGAAGGAGATCACAATATTGATTGCAAGGTTGATGGTTTCGGACCGATGAAATTAAAATCAGAATTTGTTAAGAAGTTATAAGCTAGAGAGATTCTTAGAGTTGTTTTCATAAAAAATTCACGCTTTTCATGCTAAACTAAGAATAGGAAACTGCTTTTTTGCAGTAAAATTATCTTTGATTAGAGGAGAATGTATATGTATGGGTATGGAACATTTTATAATTTTCTAGATCCCACGTTTTTATTAGTGATTGCTGGACTGGTCATATCGGGACTTGCTTCTGCTTATGTTAATTCGACTTTTCGAAAATATGATGAATTCCGTAGCAGCAAAGGTGTTACTGGGACTCAAGCGGCTGAATATATTTTGCGTAGTCAAGGGATCGATGATGTAGGTGTTCAACAAATTGCTGGAGATTTAACAGATAACTACAATAGCGGGAATAAAATGCTGAGCTTATCGGAATCAACCGCACAATCAACCTCAGTGGCAGCTATTGGTGTAGCAGCTCATGAATGTGGACATGCGGTACAAGATGCTAAAAATTATATTCCATTAAAAATGCGAGCAGCGATCATACCAATAGCGAATATTGGATCGACACTTTCATTTCCATTGATTATGCTAGGGGTCTTCATGAGTTGGAACCAAACACTGATCAATATTGGTATTTTGGCCTTTTCATTGGCCTTGATTTTTCAACTAGTTACTTTACCGGTAGAGTTTGATGCTTCGAGACGTGCATTGAGCATCTTGCGTGATGGAAACATGTTAGCTGAAGATGAATTAGCAGCAGCTCGAAAAGTTCTGTTTGCCGCAGCGTTGACTTATGTAGCTGCAGCGTTAGCGACATTTTTGCAATTGCTACGATTGATTTTATTATTCGGTAATCGAAGTCGTGATTAAGAACTGACGTAATGTCGGTTCTTTTTTTGTACAAAATTTGGATACGGCATTGAACTCTTTTTTAAGTTAATTTCCCCATTGTAAGATTGCGCTTTCATTTATTTGAGTTTCTTATTATTGATAATTTTAAGTGTGTGGTATGATGGAATAAAGGATGACTAATGTGCTTTGTCGTAGTGCTAAATAAACAAAATGCATTTAGTAATCTTGAGAGTGACAGACATAGCGTATTCACTTTTTCTATGGGAAAGAATAACGACATTAATAAGAATAGGAGCTGATACCATGAAAAAATCAACTAAGATCAAAATCGGAGTAGGTGTTATTGTTGCGGCTAGTACTGCGACAGCTGTTATTGCTTCTGGAAAACTAATTGAAAAAGCTCGTCACATGTCAAATCGATGCAAAGTAAAACGTTTTGTTAGTGATAAGTTTGACGGTAGTGAAACATTATTGGCAATCGTTGATAAACTATCGGATGAAGATTTAGATAACATCATGAGTATTTTAGACAAGATCAAAAGCGGAAAAAAGCGAGTATCGGTCTATGGTGATTCCATCAAAGATACGACCGAGGATTTAAAAGACCGATTGATGGATTTTGTGGACAAAGTAATGTAATGGATGTGCCAGTAATGGCGCATCTTTTTTTGTTTAAGGAGTTGTGCTAAAGTAAATTGATTAATTGATAGAGGTAAAAGAGTGAGGGATGAAATGGAAAGACAGAGCCAGTTGACAGAAGAAGAAAAAGTTTTTTTTATGCAGGAAGCAATTGCTGAAGCGAAAAAGGCAGAAGCGATCGCAGAGGTTCCTATTGGTGCCGTTGTAGTTTACCATGGTGAAATTATTGGACGGGGACATAATCTACGAGAACATAGTCAAGATGCCACAAGTCATGCAGAAATGTTTGCTATTCGTGAGGCGTGTAGTCATTTAGACAGTTGGCGATTGGAGGAATGTCAATTATTTGTTACATTAGAACCTTGTCCAATGTGTAGTGGAGGCATGATTTTGTCTCGAGTAGAGGAAGTTTATTTTGGTGCTTATGATCCTAAAGGTGGAACGGCAGGAACGTTGATGAATTTATTAACGGATGAGCGCTTTAATCATCGAGCGTATGTTGAAGGTGGTATCTTGAGAGAAGAATGCGGGATGTTATTAACGAAATTTTTTCGAGAGATTCGGGAGAAGAAAAAAAAGACTAGCCAAAATGACTAGAGTTTGTTATACTATTTTTTGCCGAAAGGCAGGACAATGCCGGGCCTGTGAATTGTGTCAGGTCTGGAAGGAAGCAGCACTAAGTAGGATCCGGCATGTGTCTGATAATATGATTTTTTACAGCAAGCGATGAGCTTGCTTTTTTTTGTGTAATTTTAGAGTTGAATAAGACTTTTGTTATTGGTTTCTATTGATGATCGAATCGTCTGAAATAATTGAAGCTCTTTCAAAAGAAGCGTACACTGAGGTTATGAATTTTGGAGGTGCAAGGATGAAAGAGAAACAAGCGTTTCACATTAATGGATATTTAGGTTTAGTTGGTTTAGTTATAATTTTAGGAATAGGTTTTTGGGCAATTCTTGCCGGCAATGATTCGAATAGTTTAGGATTCATTTTTCTAGGAATTATTTTATGGATTGTCGCTGCTCTATTTTTAAGTTCTTTAACTATTGTGGGGCCAAATAAAGCAAAAGCTGTTTTGTTTTTTGGAAAATATCTTGGAACGATCAAAGAAAACGGCTTATTTATTACGACGCCGTTGACAAGAAAAATTCCTGTTTCACTGAAGGTTAGGAATTTCAATAGTTCGCTTTTGAAAGTAAATGATTCAGATGGAAATCCTGTAGAAATTTCAGCAGTCGTCGTGTTTCGAGTAGTAGATACCGCTAAGGCATTATTTGATGTTGATTATTATTTGGATTTTGTAGAGATTCAAAGTGAGACCGCGATCCGACACATTGCTACTCAATATCCTTATGATACCTTTAATGAAGACGATTTAACTTTACGAGGAAATACAACTGAAGTTTCTGAAGAACTGGCTAAAGAATTACAGGAGCGTTTAGCGATGGCTGGAGTCGAGGTAATCGAAACGCGGTTGAATCACTTAGCATATGCGACAGAAATAGCTAATGCGATGCTGCAGCGTCAACAAGCAAAAGCCATATTGTCTGCACGTCAAACGATTGTAGAAGGCGCAGTGACAATGACGCAAATGGCTCTTGAACAGATTGAGAATGGTCAAGAAATTCATTTTACTGATGATCGAAAGGTTCAACTTATTAACAACTTGCTTGTTTCAATCATCACTGACAAAGGAACACAACCGGTTATAAATACAGGAGATTTGTCTGAAAAATAGGAGGCTCTGCGATGAAGAAACTTTATATTAAACAAAAGGTTTTTAGTATTGGTGAAAAATTTACAGTGATGGATGAAGATCAACAACCACGTTATTTTGTTAAAGGTAGTTTTATGAAAATCCCAAAAACATTTCATATTGAAGATGAACACGGGAATGAAGTTAGCCGAATCACGAAAAAAGTCATTAGTTTGTTACCTAAGTTCTATGTTGAGATGAATGGGAAAGAGGCTATTGAAATTTCAAAACACTTAAGTTTTTTGAAGGCGAAATATTCGATTTCTGCTGAAGATTTAAGTGTCGAAGGAAACTGGTGGGACATGGATTTTGAAGTCTCGCAAAAAGGGAAAAAAGTGGCTGAAATCAATAAGCGTTGGATTTCTTGGGGAGATACGTATGAGATTACGATTTTTAATGAAGACTTTGAAGAGTTGGTTATCTCACTTGTGATCGCGATTGATTGTGTGAAGGAAGATGAAGCATCATCGTCCTCGTCAACAAACTAAAAAACACCGTTATCGAAAAAACGCGATAACGGTGTTTTTGCAATTAAAACAGTGTAATTTCTTGTAAAACTGGATTTTCTATTGCGAGTAATTGTTCTTTAATTGTCAATCCCTTTTCAGTGGATCCAGAGTAACCTACGAGTTTTCCATTTTTTCCAATCACTCGATGACAAGGGATGATAATGGGTAAGGGATTATTTCGATTCGCTTGGCCGATAGCACGTACAGCTTTTGGTCGTCGGATTGATTCAGCGATGTCCAGATAACTACAAGTCTCGCCGTAAGGGATAGTCATTAAAGTAGACCAAACTTCCTTTTGAAAGTCGGTTCCTAATTCAAAAGTATAGGGAACATCAAATGATTTTCGTTTTCCAGATAGAAATTCCAAGAGTTGTTTTTTTGTAGATTGTAAAATTTCTTGATTAGCCAAGGGGGTTTCATCAATTGCTGTATAGGAAACGTGAGTTAAAGCAGTTTGATTCGCGTTTAGCCACAACGTACCAAGGCTTGATTCAAATTTCATATTTTCACCTGCTTTTTAGCGAACGAGTTCGTTCGACCTTAATAAGCTATATGTTACTATAGATGGAACAAGAAGAGTTGAAAAGAGGTAGAATAATGGAAAAAATTATTCTTTTGCATACGAATGATCTTCATTCCCATTTGGAAAATTGGCCAAAGGTTCGCCGTTTTTTGTTGAACCGAAAGCAAGAAGAAAGTCCTGAGAAAAAGGTTATTACGATTGATCTTGGTGATTTCGTTGATCGCTGGCATCCACTGACAGAGGCAACTAATGGGCAGGCGAATGTTCAGTTGATGAATCAAATTCATTACGATGCAGCCACGATTGGAAACAATGAAGGAGTCGGGAATTCTAAGGACGAGCTGAATCATTTATATGATCGAGCAAATTTTGACATTGTATTAGACAATCTTTTTGATAAGCAAACATTGCAACCTCCAGAATGGTCGCAACAATCGAAAATAATCACAACAGATCAAGGAACTAAAGTAGGATTGCTCGCGTTTACAGCGCCTTTTCCATTAACCTATAGCCCAAACGGGTGGGATATTCGTCAAGTGATGGATATTCTACCAGATCTTGTGGAAGAACTACGCCCAAAAGTTGATGTCTTAGTACTAATGAGTCATCTTGGAATTAGTGTTGATCGTCAAATCGCACGAGAGTTGCCAATGATTGATGTGATTTTAGGTTCTCACACGCACCATTTATTTGAAACCGGCGAAAAAATAGGCAAAGTACAGCTAGCGGCTGCAGGAAAATACGGCTATTATGTTGGTGAAGTTCAAGTGTTTGTGGATAGGAACCATCGTATTACAGATACAACAGCACACACTTTTCCAACTGAAAAAATGCTGGAGTTACCAGAAGATCAAGAGGAAATAAGGGACTATTTACAAACAGGGCATCAACTGCTAGCGGATAAAAAAGTAGCGAATCTGCCTTTTACGCTGAGTGTTGATCTTCAGGCTGAAAATCCTATGATTAACTACACACTTAAAGCGGTTAAGGAAGCAGCTAACACTGAAGCAGCTGTTCTAAACTCTGGACTGTTTTTAACCGATATACCGGCAGGAATTATTAATCAAGATCAGCTTCATACCGCTTTGCCGCATCCCATGCACTTGATAAAAGTAACATTAGATGGTGCCAACCTGATTCGTTTGATTTTGGAAATGGAAAAGAATCGACATTTTTTAATCAATTTTCCTGTGATGGGGATGGGGTTTCGTGGCAAAATTTTCGGGCACTTAGTTTATGATGGGATTGAGTACGACCGAGTCAATCATCAAGTTCGATGGCTTGGTGAACCAGTTGATCCAGAAACAGAATACACAATTGCTACGGTGGATCATTTTATGTTTGTACCATTCTTTCCTACGATTGAGATTGCTGGACGGTATGAGTTTTTATTCCCTAAGTTTATCCGAAGTGTTTTAGGTGACTATCTGCACACTCACTATCCAATCAATTAAAAACAAGGTATAATAACAATCAGGTGGTGAAACGATGGCAAAAGAAAAAAGAGACAAACAAAAAAAGGGAACTACACCAGAAAAAACTGTTACTGAAGAATTAACTGAGGTATTAGATGAAATCGTTGAGACCCCCGCTGAAGAAAAGAAAAAAGGTGAAACCGTCGTCTTTGTCGATGAGAGTAATCTTTTGATTGGTGAACGCCAATACCGCTTAGTTAGAAATTATCGTGAGGGCTTTGATGCCGAACGTTTAGGCGAACGCTTTAGTGAGGTCTTGACACGTTATGATTATATCGTTGGTGATTGGGGGTATGATCAATTGCGGCTGAAAGGTTTTTTCCGCGAAGATGATCGAAAGAGTTTACCCGAACAGCGAATAGATACATTAGAAGATTATTTATATGAGTACTGTAACTTTGGCTGTGCTTATTTTGTGTTGGAACGAACAGGTGGGAAACGTCAACAAAATCGTAAAAAACGCAAACGTAAACGTAAGGACAAGTCACAGGCATTTATTGAAGAAAAAAAAGTTCCTTTGACGGATAAATCTAAGAAAAAACCAATTATCAAAAACCGTCAGCCTAAAAAGGAAACACCTACAAAAACAAAAGAAAAGGACGAACGCTTTGTGATTCGTCAAAGAGAAGAGTAATAAGATGTACAAAGGATACTTAATTGATTTAGATGGAACGATTTATCGGGGAAGCGAACCAATTCCAGCAGGGCGCCGTTTTGTTGAGCAATTGCAGAAGCGCAAGGTTCCGTTTTTATTTTTGACCAACAATACTACAAAAACTCCAGAAACAGTAGCGAATCGTTTAGCAAAGGAGTTTTCAATTCATGTCGCACCAGAGACTGTTTATACCGCAACTTTGGCTACAATTGATTACATGAATGATGCAGCCAAAGGCAAAAAAGTCTATGTTATTGGTGAGCCAGGACTAATTGATCCAATTTTGACTGCTGGTTATATTTGGGATGAAGAAACACCAGATTATGTAGTTGTCGGCTTGGATACAGAGGTTACTTATGAGAAATTTGTTACAGCTACGCTGGCAATTCAAAACGGAGCAAGCTTTATTGGAACGAATCCAGATAAAAATATCCCTACTGAGCGGGGGTTGCTACCTGGTGCGGGATCAGTGATTGCAATGATAGAGGCTTCAACGCAACAGAAAGCAATTTATATTGGAAAACCTGAGTCAATAATTATGGATAAAGCGGTAGAAATTTTAGCTATGGACAAAAAAGAAGTCCTAATGGTTGGGGACAATTATACAACAGATATATTGGCGGGGATCAATAACAATATTGATACGCTTTTAGTCTTATCGGGATATACTCAAAAGGCAGATGTATCATCGCTCCCTGTACCGCCTACTTTTCTTGTAGACTCATTAGATGAATGGAATTTCGATGAAAAGTAAATGGTTAGAACGTGGAGGTTTTATCTGTTTCGTTGTCGCCCTACTTACACTAGCAATTACATTGACCATCAATGCGCGTTGGCTCTATCGATTTGATGTAGACTACTTAAATCTACTGGATTATACAAGTCTTTCAAATAAAGAATTAATGCATAATTTTGATCAGTTAATGGGATATTTGAATTTTCCTTGGATAGAAACGCTGGAAATGACAAATTTTCCAGTTTCAGCAAGTGGAGCATTCCATTTTTATGAAGTGAAAAAATTATTTCTTTTGAACTATGTCTTGCTAGTAATAACGATTGTACCAAGCTTTTTTTATTTACGTCATTTAGTTAAGCAACGTCGATTGTGGACGATGATTCAACCTTTTCGTATAGTTATCGGGATTCCAATCGTTCTCGTATTTTTAATGGCAGTAAATTTTGATCGTTTTTTTGTGCTGTTCCACGGTATTTTTTTCAATAATGATGCATGGATTTTTAATCCAGCGACTGATCCAATCATCAATGTTTTACCGGAAACATTTTTTTTACATTGTTTTATTTTATTCTTTGTTTTACTAGAAATTTTTTATTTCTTACCAATCTATTTTGGAAAAAGAGCATTAAAAAAAGAGCGTTAAGCTCTTTTTTTAATGCTCTTATTTGACGATAGAATCAAGCTTACGAGGATGCTCGTGAGCCAAACGACTGGCAGCAGATGCTGCGATCGCTCCTACCAAATCGTCTAGAAATGTGTGGACATGAACACCATCATGTTCGTTCAGTTTTTTTAATATTCCAGGTTTTACTTTGTCGATATAGCCATAATTTGTGAAGCCGATCGAACCATAAACATTCACGATAGAAAGTGCCATAATTTCATCGATTCCATAGAGCCCTTCGTCTTCCTCCAAAATATTTTGCAATGGATAGTCCAATTTTTTCTGTTCAGCCAATTTATCTAGCTCAATCCCAGTGATAATTGCGTTATGAACTTCACGCTTAGTCAACACACGGTTTACACTGTGGATGCATAATTCGATATCCAGCTGGTCAATATAATCTTTTTGTAAAAAGAAAACTAATTCGGCAATATCTTTGATGGTAACACCGCGTTCTTCTAAAAGTTCACGGGCTTTTTGTTCAAGAGCCGTTGTTTCAAATACCATATCTTACCTCCGTTAATATTAAATTTGTGGAAATAGGCTAGTGCTGTGTCCTGGTTGAGTACGATTTTTAGGATTTATATAATGTAGAGCATTATTGACTGCTGTGGGTGCTTCCCCCATACCAGTGGCAATCAATTTTACCTTGCCGTCGTATGTTGCGATGTCTCCGCAAGCATAAATTCCGGGAATTGAAGTACGCATATCTGATTCAACGAGGATAGCCTGTCGTGTACTCTCTAATCCCCAAGAGCGCAAGTGATCTAATGAAGAAGAAAAACCGTAATTGACAATTAAATAGTCCACATTTAATGTAATTGTCTCATCACTTTTTGTCTTTTGTAAAGTCACATCTTCTAAATTTTGTTCCCCATGCAGCTCTTTTAATATATAAGGAGTATAAATGTTTACTGATGAATCTTTTAATTTTTGCACGCTGTGTTCATGCCCACGAAAGTTATCACGTCGATGAATAATGGATACTTCAGAGGCAATTGGTTCCAACATCAATGCCCAATCAATTGCAGAGTCTCCACCACCAGCAATAGCGACTTTTTTACCTGCGTATTTCATCAGATCATTTATGTAATAGTCAATTCCGTGATTTTCCAACAAGTCAGCATTGTCAATCATTAATCGCCTAGGTTGGAATGAGCCATTTCCGATAGCAAGTACAACCGCTTTTGTGTAGTGACTATCCTTAGTTGTTACAAGTTCAAGGAAATCTTCGTGTTGTTTTACTTCTAAAACTTCTTCATCTAAGCAATAGGTGTGTGAAAAAGTCCGTAATTGCTTTTCCAAGTTGCCAATCAGATCTGCGGCTTTTACAATTGGAAATCCAGGAATATCATAAATATTTTTTTCAGGATAAAGAGTCGTCAATTGTCCACCTAGTTGTGGTAAACTATCAATCAACTTTGTCTTCGCTTGACGAATGCCTGCGTAAAATGCCGCGAACATGCCTACAGGCCCCGCTCCAACGATAGTTATATCAAAAATTTCCATAAGAACACCCTTTCTTCTCATCGATTGTATCAAATAAATGAGAGAGAAAGAAATCCTTAGTTTGAAGAGGTGGCAAAATAAGAAAAGTTTGTTATGATGGACTCAGAAAAATAAAGGAGGATTTTGAAGTGACTCAATTTCCACAGTTAAATTTAACCGAAGAAAAAGGACCTAAAGCAACAATCAAAACAAATATGGGAGATATTAAAGTACAATTATTTCCTGAAGAAGCGCCCAAAACAGTTAAAAATTTTGTTGAATTAGCAAAAAAGGGCTATTACGATGGTGTAATTTTTCATCGTGTTATTCCTGATTTTATGATTCAAGGAGGAGATCCCACCGGTACTGGTATGGGTGGTGAGAGTATCTACGGTGAAAAATTTGAAGATGAATTTTCGCGTAATCTCTTTAATCTTCGTGGAGCATTATCAATGGCGAATGCTGGCCCAAATTCTAACGGAAGTCAATTCTTCATCGTAAATAATCAGAATGTTCCTGCGAACATGATGGCACAATTGGAAGAAGCAGGTTTTCCTGGCGAAATTATCGAAACTTACAAACAGGGTGGAACTCCTTGGTTAGACTTCCGTCATACTGTTTTTGGACATGTAACGGAAGGAATGGATGTTGTGGACAACATCGCTTCGGCCAAACGTGGCGCTCAAGACAAACCTGTCCATGATATTGTCATTGAATCAATTGAAATTTCAGATTAAAAAAACGGCCATCGGCCGTTTTTTCTATTTAAGAGCAGAAGCAATTCTTTTCAAGCCCTCTTCAAGTATAACTTTTGGACAAGCAACATTTAAACGCATATGTTGTTTACCCTGAGGGCCATAACTAACCCCCGTATTAAGGACAACCTTTCCTTTATGAACCAATCGTTCCTCAAGTATTTCATCAGAAAATCCATATGCTGAAAAGTCTAGCCATAATAAATAAGTTCCCTCAGGTTTCATAATTCTAGTTTTGGGTAAATGGTTTTGAAAAAAAGTCATTGTGAAGTCTATGTTTGATTGAATATAAGATAGTAACTCAGTTAACCATTCTTCTCCAGTTTGGTAGGCTGCCTGCATTCCAACGAGTCCGAATGTGTTAATTTCTTGTTGAAAGTTTTGCTCCTGCTTGCGAATTAATTGTGCCCGTAATTGCTCGTTTTTTACAAAGGCCAGCGAGTTTTTAATTCCTGCTAGATTAAATGTTTTAGTCATAGAGGTAAATTGTATACTAAAATCACTAAAGGAATCGTCAGCGTTAAAAAAGGAGATCATTTCATTTGGAGAAAAAACCAAATCTTGATGAATCTCATCGCTAAACACTAGGACACCATATTTCCTACAAAGATCTCCAAGCTGTTTCAATTCTTCTTTTCGCCAAACACGACCGCCAGGATTATGTGGGTTACATAAGACCATGGCTTTTACTTTATAATGTTTGAATTTTTCTTCAATATCTCTAAAATCCATAATAAAATGTCCGTCTTTTTCAATTAATTGACTGCGGACTAATTTTCGTTGATTGGTTTTGATGATATTTGCGAAAGGAGGGTAAACGGGATCATGGATCAAGACCACATCATTTGGTTTAGTAAAGGCTTGGACCGCTGTCGCTATCCCGGCTAATACCCCTGGAAAGAAAAGAATATCTTTCTTGTTTAAAATGAGATGATGGTGTTTCGTTTCCCAATCAATAATAGCTGTGTAAAGTTTCTCTGGAATATCTGCATAACCCAGTATTCCATGTTTAAGTAAATTTTGATAAGCGTGTAATACTTCAGCGGGCGCTTTGAAATCCATATCTGCGATCCACAATGGCAACAGCTCTTTTTCTTCATACATGTTAAGAATAGTGTCCCATTTCACGCTGTTGGAACCAAGACGGTCAATTGGTTGATCGAAATTTGTCATACTTCTTCCTCCTACATCCTAACTTCAATTTTATTTATAAATACAGTATAATGAAACATGCGAAAAGAGGGAAATGAATGGAATATAAAATTGGGGACATTATTGAAGGTCAAGTAACTGGAATTCAACCTTACGGGGCATTTATTTCATTAGATGATCATACACAAGGATTAGTCCATATATCAGAGGTGCAGTCTGGATATACTAAAAATATCCATAACTTTTTAGAAATTGGTCAAGTAGTAAAAGTTCAAATTATTGATATAGATGAATATACCAAAAAAATTAGTTTATCTTTGAGAACATTGGCAGAACATCCTGCAGAATCACCCTATCATCGGAAACGTTACTTTACGAATCGAAATAAAAACATCGGCTTTCGTTCATTAGAAAAGAGTATGCCAAAATGGACTAATGAAGCAATAGATTTTCTTTTGAAAGAACGCACTGAAAATTAGCCGTAGTTTTACGCAAAAAATATCTTTTTTTCAGAAAACGTGATACAATAAGAACGATTTACGATTAGCTTTTGCAGAGGTGAAAATTGTGACAAAACAAGTATCTGGAACAATCATGTTGCACTTAGAAGATGGATCGAAACGTTTTTTAGTTCACGAAATAGGAAAAGATAAAGAATTTGCCCGCACTGATACTAAAGCCGAAAATACCGTTTTAGCTAGTTTTTTGAATTTTTTAAAAGCAACATTACATATTAATGTTAACGATATTCGTTTGGTAGAGTTAACAAATACACAATCACATGGAGACAATTTACCACTGTATGTCTTTGAAATGGCTAGTGAAGTGGCTACAGAGTTGCCTGATGGATTTGCTTGGGAAAGCCCAGAAAGCGTAAGGAAAATCCTTGGAACGATTGAAATAGAAGGTGTACCATTATTTGAATAGTTATAAAAAAAGAGCTTATGAAAATAAGTTTCTTTTTTTTTGAAAAAATAGTTGACCGATGGTTGATTAAGTGGTAAATTAATAAACGTTGCTGATACAGTGAAAGACGAACAATGACTCATTGAAATAAAAAAACTTCAAAAAAGTTGTTGACATTCACTCGGTAACCTGTTAAGATATAAAAGTTGCTGAAACAAAGCGACAAACAATGTAGACCTTTGAAAACTGAACGAATAAAACAAACCAAATGTGTAGGGCGTTTCTTTTAATAGAAACAAACAACATAGCAAGCAATATGCTAGCAAGTCAATTTTTACAATTGAGCTGATCAGTCGTAAGACTGTTTCAAACACTTTTTATGAGAGTTTGATCCTGGCTCAGGACGAACGCTGGCGGCGTGCCTAATACATGCAAGTCGAACGCTTTTTCTTTCACCGGAGCTTGCTCCACCGAAAGAAAAGGAGTGGCGAACGGGTGAGTAACACGTGGGTAACCTGCCCATCAGAAGGGGATAACACTTGGAAACAGGTGCTAATACCGTATAACAATAGAAACCGCATGGTTTCTATTTGAAAGGCGCTTTTGCGTCACTGATGGATGGACCCGCGGTGCATTAGCTAGTTGGTGAGGTAACGGCTCACCAAGGCAACGATGCATAGCCGACCTGAGAGGGTGATCGGCCACATTGGGACTGAGACACGGCCCAAACTCCTACGGGAGGCAGCAGTAGGGAATCTTCGGCAATGGACGAAAGTCTGACCGAGCAACGCCGCGTGAGTGAAGAAGGTTTTCGGATCGTAAAACTCTGTTGTTAGAGAAGAACAAGGATGAGAGTAGAATGTTCATCCCTTGACGGTATCTAACCAGAAAGCCACGGCTAACTACGTGCCAGCAGCCGCGGTAATACGTAGGTGGCAAGCGTTGTCCGGATTTATTGGGCGTAAAGCGAGCGCAGGCGGTTTCTTAAGTCTGATGTGAAAGCCCCCGGCTCAACCGGGGAGGGTCATTGGAAACTGGGAAACTTGAGTGCAGAAGAGGAGAGTGGAATTCCATGTGTAGCGGTGAAATGCGTAGATATATGGAGGAACACCAGTGGCGAAGGCGGCTCTCTGGTCTGTAACTGACGCTGAGGCTCGAAAGCGTGGGGAGCAAACAGGATTAGATACCCTGGTAGTCCACGCCGTAAACGATGAGTGCTAAGTGTTGGAGGGTTTCCGCCCTTCAGTGCTGCAGCTAACGCATTAAGCACTCCGCCTGGGGAGTACGACCGCAAGGTTGAAACTCAAAGGAATTGACGGGGGCCCGCACAAGCGGTGGAGCATGTGGTTTAATTCGAAGCAACGCGAAGAACCTTACCAGGTCTTGACATCCTTTGACCACTCTAGAGATAGAGCTTCCCCTTCGGGGGCAAAGTGACAGGTGGTGCATGGTTGTCGTCAGCTCGTGTCGTGAGATGTTGGGTTAAGTCCCGCAACGAGCGCAACCCTTATTGTTAGTTGCCATCATTTAGTTGGGCACTCTAGCGAGACTGCCGGTGACAAACCGGAGGAAGGTGGGGATGACGTCAAATCATCATGCCCCTTATGACCTGGGCTACACACGTGCTACAATGGGAAGTACAACGAGTCGCGAAGTCGCGAGGCTAAGCTAATCTCTTAAAGCTTCTCTCAGTTCGGATTGTAGGCTGCAACTCGCCTACATGAAGCCGGAATCGCTAGTAATCGCGGATCAGCACGCCGCGGTGAATACGTTCCCGGGCCTTGTACACACCGCCCGTCACACCACGAGAGTTTGTAACACCCGAAGTCGGTGAGGTAACCTTTTGGAGCCAGCCGCCTAAGGTGGGATAGATGATTGGGGTGAAGTCGTAACAAGGTAGCCGTATCGGAAGGTGCGGCTGGATCACCTCCTTTCTAAGGAATATTACGGAAACTACACAGGTTGCTTTATTCGTTCAGTTTTGAGAGGTCTACTCTCAAATAAATATTTGGGGCCTTAGCTCAGCTGGGAGAGCGCCTGCTTTGCACGCAGGAGGTCAGCGGTTCGATCCCGCTAGGCTCCATTGATGACGTTGGTCATCAATCGTTCATTGAAAACTGGATACAGAAACAATAATTTAAACAAACCGAGAACACCGCGTTGAATGAGTTTTTTAAATAAGTTCAATTGCTTATTTTTTTCTGATTGGGAAATCTATCGCTAGATGGAACAATCAACCCCCTAACGCAAGTTAGGATAAGGTTAAGTGAATAAGGGCGCACGGTGGATGCCTTGGCACTAGGAGCCGATGAAGGACGGGACTAACACCGATATGCTTCGGGGAGCTGTAAGTAAGCTTTGATCCGGAGATTTCCGAATGGGGGAACCCAGCATCTTTTATAGGATGTTACTTTTCAGTGAATACATAGCTGATTAGAGGTAGACGCAGAGAACTGAAACATCTAAGTACCTGCAGGAAGAGAAAGAAAAATCGATTCCCTGAGTAGCGGCGAGCGAAACGGGAAAAGCCCAAACCAAGAGGCTTGCCTCTTGGGGTTGTAGGACTCCGATATGGTAGTCCAGTGAGATAGTCGAAGGACCTGGAAAGGTCTGCTAGAAAGGGTAAAAGCCCCGTAGACAAAATTTGACTGGCACCTAGGAGGATCCTGAGTACGGCGGAACACGAGGAATTCCGTCGGAATCCGGGAGGACCATCTCCCAAGGCTAAATACTCCCTAGTGACCGATAGTGAACCAGTACCGTGAGGGAAAGGTGAAAAGCACCCCGGAAGGGGAGTGAAATAGATCCTGAAACCGTGTGCCTACAACAAGTTAGAGCCCGTTAATGGGTGATAGCGTGCCTTTTGTAGAATGAACCGGCGAGTTACGATTACTTGCGAGGTTAAGTTGAAAAGACGGAGCCGCAGCGAAAGCGAGTCTGAATAGGGCGAATGAGTAAGTGGTCGTAGACCCGAAACCATGTGATCTACCCATGTCCAGGTTGAAGGTGCGGTAAAACGCACTGGAGGACCGAACCCACGTACGTTGAAAAGTGCGGGGATGAGGTGTGGGTAGCGGAGAAATTCCAAACGAACTTGGAGATAGCTGGTTCTCTCCGAAATAGCTTTAGGGCTAGCCTCAGAGTAAGAATGATGGAGGTAGAGCACTGTTTGGACTAGGGGCCCATCTCGGGTTACCGAATTCAGATAAACTCCGAATGCCATCCATTCATCTCTGGGAGTCAGACTGTGAGTGATAAGATCCATAGTCGAAAGGGAAACAGCCCAGACCACCAGCTAAGGTCCCCAAATAACTATTAAGTGGAAAAGGATGTGG